>NZ_CP108882.1:3422500-4022500 GCF_036347055.1 Streptomyces sp. NBC_00820 | reverse complement strand
GGCGGGTCGACAGCGTCACCGCCCACGGCACGACCCTGCGCGCTCCCGCCGCCGCCCGACTCCGCATCGACGTGCCCGCGAAGGACGGAAAGGGCGACGGGGACGGCAGGGCGGGGGGCAGCCTCGGCTGCAACCTCTTCAGCGCGCCGGTCACCGTGCACGGCGACCGGATCGCCTTCGGCGGCCTGCGGACGACCCGGATGGCGTGCGACCGCACCCGGATGACCTTCGAGCGGGCCCTCGCCCGGGTGCTCGAACGGAACACCCTCGAGAGCCGGGCCGGCGACGGAGAACTCACACTCACCACCGGTCACGGTGAGCGCGTGAACCTCAGCCACAACACACTCGGCTGATGTGCGACACCTCACTCGTGGCGCGCGCAGATCGGGCCCACAAGCGCCCTGTGGGGCCGCACGTGCGCAGGCCCGTTCTCACCCGCACCGCTCTGACCAGCAAGAACGCGAAAACACCCAAGGTGATCGGCATCGCCGCATCGGATGGCGGTACGTATCCCCAGTTCGGACCAGCGGTCCACCTCGCCTACACTCGATGGCGTGCCACGTGGTGACGGTCGACTCAATCACGATCTGCTTCCCGGCGAAAAGGGCCCCCAGGACGCTTGCGGCGTCTTCGGTGTCTGGGCGCCGGGTGAAGAGGTCGCAAAGCTCACGTACTTCGGGCTCTACGCCCTCCAGCACCGGGGCCAGGAATCCGCGGGAATCGCGGTCAGTAACGGCTCCCAGATCCTCGTCTTCAAGGACATGGGCCTGGTCTCCCAGGTCTTCGACGAAACAGCCCTCGGATCACTCCAGGGCCACATCGCGATCGGTCACGCCCGCTACTCCACCACCGGTGCCTCGGTGTGGGAGAACGCGCAGCCGACGTTCCGTGCCACCGCGCACGGCTCCATCGCCCTCGCGCACAACGGCAACCTGGTCAACACGGCGCAGCTCGCCGAGATGGTCGCCGCTCTGCCCAAGGACACCAATGGCCGTTCGACCCGGGTAGCGGCCACCAACGACACCGACCTGATCACCGCGCTGCTCGCCGGCCAGGTCGACGACGACGGCAAGCCGCTGACCGTCGAGGAGGCCGCCCAGCGGATCCTCCCGCAGGTCAGGGGTGCCTTCAGCCTCGCCTTCATGGACGAGCACACGCTCTACGCGGCCCGTGACCCGCAGGGCATCCGCCCGCTGGTCCTCGGCCGCCTGGAGCGCGGCTGGGTGGTCGCCTCCGAGACCGCGGCGCTCGACATCGTGGGCGCCACGTTCGTGCGCGAGATCGAGCCGGGCGAGTTCATCGCCGTGGACGAGAACGGCCTGCGCACCTCACGATTCGCGGAAGCGAAGCCCAAGGGCTGCGTCTTCGAGTACGTGTACCTGGCCCGCCCGGACACCGACATCGCCGGCCGGAACGTCTACCTCTCCCGCGTCGAGATGGGCCGCCGTCTCGCCAAGGAGGCCCCGGTCGACGCCGACCTGGTGATACCGACCCCGGAGTCCGGAACCCCGGCCGCGGTCGGCTACGCGGAGGCCTCGGGCATCCCGTTCGGCACCGGTCTGGTGAAGAACGCCTACGTCGGCCGGACCTTCATCCAGCCCTCGCAGACCATCCGCCAGCTGGGCATCCGGCTGAAGCTGAACCCGCTGAAGGAAGTCATCAAGGGCAAGCGTCTGGTCGTCGTCGACGACTCGATCGTGCGCGGCAACACCCAGCGCGCCCTGGTCCGCATGCTCCGCGAGGCGGGCGCGGCCGAGGTCCACATCCGGATCTCCTCCCCGCCGGTGAAGTGGCCCTGCTTCTTCGGCATCGACTTCGCCACGCGCGCGGAGCTCATCGCCAACGGCATGACGATCGACGAGATCACCGACTCCCTCGGTGCCGACTCCCTGGCCTACATCTCCCTCGACGGCATGATCGAGGCGACCACGATCGCCAAGCCGGACCTGTGCCGTGCCTGCTTCGACGGCGAGTACCCGATGGAGCTGCCGGATCCCGAACTGCTCGGCAAGCAGCTCCTGGAGACCGAGATCGCCTCGGGGCCCGCCGCCACGGCCGCCTCCGACGCGATCCGTCGCCCGTAATTCCCCGCAGCACTTCAGCTGTACGACACGAAAGTTCTCAAAGTCATGACTGAGACCACCGGTGCCAGCTACGCGAGCGCGGGCGTCGACATCGAGGCGGGCGACCGCGCGGTCGAGCTGATGAAGGAGTGGGTGAAGAAGACCCGGCGTCCCGAGGTCCTCGGCGGCCTCGGCGGCTTCGCCGGGCTCTTCGACGCCTCCGCCCTCAAGCGCTACGAGCGTCCCCTTCTCGCCTCCGCCACCGACGGCGTCGGCACGAAGGTCGACATCGCGCGCCGGCTGGGCGTGTACGACACCATCGGCCACGACCTGGTCGCCATGGTCATGGACGACATCGTCGTGTGCGGTGCCGAGCCGCTGTTCATGACCGACTACATCTGCGTCGGCAAGGTCCATCCCGAGCGGGTCGCCGCGATCGTCAAGGGCATCGCGGAGGGCTGTGTGCTGGCCGGCTGCGCTCTGGTGGGCGGCGAGACGGCCGAGCACCCGGGGCTGCTCGGCGCGGACGACTTCGACGTCGCCGGCGCCGGTACGGGCGTCGTGGAGGCCGACCGGCTGCTGGGTCCGGATCGTATCCGTACGGGTGACGCGGTGATCGCCATGGCGTCCTCCGGTCTTCACTCCAACGGGTACTCCCTGGTCCGGCATGTCCTGCTGGACCGTGCGGGCCTGGCCCTGGAGGCGGAGATCGCGGAGCTGGGCCGCACCCTCGGCGAGGAGCTGCTGGAGCCCACGAAGATCTACTCGCTGGACTGCCTGGCGCTGACCCGCACCACCGATGTGCACGCGTTCAGCCACATCACCGGCGGCGGACTCGCGGCCAACCTGGCCCGGGTCATCCCGGACGGGCTGCACGCCACCGTGGACCGCGCCACCTGGACCCCGGGCGCGATCTTCGACCTGGTCGGCCGGAGCGGCGACGTCGAGCGGCTGGAGCTGGAGAAGACCCTCAACATGGGCGTCGGCATGATGGCGATCGTGCCGCAGGAGTCCGCCGAGGTGGCGCTGGCGACGCTGGCCGACCGCGGGGTCGAGGCATGGGTGGCCGGCGAGATCACCGACCGGGGCGACCACGGGACGGGCGCCGAGCTGGTCGGGGACTACGCGGCCTGACCGGACGGCACGTGGGCGGTCCGGGACGGCGGACCGCCCGCAGGGCAGCACAAAACCCGGTCCGGCGTTGAGGCCCCGGACCGGGTAAGTGCACTGCTGATGCGGCTGACCGCGCTGTGAGCGTTATGCGCCGCGACGCTGTTGTGACGCGGGACCGGACTGGTCGTCCTCGTCGTCCTCGTCATCGTTGTACAGATCCGCGTACTGTGCGTACGGGTCGTCGTCGTCCTCATCATCCTCGAACGGCTCGCCGTTAGGCGGCTGGTTCGAAGTAGATGCGCCCAGTTCACTGGCCAGACGCGACAGATCAGTCCCACCGCTGTTGTACTTCAGCTGGCGGGCGACCTTCGTCTGCTTGGCCTTGGCCCGGCCGCGCCCCATGGCTCGACCCCCTCGGTGACGGGGCTCGACGGCCCCAGAGTCTGACACGCGTTCATAATCAGGAACGGACTCTCCTCGGAGAGGCCGGTCCGTAGGGCTTCCACGGTACCTGAGCCCGCGCCTATACGGTACGTCGCCCGCAGCACGCGCGTGTGCACAGGACCATCGAGGTGCCCTGTCCTCGCTGGTCAGTGGCGATTTTAACCACTTATCGGGGTACGACCCGCCGGAGGAAGTGAGAGTTCTCTCGAAGTTCCCACCGGCGGGTACCGCTCACGCGCGCGACCGGACACCCGATCACGCCTTGTCCGCGCCTCCTCACGCCCCTCGGGCGCCTCCTCGGGCGCCTCCTCGACCGGGCCCCCGGGCGGCTCCCCGTCGGTTCGCCGGCGGCTGCGCGCCGGGCGAGTCCTCAGAGTGCCGTGCGGGCCTCCGCCATGCGCTGCTCGGCGATCCGGTCGGCCGCGGCGGCCGGGGGAATCCCGTCTTCCTTCGCGCGAGCGAATATGGCCAGCGTGGTGTCGAAGATCTTCGACGCCTTCGCCCTGCACCGGTCGAAGTCGAACCCGTGCAGCTCGTCGGCGACCTGGATGACCCCGCCGGCGTTCACCACGTAGTCCGGCGCGTAGAGGATCCCGCGGTCGGCGAGGTCCTTCTCCACGCCCGGGTGGGCGAGCTGGTTGTTGGCGGCGCCGCACACCACCCGGGCGGTGAGCACCGGCACGGTGTCGTCGTTCAGGGCGCCGCCGAGGGCGCAGGGCGCGTAGACGTCGAGCCCCTCCAGGCGGATGAGTGAATCGGTGTCGGCCACGGCCGTCACCCGCCCGGGGTACTGGTCGAGCATCCGCTGGACGGCGTCCGCGCGAACGTCGGTGATCACGACCTCGGCGCCCTCGTCGAGCAGGTGCCGCACCAGGTGGTGGCCGACCTTGCCGACACCGGCCACGCCGACCGTGCGGTCGCGCAGCGAGGGGTCGCCCCACAGGTGCTGGGCGGAGGCCCGCATGCCCTGGTAGACGCCGAAGGCGGTGAGCACGGAGGAGTCGCCGGCGCCGCCGTTCTCGGGGGAGCGGCCGGTGGTCCAGCGGCACTCGCGGGCCACGACGTCCATGTCGGAGACGTACGTGCCGACGTCGCAGGCGGTGACGTACCGGCCGCCGAGGGAGGCGACCACGCGACCGTAGGCGAGCAGCAGCTCCTCGGTCTTGTCGCGCTCCGGGTCGCCGATGATCACGGCCTTGCCGCCGCCGTGGTCCAGGCCGGCCATGGCGTTCTTGTACGACATCCCGCGCGCGAGGTTGAGCGCGTCGGCGACGGCCTCGGCCTCGTTCGCGTAGGGGTAGAAGCGCGTGCCGCCGAGGGCCGGGCCCAGGGCGGTGGAGTGGATGGCGATCACGGCCTTGAGGCCGGTGGCGCGGTCCTGGCAGAGCACGACCTGTTCGTGGCCGCCCTGGGCGGAGTGGAACAGGGTGTGCAGGACATCGACAGGTGCGCCGGTTACGTCGGTCACGGTGGTGACTCCTGTGTAAAGAGCGGCGAGTGAAGACAGCTCCCGTGCGGGTGGCGGGGGCCGTGGCATGAGCGTAGAGCCTCGGCCCCGTCACCATCCGCGCAGTGTCCAGGATCACTCTGCCGTGCCGCGCGCGCACGCATCGCCGTGGGACGATTTGCAGGGGTTTCGAGCCGGACCCGATGGGGAGGGAGCAGGCGTGCCCAAGGTGTCCTCCGTCGTCGTCCCCTATGCCGCGTACCTGCGTGTGTACGAGCCGCTGGCCGCCTTCCCGGAGCCGGAGCGCGCCCACTGGGCCCGGTACGCCCGCCGCCCGGACCGGCCCTCGTACCAGGACGAGCTGCGCCGCTCGCTGGCCGACCTGCTGCCCACCCCGCCCGTGGTGGTGCCGGTGCACGAGAGCGCCGACGCCTTCGTGCTGGAGGCCGACGGCGTCGTCTGCGTCTGCCCCTGGCGGACCCGGCTGCGCGGCTGGCAGGCCCTGGGCGACCTGGCCGAGGAACTGCCCGCGCCGGTGCTGGACGCCGTACTGCCGCCGCTGGTGCGCCACCAGGCGGCCCAGGACTACGAGCGCTGGCTGGCCCGCAACCCGGACGCCCGTCCCTGGATCCGCACCGCGACCTGGCAGATCCCGCTCAACTGGTTCGTCCTGGTCGCCGACGAGGAGCGACGGTTCGAGAAGGGGACCGGCGAGGTGCCCCCGATGCTGCGCTACCGCACGCCCATGGTGCAGGCCAGGCGACGGCTGGCGAGGGCGCTGCGCACGCTCAGGGAGACGCTCGACGAGGGGCCGTTGATCGACGGCCTGGTGAACGTGGGGCGGTGGCTGGAGGAATTCCATCCGCGCTCGCTGGTGGAGCTGGACTACGGCGGCCTGGTGCATCTGGTGCCGGCCGGCGAGCTGGAGGACGACCACTCCGCGGCCGATGTGGCGGCAGGCGTCGAGGCGTTGAGCCAGGGCGACGGCATGGCCGCGGGCGAGGCGTACGGCAGGCTGGTGGAGCGGTGGCGGGCGGTGCGGGACCTGCGTTCCGCGAACTGAGTGACGTGCATCACGGTCGAAAAGGCATCGAACAGCGTACGGTCTACCGCACTTGGACCAGCTGACGGAGTGTCGTCCCTGATCCGGGCTTTTTGCCTCAAGGGTGACGGACGGCACTTACACGGCGCTTGCGTCTCTTGCCGCCCCTCATGCCAAAATAGGACAAGGAGCCCGGGGAGGGTTCCGCACGCCCATCTATGCTCCCCTATGGGCGGAATCTTCGCATTGCACCCTTTGGGGGGTCTGGTGACTCCTGATCGCCCTGTGACTGATCGTCACAGTGGCGTGACTGTCCGCTATGGCATGGTCCATCGGCTTCCGTCGCTGATGAACACCTGGGAGGGCAATTCCATCGGTTTGGCCGACGCGGCTGGACAGATGGTGTAGTTGTAGTGCCGAGGACAAGCCGTTCGTCCTATAACCGACTCGACTCGCGTCCGCCATTTCGGGCAACGCGGGTCAAGGTGCAGAATTTAGAGGAAAGAACCGAGAAGGTTCGGTTCTCCCGAGGAGGCCGCTCATGACCGCTCGCACCCCTGATGCCGAGCCGCTGCTGACCCCGGCTGAGGTCGCCACGATGTTCCGTGTTGACCCGAAGACGGTCACGCGGTGGGCGAAGGCCGGCAAGCTGACGTCGATTCGTACGCTCGGCGGGCACCGCCGCTACCGCGAGGCCGAGGTCCGCGCACTGCTCGCGGGCATCCCGCAGCAGCGCAGCGAGGCCTGAACAGCCGCATAACCGGGCAATCCGGCCGTTCCCCCAACCGGTCGAGGCGCCTGAACCACAGCTCCAAGCGACGAGGGGCCTGCCCCAACAGGCCTCACGCCCACGCCGAACGGAACGTTCAAGGCAAGCAGCACAGGGTGCGTCGTAGATCGCGCTGGACTCCGCCGAGTCCAGCGCGATCTTTTTTGTGCGCTGGTCGGGGGTGTCGTGAGGCCTTGGTGAGCGGCCTTGTCGGAGTCTGGGGAGGGGTGTCGGAACGGCTGTGCGAGGCTCTCGGGATGAGTGCAATTGCACATATTAAATTGACCAGTTGTATGAGGGTGGTAAGCGACGCCGTTTCAAAAACTCATGTGGTGACACCCGTCACACGCCGGTCCGCTTGTTGCCGTCGGCATGTGTGCGCTAGTGGAGTTGGACGTTCCACCACCCCACGCCCGTGCGGCTGTTGGGGCTGTCGACAGTCACGCGCCACGGGAGCCCTCGTCCTCGGCGACCTCCTCGCCCGCGTCCTGGACGTACGGTCCGGCGTCCATGGCCAGCCGCAGCAGCTGATGGCAGACACGGCAGTGGCGGGTCGCGTGCCGGTAGGACGAGGCGGCCGACAGGTGCGCCCTCAGGAGCGCCCGCGTCTCATGCCTGACCGACGCCGCCATATGCCACCTCCAGGGGCCGCACGGGGGGACGGGCCCTGGTTTCTGGGTACCGGTCGAGTGTGGCGCCGTCAAGGGCGCCTGTGGCCTCGCCGGGCCGTCTTCGGCCGACCCCGTACCTTCACGGACCTTCACGGACCGTCGCCGGCCGTCCTCGGCGGCCGAGGGGACGGCTGGGAAGGCGGCCGGGCACGTCGGGGGCGGGCCGGGAGTGTGGTCGCGGGGTGCGAACGCGCCCTGGGGCGGGCCGGGTACGGCAGAAGGCCCCCATCCCAGCGGGATGAGGGCCTTCTGTTCTGCGGTCCTGACGGGATTTGAACCCGCGGCCTCCACCTTGACAGGGTGGCGAGCACTCCAAACTGCTCCACAGGACCAGGTTTCGCGGCGCTTTTTCTCCTGCGTTGCGCTGCGAGACAGACTGTACAGGAGGGTGAGGGCCGAGGTCGAACTCACCCTCCGTACCTCGTCGGTCACGGAACCGCCGCGTCGATCGCCTTCACGATCCGCTTGTCGGAGACGGGATACGCCGTGCCCAGCGCGTGGGCGAAATAGCTGACCCGGAGCTCCTCGATCATCCAGCGGATGTCCAGGACCCCCTGGGGCACCGGCCGGCCCTTCGGGAGCTGCTCCAGCAGCCAGGCGTACTCGTCCTGCATCTCGTGGATCTTCTCCATGCGGGTGGTGTCCCGCTGCACGCCGGTCGGCATCTGCTGCAGGCGCCGGTCCGCGGCCACCAGGTAGCGCATGAGATCGGGCAGCCGGCGTATCCCCGCCCAGGTCACGAACCCGGGCTTCACCAGGGCGTCCAGTTGCCCCCGCACATCCGTCAGGTTCGCCAGCAGCACGGGGCTGCGTACGCCCTTCAGGCGCCGCTCACAGGCCTGCCAGGCCGCGAGGACCTGCTGCACCTGGCCGACCGTGCGGACCGTCGTGTCGACGATCTCCGCGCGCACCTTGTCGTACAGCCGCCGGAACGACTCCTCGTCCCACGCCGGGCCGCCGAAGTCCGCGATCAGCTTGTCCGCGGCCGCCATCGCGCAGTCGTCGAACAGGGCCTGGACCGAGCCGTGCGGATTGGCGGAGAGCGCGAGCTTCTGCGCGTTCGTCAGCTTGTCCGACGCGAACTTGGCCGGGTTCACCGGGATGTTGCGCAGGATGAGCCGCCGGGTGCCCCGCCACATCGCCTCGGCCTGCTCCTCCTCCGTGTCGAAGAGGCGGACCGAGACCGTGTCGCCGTCGTCCACCAGCGCCGGATACGCCTTCACCGGCTGCCCGGCCCGGCGCGTCTCGAAGACGCGGGTGAGCGTGCCGATCGTCCAGTCGGTCAGGCCGCCGCGCTCCAGGGACTCCCCGCCCTGCCGGGAGGCGGTCGCCGCCGCGGCCTGGGAGAGGGCCTGGCGGGCCTTCGGCTTCAGCCGGAGCTTCAGCGCCTCCAGGTCCTTGTCCTCGGCCAGCTTGCGACGCCGCTCGTCGACGATGCGGAAGGTGACCTTCAGATGGTCCGGGACCTTGTCCCAGTCGAAGTCGTCCGCGTCGAAGGGGACACCGACCATCCGCTTCAGCTCCCGGGCCATCGTGGCCGTGAGCGGCTCCTGGAGGGGCACCGCGCGCTCCAGGAACTTCTTCGCGTAGTTCGGCGCCGGCACGTAGTTGCGGCGGACCGGCTTGGGCAGCGTACGGATCAGCTCCGTCACCACCTCCTCGCGCAGGCCCGGGATCTGCCAGTCGAAGCCCTCGTCCGTGACCTGGTTGAGCACCTGGAGCGGGATGTGCACGGTCACGCCGTCCGCGTCCGCGCCCGGCTCGAACTGGTACGTCACCCGGAACTTGAGCGCGCCCTGGTGCCAGGAGTCCGGATAGTCGGCCTTGGTGACCGCCTCCGCCGACTCCCGGATGAGCATCTCCCGCTCGAAGTCCAGGAACTCCGGCTCCTCGTGCCGCTTGTGCTTCCACCACGAGTCGAAGTGGGCGCCGGAGACGACGTGTTCGGGCACCCGCTGGTCGTAGAAGTCGAACAGCGTCTCGTCGTCCACGACGATGTCCCGGCGCCGCGCCCGGTGCTCCAGCTCCTCGACCTCGCTCAGCAGCCTGCGGTTGTCGGCGAAGAACTTGTGGTGCGTGCGCCAGTCGCCCTCGACGAGCGCGTTGCGGATGAACAGCTCGCGGCTGACCTCGGGGTCGATCCGGCCGTAGTTCACCTTGCGCTGGGCGACGATCGGGACGCCGTACAGCGTCACCTTCTCGTACGCCATCACCGCCGCCTGGTCCTTCTCCCAGTGCGGTTCGCTGTACGTCCGCTTCAGCAGGTGTCCGGCGAGCGGCTCGACCCACTCCGGCTCGATCTTGGCGTTGACCCGCGCCCAGAGGCGGCTGGTCTCCACCAGCTCGGCGGACATGACGAACTTCGGCTGCTTCTTGAACAGCGACGAGCCGGGGAAGACCGCGAACTTGGCGTTGCGGGCGCCCAGGTACTCGTTCTTGTTGCCGTCCTTCACGTCCTTCATCCCGATGTGGGAGAGGAGGCCGGCGAGCAGGGAGACATGGACGCGGTCGGCGGGGGCGTCCTCCTCGCTCAGGTGGATGCCCATCTGCTTGGCGACCGTGCGCAGCTGGACGTAGATGTCCTGCCACTCGCGGATGCGCAGGAAGTTCAGATACTCCTGCTTGCACATCCGGCGGAAGGAGGACGAGCCGCGCTCCTTCTGCTGCTCGCGGACGTACCGCCACAGGTTCAGGTAGGCGAGGAAGTCGCTGGTCTCGTCCTTGAAGCGGGCGTGCTGCTGGTCGGCCTGGGCCTGCTTCTCGGCCGGGCGCTCGCGGGGGTCCTGGATCGACAGGGCGGCCGCGATCACCATGACCTCGCGCACACAGCCGTTCTTGTCGGCCTCCAGGACCATCCGGGCCAGGCGCGGGTCGACGGGCAGCTGGGCCAGCTTGCGGCCGGTGTCCGTGAGCCGCTTGCGCGGGTCCTTCTGGTCCGGGTCGAGGGCGTGCAGTTCCTGGAGCAGCTGGACGCCGTCGCGGATGTTGCGGTGGTCCGGCGGGTCGATGAAGGGGAACTTCTCGATCTCGCCGAGGCCGGCCGCGGTCATCTGCAGGATGACGGAAGCCAGGTTGGTGCGCAGGATCTCCGCGTCGGTGAACTCCGGCCGGGCGAGGAAGTCGTCCTCGGCGTACAGCCGGATGCAGATGCCGTCGGAGGTACGGCCGCAGCGGCCCTTGCGCTGGTTGGCGCTGGCCTGGGAGACCGGCTCGATGGGCAGCCGCTGGACCTTGGTGCGGTGGCTGTAGCGGCTGATCCGGGCGAAGCCGGGGTCGATGACGTACTTGATGCCGGGGACGGTCAGGGAGGTCTCGGCGACGTTGGTCGCGAGCACGATCCGGCGTCCGGTGTGCGGCTGGAAGACGCGGTGCTGCTCGGCGTGCGAGAGCCGCGCGTACAGCGGCAGCACCTCGGTGAATCTGTACTTCTTCTTCTCCAGCGCGTCGGCCGTGTCCCGGATCTCCCGCTCGCCGGAGAGGAAGACGAGGATGTCCCCCTTCCCCTCCGCCATCAGCTCCTCGACGGCGTCGGTGATCGCGGTGATCTGGTCGCGGTCGGCGTCCTCGGCGTCCTCCTCCAGGAGGGGCCGGTAGCGCACCTCGACCGGGTAGGTCCGCCCGCTGACCTCGATGATCGGGGCGTCGCCGAAGTGCCGGGAGAAGCGCTCGGGGTCGATGGTCGCCGAGGTGATGACGACCTTGAGGTCCGGGCGCTTCGGCAGCAGCTGGGCGAGGTAGCCGAGCAGGAAGTCGATGTTGAGGGACCGCTCGTGGGCCTCGTCGATGATGATCGTGTCGTAGGCGCGCAGCTCGCGGTCGGTCTGGATCTCGGCGAGCAGGATGCCGTCCGTCATCAGCTTGATGAAGGTGGCGTCCGGGTTCACCTGGTCGGTGAAGCGGACCTTCCAGCCGACGGCCTCGCCCAGCGGCGTCTTCAGCTCGTCCGCCACGCGCTCGGCGACGGTGCGGGCGGCGATACGACGGGGCTGCGTGTGCCCGATCATGCCGCGCACTCCGCGGCCCAGCTCCACGCAGATCTTCGGGATCTGGGTGGTCTTTCCGGACCCGGTCTCACCGGCGACGATGACGACCTGGTGATCGCGGATGGCGGCCGCGATCACGTCCTTCTTCTGGCTGACGGGCAGCTGCTCGGGATAGCTGACGGCGGGCACACGGGAGCGCCGCTCGTCCATGCGGATCTCGGCCTTGCCGACCTCGGCCTCGATCTCGGCGAGGACGGTGGCACGGGCCTCCGGCTTGCGGATCTTGCGTGCGCCTTCGAGCCGCCGCCCGAGCCGGTGCGCATCACGCAGCGACAGCTCGGTCAGACGGGGGGCGAGGGCGCCGAGGGCGGGGGCAGGGTGCGTAGACATACGAGATCCAGGATCTCACCTCGGGGAAATTCCTGGCGAACGAAAATTGCCCCGGACCCTCAGGAGGTGCCCGGAGCGGGCGGCGCGGAGGGGGCGGACCCGGCGATCGCCGGACTGCCGGCGGCCACCGCGAGCAGCCCGTACCGTGATCGGTCATCGGCCGACGTGGCTGGTGGGTGTGGGTCCGCGGGGCTGGGTCCGCGGGGCTGGGTCTGCGGGACCGAGTCGCAGGTCCCCGCCGACGCGACGTACGACCCGCGACATACAACAAGGCCCCGATCCGAAGATCGGGGCCTTAGCTGTGGCTGGGGCCGGGGTCGAACCGGCGACCTATCGCTTTTCAGGCGATCGCTCGTACCAACTGAGCTACCCAGCCACGAGGTTTCACGTGAAACCTCAGCGGTCCTGACGGGATTTGAACCCGCGGCCTCCACCTTGACAGGGTGGCGAGCACTCCAAACTGCTCCACAGGACCAGGCGCTGTGTACGACAGTGTCGCACACGATCGAACGCTTACCCAACGTGATTTTCACCGGTGGTGAGGTGGTCATCCGCTGGGGTGACGTTGCTGGAGCAGCGTATCAGAGGAGGGGCGGTGCTCTGAAAACGAGCTGACCGGGGGGTTCCGCGCGGACGCGTGGGGGCCGGTCGGGCTCCCCTGCGCGTCCGCGAGCCGTACGGGCCGGTCCGGTCGGGGCCGGGTCCGTCGGGCGGAGGGAGTGGCGGTCCGGGGTGACTGCGGTGCCGTTGATCCGCTCGATGGCGTGGCGTTCGTAGAAGCACTCCGGGCGGAGCAGAGCTGGGCCTCGTCGATCTCCTGTTTCAGATACGCCTTCGCCAGGGGCGGCCGCTCCACCTCCACCTCCGCGTGCGCCCGCCTACCGCTCCGTCGCCCGGCCGAAGAGCCGGCCCGCCAGGTCGACGCCCGTGACCTCGCCCTTGTCGTCGCGGGTGAAGTAGCCGCGCTGCCCCTTCAGGCCGCCCTCGGTGATGATGTACTCGTCGCCGTCGCCGGGCAGGAAGCCCATGGCGGCGGGCTCGTAGTCCGGCGGCATGTCGGCGTCGGAGGCCGCGCGGATCTCCGGCTTGATGCCGACGCCGAGTGTGAGGGCCGCGCCGTCGGTGGCGATGTCGAGGTTCATGGCGTCGATCTCGTACCGTCCGGCGACCTCCCGCGCGCGTTCCGCGTCGAACGGGACCGGCTCGGGGTCGTGCTCGGTGAGGCCGAGGTAGTGCTCCAGCGCCCAGCGCAGGACGGCCTGGTTGAAGGGGTGGCCGCCGGGGCCCTCGTTGGCCAGGGACACGACCGCGAAGTTCCGTTCGGGGACGATCAGCAGCTCGGCGAACTGCCCGTTGCCCGAGCCGCCGTGCCCGATCGTGCGGACGCCGTCCACCTCGCGCAGGAACCAGCAGATGCCGAAGCCGTCGCCGAGCGTGCTGCCGCGCAGCGCGACGGTCTGCTCCCGCATGCCGTGCAGCGCCTTGGCGGGCAGTACGCCGTCGCCGCCCTCCAGGTGGAAGCGGGCCCAGCGCAGCAGGTCGTCCACGCAGGAGACGATGCCGCCGCCCGGGTTGTCGCCGCGGGCCCCGGCCGGGTGCGCCTTCCACGGTCGCGCGGCCCGCAACTCGCCGTCCTCGTCACGGTTGTGGCCGACGGCGAACCGCCGGATCATCACGTCGTCCAGGTCGAAGAACGTGTGGTCCAGCCCCAGCGGGTCCAGGACGAGGGCGGCCACCGCCTTCTCGTACGGCAGTCCGGTCACCTTCTCGATGATCCGCCCGGCGAGGTTGTAGCCGGCCTGGCTGTAGGAGGCCCGGGCGCCGGGCGGCGCGATGATCTCCAGCTCGGACATCGCCGCCACGAACCCGGCGAGGGAGCCGTTGCCATGGGCGCCGATCAGGTTCCAGCCCAGGCCCGAGGTGTGGTTGAGCAGGTTGAGCACGGTGATCTCGGCCGCCGACTCCTCGTCGGCGAGGACCAGTTCGGGGACGTACCGGCGTACGGGGGCGTCGAGGTCGACCTTCCCCTCGGTGACCAGGCGCAGGAGTGCGGTCGCCGTGTAGGTCTTGGTCACCGACGCCAGGTGGAACAGCGTCCGCCCGTCCACCGGCAGCGGGTTGCCGACGCTCGTGACGCCGTGGGACGCGTGGATCTCCCGGCCGTCGGTCAGGATGCCCACCGCGGCACCCGGGACACCGAACTCGCTCGCGGCCGCCTCGACGGCGTACGAAAGATGCTGCTGGGACACGACGATCTCCTCACCTAGGGATTGAACTAAGTGCAAGTCGACTGCGGGGCTTCACTTGAACGATGTGCAAGTACGTGCCACCGGCATCCCGCTCCGCAGGTCGGCGGGCGATAAGCCGCCGATAACCGGGCGATAGTGCCGGCTCCTGACGTCGTGGCCGTGCCGAAGAGGCCGAGGGGCCGCACCGTGCGGTCCCCCGTCGACGGGAGTCATCGATGCGGGCTGTCCAGGGTTTCTCCGCCGGCCGCCGCCGGCTGGGGGAGCCGGCGGTCGCCGAGCCGGATCTCCAGGCCGTCCAGGAGGGCTTGGAGGCCGACCTCGAAGCTCTGGCTCGGGGCGGCGCCGTAGTCCTTGTCGGCGTAGGCGTCCAGCCTCTCCCGCAGTCGCGGGAACTGCTGGGCGATCTCGGTCATCTTGGTCAGCGACTCCCGCATGAGGGCCTGGGCGTTCTCGCCGCCGTGGGTCAGCCGACGCTCCACGGAGACGGTGGCGGACAGGCTCAGGGCGTGGCCGAGCACGTACGTGAAGACCGCGCCGGCCGCCTGGTCGGCCTCGGCCCCCTGGAAGCCGGCCAGCTCGTAGACCGCGAGGCTGTGGTCGTCGTGCCGGGCCTTGTTCTCGCCGTAGAGGGGCTGGGACGCGAAGGCCTGGACCAGCCACGGATGCCTGGTCAGCATCGCGTACAGGTCCGTGGCCATCCGCTCGGCGGCCGCGCGCCAGCCGACGGCGGCGAGGTCGGGCAGTCCGACCTCGTTCCACACCTCGTTGCAGGCCAGGACGACGAGGTTGTCCTTGTTCTTGACGTGCCAGTAGACCGCGGTGGCGGCGGAGTTCAGCCGCTTGCCCAGGCTGCGCATGTTCAGGCCTTCGAGGCCTTCGGCGTCCAGCAGCCCGATCGCGGCCCGGACGATCTGTTCCCTGGTCAACGTGTCACGCGGCATGGGGTCAGGCTAGATCAGGACTTCGGGTTGCACAAAGTTCAAGATGTCACTTGCACAACGTGTAAGTCGGCCCTAACGTCGTACTTGAACACAGTGCAAGACTCCCTCGCCGCAGCAATTGCCCCCGTCGCAGCAACCGAATGGAGTGGGCCGTGTCCCAGCCGCAGGCGCAGCGCCGCGCGGACCGATGGCTGATCCTCGCCGTCGTCTGCCTGGTGCAGCTCGTCGTCATCCTCGACAACACCATCCTCAACGTCGCCGTCCCGTCCCTGACCAAGGAGCTGGGCGCGACCACCGCGCAGACGCAGTGGGTCATCGGCGCCTACTCGCTGGCCCAGGCGGGTCTGCTGATCGCGGCGGGCGGCTTCGCCGACCGCTACGGACGCCGGCTCGTGCAGATGCTCGGCCTCGTCTTCTTCGGGCTCGGCTCCCTCGCCGCCACCTTCGCCACCGACCCCGGTCAGCTGATCGCGGCCCGGGCCGGCATGGGCGTCGGCGGCAGCTTCCTGCTGGCCACCAACATGGCGATCATCGTCCGCACCTTCGACCAGGACTTCCTGCCCCAGGCGCTGTCCGTGATCACCGGTGTGGCCTCGCTCGGCCTCGCGCTCGGCCCCGTCGTCGGCGGTGTCCTGCTCGCCCACTTCTGGTGGGGCTCGGTCTTCCTGGTCAACGTCCCGGTCTGCCTGATCGGCCTGGTCGCCGTGGTCAAGATGGTCCCGGAGTCCAAGGACCCGCACGGAGACCGCCCCGACCTGCTCGGCGCGGTGCTCTCCACGGTCGGCATGACGGCCTTCGTCTACGCGATCATCCAGGGCCCCGGGCACGGCTGGACCTCCGGCCGCACCCTGCTCCCCGGCGCCATCGCCCTGGTGTTCATGACCGCGTTCCTGCTGTGGGAGCGCCACACCCCGCACCCGCTGCTCGACCTGTCCTTCTTCTCCGACCCCCGCTTCCGCGGCGCCGTCTCCGGCGGTGTCCTGGTCGCCTTCGGCCTGGCCGGCTCGCTGTTCCTGCTGACCCAGCACCTGCAGTTCGTGCTCGGCTACGGCCCGCTGGAGGCCGGTCTGCGGCTGGCTCCGATGGCCGTGACCCTGGTCCTGCTCAACCTCACCGGCGTCGGCATGCGCCTGACCACCAAGCTCTCGGCGCCCGCCGCGACCGCCCTCGGCCTGAGCCTGATGTCGGCCGGTCTCGCCTCCATCGCGGTGCTCGGCCACAACGGCTCCTACCTGGGCATCATGCTCGGCCTGGTGCTGATGGGCGGCGGCGTCGCCTGCGCCAAGCCGGCCATGGCAGGCGCGGTGATGACCTCCATCCCGCCGGAGAAGGCAGGCGTCGGATCCGGTCTGATGGGCACCATCAGCGAACTCGGCAACTCCCTCGGCGTCGCCATCCTGGGTGCCGTGCTCACCGTCGGCTTCGCCGGCGGCCTGCCCGCCGGAATCCCGCACGCGGCGGCCCGCTCCCTGCCCGAGGCGCTCGCGGCCGGCGGACAGGGCGCCGCGCACCAGGTCCACGAGGCCTTCCGCGACAGCCTGACCACCGCCCAGCTGATCGGCGCGGTCGCGGTCCTGCTCGGCGGCTTCGTCGCCGCGTGGCTGCTGCGCACCTCCGCGGAGAAGCCGGCCGAGCAGAAGCCGGCCGAGCAGGACACCCCGGTGGCGGCCTGAGCCGCACACCACGGGACCGGCCGGCCGCACCGCACCCCTCACGGCCGCTGCTCCTACGGCTCTTGCCCCTACGGCCCCCTGCTGCCGGCCGAGACGTACCGGCAGCACCGGAGCGGGGCGGAAACGCAAAAACCCGCCCTGGGCGGGCGGGCTGAAGCGTGAAAAGCTGGTTGTGGTGCCCCCAACGGGATTCGAACCCGTGCTACCGCCTTGAAAGGGCGGCGTCCTAGGCCGCTAGACGATGAGGGCTATCGGCCCGCCTGGGCGCTTTGCAGCGCGTCGGGGACGTGAGAAGCATAGGTGATGGCGGCGGGGATCGCCAAAACGGTTTACGGCGAGGTGGGTGACGGGACGCCCGGAGAGCCGGACGCCGTACGGGATCCGGGGCCTGACACCGAGCCGGACGCCGTACGGGATCCGGAGTCGGACACGGAGCCTGACGGCGAGCCGGACCCCTGGCCGGGGGAGGGGGCCGGGGTCGCGCCCGGCTGGTTCTCCCTGGGCAGGTGCCGGCTGACCTCGGCCGTCGTCTGTCCGAGCCCCCCGAGCCTGATCTCGTCCCACGCCTGCAGCCGGTGGCTGTCCCGGTCGAGGTAGAGGATCGACGCCTCGACCGGGGCCGGGTACTGGTGCTCCACCGCGCGCAGACCGCTGCCGCCGGTCGAGCCCTCCATGCGCAGCCGGGTGCCGTAGGGCAGGATCTCCGTCCCCTCGTGGTGCAGGTGCCCGCACAGGGCGAGCGGCACCGTGCCGTCCGTCTCGCGGGCCGCCGCCGGCTCGTGGGCGACGGCGATGTCGACCGGGGTGCCCGCGGCCCGCTGGTCCCGCAGTGCCGTCGCCAGCCGGGCGCCCGCCAGCCGCTCCGCCGCGTCACCGCCCGGTACGGCGGCGCGGTCCGGGGTGAACTGCGGATCGCCGGTGCCCGCGAACCGCAGTCCCGCCACCGTCTCGGCCCGCCCGTCGTCCAGGACGTGCACGTTCCTGAACCGGTCCAGGTACCGCTGGGTGGTGCGCGAGTCGTGGTTGCCCCTGACCCACACATAGGGCACGCCCAGGTCCCCGACCGGGTCCAGGAAGCCGTTCTCCGCCGCCGTGCCGTGGTCCATCGTGTCGCCGGAGTCGACGATCACGTTCACCTTGTACTGCTCCACCAGCGAGCCGATGATCTTCCAGCTCGCCGGGTTGAGGTGGATGTCCGACACGTGCAGGACCCGGATGGTGGAGGGGTCCGGCTGGTAGGCCGGGAGCGTGGAGGCGGTGTCGTACAGCTTCGTCACGTTCGTCACCAGACGGGCCAGTTCCTGCTGGTACACGTCGAACTCGGTGACGATGCTGCGCGCGTTGCCCACCAGGGAAGGCGCCGAGGACAGCAGCCCGGAGAACCTCGGCTCCAGCACCGAGTCCGGGTTCCAGGTGGCGTACGCCGACGCCCCCGAGGCCGCGAGCAGGGTGAGGGCCAGTCCGCCGGCCGCCAGGGCGGGGCGCGCGCGGCGGTAGACGGCCAGGCCGAGGGCCGTCGCTCCGGCCACCACGGCCACGCCCGAGCGGACCGCCAGGTCGAGCGTGCCGTGCTCGATGTCCTGGGCGACCTCGTCCTGGAGCCCGGACAGCCGCTCCGGGTGGTCGACGAGGGCCCGCGAGCGCGCCGGGTCGAGCCGGTCGACGTCGACGTCCAGGCGGACGGGCGCGACGTGGCTGTCCAGGGCCAGGGCGCCCAGCGGCGCCACGTTGATCTTCGTGCCCCCGCTGAGGGAGGGCCGCAGCGCCATCGTGGTGTCCATCGGCCCGACCGGCACCCGGACGCTGCCCACCACCAGCAGGCCCAGCCAGGCCCCGGCGAGCACGACCGCGGTGAGACCCAGCGCCCGCGGCCAGAGGCTGGGCCGGGCGGCGAGTTCGAGGGCGGGAAGCGGACGGCGGGTGCGCCGGACCCGCGGGGCGGTCCGGTTCAGCAGGCGGTCCAGGGCTGCGAGGGGGGCGCGGGCCATTGGTGCCGTATGCCCAGGGTCCGGCGCGGATATGCGGCGGTATGCCACGGCCGTACGCGGGTGCCGTACGTACCGGACAATGGCCGTGTGCTGGAGATGACGCGCGAGGAGTTCGAGGAACTGGTCGCCGAGTCGCTCGACCGGATTCCGCCGGAGCTGACGAGGCTGATGGACAACGTCGCGGTGTTCGTCGAGGACGAGCCGTCCGCCGACGATCCCGAGCTGCTCGGCCTGTACGAGGGCACCCCGCTGACCGACCGGGGCGAGTGGTACGCGGGCGTCCTGCCCGACCGGATCACCATCTACCGGGGGCCGACACTGCGGATGTGCGAGACCCGCGAGGAGGTCGTCGCGGAGACGGAGGTGACCGTGGTGCACGAGATCGCCCACCACTTCGGCATCGGCGAAGCCCGGCTGCACGCCCTCGGCTACGGGTGAGAAGGCTCGAACAGCGGGCGTGTCCTCTTGCGGGCGGCGGGAGTTGGGGAGGTTGAGTCCTTCCCTCGCCTCCGGAGGTGGCCGCCGTGCGCCCCTTGTACGTACCCGTCCGACTGGCCGTCACGGTGCTGGCCGTCACGGCGGCCGCAGGTTGTGTGAGCGTGGGTGACGACGCCGGACCGGCCAGGCCCGCGCACTCGGCGGGACAGCGCGGCGACGGCGCGTCCGGCGGCGGCCCGGTGGGCGGCGGCGACGGGCGCGGGTCCGGTGGCGCGGCCGGTGACGGCAAGCGCGGGCACGGCGGCAAGGCCGGGCCGGGGAAGCCGGACCCGGACTCCGCGAGCCCGTCCGGGCCGCACGGCGAGCCGGCGACACCGTCGAAGCCGGGCCGGAGCACGGGACCGGGCGACCCTGCACCGACCGTTGCCCCGCCGACGGCTCCGGAGACCTCCGCGCCACCCGAGCCCCCGGCGTCCACCCCGCCCCCGCCGGCCTCGGAGCCGCCGTCCGCCGAGCCGTCCTCCTCGGCGCACGAGGAGCCGGGCCCGCAGCTGGTCCAGCGGGAGCCGGCGCCCGCGGCGGGAGTGCCCGCGTGAGGGGCGGATCCCCGCTGACCTGAGGCGATGCGGCTCGGTTTGCCTTGAGGGGTGGTGGGTGCGTATGGTGGTAGATCGTTTGATCCCATTTGCCCGGCGCCATCGTAGAGCGCGCCGTGTGGCGCGTACTCTCCCTTGCCGTGGCGGACCGCATTGAGGCGGTCGTGTGCGAATCACGGAGTTGACGGGCGCGTGCCGAAGAGACTCCGGAAGGTATTCGCATTCGCATGTCCGTTTCCAGCACTGATCAGTTCGTCGTGTCCGAGAACGACGCCGAGCACGAGGACACCCTCGTGACCGAGGCGCCCGACGCGACCGAGGTCCTCGAGACCACTGACAGCACCGAAACCAACGACGCTTCCGACACCACCCCGCAGATCACCTTCGCCGACCTCGGGCTTCCCGAGGGCATCGTGCGCAAGCTGGCGCAGAACGGTGTCACCACCCCCTTCCCGATCCAGGCCGCGACCATCCCGGACGCCCTGACCGGCAAGGACATCCTCGGCCGTGGCCGTACCGGCTCCGGCAAGACCCTCTCCTTCGGTCTGCCCACCCTGGCCAGGCTGGCCGGCGGGCGCACCGAGAAGAAGCGCCCCCGCGCGATCATCCTGACCCCGACCCGCGAGCTGGCCATGCAGGTCGCCGACGCTCTCCAGCCGTACGGTGACGTCCTCGGCCTGAAGATGAAGGTCGTCTGCGGCGGTACCTCGATGGGGAACCAGATCTACGCCCTCGAGCGCGGCGTCGACGCCCTCGTCGCCACCCCGGGCCGTCTGCGCGACCTCATCAACCGCGGCGCCTGCTCCCTCGAGGACGTGCAGGTCGCGGTCCTCGACGAGGCCGACCAGATGTCCGACCTGGGCTTCCTGCCCGAGGTCACCGAGCTGCTCGACCAGGTCCCGGCCGGCGGCCAGCGCATGCTCTTCTCGGCCACCATGGAGAACGAGATCTCCACGCTGGTCAAGCGCTACCTGGTCGACCCGGTCTCGCACGAGGTCGACGCCGCCCAGGGCGCCGTGACGACCATGTCGCACCACATCCTCATCGTGAAGCCCAAGGACAAGGCGCCGGTCACCGCCGCGATCGCCTCCCGCAAGGGCCGCACGATCATCTTCGTCCGCACCCAGCTGGGCGCCGACCGCATCGCCGAGCAGCTGCGCGAGTCCGGTGTGAAGGCCGACGCGCTGCACGGCGGCATGACGCAGGGAGCGCGTACGCGGACGCTGGCCGACTTCAAGGACGGCTACGTCAACGCGCTCGTCGCCACCGACGTCGCCGCGCGCGGCATCCACGTCGACGGCATCGACCTGGTCCTGAACGTCGACCCGGCGGGCGACCACAAGGACTACCTGCACCGCTCCGGCCGTACGGCCCGCGCCGGCCGCACCGGCACGGTCGTGTCGCTGTCGCTGCCGCACCAGCGCCGCCAGATCTTCCGGCTGATGGAGGACGCGGGCGTCGACGCCTCGCGTCACATCATCAACTCGGGTGACGCCTTCGAGCCCGAGGTCGCCGACATCACCGGCGCCCGGTCGATGACCGAGGTCCAGGCCGAGTCCGCGGGCAACGCCGCGCAGCAGGCCGAGCGTGAGGTCTCGAGCCTCACCAAGGAGCTGGAGCGCGCGCAGCGTCGCGCCGTCGAGCTGCGCGGGGAGGCCGACCGTCTGGTGGCCCGTGCGGCGCGCGAGCGTGGCGAGGACCCGGAGGCCGCCGTGGCGGCTGCCGCCGAGGCCGTCGCCGAGCAGGCCGCCGAGGCGGAGGCGGCGGCTCAGGCCGCCGCTGCCGCGGAGCAGGCCGAGCGTCAGGCGTACGAGTCGCGTCAGCGCCGCGACGAGCGGGGCAACTTCGAGCGTCGTGACGACCGTGGCGGCTTCAACCGCGACCGCGGTGGCGACCGTGGCGGCCGTTCCTTCGAGCGTCGTGACGACCGTGGCGGCGACCGTGGCGGCTTCAACCGCGACCGTCGTGACGACCGTGGCGGTGACCGTGGCGGCCGTTCCTTCGAGCGTCGTGACGACCGCGGTGGCGACCGTGGTGGCTTCAACCGTGACGACCGTGGCGGCTTCAACCGCGACCGCGGTGGCGACCGTGGCGGCCGTACCTTCGAGCGTCGTGACGACCGTGGCGGCTTCAACCGCGACGACCGCGGCGGCGACCGTGGCGGCTTCAACCGCGACCGTCGTGACGACCGTGGCGGCGACCGTGGCGGCCGTACCTTCGAGCGTCGTGACGACCGCGGTGGCGACCGTGGCGGCTTCAACCGTGACGACCGCGGCGGCTTCAACCGCGGCGGCGACCGCGGTGGCGACCGTGGCGGCCGTACCTTCGAGCGCCGTGACGACCGTGGCGGCCACCGTGGCAGCGACCGTCCCTTCAACCGCGACCGTCAGGGCGACCGCCCCGCCGGCGGCTTCCGCTCCGGCGGCCACGAGCGCCCGGCCGGCCGTCGTGACGACCACCGCGGCACCGGCACCGGTTCGTTCCGCCGTGACGAGAAGCCGCGCTGGAAGCGCAACGGCTGACACCGAATGACCTGACAAGGGCCCGTACGACATCGTTCGTACGGGCCCTTGGCGTTTCCCTCGCCCCCTTTCGGCCATCGAGTGACGCATGTCACGCCCCCGGTACGGGAATCGCTGGGGGCATGACAAGCGACACGCATGGCACGACGGAGAGCGGGCTGTCGGACGAGGAGCGGCTCGCCCAGCTCGGCTACACCCAGGTCCTCGCCCGCCGTATGTCGGCGTTCTCGAACTACGCCGTCTCCTTCACGATCATCTCGGTCCTGTCCGGATGCCTCACCCTGTACCTCTTCGGCATGGTGACCGGCGGCCCGGCGGTGATCACCTGGGGCTGGGTGGCGGTCGGCCTGATGACCCTGTTCGTGGGCCTCTCGATGGCCGAGATCTGCTCCGCCTACCCCACGTCGGCGGGCCTGTACTTCTGGGCCCACCGGCTCGCCCCCGAGCGCTCGGCGGCGGCGTGGGCGTGGTTCACAGGCTGGTTCAACGTGCTGGGCCAGGTGGCGGTGACCGCCGGCATCGACTTCGGCGCGGCCTACTTCCTCGGCGCCTACCTGAACCTCCAGTTCGGCTTCACGGTGACCCCGGGCCGCACGATCCTGCTCTTCGCCGCGATCCTGCTCCTGCACGGCCTGCTGAACACCTTCGGCGTCCGCATCGTCGCCCTCCTCAACAGCGTGAGCGTCTGGTGGCACGTGCTGGGCGTGGCGGTCATCGTCGGCGCGCTCACCTTCGTCCCCGACCACCACCAGTCGACGTCCTTCGTGTTCACGAAGTTCGTCAACGAGACGGGCTGGGACAACGGCTTCTACGTCGTCCTGCTCGGCCTCCTGATGGCCCAGTACACCTTCACCGGCTACGACGCCTCGGCCCACATGACCGAGGAGACGCACGACGCCTCCACGGCGGGCCCGAAGGGCATCGTCCGCTCCATCTGGACCTCCTGGATCGCGGGCTTCGTCCTCCTGCTCGGCTTCACCTTCGCCATCCAGTCCTACGACAAGGAGCTGGCGTCCCCCACCGGCGCGCCCCCCGCCCAGATCCTCCTGGACGCCCTGGGCGCGACGACCGGCAAGCTCCTGCTCCTGGTGGTGATCGGCGCCCAGCTCTTCTGCGGGATGGCCTCCGTCACCGCCAACAGCCGCATGATCTACGCCTTTTCCCGGGACGGCGCGCTGCCCTTCTCCCGCGTCTGGCACACGGTCAGCCCCCGCACCCGCACCCCCGTGGCCGCGGTCTGGCTGGCGGCCCTGGGCGCCCTCGTCCTCGGCCTCCCCTACCTCATCAACTCCACGGCCTACGCGGCGGTGACCTCCATCGCGGTGATCGGCCTCTACATCGCCTACGTCATCCCGACCTTCCTCCGCCTCCGCAAGGGCGCCGCCTTCGAACGCGGCCCCTGGCACCTGGGCCGCTGGTCGTCCCCGGTCGGCGTGGTCTCGGTGATCTGGGTGGGCGTGATCACCGTTCTGTTCATGCTCCCCCAGGTCTCCCCCGTCACCTGGAAGACCTTCAACTACGCCCCGTTCGCGGTCCTGGCGGTCCTCGGCTTCTCCGCGACCTGGTGGCTGGTCTCGGCCCGCCACTGGTTCCTGAAGCGGTCTCCCGCCCCCGCCGAAACGTGATCAGACCCCCCGTCTCCACCCTTCGACGCGGCCGTGTCCCCGATACCCGATCGGAGACACGGCCACCTCCGGCTATGCTCGGACAGGCAACATCGCCAGGGCCCTTAGCTCAATTGGCAGAGCAGTGGACTTTTAATCCATTGGTTGTGGGTTCGAGTCCCACAGGGCCTACCGGTGGCGGGGGAGGGAAACACCCTCTGACCTGCTACGCAGCGCCCGGGTCGGCATCAGCCGGCTCGGGCGCTGCGGAGTCTCCGGGCCCGTGCGTGAGCGGGGGTGTCACCGACCTGCGGAGCGGCTGCCAGTGCCCGACGGGACCGGAGGATGAGATCTGCCGCCTTCTCGGCGATCTCGCGGTCCAGTTCGGGGAGTCGGCGCGTGTGGGTGTCCCCTAGGGGACGGCGATCCGGGTCATGAGCCAGGCAGCGGCCCCCAGAGCGGCAGCGACCGTGGCCCAGGCGAGGTCGGCGTGCAGCAGCGCGGCGCTGGCCGCGGCCACGCCCGCCATCGACTGCTGGAGGAAGCCGCACAGGGAGACTGCGTAGGCGCCGTGGCTGTGCTGGCTGCTGACGGCGGTGGCCATGCTGTTGGGGAACAGCACGGACTGCCCGAACGTGGTCACGCAGTACAGCCCGACGAAGACCACCAGGGCGCCGCCGGCCGGCAGACCGGGCACCGACCACAGCACCGTCATGAGGACGCCGGCCGCAGTCATCAAGATCGACCCTGCGGTCATCAGTCGGTCTGAACCCGCCCTGGCCACCAGGCGGTTGACGGTCATCGCCCCGGCGAAGTAGGCCGCGCCGAGCAGCAGCCCGAGGCTTCCGTACTGGTCGGTGGCGAGCCCGAAGTGCTCCTGGAGCACGAACGGGCTGACCTCCTGCAGCATCACGATCGTGGCGAACCCCGCGCCGCCGGCCAGGGCCGGCAACAAGAATCCGGGCTGCCTGCTGATGGTGAGGCAGATCCGCAGCACCTCCGACGGCTGCTGCACGACACGGCTCGACTCGAACGGCACGGTGAAAGTCAGCGCCGCAGCGACCGTGCCGACCGTGGCGAGGACGACGAAGCCGGCCTCCCAGTGGGAGTACCTGCCGATCAGGCCGCCGAGGAACTGGCCGCCACCCATCGCCGTGATGAACGCGATCGACAGCACCGAAAGGCGTCGGGCCAGTTCGTCGCCGCTCCAGCGGTCACGCACCAGGATGCGGGCGATGATCGCGCTGCCTCCGGCGCCGATGCCCTGGAGCGCACGCAGCACCAGCAGACCCTCTGGGGACTGGATCAGTGCGATCAGGGCGCTGGTGAGCACGAACAGCGCCAGGGAGATCAGTAGCGGGCCCCGGCGGCCGTACCGGTCCGCCGCCACGCCCCACAGGACCACCGGGGCCGCGGCGCCGATCACGAACGCCGAAATGGACAGCGCCGCACAACTGCGGGACATTCCGAAGTCGTGGGCCACGATGGGCAGCGAGGGCAGGTAGATGGTGGTCGCCATCTGGGTCATGAAGACCAGCAGACAGGAGAGCGCCATGATGCGCCGGTTCACATGATGAGGCGCGGCCTGCTTCTTTTCGGCCGTTTGCTTTCCGTCGCTCGCGGGCATTCCAGAAGTTGACTGTCTTCCATCGGCCGATGAAATCTTCTGCTCAGCCATTCTGGCTCCGCAGGTCATTGATCAGACGACCGACGTACTCGATGTCAGCCTTCGTCAAGTCGTTGCGTATTCCTGTCGTCTTCTTGATGTTGATGAAGACACGCAAGGTCGCTCCCGAATGTATTTGTCAGCCGAGTTCCGGATCTGGAAGCGAACCAGGTCGGGACGGACGGGCGTCCCCGCGGTCCACCGCCAGGTGGGCTCCGCGAGCGGACGAGTGAGCCCGGTGGACACAGAGATTCGCAACTCGCTGCAGCGAGTGTCAACGGATTCGACCGGCAATGTTCTGCCGGTTACGTTGCGAGCGGCAGAAAGCAGACCGGCAGGAATTTGCCGGTTGCCGGACCGGAAAATCTTTGCCGGTCGGCTGCTATTGAAAGCATTGCCGCCATCGGCAAGTGTGAGGGCTCAGCCGTTCCGGCGGTCGGTGCTCGTGTACGCATCGGGCCCCGCCAGCAGGTTCAGGAAGGTGAGCCGAAGTCCGGGATAGCCGAGGGGATTCAGTACCTGGGCGACGACGTCGACGGAGTGCGGAGCGAAGCGGGGGATGCGCAGACGGAACGTGTGCCCGTCCCGGTTGGCTATGACGACCGGGCCGTTGTCCCAGATCAGCCGGCACGCGGGGTCGGCCAGTGCCGTCCGCAGGAGTTCGGTGAGTTGAGGATTTCCCGGGTACTGCGCCATGGCGTAGCGCAGCATCGCAAGGTACGCCCGCCCGTGCCGCGGCCAGTCGGCCAGCTGCTCCCGGGCCTCGGGGGCGGTCAGCGCCCAGCGGATCAGGTTCGCGCCGGGGATCTGCACCCACGGGAACCATTCGGCCATGGCCTCGTTGTGGCCGAGCACGTTCCACGCGTTGTCGGTGAGATAGGCGGGCTGCGTGGGCTGCAGGTCGAGAAGGCGCCGCAGCGGCGTCAGGTCGACACCGTCGAGGGGCGACACGGCGGGGAAGGGCTCGCCACCGGCAGCGTAGAGGAAGAGGGTCGCCCGTTCGTCCGCGCACAGCCGCAGCGCGTTTGCCAGCGCTGTAAGGGTCCGGGCGTCCAGCCGGGGCGTCGCACCGCGTTCGAGGTCCCGGTACCACCGTTCGCTCATGCCGACCTCGGCGGCGACCTCCACCTGCGGAAGCGGCTTGCCGAGGCCCAGCCTGTGGCCCGCCCGCGCCCGCCAGGCCCGCAGGAGCACTGCGAGCCCCACCTCTTCTTCCGGCAGCCGTCCGGGCCCTGTCCGGTCTGTGGAGTTGCCGCGCTGCATGAATGGAGCCCTACTCTGGCCGCTTCCTTGTGCCGTAGCTCAGGCGGGAGCAGCCGGCGTGGGGTTCTGCGTAACGGCGGCGCCTGCACTGTCGCGAGATGATCACCGAAGGTCAGGTCCCCGTGCAAGGGTAACTCGCGTGCTTGTACCGGGTTCGCGCCGCAGACTGCCCAGGGCAGCCCCGCAACCACCAGGAGCGCAGCCGACTCGGCAGGTGGACGCCTGCCGGAGGGAGCGCTGTTGGGCGCAAGATGGTCCGCTGCGCGGTCGGGTACGGCTCCGGATGGCCGGGCCTGCCGTGCGTGAGCGATGCGTGAGCGGACGTTGTGGCACCAGACGTCATGAAGCAGACCGCTCATCATTCGACCCCCGCCTTGACCGGGTGGTCCCGGACGACGAAGGACCGTCGGGAACCATCCAGCATGATCTGACCAGGACTTTTTAATCCATTGGTTGTGGGTTCGAGTCCCACAGGGCCTACAGGAAGACCCCCAGTTCAACTCGTCATTGAACTGGGGGTCTTTCCGTTTTGTCCCGCCTCCTTGATCGCTAGCTCAGTCGTAGCTCAGCCGAGGGGACGGCAGACATGAGACCGGGCGGCCACCCGTGGGGTGCCGCCCGGCTCTACCTCAGCGCCCTCTCCGGAGACCTAGCCCCAGCGCATCGGCAGTCTGTTGAAGCATCAAGATCACAAAAATTAGGGTCCACCCTAATCACAACCGATCACTGCACAGGGAGCGTGGACGGGTGCCACGTCCCACTCCGCCCTCCGCGCGGGTGGATCGCAGCCGGGGACGCCGACAGCCCGGCCGTCCAACAGCGCGGCGTCGAGGAACAGTTCGGGCACGGCATCGAATCGCGGTGCCGCCTGGCGCTACCGGCCCTTGCTCCCGGTGCCCGGCGTCGAGATCCGCACGCATACAACGACGCTGTACAACTCGATCTACCGCGCAGACGATCAGATGCTCGTGAACGGGCACGTCTTCGGCGTGAACGCGTACGGGGCGCCGGTCTGGCACCTGCGCCGCGTCGAGGGAAACGGCATGTTCGACACCTACGCGGCCAGCTTCGACGCCGTGTGGAGCACGGCCCAACCAGTGGAGGAATAGGGCGATGTCTCGCCGCACCGAGTACTACGACGACCCCGCCGCCCCCCAGCCGAACAGCATGGTGGTCGCGGCCTCCGCATTCGTCACCGACGACCAAGGGCGCATCCTCCTCCAGCGGCGCCGGGACAACGACCTCTGGGCGTCCCCGGTGGCGGCATGGAGATGACCGACTCGCTGCCCGGGACCGCGGTACGCGAGGTGAAGGAGGAGACCGGCCTGGATGTCGAAATCACTGGGCTCGTCGGGACCTACACCGATCCCCGGCACGTCATCGCCTACAGCGACGGTGAGGTCCGCCGGCAGTTCAACGTCTGCTTCCGAGCCCGCTTGGTCGGTGGCGAACTGGCGATCTCGGACGAGTCGACCGAGCTGCAGTGGGTTGCGCCTGAGGAGGTGGCCGACCTGCCCATGCACCACACGCAGCAGGTGCGCCTGGAGCACGCGATGCAGCAGCGGGCGGAGAAGGCGATCACGCGTGGTTCCCGTCGAGAACACACGGGGATGTTGTTGACCGCAGGCGCTGCCAGGGGAGTAGGTTGAGCGGATGCCCGCCTTACCGGTGATTCTGTTGCTGTCGGGGAGCCTGCGCGCCGGTTCCACCAATGAGGCCCTGCTGCGCACCGCGCAGGCCGTGGCGCCCTCCGCGAAGGTACGTGCCGTCATGTACGACGGTCTGGCGGAGCTTCCGCACTTCAACCCCGACGACGACACCGACCCGTTGCCGGCACCCGTGGTGGGGCTGCGGGCGGCGATCGACCGGGCGGCGGCCGTCCTGATCTGCACGCCGGAGTACGCGGGCACCCTGCCGGGTTCGTTCAAGAACCTGCTGGACTGGACGGTCGGCGGCACCGAGATCTGCGACAAGCCGGTGGCCTGGGTCAACGCGGCGGCACCGCACCGCGGCCAAGGCGCTGAGGCCACGCTGCGGGCTGTCCTGGGCTACACCGGCGCCGACATCGTGGAGTCGGCCTGCGTGAAGATCCCGGTGGACCGCGGGACGGTCGACGAGGACGGCCTCATCGACGACGTGGGGACCCGTCGGCAACTCGGCGAGGTGCTGGGCCGGTTGGTGGCATCGGGCGAGCGCGTCCCGGCCGCCGGTCAGGCGTGAGTCCACCGGCTGAGCTGCCCGCCACCCCCGCCGACGAAGGGACAGCTGCCGTGGTCCGGCGGACGACCGGCGAACGGCCCGGGGCCCTCGGGGCCGCCCTCGGATCCATGACCCTGCTGGTCGCCGCCGTCATCGTCCACGACAGGGCCGCCGACCGCGTCGTCGTCCTCCGGCGCGGCCGGAACGCCAAGTTCGCCCAGGGCATGTGGGACCTGCCCGTCGGCAAGAACGAACCCGGCGAGCCCATCACCGAGACCGCGGTGCGCGAGCTGTACGAGGAGACGGGCCTGACCGTGCGGCCGGAGGCCCTGGAGGTCGTCCACATCATCCACGGCGCCTGGGGTCTTTCTTCCGGATCAGGCCGGCTCCGGTCTGCGGCGCCTTCTGGCCGACCCGAGCGGGGTCTGGTGCGTGCAGCTGCAAGGCGGAGGAGGGAGTCGACGCGGCGCGATGGGGGTCCCTCCCTGCTCGAGCGAAGCCGAGAGCTTGGGGGAGAGTGACGACAACGCCGCTGGGGGTACCCCCTGCTCGCAGAGCTTGGGGGAGTGCGTGCCAGACCCCGCGACCCCGGCAAGATCCGGAAGAGAGGCCATAGGGCGTGGAGGCTCCCAACGGCTTCCTCACCGTCGTTTTTGCCACCCATGAATGGGCCGGCGAACCCGAGAACCGGGAGCCGGGCAAGCACGACCAGGTCTGCTGGGTCGACGCCGACGCCGTCCCCGAGGCGTTCGTCGGCACCACGGCGAGCGCCCTCCGCCGGTACCTTGCGGGCGGTTCCGGGGTCTCCCTCGACGGCTGGAGGTAGCCACCCGGCCGATCACCGAGGGGGCGACCCCTCTGACCTGCTGTGCGGTGCCGGGGTCGGCTTCGGGCGGTGTCGGCCGGCGTCGCTCGGCTCGGACGTCGGCTCGCTCCCGGGCCGGGGTCGCCGTCATGAGCCGCTCGGCAGGTGGTGCGCCGGGCTCGGACGAGTCCGTCCCGGGGCCACGTTTCCGGTGGCCGGTGACGTACGGTGAAGGTACCGAGGGCATCACGCACTCCGGCCGTCCCGCCGGGTCGTCCTCGGCGAGAGACGAATCCCGGGCCGCCCGAGCGGACGGTGCGGAGACGGGCCGGCATCATGTCCGCCGCGATCACGGAAACTCCTCGACTCTCCCCAGGCATCGTTCCTGCTCGCCGAGGGGCGCCGTGATGGTCGTACAGCGGCTGGACATCCACCGGCGTGACCGCGGGGAGCGGGCCCTCGTCACGCTCGCCGGGGTGATCGGTCCGGCCACGGTCCCCCTGCTGAGGGCCGCGCTGGAGCAGTGCCTGCGCGACGGTATGACCGCCATCGACGTCGACCTCGCGACCGTCGGATCCTGTGACTCCAGGGGCATGGACGTCTTCCTGACGGTGTCGCAGTGTGCCGACCACGTGCACTCCTCGTTGCGGCTGCACCATCCGTGCGCGCAGATCAGCCGGCTCGTCGACGGCACCGGCTACGCCCCTCTGCTGCTCGCGGCCCCGGCGCGTCCTGTGCCGCCCGTTCTGCTCACCGGCCTGTCGCGGACGTCCCGGCCGTACGGCGGGTGGCAGGGAGGCGGCGACCGCGCCGGTGCGCCGGTCGCCAAGGACGCGATCCGCCTGCGCCGTCTGAACCGCCGGCAGGCGGAGGGGCTGAGCGAGGACCTCGCCGAACTCGCCGTGGAGTCCGTCGCGGGCCTCTCGGCGGAGGCGGACAGGAAGCGGGACGACTTCCTGCGGTGGCTCGCCCTCAGCGCCCGGCGGCCGGGCTTCGCGCTGGTGGTCGCCGAGACGACCGTGCTGGTGGGGTGTGTCTTCGGGTTCCCGGTAGGTCCCCGCGGCCGTTCCGAACGAGGGCTGCAGGAGAGCGTCCAACGGCTGACCGGCTGTGCCAGGTTCCTGCTCCTCACCCAGGTCGTGGCGCGTCACCACGCCCAGCACCGCGACATCGGCCGCCGTCTGCAACAGCGTCTGCTGGCCGACCGGCACACCGCGCTCGCGGTCACCCTGCTTCCCGCGGCCGACCGGGCCGGGCAAGCCGCCTTCGAGTCCTGGGGCTGGCGGAACTGCGGGGCGATGCTGGGGCTGCCCGGCCGGGGTGCCCCCTACGTGCTGGTCCTGTTCGGGGAAGGCGGCGGGCCGGTACCCGCGCCTCGGACCGCCGCCCTGGGCCGGGCGTAGCCTGGGAGACACCGAGAGCATGTCGGGCGTACCTTCTGGCGGCGCCGTTCCCGGCGAGTGACGAGCGCGAGCGGCCCCGGGCCGCCCAGGACGGGATCGCACGATGGCCTCCCTCACACCGCCGGCCGGAGGAAGCTCCTCGGACGACGCGCACACGTACGACATGCCGCTGTCGCGGCTGAGTCTCACGCCGGAGTCCAGTCACGGCCCGCTCGACGGAGCATGGTGGCCGCGCTGTGACGTCCTGGAGCTGGAGCTGCCCGCTCTCGTGGGCGCGTTGGATCCCGGCCGCGGAACGGTCACCCACGTCACCGTGGGCGCCGCGGCCTGGTCCGACGCCCCGGGGACGGTGTGGGCGCCCGGCCACGAGATCGAGGTGGTCCTGAGCGACCTCGCCGACGAGGCACACGCCATCACCCTGGAGTGCGGGACCGTCGGGCGCTGGGAGCTGCTGGTCATCCGGCCCGACGAACCGGCCGGAACGGCCGTCCGGCTGCTGACCGCTGCCGCCGATCCCGGCAACCCGCTGTCCGCTCAGCGGATCCTGGCACGCGTCGAGGACGGTCTCGGCCAGGAGGGCGCCGGGTAGCGGAACGGCCCCTGAGGAACTGACGGGACGGGCGGAGGCCGGTGGGACGGGCGGCGGCCGGCACGGTGTCCGCCGGGGTGCACCGGGGCCTCCCCTTGTCTTGCCATGCCAATGTCATGTCGGATCGGGCCGGTCGTCCGGAAGCGGCCGGGGGACGCGCCCGAGCAGGTCGTGCAGGCGTGAACGCCCCGCCGCGAGCATGGACTTCCAGGAGCGGTTCCGCTTGAAGGGCATCTCGAAGACCGAGGCGAACAGCCACGCTCCCAGGAGCGACGCGGGCAGGGCGAGCAGCAGGGTGAAGCAGAACGCGGGGAGGCCGGGCTCGACGTAGTGCGGGGCGATGCGCCGTACGACGGTCATGACGATCGGCAGGTGGACGAGGTAGAGGCTGTACGAACAGTTCCCGAGGGCGCGCACGGGGCGGGTGGCCAGGAACCGCATGAGGAGGGCGGGCCTGCCCGTGGCGACCGCCGCGATGAACATCGTCATGGCGGGCGCGACGGCGAGATCCACCCAGAAGTAGTGGCCGACCGTCCGGACCGGTCCCTCGACGACCACGAAGAGCGCGGGGGGCGCGGCGGCCGCCGCGGCGAGCCAGTGCCACGGCAGACGGCGGATCCTGTCCCTCGCGGCGAGGACGCCCGCGCCGGCCATGCCGGCGGCGAACACCGGGGCCAGGTGCGGGGTCAGCCGGTTCACGCCCTCGACCGGGTCGGCGTCCACCGCCAGCAGGCCGTGGGCGATCACCGGGAGCGTCACCGCCGCGAGCAGGATCAGTGCCCCCAGGCGTCGCCGGACCAGCAGGAGCAGGGGGAAGACGAGATACAGCTCCGCCTCGACTCCGATGGACCAGAAGGCGCCGTTCGGCGTCGGTGCGGTGAACACGTCCTGGACGACGAGGCCGTACACCAGGAGCGTCCTGCCGTTCGGCGGTCCGAAGTGGGAGGCCGGCACCACGAACCGGGCGACCACCAGGCTCAGCGCGAGCGCGGCCCAGTACGGAGGCAGGATGCGCCAGGCCCGTCGGCGCAGGAAGCGGCCGATGCCTCCTAGGTGCCAGCCGGCGCGCGCCGCGGGGATGGCCAGGGAGAAGCCGGACAGCACCAGGAAGAAGACGACCGCGAGGCGCCCGTACATCAGCCAGCCCAGCCAGGCGGGACCCGAGTCGTGGGGAAACCCCGGGAAGGTCAGCAGCCGGCAGTGGAACAGCACGACGTACAGGGCCGCCAGGCCGCGGAGTCCGTCGAGTCCCCGGACGTGCCCGCGGCTGTCCGTGTCACGCTCCCCCTCCTCGTGCCGCGCCGGAGCGAGTGTGTCCGGATCGCCGCGCAGGGGCGGGCTCGATGTCAACGAAAGTCCCCCTGGCCGCGTCCCGGGACGGCGGAGCGCCACCCACGGTGACTGATACGTCGCACGCGGCCAGGAGGTTCAACGGGCGGCCGCACCGCCCCCGGGCGGCACCTCCCGGCGCCCGCAGGGTCACCCGGCGCTGAGTCCCGTCAGATCGCCCAACTCCCCGAGCGGCAGGGTGTGCTGGGTCTGGAGGACCTTCGCGCGGAGGTAGCGCACATTGTGGGCCGTGGTGAAGACGCCGGTCGGCACCCGGTCGCGTACGGTCACGCCGAGGGAGCGCAACTGCCCTGCCTTGTCGGGGTTGTTGGACAGCAGGTCCAGCTCGGTGACGCCGAGGGCGGCCAGCATCTGCGCGGCGGCCGTGTAGTCGCGGGCGTCCTCCGGGAGGCCGAGGGCGGTGTTCGCCGCGTAGGTGTCGAGGCCCTGGTCCTGGAGGGCGTAGGCGTCGAGCTTGTTGTAGAGGCCGATGCCGCGGCCTTCCTGGCGGAGGTAGAGCAGCACGCCGCCACGCTCCGCGATCCGCTCGACCGCCTCGCGCAGCTGCGGTCCGCAGTCGCAGCGGGCCGAGCCGAACACGTCACCGGTCAGGCATTCGGAGTGCAGGCGCACCAGAGGCACGGGGCCCGGGTCGCCGAGGACGACGGCGAGGTGCTCCTGGCCGTCGGCGAGGCCGTGGAAGGTGACGAGCTCGGCGTCGACGCCGTAGCCGTCGGGGAAGTGCAGCGGTACCCGGACGCGGGCGCGCGGCGTGGCGACGGCGGGAGTGTCGGGCATGCGGGTCTCCGGGGTCGGTCGGGTCGGTTCCGCATGGGCTGCGGGTTCGCGGGCCTGCGGGCCTGCGGGTCTGCGGGGTCTGCGGGGTCTGCGGGGTCTGCGGGTTCGCGGGCCTGCGCGCCTGCGGGGTCTGCGGGTGAGCGGGTCTCCGGGATCGCATCTGCTTCAGATTTGAAGCAGATGTGTGGTCCGGGACCCTACCGCATGATTAAAAGTTGAAGCAAACAGGTTCGGGGCCTGCGCGGGCCGCCGGTGCTACGAGGGCGTGTCCGTCGTCCCCGAACAGGGCGCCGAGCGGCGCCGCCACGGCATCTCCTCCGGCGCGCCGCCCGCGTCCTCGCCCTGCAGCCCTCGCGTGACCTGCGTGAAGATCTCCTCCAGCTGCCCCACCTGTTCCGGGGTCAGCCGGTCGAAGAGGGTCTCGCGCACCGTCTCCACGTGCCCGGGTGCCGTACGCTCCAGCACGGCCATCCCCTCGCCGGTCAGCACCGCGAGACTGCTGCGCCTGTCCTGGCTGCAGTCCTCCCTGCGCACCAGCCCGTCCCGCTCCAGCCTGGTCACCGCGTACGTCAGCCTGCTGCGTGTGATCTTCAGCTTCTCGGCGAGGTCGGTCATCCGCAGGCGCCGGTCGGGCGCCTCGGAGAGGTAGGCGAGCACGGAGTAGAACAGGTGCGGCATGCCGGCCTCCCGCTGGAGGTTCCGGTCGATCGTGTCGTCCAGAAGCCGGGCGGCGGTGAGGTACGCGCGCCAGGCGCGCTGCTCCTCGGGAGTGAGCCAGCGGGTCGTCATACCGCCAGTGTAAGTTTGTTTCAAAGTTGAACCAAGATCAGCCTTCGTCAGGGAGAGCGTGTCGATGCCGTATCCGTACGTCCTGCTGTCCGCCGCCGTCTCCCTCGACGGCTACCTGGACGACACCGGCCCCGAACGGCTCCTGCTGTCCAGCCCCGCCGACTTCGACCGGGTGGACGAGGTGCGGGCCTCGGTCGACGCCATCCTGATCGGCGCCGGCACCATCCGCGCCGACAACCCCAGGCTCCTCGTCAACGCGCCCGAGCGCCGTGCGGCCCGCGAGGCCGAGGGTAAGCCGGAGTACCCGCTGAAGGTCACCGTCACCGCCACCGGCGACCTCGACCCCGCCGCCAACTTCTGGCACACCGGCGGCGAGAAGCTCGTGTACACCACGGACCCGGGCGCCGAGCGGGCCTCCCGCGCCCTCGGCCGGACCGCCGACGTGGTCTCCCTCGGCCCCGCCCTCGACTGGCGCGCGCTGCTGGAGCACCTGCACGACGTGCGGGGCGTACGGCGCCTGATGGTCGAGGGTGGCGGCACCGTCCACACCCAGCTCCTCCAGCAGGGCCTCGCCGACGAGGTCCAGCTGGTCCTGGCCCCGCTGTTCGTCGGCGACCCGGCGGCCCCGCGCCTGTTCGGCCCGGGGGCGTACCAGGCGGGGCGCCTGCGCCTGACCGAGAGCCGGCGGATCGAGGACGTCGTCCTCATGCGGTACGAGCCCACCGCGCCCGGCACCGGCCCCCTGCCCACCGCCGCCGACCACCACTGGCTGCGCACCGCCTGCGAGCTGGCCGCCCTGTGCCCGCCGTCGGAGACGGCCTTCAGCGTCGGCGCGGTGGTGGTCGCCGCCGACGGCACCGAGCTGGCGCGCGGCCACTCGCGCGAGGGCGGCGACCCGGTCGTCCACGCGGAGGAGGCGGCGCTGGCCAAGCTCGACCCGGCCGACCCGCGCCTGCCCGGAGCCACCGTCTACAGCAGCCTGGAGCCCTGCGCGCGGCGCGCCTCCCGCCCGGCACCGTGCGCCGAGCTGATCCTGCGGGCCGGGGTGCGCCGGGTGGTCACGGCCTGGCGGGAGCCCGACACCTTCGTGACGGCGGCCGACGGCGCCGGCGTGCTCGCGGACGCGGGCACGGCCGTCGTCCTGCTGCCCGAGCACGAGGCCCTGGCGAAGGCGCCGAACGCGCACCTGACGCGCTGAGCGGCGGGCGGGAGCGGCAGGTCACGTACACAGCCACGTACACAGCCCCGCGGCACGGGTCGGCGGCCCGTGCCGCGGGAACGGCGGACGGCCCCTAGGCGTGCCGCACGAAGACGACGAGTGCGACGACGGCCGTCGCGACGAGCCCGATGAGGACCCCGGCCACCTGGGGCGACATCCGGTCCCGCGGCCGCTTCGGCGGCTGGACCCGTTCGGACCGGTCCGTGCTCAACTCCCACCAGTTGACGACCCGCTGGAAGTCCACGGCGAAGTCGGGGGAAGGGTGCAGGTTGCTGTGGGTGAGTCCGGGCAGCGAGCGGCGCCGCCCGTCCGCGAGGGTGATCCGGGCGGTGCGTATGGGCCCGTAATTGCTCTTGGTCTCGCGCACGTCGATCCAGCGGATCTCGTGCCAGGGGTGCCGGCGGGCGCGCCCGATGCCCCAATAGATGGTTATCCCGTCGGCTCCGACCGTCGTCCGGCTGCGGATCGTGCTGAAGAAGCCGACGGCCCAGAGCACGACGATCGCGCCGGTCAGACAGGAGAAGGCCACGGTGCTGAGGCCGCGGAGGGCACGGAACCCTTGGATCGCGAGGACGATGCCCAGCGGCGCGAGCAGCCGCCAGGACACGCGGTACCGGTCTCTCGTCCGGAAGATCAGTTCGTTCACGAGCGCGGACGCTACGCCTTCGGGCCCCGGCCCGGACATCCGCGGCGGCCGGTCTGGGACGAACCTGTTGCATGATCACGCCGGGCGGCAACGGCTTCCAGAGGCTGCCGCAGGCCGGCCGGCCGCGTCGGCGGAAAAGGCAGCGGCGGGCGTCACACGGAACCGATGTGCATCGCACCCTGAACATGTCGTATGCTTGAGACACAACGACGCGGGGTGGAGCAGCTCGGTAGCTCGCTGGGCTCATAACCCAGAGGTCGCAGGTTCAAATCCTGTCCCCGCTACTGAAACTCAGGGCCGGAATCCAGATCATCGGATTCCGGCCCTGAGTGATTTCCCGGCGTCCGCGGCGGTGACTGGCGCAAGGCCCCCCGCGGAGTGGCGCGCGTCACGCCCGCTCATCCGCTCGGCTCACAGCGGTCGCCCGCCCCTCCCGCCCCCGCCACGCTGGACACACGTCGAAGACACGGGAGACGAGTGGTGCGCCCTGGTGAGGTGGAGGAAGACCCGCACGCCAGGCCGGGCGGTCACCACGCACGCCTGTCGCCCGCGCTGTCCGGCCGCGTCCACCGTCCGACCTCGCGCGGCCTCATCCGCACCCTGCCCGCGCTCCTCATCGTCGGCGGCGTCCTGTACGCCCTCTTCACGCCGCGCGCCTTCACCGCCGCCCCGTTCTTCACGGCCGCCCCGCTGATCGCCGCGCCCCTGGCCTCGCTGCGCACCACCGTGCTCACCGGCCTCGCCGCGCTGGCCGCCACCGTCGCGGCGCAGGCCCACTTCGGCGCGCACCCGGGCGTCGGCACGGTCACCGAGATCGTCACCGTCGCGACGGTCGCGGTACTGGCCCTGGTCATCAACCGGGTCGTACGCCTCGGCGACCGGCGGCTCGCCTCCGCCCGGGAGATCGCCGAAGCCGCCCAGCTAGCCGTCCTGCCCGAACCCGCCCCGCGGATCGGCGGCTTCGACATCGCGGCCAGGTACGAGGCGGCGCAGGAGGACGCGTACATCGGCGGCGACCTGTACGCGGTGCAGGACAGCCCGCACGGCGTACGGCTGCTCGTCGGGGACGTGCGCGGCAAGGGCATGGGCGCGGTCGCCGCCGTCGCCGTCCTGATCGGGGCGTTCCGGGAGGCCGCCGAGCGGGAGGCGACGCTGGAGGCGGTGGCGGGCCGACTGGAGCGGGCCCTGGCGCGCGAGGACATCCGGCGGGAGCGGATCGCCGCGTTCGAGGACTTCACCACCGCCGTCCTCGCCGAACTCCCGCACGACGAGAAGACCGCCCGGATTCTCAACCGCGGCCACCCCCCGCCGCTGATGCTCTACGCCGACGGCACCCTGCGCACCCTCGCGGCTGCCGAGCCCGCGCTGCCGCTCGGCATGAGCGACCTCGGCCTGTGGCCCGACCGTGCGACCGAGACCCGCTTCCCGAGCGGCGCCACCCTGCTGTTCTACACCGACGGCCTGTCCGAGGCCCGGGACGAGCGCGGCCGGTTCTACGACCCCGCGCGCCGGCTCGTCGGACGCGGGTTCCCCGACCCGGCCACCCTGATCGTCCGGCTCGCCGCGGAGGTGCGGCGGTACGCCGGCGGCGGCATGACGGACGACATGGCGCTGCTCGCCGTACGACGGCGGCCCTGACCGTCGCCGTACGACGGCGGCCCTGACCTGTCGTCCGCGGTCACGGGAGCGGCGGAGGTCACGGATACCGCCGAGATCGCGGATATCACGCAGGGTGAGCGCGTGGGAGCCGTCCGCATCACATCTGAGTCACCATCAAAATCCGGTTGACCCCTGAATGCCGGTCAACTCGCCCCTTTTCAACCGGTCATGACGTGTAAGTCCATCCGAGGAGGCGTTAATGATCAAGCCGGACGGCTTGGAATCTGACACGCGGGTCTATTAACGTTCGATAACGCAGCGCGGTCGTCCCAGCCGTCAACCGAGACGGCTCCGTGCGCACGCGCCGAATCCCGTGAGGGAACCGGGGAACCACCACTTTGGGGTGAATCACGCGAACACCGTCGTGGACTGTTCTCAGTCCGGGCGTCGGTATACGCGCGTAGGAGACCTTCCTGCTCCGAACCCGTCAGCTAACCCGGTAGGCGGAGGAAGGAAAGGAGCGCGCCCGCGTGGCGTCCAACCCCCCTGCCCCGGAAGCCCCGTTCATACCGGCTCAGCGTGACCCCGAGGCGTTCGTCTACGGCGGTCACCGCACCGATGAGGGCCCCTGGGAGGAGTGGAATCCCACCGAGGAGTCCCTCCGTCCGGTACGCGGCCGGCACCGTGTCGCCAAGCAGCGCGGGGGCGGACTCGCCCGCAGCTCCACCGTCCTCGGTGTCGGCGTCATCGCCGCCGTCGGCGCGGGCGGCATGGCCAGCGCCAACACCGGCAAGCCGCCGGTCTCCCTGTCGATGCCCGACCTGTCCTCCGTGTCGTCCGTCGGCTCCCTGCTCGACGGCGGTTCCTCCGACGCGGGGCACCAGGCCGACACGGCCTCGCTGAGCAACGTCGGCGTGACCTCCGCTGAGAGCGGCCAGGACACCGACGCGGGCGAGGTCCTGCGCAGCCGGATCATGGCCCAGGCCGAGCAGCAGCAGAGCAAGGCCGACGTCAGGGCCACCGCGGCCGCCGTCGCCGCCGCCGAGAAGCAGAGCGTCGACGCTGCCGCCAAGGCGGAGAAGGAGGCCGCAACAAAGGCCGCCGACTCCAAGGCGGACGCCGAGGCCGACGCGAAGAAGAAGGCCGAGGCCGTGCGCCTGGCGGCGCTGGCCAAGCAGTACGCCCTGCCGGTGCCGTCGTACACGATCACCTCGACCTTCGGCGAGGCCGGTTCGATGTGGTCCTCCGGCTACCACACGGGCCTCGACTTCGCCGCGCCCACCGGCACGCTCGTCAAGGCCATCCACAGCGGCACCATCACGCAGGCCGGCTGGGCCGGCGCCTACGGCTACCGCACGATCCTCACCCTCGACGACGGCACCGAGCTGTGGTTCTGCCACCAGTCCTCGCTCAACGTCTCCGTCGGCCAGAAGGTCAGCACCGGCGAGGTCATCGGCCGCGTCGGCGCCACCGGCAACGTCACCGGCCCGCACCTCCACCTGGAGGTCCACCCCGGCGGCCAGCCCACCGGCATCGACCCGATGGCGTGGCTGCGGGGCAACGGCCTGAACCCCTGACCCGGCCGCCGGCCGCCTGTTTCACGCACGACCCGTTTCGCGCACCGCCTGTTTCGCGCACCGCCTGTTTCACGCACCGCCCGTTTCGCGTACCTCCCGCTTCACACACTCTTCGCGGGAATCCGGAATGGGCGGTACAGGAGTGACCGTTGGGAAGAAACATGACTGCTTCTCTGCGCAAACTCGGTTCCTCCGACCTCGAGGTCTTCCCGCTCGCCCTCGGCGGCAACGTCTTCGGCTGGACCGCCGACGAGGAGACCTCCTTCGCCGTCCTCGACGCCTACGCCGCGGCGGGCGGCAACTTCGTCGACACCGCCGACTCCTACTCGGCGTGGGTCGAGGGCAACAAGGGCGGTGAGTCGGAGACGATCATCGGTGAGTGGGTGAAGTCCCGCGGCAACCGCGACCAGGTCGTCATCGCCACCAAGGTCAGCCAGCACCCCGACTACCAGGGCCTGTCCGCGGCCAACATCAAGGCCGCCGCCGACGCCTCCCTGCGCCGCCTGGACACCGACTACATCGACCTCTACTACACCCACTTCGACAAGCCCGAAGTCCCGGTCGAGGAGATCATCGGCGCCCTCGACGAGCTGGTGAGGGCCGGCAAGGTCCGGCACATCGCCGCCTCCAACATCACCCCCGAGCGCCTCCAGGCCTCGCTCGACTTCTCCGACCGCGAGGGCCTCGCCCGCTACGTCGCCCTCCAGCCCCACTACAACCTGGTCTCCCGCGACACCTACGAGGGCCCGCTGCAGGACCTCGCCGCCCGTGAGGGCCTGTCCGCCGCCCCGTACTTCGCCCTCGCCTCCGGCTTCCTCACCGGCAAGTACCGCCCCGGTACGGCGGTCGACAGCGCACGCGCCGGCTCGGTCGCCAAGCACCTCGACTCCGCGCGGGGCCAGAAGGTCCTCACGGCACTGGACGAGGTCGCCGCGGCCCACGAGGCCCCCGTCGCCACGGTCGCCCTCGCCTGGCTCGCCGCCCAGCCCACGGTCACGGCCCCCATCGCCTCGGCCCGCACGGTCGACCAGCTCCCGGCCCTCCTCGCCATGGCCGACCTGCACCTGACCGACGCGGAAGTGGCGAAGCTGACGGAGGCGTCGGCCTGATCCAGGCGTTCTTGGCGGTGCCTGACTCCCGCGGCCCGGACGGTCACGACCGATACGGGTTGTACGCGGGAGAAGGCGCCGCCGGACCGCCGTAGCCACGGCTGGGCCCGTACCCGTACCCCTGGCCCTGCTGGTATCCGTACCCGTACCCGTACCCGTAAGGCACCGGCGCCCCGTACGCCGGCCAGAGCGGTGCGGCCGTCCGCGGGGCGGTCATCCGTGCCGCGTACTCCAGGGCCGGCCGGGCCGCCTCCCGGCGCTCCCACAGCGCCTCCAGCAGCTCCCGCTCGCGTACGAGGAAGTCCGCCCCGCCCCGCCCCAGCCGCGCCCGGTGCCGCAGGAAGGCGAGGGAGGTCGCGTACGCCTCGTACTGCGCCACCGCCCGCGCCGCCGGCCGTCCCCCGAGGTGGCGCCGGGCGTGGTCCCGGGCCATCCGCCGGGCCCGCATCGACCCGAGGACGAACGGTTCGGCGGGCCCCAGCCACCCGGCGTACACATACGCGGGCAGCTCCTCCCGTACGGTCCGCAGCTCCCGTTGCCGGGTCCACACCGCCAGCCAGGTCAGCAGCCCGAAGGCGGGCACCATGAAGGCGGCGTACACGGCGAAGAAGCCGAACCGGCCGAAGGCCGAGGAACCGTTCCAGAAGGCGTGCATGCTCATCGCGAGCAGCAGCCCGCCCAGGGGAAGCAGGACGCGCCGCACGCGCCGCCGTTCCGCCGGGAGCGACGCGGCGAAGCCGAAGCCGATGCCGGTGAGCACGGTGAACAGGGGGTGCGCGAACGGCGACATCACGACGCGCACGAAGAAGGTGGCGGCGGTGACGGCGGGGATGCCGCGGCCGCCGGCGAGCTGGTCGGTCCCGAAGGCCGTGCCCAGGTAGAGGATGTTCTCGGTGAACGCGAACCCGGTGGCGGTGAGCCCGGCTATCACCACGCCGTCGACGAGCCCGGTGAAGTCGCGTCTGCGGAAGAGGAAGACCAGCAGGACCGCCGCGGCCTTCGCGGACTCCTCCACGATCGGCGCCACGACGGTCGCGCCGAGGGTGTGCGCGCCGGTCGGGTCGGCCGTGGCCGTGGCGATCCACTCCGTCGCGAAACTGTTGGCGACGATGGCGATCAGCGCCGCCGCGCAGGCCCCCCAGGCGAACGCGAAGACCAGGTTCCGCCAGGGACCCGGCTCGACCCGGTCCAGCCACCGGAAGGCGGCTATGAGCCACGGCACGGGCAGGACGGCCAGCCCGAGCCCGACCAGGAAGCCCTCGGTGCCGGTCTGCCGGCGCACCAGCGCGAGGATGACGAGCCCGGACAGCGCGAGCAGCGTGATCAGCGCCCCGTAGCGCACCCACCGGCGCTGCCACCAGTGCGGATGCGCTCCGCTCGTGGGGCCGGGGGAGTAGGTCGGGTACGGGGGACTGATGGCCACGGCACCGACCCTAACGGTGCGGGGACGAGCGGCTCGCGGGGTTATCCGTCCTGGTGGGACAGGCGACGAAAGAGCAGATCGTTCACCTTGTGCCCCTTGTCCAGTCCCTGGCCCTCGAAACGGGTCAGCGGCCGGAACGCGGGACGCGGCGCGAAGCCGCCGTCCGCCTGGGTGTTCTCGAAGTCCGGGTGCGCGGTGAGCACCTCGAGCATCTGCTCGGCGTACGGCTCCCAGTCGGTCGCGCAGTGCACGATCGCCCCCGGCTTCAGCCGGGTCGCGGCGAGCGTCAGGAACTCGGGCTGGATCAGCCGCCGCTTGTGGTGCCGCTTCTTGGGCCAGGGGTCCGGGAAGTACACGCGCAGCCCGTCGAGCGCGTCGGGCGTGAGCATCTCCCGCAGCAGGATGATCGCGTCGCCGTTGGCCACCCGGATGTTGGACAGGGCGTTGCGGTCGGCGAGGTTGAGCAGGTTCCCCTGCCCCGGGGTGTGCACGTCGACGGCGAGGATGTTGGTGTCCGGGTCGCCGGCCGCCATCTGCGCGGTGGCCTCGCCCATCCCGAACCCGATCTCCAGCACGACGGGATTGCCGTTCCCGAACAGCTCCCCGGGCTCGATCGTCCGCTGCCCGTCGATGTCCAGCCCCCACTTGGGCCACAGCCGCTGCAACGCCTCGGCCTGCCCCGTCGTCACCCGGCTCCGCCGCGGCTGGAAGCTCCGGATACGCCGCTCGAAGTGCGACCCGGCCGGATCCGCCTGGGGCCCCTCGGGAAACCGGGGCTCCCCCTTGTCCCGCATGTGCCGCGCGGACAGGCCGGGAGCATGCGGACTCGCCGCCTCGTCGGAGGCGGACCGGGCGGCTTCGGGGAGATTCAAGGAGTCAGACACAGTGGATCCGATTTTACGGGGCCTCCTCCGCCTACCGGGACGGGTGGGACGGGTGCGGAACCGGAGGTTCGAGGGGCGGAGCCCCCGGTACGGCCCTACAGCGCCCCGAGCAGAGCCAGCGCCCTGCGTCCCACCTCCCGCCCGACGGGCAGGGAAGCCGTGGCCGCCGGGGACGGCGCGTTCAGCACGTGCACCGCCCGCTCCCCCTCCCGGATCAGGAAGTCGTCCACCAGCGACCCGTCCCGCAGCACCGCCTGCGCCCGCACTCCGGCAGGGGCCCGCACCAGATCGCCCTCCCGCACCCCGGGCAGCAGCCGGCGCACCGCCTCCACGAACGCCCCCTTGGACACCGAGCGCCGCAGCTCCCCCGCCCCGTAGCGCCAGTGCCGCCGGGCGATCGCCCACGACCCCGGCCACGCCACGGTCCCGGCCAGCTCCCGGGGGCGTACGACCCCCCACCCGTACCCCTCCCGGGCCAGCGCCGGCACCGCGTTCGGCCCGACGTGCACGCTTCCGTCGATCCCGCGCGTCAGATGCACCCCGAGGAACGGGAACGCCGGATCCGGCACCGGATACACCAGCCCCCGCACCAGCTCCGGCCGCGCCAGCTCGTAGTACTCCCCGCGGAACGGCACGATCCGCACCCCGGGCTCGTCCCCGGTCAGCCGCGCCACCTCGTCGCAGTACAGCCCGGCGCAGTTCACCAGCACGCGCCCGCGTACGACGTCCCCGGCCTCGGTCAGTACGGCCACGCCCCGCTCGGGGCGCCGGTCCACCCGGACGACCCGCGCGCCGTAGCGGATCTCCGCCCCGGAGGCCCGCGCCAGCTGGCGGGCGACGCCCACGAAGTCGCACACGCCGGTCGTACCGACGTGTATCGCGGCCAGTCCCCGCACCTCCGGTTCGTACTCGGCGATCTGCCCGGCGCCCAGCTCCCGCACGGGAATGCCGTTCTCCCGGCCCCGCTGCACGAGCGCGTGCAGCCGCGGCAGCTCGTCCCGCCCGGTGGCGACGATCAGCTTGCCGGTGACGGCGTGCGCGATGCCGTACTCGGCGCAGAACTTGATCATCTCGGCGGCGCCCCGCACCGCGTACCGCGCCTTGAGCGAGCCCGGCCGGTAGTAGATCCCGCTGTGGACGACCCCGCTGTTCCGCCCGGTCTGATGCCGGGCCGGCCCCGGCTCCTTCTCCAGCACGGTCACCCGCGTACCGGGCGCGGCACGAGTGATCGCGTACGCCGTCGACAGCCCGACGATCCCGCCGCCGATCACCAGCACATCGCAGTCGTACGCACCGTCCCGCACCGTGCACCACCTCCCACTCCCGATAGTGCACTGCGCCACTGACAACGCCTTCAAACCAGGGCGGGCGGAGCACTCGAAGGGGTGGGGGCGGGGCGAGGCCGTGCGGACGCGCGGCACAGACACCGGTCGGGTGGACGCGCGGCACCGACACCGCTCGGGCGGACGTGCGGGACGTCCGCCGGACCGTTACGCCGGTGCCAGGAGGGGCCGGGCCCGCTCCCGCAGCTCCACCACCCGCGGCTCGTCGCCGTACGGCTCCAGCCGGTGCAGAAGATCCTTCACGTACTCGGTGGTCCGGGCCGACGAGATCCGCCCGGCCACCTCCACGGCACGCACCCCCTGCTCACAGGCGGCGTCCAGATTCCCCGACTCCAGTTCGGCGACGGCGGACACCACCAGCCGCAGCCCGTGCGACCGCACGAACTCCTCCGTCGGCTTCGACAGGGCCTGCTCGGTGAACCTCCGCACCTGCCGGGGTGCCTTCAGGTCGCGGTAGCACTCCGCCGCGTCGGCGGCGAAGCGGTCATATCCATAAAAACCAAGCCAAGAGGGATCGTTGTCACCTTCCCTGGACCGCTCCAGCCAGCTCTCCGCCGCCTTCAGTGCCGCGCCCGCCGCCTGCGCGTCCCCCGCGCGCGCGTGGGCCCGCGCCTCGACCAGCCGGAAGAAGCTCATCGTGCGCGCGGTCGCCAGCCCCCGGTTGCGCTCCAGGGCGGCCTGCGCGAGATCCACGCCCTCGTCACCGAACCCGCGGTACGTCGCCTGCAGCGACATGGAGGCCAGTACGTAGCCGCCCAGCGGGACGTCGGCCGCCGCGCGGGCGAGCCGCAGCGCCTGGATGTAGTACCGCTGCGCCGCCTCCTGCTGCCCGGTGTCGAAGGCCATCCAGCCGGCGAGCCGGGTCAGTTCGGAACTCGCCCCGAACAGGGCGCGGCCGACCTCGTCCGAGTAGGCGCCGAGCAGCAGCGGTGCCGCCTCCACCCGCAGGCACTCCGGCACCATCGACGAACGCCAGTCGCCACCCCCGTACTTGGAGTCCCACCGCCTGGCGTCCTCGGCGGCCTCCCGCAGCTTCTGTACATCGCTGTGGCCGACTTTGGCCGGTGCGCCGGTGCCCTCGGTGGAGTGTGCCTCCCGCGCGACCGAACTGTCGGCGGGGGTTATCAGCCACCGTGAGGCGGGCGTCGCGTACGCGCTCACCGCGAACGACCCCGCGAGGGACTGCCAGATGCCGCCGGAGCCGGCGCGGCGCCCGGCGAGGTCGAGCCGGTACAGCTCGGTCGCCGACCGCACCGCCTGTCCCACGTCCCTGGGGAAGGCGAGGCCGACTTCGGGTGCCGGGTCCGCGTCCGCCAGGCCGATCTCGTGCAGCGGCACCGGCCGGCCGAGCTTCTGGCCGATGGCGGCGGCGATGAGGTGCGGCGCCGCACCCTGCGGCACCATGCCCTTCGACACCCAGCGCGCCACCGACGTCTTGTCGTAGCGAAGCGTCAACCCGCGCTGCGCGCCCAGGTCGTTGACGCGTCGTGCGAGTCCTGCGTTGCTGATTCCCGCGAGGGCGAGAACGGCGCCGAGTTTCTCGTTCGGCCCGCGTTGCTCCCTGGACATGCGCCACCCCTCGACACAGACGGCCGCCGCTCTGGCATAACCACGCGGCATTCGTAAACACAGCGTAGTTCGCCGGATCCCAAGCGTTAAGAGGCATTGTTCCGGTTGGCGGGATTGTGGTCCGTACGGGAGTACGGCCCTGTACGCACCGTGCACGGCCGGTCGTGGTGTGCCCCCGCGCGTGTGGCCGTGCGCCCGTTCGTGCGCTCTTCTCCGGCCATCGGGGGAGCGGTTCCATGGCTGTGCGTGGGTCGGCCCGCTGTACTGGATCCAGTGGGCTGGGGGACACCGCCACCTACATCCCCGCGGGTGGCGGACCGGTCCGGGAGGCGATGCCCGCCTCCCGGACTGTGCGCGCCGCCGCACCACCTCGCGCTCCGCAGGCCTGTACGGAGCGTGCTCAAACCTCTTTCCCCTTCGGCGATTTGGCCGAAAACAACCCTCGCCCTTCGCGGGTGATTACCCCTCCCACCACGGAAGTTGAGGGCGCGAAGGGCGTTCGGGGGGAGTGTTCGGGGGCGCATTCATGTCGCATCCCCATGCCGTCCCCATGCCGCCCGCATTCCGCCCCACGCCGTCCCCTTCCCGGCCGCGACGCGCCGCCTCTCCACCCGCCCTGCGCCGTACCGGAGTTCAGGAATACGCCCCGCGCCCGCCCCGCCTCGGCCTCCCCTCCGCCGCCCGACGGCTTCCGCGGCGCCCGCTTTCCACCCCGCCGCCGGGTTTTCCCTCGATCGAAGGCGGTGCCGCCGCCCCTCCACGGCGCGTTCTTCATGGCAGCATGGGTCCGGTTCGTGCGGTGCACTGGTTGTCCACAGTCTGTGGGGGCGTCGATGCGGTGGTTGGTGGGGTGGAGCAGCACCGCCGCGGGCGCCGCCCGGATCGGTTCCGCGGGGGCCACCGGACACGACGGGGAGACCCTGCACCCGGTCGGCTCCCAACTCCTGTGGGGCGACCCGGATCCGCTGTGGGCGGTCGGCGACTGGCGGCCGGACGAGGTGCGCGTGGTCCACGCCGACGCGCAGAACCGCATCGCCGTCCTCGGCATCTGCGGCGCCTCCGACGACGAGCTGCGCCGCAGCCTGTTCACCGCGCGCGGGGGCGCGCTCCGGCATCTGACGACCTGGCCGGGCAGCTATACGGCCGTCGTCCAGGTGGGCCGCCGCATCACCGTCTGCGGTGACCTCGCCGGCGCCCGCCCGGTGTTCCACACCCCCTGGGCCGGCGGTACGGCCTACGCCACGGCCGCCCTGCCGCTGGCCGACCTCATCGAGGCCAACCTGGACTTCGGCCACCTCGCGGCCCTGCTCGCCGCCCCCGAGACGCCGTCCGCGCTGCGCGACACCACCCCGTACGAAGGGGTACGGCGCATTCCCCCGGGGCATGCGCTGGTTCTGCGCGCCGGGGCGCGCGAGGTCGCCGGGTACGAGCCGGTCGCCTCCCTCGCGGTGGCCGCGCCCCCGGCCGACCCCGACCGCGCCGTGGACGCCGTACGGGACGCCCTGGTGGACGCCGTACGCGCGCGGCTGTCGGCGCCCCGGCACGTGCCCGACCTCGACCCCGGCCCGGTGCCCGGCATGGGTCCGGCCGAACGGCGGGCCGCGCGGGGGATGCCGGTGCCGGGCATCGGCGCCGACCTGTCCGGCGGGCCGGCCTCCGGCACGCTGGCGCTGCTCGCCGCCGGACTGCCCGGCCGGCCGGGCACGCTCCTCGGCCACGGCACGGGCGCGGGCGAGCGGCTGCTCGCCGTCACCTTCAACGACCTCGCCGTCGGCGGCCGCGAGGCCGAGCTGGAACGCGCCGGAGCCCTCGCGGCCAACCCGCGCCTGCACCACGTGGTGGTCACCGGCGGCGAGGAGACGCTGCCCTACGCCGACCTCGACGGCCCCCTCACCGACGAGCCGGGGCCCTCACTGGTCACGGCCGCCCGCCACCGCGCCCGGCTCGCCGCCGGCAGCGCCGACCACTTCACCGGCCACGGTGCCCGCCAGGTCCTGGACGCCCACCCCGCCCGCCTCGCCGACCTCCTGATGGACCGGCAACGGCGCCACCTGGTCCGCCCGGTCGCCGCCCTCACCCGGGCCGACGGCTCGGTGATGGTCCCCGCGCGCGTGTACGGCGCGGCCCGCCGCCTGGCCCGCACCCCCTACCGCGAGGGCCTGGAACAGCTCGCCGAGCGGCTGATGCGCCGCCGCTTCGAGGAGCCCGGTGGCGCGGTCGGCGCTTCCCTGGCCGCGCTGACCTGGGCGAGACCCGGGCCGGCGGCCCGCTGGCTGACGGGGGAGGCACTGGCTGAAGTATCGGTTCTGCTCCAGGGGGAGGCGGACCGCTCCGCCGCGGGCGCCGGCCTGCGCCCCGGCGAGTTCCGCGCGCGTGCGGTCCTCGCCCGGTACGCCGCCGACCTGCGCGTGCTCGAACAGGCCGCCGAGGTCCGCTCCCAGCGTCTGCACGCGCCCTTCCTCGACAACCAGGTCGTCCGCGCCTGCCGTGCCCTCCCCGAGGCCCTGCGCGTCAAGCCCGGCGCCCGCTCCGCCGTCCTGCGCACGGTCCTGGAGGGCGCCGGCGTCACCGACCTGCCGCCCGGCTGGGGCGTCCCCTCCCACGCCTCCTCCGCGGCCGCCGCGCGCACCGGCCTGCGGGTGGCCGCCGACTCCCTCGTGGACCTCTTCGCCACCCCCCTCCTCGCCGACGCGGGCCTGGTGGAGGCCCGCGTGGTCCGCAAGGCCGTCCGCGCGGCGGCCGGGGGCGAGCCCCTCCCCCTGGACGGCCTCGCCGACCTCGTCTCCCTCGAACTCTGGCTCCACCGCCTCCTGTCCCGCCGAGGCACCTGCTGGACGGGAACACCCGCCCGCGCGCGTGCCGTCCCGGCGGGCATCACGCCCCAGCGGGGCGCCCTGGGCGCGGGCGTCGCCACCCGCCGGGGGTAGGCGCGGCAGCGTCATTCGCCGAGGGGTCCCGCAGTGCCGCGCCATTCAGCGTGATTCGTCGAGGGCCCGCAGTACAGCGTCATTCAGCGTGATTCGCCGAGGGTCCGGTCCGCATTCGCCGAGGGTGCGGTGCGCCGTACAGCGGCCGTCCTGCCACCGACACGGGGCGCCCCCGCCCAAAACGCCGTGCCCCGGGACCGTGCCCCCGGCGACAATGAACCGGTGCGGTACAGAATCCTGGGAGTGACCCGAGCGACAGACGGTCAGGGCACCCCTGTCCCCATCGGCGGCCCGCGCCTGCGCGCCCTCCTCACCGCACTCGCCCTCCACCCCGGCCGCACCGCCACCCCCGAGACCCTGATCGGCGAGGTCTGGGCGGACTCCCCGCCCGAGGACGCCCCGGCCGCGCTCCAGGCCCTCGTCGGCCGGCTGCGCCGCACCCTCGGCAGGGACACCGTCGCCTCGGCCCCGGGCGGCTACCGGCTCGAAGCGACCGAGGACGACGTCGACCTGTTCGTCTTCGAGCGGCTGGTGCGCGAGGGCACCGCCGCCCTCGACCGGGGCGAGCCGGCCACCGCCGTGCCCGCGCTGACCGACGCCCTCGCCCTGTGGCACGGACCCGCCCTCGCCGACCTCCCCGACCGCACCGCCGCCACCCGCCCGGAAGCCCTGCGGCTGGAGGCCACCCGCGCCCGCGCCGCCGCGGCGCTCGACCTCGGCCGCGCCCGGGACGTCGTACCGGAACTGACGGAACTGACCACCGTCCACCCCTACGACGAGCCCCTGCACGCCCTCCTCATCCGCGCCCTGCGCGACACGCGCCGCCCCGCGGACGCCCTCGCCGCGTACGAGTCGGCGCGCCGCACCCTCGCCGACACCCTCGGCACCGATCCCGGCCCGGAACTCCAGGCCCTGCACGCGTCGTTGCTCAAGCGGGAGAACCCCCTCCCACTCGTCCCACCCGTGTCGCCCGCGCCGCCGCACCCCGGCCGGCCCCCGGAGCGGACCGGCAACCTCCGCCCCCGTCTGACCTCCTTCGTGGGCCGGGAACCCGAACTCGAAGCCGTTCGTTCCGACTTGCACAGAAGCCGTCTGGTCACCCTCACCGGACCGGGTGGCTCCGGGAAGACCCGCCTGGCCGAGGAGGCCGCGGCAGGCCTGTCCCAGGCCTGGCTGGTCGAGCTGGCCCCGCTCGACCGGCCGGAGGCGGTGCCCGGCGCGGTGGTCAGCGCGCTCGGTCTGCGCGAGACCGTGCTGCTGACCAACGAACTGGCGACCTCGCAGGCCGACCCCACGGCCCTGCTGATCGAGCACTGCGCCCCGCGCGACGAGCTCCTGATCCTTGACAACTGCGAGCACGTCATCGGCGCGGTCGCCGCCCTCGCCGAGACCCTCCTCACCCACTGCCCCGGGCTCACGATCCTCGCCACGAGCCGTGAGCCCCTGGGCGTCCCCGGTGAGTCGGTGCGCCCGGTCGAACCCCTCGTCCCCGAGCAGGCGCACCGCCTCTTCGCCGAGCGCGCGCGGGCCGTCCGTCCCGACGCCGACGTGGTGCTCCGCGACGTCGAGGCCGTGGCGGAGATCTGCCGCCGCCTGGACGGGCTGCCGCTCGCCATCGAGCTGGCCGCGGCCCGGCTCCGGCTGCTGACCCCACGGCAGATAGCCGACCGCCTGGACGACCGTTTCCGCCTGCTCACCTCCGGAAGCCGCACGGTCCTGCCCCGCCAGCAGACCCTGCGCGCGGTCGTCGACTGGTCCTGGGACCTGCTGGACGAGCGGGAGCGGACCGTCCTGCGCGAGGTGTCGGTCTTCGCCGGCGGCTGGGATCTCGCGGCGGCCGAGGCCGTGTGCACCGGCCCGGCGGCGGACCTGATCGGGGCACTCGTGGACAAGTCCCTCGTCGTCGCGACCCCGGAAGGCCCCATGACCCTGGCGGGCCCGGAAGCCCCGGAAGCCCCGGAAGCGCGAGAAGGCTGGGAAGCCCGAGAAGCCCGGGAAGGGCGGGGCGACGGGTACGGCCAGGAGGTCCGGTACGGCCGGGACGGCTCCCGCGGCATGCGGTACCGCATGCTGGAGACCATCCACGAGTACGCCACCGAGCGCGCGGCCGAGGTTCCCGCTCTGCGCGCGGACGCCGAGCGCCGCCACCGCGCGTGGGCGCGTGCCCTGGTGGAGCGCGCCGAGCCGCGGCTCAGGTCCGCCGCCCAGATTCCCTGGATAGCCCACCTGGAGAGCGAGCTGGACAACATCCGCGCGGCCCTCGACCGGGCGGTGCGCGCGGGCGACGAGGCGGAGGCGGGCGCGGTCGTCCTGGCGATCGGCTGGTTCTGGTGGCTGCGCAATTACCGGCAGGAGGCCGTGCGCTGGGTGCGGCTGGTACTGCGCCTGGGCGTCGCCCTGGACGCCGTCGCCGAGGACGCGTCGAAGGGCGACCTGGCGGCACTGGTGGAGGGGGCCGATCCGGTGGGCGCCTTCCTGGCCCGCCCCGACGGCGAGGCGGACCATCCGCTCGCGGAACTCCGCATGGACCTGCGGATGCTCGACCTGTTCCTGACCGCGGAGTCGGGCACGGAGAACCTCGCGGGCGACGAGCGCGCCCTGCGCTACCTCGCGCGCGTGCGCGCCGCCTACGAGGACGGCGGTCCCCGGGCCGCCCGCCTGCCCGGCATCGTCTGGCCGCTGACCGCCTACTACCTGGGCGACCCGGCCGACCTGCGTCCCGACCTGAGCGCGGCGGTCGCCAACTGCCGCGTGCACGGCGGTGACTGGGAGGTCGGTGTCTCCCTGATGTACCGCACCCACGTGGTCGTCGACTCACCCGGCAACCTGGTGGGCGTCGACGAGGACCTGGCCGAGCTGAGGACGCTCAGCCGACGGGTCGGCGACCGCTGGATGCGGGCCCAGGTGTGCAGCGCGGCGGGCGAGGCGGACATGGCGCGCGGCAGGTACGAAGAGGCCCGCGCGGAGTACGACGAGGCGCTGCGGCTGGCCTACGAGGTGGGCGCGTACGCCGAGTCGCCGTTCCTGCTGGCCCGGCTCGCCGAGCTCGCCCACCGCTCCGGTGACCGCACCCGGGCCCTGGCGGCCCTGGACGAGGCGAGCGCGGCCGCCGACCGGTACGGGGTGCAGGAGGCCCGCGCGTTCGTCCTGCTGATGCGTGCGTACATCGCCCAGCAGGACGGGGACCTCGCCCGCGCGCGCGAGCTGTACGAGGAGACGCTCGCGGCGTCTGCGGGCGGCACCCCGCCCCCGCAGTTCGCGGCCGCCCTGAGCATCGTCGAGGCCCTGATCACGGCCGGCGAGGCCGGTCCCGCGGTCGCCCTGCCGATGGTGGCCGAGGCCCTGCGCGAGGCGGTGGCACGGCGCTGCGCCGAATCCATCACCGCCGGCCTGGTGGACATCGCCGCCGGCCTGCTGGCCCGGCTCGGTGAGCTGCGCGGCGCGGTCCGGCTGATCGCGGCCTCCGACCACTGGCGCGCCGGGAACCCCCGACCGGAGCCGGAGCGCACCTGCGCCGCGGAGGCGGACGCCCGTGCGCGCACGGCCCTGTCCCCGCAGGCCTACGCCGCCGAGCGGGCCCTGGGCGCCACCTCCACCGCGGACGACGTCCTGCGCCTGCTGGAGGAGGCGGCCGCCTAGGGGGTGTCGTTTGGATCAGCTCGGGTCCGCGACGCCCGGCACGGCACGTCGCCGCGTTGTCGGGTCAGCCGAGTACGTCCGGTACGCGGCAGATCCTCCGCCTTGCGAGGCACCGCACCGGACGCCGCGGCCTGAACCGACCTGATCCAAACGACACCCCCCTAGCGGCAGGTGAACCGTGACTCGGCCCAGTCGGCCAGTGCCGCCTCGTCGATCAGGTCGCTGTGCGGCTCCACGACGAGCTGTACGGTCTTGCGCCCGGTCAGATCCACATGCACGGGCACGGCCGCGTCCCCGCCCCCGATGACGCCGGACCGCCACAGCCGCACCCCGTCGGCGTAGACGGAGAAGGACACCTTGCCGAGACCGAGCGTGAGGTCGTCCACGCCGACCACGGCGTCGTAGGCGGTGCACTGACGGTTGAGGTCGATGGTGACGGAGGACTGGCCGTGGACCGTGACACCGGGCGCGTACGTCGTGCCGTCGATCGACATCTGCCGACGCTGCCACACCCAGCTGCTCGCGCCCAGCCGCACCTCGGGCCGGGTGCCGTCGCCGCTGACGTCGTAGTCCAGCTCGCTCACCTCGTAGACGGTGGGAGCCGGAGCCGGCGGGGGAGTGGGCTCGGGCGGCGGCGTCGGCTTCGGCCTGGGTTTCGGAGCGGGCTTCGGCGCAGGCTTCGGAGCGGGTTTCGGCGCGGGAGGCGGTGTGGGGGCCGGCTTCGGAGTGGGCGCGGGCGTGGATCGGGACGGCGGTGCGGGGGCCGGCTTCGCGGCAGGTGCGGGGGCCGCCACCACCGGCACGGGCGCGGGCTTCCTCACGGGCGGCGGGGGCGGGGGCGACGTCTGCCGGACCACCGGCGCGGGCGGCGACGGCCTGGCCACCTCCTTGACCGGATGGCCGTCGTTCACCAGGGCCAGGGCCACCGCGGCGGCGGCCACCGCCACCACACCCGCGGCGATACCGGCCTTCACCGGGGCACCGAGCCCCTCCGAGGCGGCCGCGCCACCGCCCGCGCCCCCGGAAGAGCCCGTCGCCGCGGCCGCCGCACCCGCGGCGCCCACTCCGGCGCCACCGGCGACGAGACCGAGCGCCTTGGCGTACCCGGCGGCGCCGAACCAGCCGATGACCGCGACCGGGACGACGGCGGGGATGCTGCTCGCGACCTCTTCGATCTGCGCCGCGGCCAGCCGGCACTTGGCGCACTCCTCCAGGTGCTTGCGCAGACCGCGTTCGGCGCGGATGCGCAGTTTGCGGCGCGCGTAGCTGCCGAGCTGGTCGGCGTAGCGGGCGCACTCCTCGTCGTCGGCGAGGGTCGCGCTGACGTGCGCCTGGAGATAGGCCTGCTTCAGCCCCTCCCGGGCGCGACTGGCCAGTACGCGGGTGCCGTTGGCGTCGAGCCCGAAGAGAACAGCCACGTCACTGGGCGACTCGTCCTCCACCTCGGTGTGCCACAGCACGGCCTGCCAGCGCTCGGGCAGCGAACGGAAGGCCTGCATGGCCATGGTCTGCTCGGCCTCGTGCATGGCACGCACATCGGCGCCGAGGTCGAGCCCCGCTCCGAAGGAGCCCGTGGACGCGGTGTCGTCGGACACCTCGGACGCGCGCGAGGCCGCCTGGGCGAACACGGCGAAGTCGTCGACGAGTTGCTCACGCCGGGCCGACTTGGTCCAGTGCGCGGCGACGCGCCGCACGGAGGTCAGGAGATAGGCGCGTACGGCGTGCTCGGGTCCCGAACCGCCGCGCACCGCCTGGAGCATGCGGGCGAACACCTCGGCGGTGAGGTCGTCGGCGGTGTGTCCGTCACGGCAGCAGGTGCGGGCGTACCGGCGCACCGCGTCCGCGTGCCGCCGGTACAGCTCCTCGTAGGCGGAGTCGTCGCCGCCCCGCATCCGTTCGATCAACTCGCCGTCGGCAGACGGCATCTCCCGGGGCGGCGGCAGCACACTGCCCTCACGCTGCGTCGGCAGCGCGGCCTCGCCCCGGTCACCACCACCGGCGCCGCCGACAGCACCGCCGGTACCGCCGGTTCCCCGGCCTCCCTGGCTGGGTACCTGCGGCGAAGTCAGTCCCCCGGTCTCCGCGTCGCCATCACCGCGTGCCCCGTCCCACCCGTCAACACCCATTGCGGAAAGCCCCCGACACCGGCCCAGCCCAATCCGTTACCGGCTCAGGGTGCCACATCGCACTTCGCCCATGTCCCCCTCTCAGGCCCCGTCACTCATCCGGGCATACCAAGCCCCACCGCCCCCGAACACCGCCCGAACAAGACCTGCCCAGAACTCCCGCAACACCCACCCCGCCCCTCCGGAAAACCCCCGAACGAGCGACCTCGACCCCTGCCGCGGCCACCGTCGGCACCGCCCGCAACGGCCGGTGACGGCCGCCCCTTCGAAGGCGCGCGGGGTGCCGACGGCGCGGCGAGCAGAACGAACCGCGGCGAAGGCGAAGGCGAACGCGGAGCCACGACCGAAGCCGAATCCGATCCGCGACCGAAGCCGAAGCCGGTCCACGACCGAAGCCGAAGCCGAAGCCACGACCGAAACCGCACCGACCCGTTACGCCCCCCGGGACCGGAGCCCCTCCAGCAGAATGTCCAGCAGCCGCGCGGACGCCGCGGCCTGCTGTGCCGCGTCCGGCAGGGAGGGAGCCGCCGTGGCGATCACGAGCAGCACGTCGGCCACGGACACGTCGGTCCGCAACTGGCCCGCGGCCCGCGCCCGTTCCACCAGCTGTCCCACCACGTCGAGCAGCGCGGCCACCCCGGGGTCGTCGGCGACCCCGATCAGAACCGACCGTTCCTCGGCCACCAGGCGGAGTTCACCGGGGCCCACCCCGGCCTGCGCCTGCGACCGCTGCTGAGGCACCCGCGCCTCCTCGGCCGTACCGGCAGGCCCGGCGGAACCGGAGGAACCTTCCTCCGCGACCCCCACCCGCAGCACCTGGGGCGGCAGCAGCCGCCCCGCGCCCGACGCTACGGACGTCCGCAGGAACCGGGACAGCGCCGACCACGGCTCGTCCTCCTGCCCGAGCGCGGTCCGCGCCTGCTCGGTCAGCCGCGCCGTCTCCTCCTCGGCGATCCGCCGCACCAGCACGTCCTTGCTCGGGAAGCGCCGGTACACGGTGCCGACCCCGACGCGCGCCCGCCGGGCCACGTCCTCCATCGGCGCGCCGTACCCCAGCTCGCCGAACACCTCACGCGCCGCGCGCAGCACGTGCTCCAGATTCCGCTGTGCGTCCACGCGCAGCGGCGTCGTACGCGCCCCGTCCGGGCGTCCGCCACCGACCGCCGCGCTCACCGCCGCGCCACCGTGTGCGACGGCCGCTGCCGATGACCAGTGAGTGTCCTGAACATGCATGTGTTCCCCCGGAAATGACGTCTCCCCCCGGAGACTCCCCGTCACTGAATCAGGAGTGCGCGGAAGTGGCGCCGGGCCACGACCGGGACCGCCCGTCGCGGACCGGTTCGACCACATTCCCTACACCCCGTCGACACACGAACATAGTTGAGCGGGACTCAATTCAGAAGGGGCAGGTTCCGCACAGTGCGCCCCCCGATCGGAGTACGGGCCATTTATGTCCGGATCCCACCCCTTCGCCCGTACCCGCCCGCCCCGGCTGACCTGCCCGCATTCCACCCGACCTGACCACCGTCGGCCCCGGCTCCGCCTCCACGCACACCCGCCCGCCGGTCACACAAATTGCCGAGGCTGTGGACAAACAACAGCGACGGGTGCGTCATGGGACGGTGAAGGAACGTGCGCGCATTCTGGTTGTCGGCGGCGGCTACGTCGGGATGTACACGGCCCTGCGCCTCCAGCGGAAGCTGGGGCCGGAGCTGAGGCGGGGCGACGTCGAGATCGTCGTCGTCACCCCCGACCCCTACATGACGTACCAGCCGTTCCTGCCCGAAGCGGCCGCCGGTTCGCTCTCCCCCGGGCATGTCGTCGTACCGCTGCGCCGCGTGCTGCACCGGTGCCGCGTCCTCATCGGGGAGGTCACCTCCATCGACCACGCGGTACGCACCGCCGCCGTCACCACCCTCGCCACCGCCGAGGAGGGCAGCACGGCCGAACTCCTCGGCTACGACGAACTCGTCCTGGCCCCCGGCTCGGTCTCCCGCACGCTCCCCGTCCCCGGCCTCGCCGAGCACGGCATCGGCTTCAAGACCGTCCAGGAGGCCATCGGCCTGCGCAACCACGTCATCGAGCAGATGGACATCGCCTCCTCCACCCGCGACCCCGCCGTCCGCGACGCCGCCCTCACCTTCGTCTTCGTCGGCGGCGGCTACGCCGGGGTCGAGGCGCTCGCCGAACTGGAGGACATGGCCCGCTACGCCGCGCGCTACTACCACAACGTCCGCCCCGAGGACATGAAATGGATCCTCGTGGAGGCCGCCGACCGCATCCTCCCCGAGGTCGGCGCGGAACTGGGCCGCTACACCGTCACCCAGCTGCGCCGCCGCAACATCCAGGTCCTGCTCGGCACCCGCCTGGACTCCTGCGCCGACCGCGTCGCCGTCCTCAGCGACGGCCAGCGCTTCCCGACCCGTACGGTCGTGTGGACGGCCGGCGTCAAAGCCCACCCGCTGCTCGCCGCCACCGACCTGCCGCTCACCGGACGCGGCCGGCTGAGGTGCACCGCCGAGCTGAGCGTCGACGGCGTCGAGCACGCGTGGGGCGCGGGTGACGCGGCCGCCGTCCCCGACGTCACCGCCCCCGAACCCGGCACCACGACCGCGCCCAACGCCCAGCACGCGGTACGCCAGGCCAGAGTCCTCGGCGACAACATCGTCCACGCGCTGCGCGGCGAACCCCTGGAGACGTACGCGCACCGGTACGCCGGCGCCGTCGCCTCACTCGGCCTGCACAAGGGCGTGGCCCAGGTCTACGGACGCAGGCTTACGGGCTACCCTGCCTGGTTCATGCACCGCCTCTACCACCTCAGCAGGGTGCCCACCTTCAACCGAAAGGCCCGCGTCCTCGCCGAGTGGACCCTCGCGGGGCTCTTCAAACGGGAGATCGTCTCGCTCGGTTCACTCGAACACCCCCGAGCGGAGTTCGAACTCGCGGCCGGTGGAAAACCTCCTCACAGCCCCTCGGACAACCCGAAGGGGTCGTCCTGACCGGACCGAGGAACTCCACGGCCCGCCCCGGCGTCTGACGGATGTCGCCGCGGACGGCCACCTGCCAGACTGCCCCACGTCCTCGGACGGGCACCCGCCCGCCCTCAGCACCCACGAGGCTTTCCCCACTGTGAACTTCACCCGCTGGAGCGCCCGGCTCCCCGGAACGCAGCGCCGCGCGGCAGCGCGGACCGAGCAGGCGGCCTCCCCGGACCGGCGGGGGGAAGGCTCCGTGCCCGCGGCCCGCGCCGAACGGCAGGCCGACGGAACACCCTCCGTGCCCGCCGTCGACGAACTGCCCGCGCGCGACGTCCTCGACCGCGTCCCGGCCCTCGTCGCCCTCGTCCACGGCCCCGACCACCGCATCGCCTACGTCAACGACGCCTACACGGCGGCCTTCGGCGTACGGCTCCCGGACGCGCCCGCCCGCGAGGGCCTGCCCGAACTCGCCGAACTCGGGCTCCTCCCCCTCCTCGACCAGGTGCTGCGCAGCGGCAAGCCCCGCACCCTGAAGTCCCGCAAGGCCGTCGACGGCCGCTCCTACACCTTCACCTGCACCCCGGTGGCCGAGGACGGCGACCGCGACGGGGGCGTGCTCGTCTTCGCCACCGACGTCACCGACCACGCGGAGGCCGCCGAACGCCTGCGCGCCAGCGAGCGCCGCCAGCGCGAGACGGCCGTCACCCTCCAGCGCTCCCTGCTTCCGCAGGAACTGGAACAGCCCGACGACCTGCGCATCGCCGCGACCTACCAGCCCGGCGGCACCGAGGCGGCCGTCGGCGGCGACTGGTACGACGTCATCACCCTCGGCGGCGGCCGTACGGCCCTCGTCATCGGCGACGTCATGGGCCGAGGCGTCCGCGCCGCCGCCGTCATGGGCCAGCTGCGCACCGCCGTGCGCGCCTACGCCCGCCTCGACCTCCCGCCCCACGAGGTGCTCCAGCTCCTCGACGGCCTCGCCACCGAGATCGACGCCAACCAGATCGCCACCTGCGTGTACGCCGTCCACGACCCCAACGAGGCCCGCCTGGTGTACGCCACCGCGGGCCATCTGCCGATCCTCGTCCGCGACGAGAACGGCATCGTGACGCGCACCGACGAACCGACCGGCCCGCCGCTGGGCACCGGCGGCTGGATCCACACGTCCGGCTCGATCGGGCTGAGCCCCGGTTCCACGGCCGTCCTCTACACGGACGGCCTGGTCGAGCGGCGCGACGAGGACCTGGACGAGGGAATCGCCTCCCTGGAGCGGGCCCTGGCCGGTGCCACCGGCAGCCCGCAGGTCGTCTGTGACCGTCTGGTCCGCTCGGCCGGCGTCACCGCCGACCACGACGACGACGTGGCCGTCCTCGTCCTCCAGCACCCCGCCCGTACGGGTCCCGAGGCCGAACTGTTCCGCAACGCGGCGCTGGAACTCCTCGGCGGTGTGGAAGCGGCTCCGCGCGCTCGCGCGTTCGCCTCCGGCGTCCTGACCAGCTGGCGTTTCCCCGCCGAACTGCACGACCTCGGCGTCCTGGCCACCAGCGAACTGGTCGCCAACTCCCTCCAGCACGGCACCCCGCCCATGCGGCTCCGGCTCCGCCGCACCGATCGCCGCCTGATCATCGAGGTCACGGACGGCGACGACCACCTGCCGCGCCGGCGCCGGGCCGATCCCGCCGACGAGTCGGGGCGGGGGATCGCGATCGTGGCGACCATCGCCACCAGCTGGGGAGCGAGAAGGACACCGGGCGGCGGCAAGGCGGTGTGGTGCGAGTTCGTACTGCCGAAGGGCTGACTCGTGCCGCCAAAGGTTCGTGCTGCTGAAGGGCTGAAGAACTGAAGGGGACACGGCCCGGGGGCGCCGGGTCGCTCGTCAGCCGCGGGTGAGCGGGGACCGGCCGCGCGGTAGCCCGCTCCCTCGACGAGGCTTCAGGCCTCCGCCGCAACCGGCTCCGCGACGCCGCCCCGGGCCACCACTCGGCTCTGCGCGACAGCCCACGGCTGATCCTGCGCGACGGTGAGCCGCCGTCCCAGCCGCAGCGCCAGCACACTGATCGCCAGCGAGAACAGCAGGAAGGTCAGGATGTACGGCGCGTGCAGCGACGCCCCCAGGGGCCCGCCGATCGCCGGTCCGACAGCCATGGCCAACTGCTTGACCAGTGCGAACGCCGAGTTGTACTGCCCGGCCACCCCCTCGGGCGCGAGGTCCGCGACCAGCGGCGCGACCGTCGGCGACAGCATCGCCTCGCCCAGCCCGAACAGCGCGTACGTCGACACGAACGCGGCCGTGGCCATCTCCTGGCTGCCGTGTCCGAGCCCGGCGAACCCGGCCGCGAACCATGCGACGGTCCAGATGAGCCCGACAGCGGCGATCACGCGGGTGCGGCGCCTGCGCTCCACGAACTTCAGTACGGCGAACTGCGCGACGACGATCATCAGCGTGTTCGCGGCCAGCGCGGTACCGAGCGTGGAGGCGGAGATTCCCGCCGCCTCGATGCCGTACGCGCTCAGGCCCGACTCGAACTGTCCGTAACAGGCGAAGAAGAGCACGAAGCCCAGGACACACAGCTGCACCATGGCCCGGTTCCCCAGCAGCTGCTTCCAGCCGCCCTTCGACGACCCCGTCGGGGTGTCCGTGAACCGCGGCGCCGCGGGCATCCGCACCGTCGCCATCATCACGATCAGCAGCAGGAACACCGCCGCCTGGATCATGAAGAGCAGGGTGAAGGAGGACACCCGGGACGTGTCGACGAGGTGGCCGCCGATGAGTCCGCCGACACCGAGTCCCAGGTTCTGCAGGAAGAACTGCATGGCGAACGCCCGCGACCGCGTCTCCGTCGTCGAACAGTCGACGATCATCGTCGCCAGCGCCGGCTGCATCACGGCCTGACCGGCCCCCAGTGCGCCCGCCGACAGCAGTACGGTCCCCGCGCTCCCGGCGAGGCCCAGGCTCAGGGCGCCCAGCGAGGCGGTGACCAGGGCGGCGAGCAGGACCGGCAGCGGGCCGCGCCGCACGATCGCCCGGCCGGCGAACGGCAGCACGATCAGCGCGGCCGCGGCGAAGACGGCGAGCACGAGTCCCGCCGTCATGGACCCCAGGTCCCGCACCTGCGCCACGTAGACGTACAGGTAGGGGACCGTGAAGCCGAGCCCGAACGAACTGAGTGCGTTACCCGCGTGGATCCGGCGCATGGCTGCGCCCTTCGCCCTGGTCACGTTCACCTCTCTCACTAGTTAGGAGTGAAGACTTCGAAGCTAAAATTCAGACCTAAAGACTACATAGCGAAGGACTTCAAAGCAAAGAGGCTCCGTGCCATACTGCGGCCATGGCCGACACACCCGGCGTCACCGAGCCGACACTCGAAGAACAGATCGCCGCCTACCAGCGCGAGTTCCGAGACCTCGATCCCCAGGTCGAGAAGATCGTGTCGGCGCTGTCCCGGCTGAACCGCCGGATGAACGTCGCCTACGGCCGGCAGACCGCCGCCCTCGGCATCAGCAACGCCGAGTGGGAGGTCCTCAAGGCGCTGGTGCTCTCCGGAGCCCCCTATCGCATGGGCCCCGGCGACCTGGCCAAACGGCTCGGCCTCACGCCGGCCGCCATGACCCACCGGATCGACCGCATGGTCTCCGAGGGACTGGTCACCCGTGAGCGCGACGAGTCCAACCGCGTCCGGGTCATCGTCGAGCTGACTCCCGAGGGCCGCGAGAAGTGGCTGGAGGCGATGCGCCTCGCGACCGTGTTCGAGGAGGACCTGCTCCAGGACCTCACTCCGGCGGAGCGCGCGGCGCTCGGCGAGGTCCTCACCCGGCTCCTGCGCCGCGTGGAGCACGCACAGCCCGACGCCGGCGGCCGGCTCACCGACCTGGACTGACGCGGTCCGCGGCCTGACCGGACCCGACGCGGGCCCCAGAAAAGATCTTGACAGGGATGCTTGACACCCCCCTGTCAGATCCGTAGAGTTCTTCGAGTTGCCACGGAGCCGTAACGGTTCCTCGGCACCATCCCGCCGCCTCGAGCGGCACCTCAACCACCAGCACGATCACCCCTCCGGGTTGATTTCGGCTTGCTCGAATTCAATTCGAATAGGGATTCGGCGTCCCGATTGGGAGTCGCCGGAAAGATCCGCTAGAGTTTGAGACGTCGGAACGGCCCACGGGCCGGGAAGGCAACTCCCGCTGACTGGGAATCAGACGCCGAAAGGATCTGATAGAGTCGGAACCGCCGGAAAGGGAAACGCGAGAGCGAGAGCCTGGAAAGCACCGAGGAAATCGGATCGGAAAACGATCTGATAGAGTCGGAAACGCAAGACCGAAGGGAAGCGCCCGGAGGAAAGCCCGAGAGGGTGAGTACAAAGGAAGCGTCCGTTCCTTGAGAACTCAACAGCGTGCCAAAAATCAACGCCAGATTAGTTGATACCCCGTCTCCGGTCATCACGATCGGGACGAGGTTCCTTTGAAACAAACACAGCGAGGACGCTGTGAACGGTCGGGCCTATTCCGCCTGACTGTTCCGCTCTCGTGGTGTTCATCCCGATTACGGGAAAACATTCACGGAGAGTTTGATCCTGGCTCAGGACGAACGCTGGCGGCGTGCTTAACACATGCAAGTCGAACGATGAACCACTTCGGTGGGGATTAGTGGCGAACGGGTGAGTAACACGTGGGCAATCTGCCCTTCACTCTGGGACAAGCCCTGGAAACGGGGTCTAATACCGGATAACACTACGGATCTCATGGTCTGTGGTTAAAAGCTCCGGCGGTGAAGGATGAGCCCGCGGCCTATCAGCTTGTTGGTGAGGTAATGGCTCACCAAGGCGACGACGGGTAGCCGGCCTGAGAGGGCGACCGGCCACACTGGGACTGAGACACGGCCCAGACTCCTACGGGAGGCAGCAGTGGGGAATATTGCACAATGGGCGAAAGCCTGATGCAGCGACGCCGCGTGAGGGATGACGGCCTTCGGGTTGTAAACCTCTTTCAGCAGGGAAGAAGCGAAAGTGACGGTACCTGCAGAAGAAGCGCCGGCTAACTACGTGCCAGCAGCCGCGGTAATACGTAGGGCGCAAGCGTTGTCCGGAATTATTGGGCGTAAAGAGCTCGTAGGCGGCTTGTCACGTCGATTGTGAAAGCTCGGGGCTTAACCCCGAGTCTGCAGTCGATACGGGCTAGCTAGAGTGTGGTAGGGGAGATCGGAATTCCTGGTGTAGCGGTGAAATGCGCAGATATCAGGAGGAACACCGGTGGCGAAGGCGGATCTCTGGGCCATTACTGACGCTGAGGAGCGAAAGCGTGGGGAGCGAACAGGATTAGATACCCTGGTAGTCCACGCCGTAAACGGTGGGAACTAGGTGTTGGCGACATTCCACGTCGTCGGTGCCGCAGCTAACGCATTAAGTTCCCCGCCTGGGGAGTACGGCCGCAAGGCTAAAACTCAAAGGAATTGACGGGGGCCCGCACAAGCAGCGGAGCATGTGGCTTAATTCGACGCAACGCGAAGAACCTTACCAAGGCTTGACATATACCGGAAAGCATCAGAGATGGTGCCCCCCTTGTGGTCGGTATACAGGTGGTGCATGGCTGTCGTCAGCTCGTGTCGTGAGATGTTGGGTTAAGTCCCGCAACGAGCGCAACCCTTGTTCTGTGTTGCCAGCATGCCCTTCGGGGTGATGGGGACTCACAGGAGACTGCCGGGGTCAACTCGGAGGAAGGTGGGGACGACGTCAAGTCATCATGCCCCTTATGTCTTGGGCTGCACACGTGCTACAATGGCAGGTACAATGAGCTGCGAAACCGTGAGGTGGAGCGAATCTCAAAAAGCCTGTCTCAGTTCGGATTGGGGTCTGCAACTCGACCCCATGAAGTCGGAGTTGCTAGTAATCGCAGATCAGCATTGCTGCGGTGAATACGTTCCCGGGCCTTGTACACACCGCCCGTCACGTCACGAAAGTCGGTAACACCCGAAGCCGGTGGCCCAACCCCTTGTGGGAGGGAGCTGTCGAAGGTGGGACTGGCGATTGGGACGAAGTCGTAACAAGGTAGCCGTACCGGAAGGTGCGGCTGGATCACCTCCTTTCTAAGGAGCATTTCTTACCAGCTTCGGTTGGTCAGAGGCCAGTACATCGGCGAATGTTCGATGCTGGTTGCTCATGGGTGGAACGTTGATTATTCGGCCGGTACCTCGGGTCGGAGGCTGCTAGTACTGCTCTTAGGAGCGTGGAACGCATGATCTCCGGACGGGAGTCTGGTCGGGCACGCTGTTGGGTATCTGAAGGTACGGCCGAAAGGCTGCCTTCAGTGCCGGCCCCAGTGCACTCACCGAGTTTCTTGGTGGGGTGATGGGTGGCTGGTCGTTGTTTGAGAACTGCACAGTGAACGCGAGCATCTGTGGCCAAGTTTTTAAGGGCGCACGGTGGATGCCTTGGCACCAGGAACCGATGAAGGACGTGGGAGGCCACGATAGTCCCCGGGGAGCCGTCAACCAGGCTTTGATCCGGGGGTTTCCGAATGGGGAAACCCGGCAGTCGTCATGGGCTGTCACCCACTGCTGAACACATAGGCAGTGTGGAGGGAACGAGGGGAAGTGAAACATCTCAGTACCCTCAGGAAGAGAAAACAACCGTGATTCCGGGAGTAGTGGCGAGCGAAACCGGATGAGGCCAAACCGTATGCGTGTGATACCCGGCAGGGGTTGCGCATGCGGGGTTGTGGGATCTCTCTTCTACGGTCTGCCGGCCGTAGGACGAGTCAGAAACCGTTGATGTAGACGAAGGACATGCGAAAGGTCCGGCGTAGAGGGTAAGACCCCCGTAGTCGAAACATTAGCGGCTCGTTTGAGAGACACCCAAGTAGCACGGGGCCCGAGAAATCCCGTGTGAATCTGGCGGGACCACCCGCTAAGCCTAAATATTCCCTGGTGACCGATAGCGGATAGTACCGTGAGGGAATGGTGAAAAGTACCGCGGGAGCGGAGTGAAATAGTACCTGAAACCGTGTGCCTACAAGCCGTGGGAGCGTCGGATGCAGCTTGCTGCATCTCGTGACTGCGTGCCTTTTGAAGAATGAGCCTGCGAGTTTGCGGTGTGTTGCGAGGTTAACCCGTGTGGGGAAGCCGTAGCGAAAGCGAGTCCGAATAGGGCGATTCAGTAGCACGCTCAAGACCCGAAGCGGAGTGATCTAGCCATGGGCAGGTTGAAGCGGAGGTAAGACTTCGTGGAGGACCGAACCCACCAGGGTTGAAAACCTGGGGGATGACCTGTGGTTAGGGGTGAAAGGCCAATCAAACTCCGTGATAGCTGGTTCTCCCCGAAATGCATTTAGGTGCAGCGTCGTGTGTTTCTTGCCGGAGGTAGAGCACTGGATAGGCGATGGGCCCTACCGGGTTACTGACCTTAGCCAAACTCCGAATGCCGGTAAGTGAGAGCACGGCAGTGAGACTGTGGGGGATAAGCTCCATGGTCGAGAGGGAAACAGCCCAGAGCATCGACTAAGGCCCCTAAGCGTACGCTAAGTGGGAAAGGATGTGGAGTCGCAGAGACAACCAGGAGGTTGGCTTAGAAGCAGCCACCCTTGAAAGAGTGCGTAATAGCTCACTGGTCTAGTGATTCCGCGCCGACAATGTAGCGGGGCTCAAGCGTACCGCCGAAGTCGTGTCATTGCAGCGTATAGCCCCAACGGGTGCTGTGATGGGTAGGGGAGCGTCGTGTGCCGGGTGAAGCAGCCGCGGAAGCGAGTTGTGGACGGTTCACGAGTGAGAATGCAGGCATGAGTAGCGATACAAACGTGAGAAACGTTTGCGCCGATTGACTAAGGGTTCCTGGGTCAAGCTGATCTGCCCAGGGTAAGTCGGGACCTAAGGCGAGGCCGACAGGCGTAGTCGATGGATAACCGGTTGATATTCCGGTACCCGCTGTGAAGCGTCAAACATCGAACCAGACGATGCTAAGGCCGTGAAGCCGTTCCGGACCCTTCGGGGAAAGGAAAGTGGTGGAGCCGCTGAACCAGATCTGCAGTAGGTGAGTGATGGGGTGACGCAGGAAGGTAGTCCATCCCGGGCGATGGTAGTCCCGGGGTAAGGGTGTAGGACGTGCGATAGGTAAATCCGTCGCACACATAGTCTGAGACCTGATGCCGAGCCGATTGTGGCGAAGTGGATGATCCTATGCTGTCGAGAAAAGCCTCTAGCGAGTTTCATGGCGGCCCGTACCCTAAACCGACTCAGGTAGTCAGGTAGAGAATACCGAGGCGTTCGGGTGAACTATGGTTAAGGAACTCGGCAAAATGCCCCCGTAACTTCGGGAGAAGGGGGGCCATCACCGGTGATTGGATTTACTCCATGAGCTGGGGGTGGCCGCAGAGACCAGCGAGAAGCGACTGTTTACTAAAAACACAGGTCCGTGCGAAGCCGTAAGGCGATGTATACGGACTGACGCCTGCCCGGTGCTGGAACGTTAAGGGGACCGGTTAGTGCGCTTTCGGGCGTGCGAAGCTGAGAACTTAAGCGCCAGTAAACGGCGGTGGTAACTATAACCATCCTAAGGTAGCGAAATTCCTTGTCGGGTAAGTTCCGACCTGCACGAATGGCGTAACGACTTCTCGACTGTCTCAACCATAGGCCCGGTGAAATTGCACTACGAGTAAAGATGCTCGTTTCGCGCAGCAGGACGGAAAGACCCCGGGACCTTTACTACAGTTTGATATTGGTGTTCGGTTCGGCTTGTGTAGGATAGCTGGGAGACTTTGAAGCATGCACGCCAGTGTGTGTGGAGTCGTCGTTGAAATACCAGTCTGGTCGTGCTGGATGTCTAACCTAGGTCCGTGATCCGGATCAGGGACAGTGTCTGATGGGTAGTTTAACTGGGGCGGTTGCCTCCTAAAGAGTAACGGAGGCGCCCAAAGGTTCCCTCAGCCTGGTTGGTAATCAGGTGTTGAGTGTAAGTGCACAAGGGAGCTTGACTGTGAGACCGACGGGTCGAGCAGGGACGAAAGTCGGGACTAGTGATCCGGCGGTGGCTTGTGGAAGCGCCGTCGCTCAACGGATAAAAGGTACCCCGGGGATAACAGGCTGATCTTCCCCAAGAGTCCATATCGACGGGATGGTTTGGCACCTCGATGTCGGCTCGTCGCATCCTGGGGCTGGAGTCGGTCCCAAGGGTTGGGCTGTTCGCCCATTAAAGCGGTACGCGAGCTGGGTTTAGAACGTCGTGAGACAGTTCGGTCCCTATCCGCTGTGCGCGTAGGAATATTGAGAAGGGCTGTCCCTAGTACGAGAGGACCGGGACGGACGAACCTCTGGTGTGCCAGTTGTCCTGCCAAGGGCATGGCTGGTTGGCTACGTTCGGGAGGGATAACCGCTGAAAGCATCTAAGCGGGAAGCCTGCTTCGAGATGAGTATTCCCACCTCCTTGAGAGGGTAAGGCTCCCAGTAGACGACTGGGTTGATAGGCCAGATCTGGAAGCCCGGTAACGGGTGGAGGTGACTGGTACTAATAGGCCGAGGGCTTGTCCTCAGTTGCTCGCGTTCACTGTGTTGGTTCTGAAACCACGAACAGCCCCGCTGTAAAAGGCGGTGCGGCAGTTCAACAGTTTCATAGTGTTTCGGTGGTCATAGCATGAGGGAAACGCCCGGTTACATTCCGAACCCGGAAGCTAAGCCTCATAGCGCCGATGGTACTGCAGGGGGGACCCTGTGGGAGAGTAGGACGCCGCCGAACAATTTTTGAGAAAACCCCCGCATCGAAAGATGCGGGGGTTTTCTGCGTTCCAGGACCGGAATGCTTTACCCGGGTCCCGGGACCCGGGTTCTTCGGCCTTTCACGCACGTTGGCCGGCGAAGAGTTCGAGGTGTGCGCAGTTGGGGCAGCGGAAGGCGTCTATCCGCCAAGCCGGTCTCCCCATGAGCTTGGCGCCCCCGAAGGGGCCGCGTTCGAGAGCACCTTGGATCCAGCGTGTGAAACCGCGGGAGCCCTGCCCGGTGTCGTTGACGAAGCCGGGTTCCAGACCCACGGTTCCACACTGGCTGCATCGGAAGCTGTTGTCCACGGCCGGAGTCTAGGACACGGGTGTCTCAGAAGGTCACGGCGGCCGTCTTCACGGTGCCGGCTCGGCGGCCGGGGGCGCTCTGCCCGCGCCAGTAGAGGTTGGTGTGGGCGATCACCTGCTCGGGGGTGGGAGCGCCGTACTTGGTCAGGTCCTGGGTGGTGTGGGCGTCGGCGACCAGCGTCGCGTCGTAGCCGCGGGCGAGCGCGCCGTGGAGGGTCGAGCGGACACAGAAGTCGGTCTGGGCGCCCGCGACGATCAGCCGGCCCACCCCGTGCTCGGCCAGGACGGACTCCAGGTCGGTGTCCTCGAAGGAGTCCCGGTAGTTCTTGTGGACGAGCGGTTCGGTGTCGTGGAGGGTCAGCTCCGGTACGTACGCCCAGCTCTCGCTGTCCCGCTCCAGGTCGTCGTCGTTGTGCTGCACCCAGATCACCGGTACGTCCTCCGAACGCGCCTTGTCGAGCAGGGTGTTGATGTTGGCGATGACTTCGTCACGGTTGTGGGTGCCTTCCACCACGCCGTTCTGGACATCGATGACGAGCAGCGCGGTGCGGGGCCGGTCGGCAAGTGTGGTCATGCGCTCACAGTAGGACATGACTGACAACCGGGGTTCCCGTATTTCGGGTGAGCGCCGGGGCGGGCGCGACTACGGTGACGCCATGAGCACCCCGACCGGTGACGACTACGTCGTCCGCGCCATACGCCCCGAAGAGTGGGCCACCGTACGGCAGTTGCGCCTGGACGCGCTGCGGGACCCGGCCGCCCCCATCGCCTTCCTGGAGACCTACGAGGTCGCCGTGGACCGGCCCGACTCCTTCTACCAGGAGCGGGCCGTCGGCTCCGGTGAAGGGTCCACCAGCGCACAGCAGTTCATCGCCGAGGCCCCGGACGGCACCTGGGCCGGCACGGTCACGATCCTCATGGAGGAGGCCGGTTCGCAGGACTGGAGCGGGCGGCCCGTCGAGCTGCGGCAGGCGCATGCGGTCGGCGTGTTCGTGCGGCCCGAGCACCGCGGGAAGGGGCTGATCGAGGCCCTGTTCGACGCCGGTGTGGAGTGGGCGTGGCAGCAGGACGCCGAGCGGGTACGGCTGTTCGTCCACATGGACAACGCACGGGCGCAGGCGGCGTACCGCAAGGCCGGGTTCGTGCCGAGCGGGCTGACCGTGTCGTTCGCGGCGGACGGGGTGGAGAACGAGCGGGAGTTCGTCCTGAAGCGGTGACCGGACCACCGCCGCACGGGCGGTGGAGCGGTGACCTAACCACCCCCGTACCAGCCGTCGTTACGCCGGCAGTTCCTCGTGCGGCCAGCGGGAGCGGGCCTGTTCGCGGGAGCGGAGCAGGGCCAGGGTCGGCAGGCCCTGGCGGGCTCCGGTGGTGAGCAGGCCGGGCAGCTGGGGGAGCGGCGCCACGGCCGCGACGTCGTCCAGGACCAGGGTCATTGGTGGGTCGAGCCGACCGGAGGATGACCGTTCGGCCATGCGCCGGCCGTGCTCGACCACGTTCGAGACGAGGGCCGTCAACAGGGGCATCGCGCCCGGGTTGGTCCTGGGGTCCTCGATGGATTCACCGACCACATAAAGCGTGCCCCCTTCGTGGACGAAGGAATCCAAGGCGAGTGCATCAGTTCGGTTCGGGGTGCAGGCCTCGCGGATGTTGACCGTGAAGAGGGCGGACAGGGCCCGGCCGGTCAACTCCTGGGCCATGTCCCGGCGCTCGGGGTGCGCGGTGAGAGCGGCCTCGAGTTCGCCCGCGGCGCCGGGGGCGGCCTGGGGGTGGGTACGGAGCGTGCGTACGGCGTCCTGGATCTGGGTGCCCTGGGCCCAGCGGTGGACGTGGCGGATGGTGCGGGACTCCAGGGCGGCGGCGTGGAGGTAGCTGCGCAGGAGCGTTGTGGCCGTGTCGGTGACTGCCTGGTCGAGCTTGGCGGTGGGCCGGACGGGGCTGAGCAGGGCTGTCGCTCTGGCCAGGGCCGTGGCCTTGTCCTCGCAGCCGGCCGTGGGGGACCAGTGCAGGCGGGCCGGGGTGTCGCAGAGGTGGGTGGGGTCGTACAGGAGGGTGGGGCCCAGTTTGGCGCGGGCGTCCTTCGTTTCCGCCCACAGGGCCGGGTTCGAGGTGACGACCAGGGTGGGGCCGGGAGCGTCCTGAATGGCCTGGGCCGCGGTGGCGTGGCGGGCCGCGGGGGTGTCGTAACGCACCGGGCCTTCGCCCGGGGCCGCCAGGACGCCCACCCGTTCACCGGTGCTCGGGAGGTGCTCCAACGGCTTCTGGGGCTCGGCCTCCGCACGCGGCACAGGCACCTCGTGACGGGGTTCCGGCGCGGTGGTGGGCGGTGGCTCTTCGGCGCTCCGCTCCGGCGCACGCGCGGCCCTTTGTGACCGCCCCGCCCGACCCGCCCGCCACCGTGCCACCGTGCCCATCGTGAACACGGTCACGACGAGCAGGATCATCAGCTGGCCGATGAACAGCCCCCAGAACAGCCCCCAGCCGGACAGCTGGGCCGGTGGGGTGTCCGGCCAGGCGCCGGTGATGTCGTGCGGCCGGCCGATGAGATGACGCATGGCCGGCGGGGTGCGGACGAAGGTGACGGCGTCGGGCCAGGCGCCCTTGGAGAAGAGGGCGGCCAGCCCCGTGGCCGTCCACACCAGCAGGGTCATGCCGAGGAGGAAGGCGAGTATGCCGATCAGCAGGCCGTCCGGGATGCCGCCCTGCCCCTCCCGCCGGCTGCCCCCGCGGTCGTGATCGTCCGGTCTCACGGTGCCCCTCTCCCTCTCCCGCTTTCTCTGCCTCTCCCCTACGCCACGGTCGATTCGGAGTCGCCGAGGTGCTGCTCCATGTAGGCAGCCGCCCGCTGCTCGGCCTCCAGTTCGGCGGCGCGCAGGATGTCGTCGGCGGCCATGTGGTCGCTGGAGGACTCGGTCATCGCGCGGTCCGTGAAGACCAGGGGGCGTTCCGTCTCCGTGATCAGGTGCTTCACGACCTGGACGTTGCCGTTGACGTCCCAGACGGCGATGCCGGGGGTGAGCGAGGGGATGATCTCGACGGCCCACCGGGGCAGGCCCAGCACACGGCCCGTCGCCCGCGCCTCGTCGGCCTTCTGGGCGTAGATGGTCCGCGTCGACGCCATCTTCAGGATCGCCGCCGCCTCCTTGGCCGCCGCCCCGTCCACGACGTCCGACAGGTGGTGGACGACCGCTACGAACGACAGACCCAGCCGTCGCCCGAACTTCAGCAGCCGCTGGAACAGCTGCGCCACGAACGGGCTGTTGATGATGTGCCACGCCTCCTCCACCAGGAAGATGCGCTTCTTGCGGTCGGGGCGGATCCAGGTGTGCTCCAGCCACACGCCGACGATCGCCATGAGGATCGGCATGGCGATGGAGTTGCGGTCGATGTGGGACAGGTCGAAGACGATGAGCGGCGCGTCGAGGTCGATGCCGACCGTCGTCGGGCCGTCGAACATGCCGCGCAGGTCACCGTCGACCAGCCGGTCGAGGACCAGCGCGACATCGAGTCCCCAGGCCCGCACGTCGTCTATGGCGACGTTCATCGCCTCGGCGGACTCCGGCTCGGGGTGCCGCAGCTGCTCGACGATGTCGGTGAGGACGGGCTGGCGGTCGACGACCGTCTCGTTGACGTAGGAGTGCGCGACCTTGAGGGCGAAGCCGGAGCGCTCGTCCAGGCCGTGGCCCAGCGCGACCTCGATGATCGTGCGGAGCAGCGCGAGCTGGCCCGTCGTGGTGATCGCGGGGTCGAGGGGGTTGAGGCGGATGCCGTGGTTCAGGGCCGCGGTCGGGTCGAGTCGGATGGGGGTTATCCCCAGCTCCTCGGCGATCAGGTTCCACTCGCCCACCCCGTCCTCGCCCTGGGCGTCCAGGACGACGACCTGGCGGTCCTTGAAGCGCAGCTGGCGCAGGACGTACGTCTTCTCCAGCGCGGACTTGCCGTTGCCGGACTCGCCGAGGACCAGCCAGTGCGGTGCCGGGAGCTGCTGGCCGTACAGCTGGAAGGGGTCGTAGATGTAGCCCTTCCCGGAGTACACCTCGCGGCCGATGATGACGCCGGAGTCGCCGAGGCCGGGCGCGGCGGTGGGCAGGTAGACCGCCTGGGCCTGGCCCGTGGAGGTGCGCACCGGCAGCCGGGTCGTCTCGACCTTGCCGAACAGGAAGGACGTGAAGGCTTCGGTGAGGACGGACAGCGGATCCCGCATGTGGAGCCCCTACCTTCGGATGCCGGTGGCGAACGGGAGGGTGTTCACGAACGCGCGGTGGTGCTCTCTGTCGCACCATTCCAGCTTCAGGTACGACTTTCCGGCGGAGGCCCTTATCGTGCGCTTGTCGCGGTTCAGGGCCTCCGGGGAGCGGGACGAGACGGTGATGTAGCCGACCAGGTTGACGCCGGCGGCGCCGCTGGCGAGGTCCTCGCCGCGCTGGTCGAGGCGGGAGTGGGCGGCCACGTCCCGCGGGTCGACCGTGCGGTTCATCTTGGCGGCGCGGGAGGCGTCGGCCTCGTCGTTCGTCTTCTCGGTGAGCATGCGCTCGATGGCGACCTCGGTGGGTTCGAGGTCCATCGTCACGGCGACCGTGCGGATGACGTCCGGGGTGTGGACGAGGAGCGGGGCGAGGAAGTTGACGCCGACGGGCGTCATCGGCCACTCCTTCACCCAGGCGGTGGCGTGGCACCAGGGGGCGCGGGTGGACGACTCGCGGGTCTTGGCCTGGAGGTAGGTGGGCTCCATGGCGTCCAGCTCGGCCGGCCAGGCGTTCCGCTTCGTCATCGCCTGGATGTGGTCGATCGGGTGGTCGGGGTCGTACATGGAGTGGACGAGGGAGGCGAGCCGCCCCTGACCGAGCGGCTGGCGTACCCGGATGTCGGCTTCCTGGAGCCGCGAGCAGATGTCGGTCAGCTCGCGGGCCATGACGACGGCGAGGCCCGCGTCCCGGTCCAGCTTGCGTCCGGACTGCGGCCGCGCGGCACGCGCCATGGCGTGGGCCTCGGCGGACAGTTCGCGGTTGAAGTGCATGCAGGCGACCAGGTAGGCGCGGTGCTGCTCGCTGCTGGTGGACACCATCGACTGGAGCTGGTCGTAGGACCGCTGGAGCCACTCCGGGGAGCGGCCGTCGCCGCGCATGACGACGTCCTTGGCGTGCGCGTCCGGGTCGGCGGGGAGGGTGCGGGCGAGCATCTGGATGCGGGTGACGAAGCCGTCGCCGTTGGCCACGTGCTTGAGCAGCGTGCCGAAGCGGTCGACGAGGGCCTCCTGGTCCTCGGAGTCGCGCAGGCCGACGCCCGGGCCCTCGATCTCGATCGCGGCCGTGACCGTCTTGCGGTCGGCGTGCAGCAGTACGGCGATCTCGTCCGGCCCGAAGGGCGCGGCGAGCCAGGTGAGCCGGCCGATCCCCGGCGGCGGCCCGATCTCGACCTCCCGGCCGTCCAGCCGCGTGCCGGCGTCCACGGCGGTGGAGCGGTAGGTGGCATTGCGCTTGACCGTGCGCTTGTACGAGCGGTTGATCTCGAACCACTTGTAGAACGTGCGGCGCTTGTACGGCACGTACACCGCGGCCAGCGCGAGCATGGGGAAGCCCGTGAGCAGCAGGATCCTGAGGGAGAGGGTGGGGACGAGGAGCCCGCTCATCATGCCGAGGAACGCGCCGACGACGATCAGCGCGATCTCGCCGGACTCACGGTTCTTCCCGACGATCGCGTTCGGCCGGGCGCGGCCGATGAGATACGTACGGCGGGGCGTGACCGGATGGGACAGGTGGGACTCGGTCGTCAACGCCCTTCACCTCCCGAGCGGTTGCTGTTGCGGGCGTTACTGGCGTGCGGGGTGTTGGCCGGGCTGGGCGCGCGCGGCGCGGGCGTGGCGGAGGGGACTGCTCCGCCACCGCCCTGGGGGGTACGGCTGCTGTGAGCGGCGACGCCGCCGGAGGCCGGGTTGGCGGGGCGCGGGCCGCTGTTGCCCTGTGCTCCGCCTCCGCCGCCGTTGTTGTCGGCGCGGGTGCTGTGGGTCTTGATGCCCTGGGCGACGAGGGTGGCCGGGGAGCTGAAGACGGCCGCAGCCTTGCTCTCGGCGCCCTGCATGATGCGGTTGCTGCGGCTGTTGGCGATCTCGTCGCCGAAGCCGGGGACGAAGCGGTAGATCATTCCGCTGGCGAAGATGGCGAGCAGGATGATGGCCAGGCCCGAGACGATCGCCGCGAGCGAGTCCGGCCCGGTGTCGGTGGCCAGGGCGCCGGCCAGCCCCAGCACGATCACGATCACCGGTTTGACCAGGATGACCGCGATCATGATCCCGGCCCAGCGGCGGACGTGGCCCCACAGGTTCTTGTCGACCAGGCCCGCGTAGACGACGACACCGAGGAGCGCGCCGACGTACAGCAGGACCGCGCGGAGGAACAGTTCCAGGTAGAGGACGCCGGCGGCGAGGATCGACACCAGGGACACCAGGATCAGCATGATCGGGCCGCCGCCGATGTCCGTGCCCTTCTTCAGGGCCCCGGAGAACGCCCCGAAGAACGTGTCGGTCTGATCGCCCGTGCCCTTCGCGATCACCTCTGTGACCCCGTCCGCGGCGGACACGACGGTGTAGAGGATCAGCGGGGTGAAGGCGGACGCCAGCACGGTCAGCCAGAGGAATCCGACGGCCTCGGAGATGGCGGTGGTGAAGGGCACCCCGCGCACCGCGCGCTTGGCGACCGCGAGCAGCCACAGCAGGAGGGTCAGGATCGTCGACGCGGCGAAGACGATGGCGTACTGCTGCAGGAACTTCTGGTTGGTGAAGTCGACCTGCGCCGTCTGCTTCACGGCCTTGCTGAGCACGTCGACGGTCCAGGAAGCGGCGTCGGCGCAGCCCTTGGCCAGGGCGGAGAGGGGGTCGAGGGTGGCGGTGAGGGGGTCGGTGGGGGTGTTGGGGAGACCTTTGTGGGAGGAGCTGCCGTTGCGTTGCTCGCAGTACTTCTTGGCGGGCCCGGCGATGAGAGAGCATGCGTTGTTGCTCTGGGACGGGTTCGGCTTGGGAGCCGCGACAGCGTTTGTGGCGAACAGGACGACCGCTGTCTGTACGGCGGCCGCGAAGCCGGCGATCTTGAGGGCGCGGTGCTGGCTACCGGGCATAGGTGAAGCCTCCGAACTCCTGGACCGCCTTGCCGATCTCGTCGGCTCCGGACACAGGGTTGTCACCTGTGACAGGGGTGGGACCGGTCTTCTGGCTGGATTCGAGGATCTTCCAGTCGCCGTTGTTCCAGCTGAGCCTCGTGGTCACGGTGAACCAACTGCTGGTGACCGGATTCGTCGAACTGTCGCCGGCGATGCCGAAGAGGCCTGTGCACCAAACTTCGACGGTCGCCGTGTCGGCGCTGAAGGATGTGACCTTGGTGCCGACTGGCATGGTGCGGTTCACGAACGTACTGCCCGCGGGCGCGCTGCCATCGTTGTTGAGGCCGACCTTCTTCAGGAACGCCGCTGAGTAGTCGGCGTCGAAACCGGCCTGAAGCCGGCTCGCGGTGCTGGGGTCGGAGATGGTCTGAATGATCTCGTGTCGTCTGGCTGTATTGAACATGCCGTCAGAACCCAGCACGCTCGCATAGTTAGCGGCAGCGCTCTGCGCCCCCTGCTCGGTGTGCGCGAAGCCCGAGGGGATGCCGCCGGTCTTCTTCTCCACGGGACGTGCCCCGCTCGCCGCGGTCGACGAGGTCTTCGGGTGGTCCCCTTTGTCCGCGGAGCCTCCCGCGGAGCCGTCCGGCGAGCTGTCGCCACGGTTGGCGAAGGCGATGGCCGCGAGCAGGAGGACGACCACGCCGACGACGGTGATCAGGCTCCGTGAGGAGGAACGGCCGCCGCGGCGGGGCGCGCCGCCGTAGGGGTCGCCCTCGGGCAGCCGCGTCCGGGTGTGCCCGGTGTCGGTGTAGCCCTGGTCGTCTCCGAGACTCATTCCGCGTACGCCCCCTCGACCTCGTAGACATACGACGGTAGCCGTGCTGGTTCCCGCGCGGGCGCGGTGTGGTGACTCGACATCAGGGAAACGCAACCTCAGCCGGTGGGCACGACGGAACGGGAGGGGAGGAGGTGAAGAGGCGTCAGACGGCCATGCCGTAGACGATGGTGAACAGCGTGCCGAGGGAGCCGATGATGAACACCCCGGTCAGGCCCGCGATGATGAGGCCCTTGCCCTGCTCCGCGCTGAAGGTGTCCCGCAGCGCTGTCGCGCCGATACGCTGTTTGGCCGCGCCCCAGACCGCGATGCCGAGGCACAGCAGGATGGCCACGGCCATCACCACCTCGATCATCACCTTGGCCTCGTTGCCCAGGCTGCCGAAGGGGCCCCAGTCCGGAGCGATCCCGCCGATGATGGTGTTGATGTCTCCCTTGTCGGCCGCAAAGAGCATGTAAGTCACCGCCCCTGGTGGGTAGTTCCGAGAGGCCCCTGCGGTGTGCAGAGGTCAGGCCTCATTCTCGCCGACAACGTCGCTGTCGTATGTCGACTTGACGTCATTGACTGGCGGGTTTCGTACGAATCCTTCGTACGGTCACTCTGTGTATCACGGCAGGTCACGCCGGGCAACGACGCAGGTGCGGAACCTGGTGCGTGGTTGCGTCGTTGACCCCTTCTACGGCCGGGCGGGGTTTCTGACGGCCGGTCGGGTGAGGCGTCGAGACGATGTTCTCACGGGAGGGCTGTCGCTCAGCGGGGCTTGAGGCCGTTCAGGAGCAGGTGGACATGCTCGTCCAGACCGGCCAGGGCCTCGTCCGCGTCCAGGGCGCAGCTGGCGATGAGGGCGGCGAGGCCGTGCAGGCTCGCCGCCGCGACGAGGGTGAGGCGCTCGGGGTCGCCCTGAACGATCTCGCCGCGCTCCTGCGCCTCGGCGAACGTGCGGGTGAGGGAGCCGAGGGACCGGTCGACCGCCGCCGCGAGCCGGTCGGAGCTGTCCGGGTCGTGCTTGCGCGCGAACATCAGCTCCAGCAGTTCCGGGTTCTCGACGGCGAAGCCGAGGTAGGCGCGCGCGAGTGCCGCCATGTGCTGTTCGAAGGACGGCTCCGGGAGTGCGGAGGCGTCCGCGGTGGCGGCGGTCAGGGTCTGGTCGAGGCGCTCGTAGCCGTCCAGGGCCAGGGCGTCGAGCAGGGCCTGCTTGTCCTTGAAGTGCCGGCCGGGGGCCGCGTGGCTCACCCCGGTGTCGCGGGCCAGTTCGCGCAGGGAGAGCGCGCCGGCCCCCTTCTCGCGCAGGGTGCGCTCGGCGCTCTTGAGCAGGGCGGTGCGCAGGTCTCCGTGGTGGTACGGGCGGCTGCTGGACATGCGCGACATGCGGGCCATCGTATCCCGATGTTGTCGACGTCAGCTTTGTTGTCGTTGACATCATTGTTGGCGATGCCTACATTGAGTTCATGGCTGAGACGACCGCAGCGCGCGGCACGCACAAGTGGAACGCGACCCACCTCCCCGACCTGACCGGCCGTACGGCCGTGGTCACCGGCGCCAACAGCGGCATCGGCTTCGTGGCCGCCGAGGCGCTGGCCCGGGCCGGGGCGCATGTGGTCTTCGCCGTACGGGACCTCGAGCGCGGCGGCGCGGCGGCGGCGCGGGCCGGGGGCAGCACGGAGGTGCGCCGCCTGGACCTGGCGGACCTGGACTCGGTGCGTGAGTTCGGCGCCGCCTGGGACCGTCCGCTGGATCTGCTGGTCAACAACGCGGGCGTGATGATGCTGCCGGAACTGCGCACCGCGCAGGGCTTCGAGATGCAGTTCGGCACGAACCACCTCGGGCACTTCGCCCTCACCAACCTCCTGCTGCCGTACATCACGGAGCGGGTGGTGACGGTGGCCTCCGCCATGCACCGCGGCGGTGACGGCAGGATCGACTTCGAGAACGTGAACCTGCGCGGCCGTTACTCCCCGACCCGCGCCTACGCCCAGTCCAAGCTCGCCAACCTCCTGTTCACCCTGGAGCTCCAGCGCCGCCTGAGCGAGGCCGGTTCGCCGGTCCGCGCCCTCGCGGCCCACCCCGGCTACGCGGCCACCAACCTCACGAGCCACGTCGCGAACCCCCTCGCGCGGGCCGTCATGGCCGTCAGCGACAAGGTCTTCGCCCAGGGGGACACGGCCGGCGCCCTCCCCACCCTCTACGCCGCCACCCAGGACCTCCCCGGCGCGGCCTACGTCGGCCCCGACGGACTCGGCGAGATGCGCGGCGCCCCGACCCTCGTCGGCCGCAGCAGGACGGCGAGCGACCCGGAGGCGGCGAAGCGGCTGTGGACGCTGTCGGAGGAGATGACGGGGGTGGCATGGGGGCTCGCCGGAGAGTGAGCACCCCGCACGGGCCGTGAGGCGGACCTAGGACCAGCGCCCGAGGGGCCTCGGGACCAGCGCCCTAGGGGCACACGGGACCAGCGCCTGATGGGCGTACGAACGCTTCCTCCCTAGGGTCTGTGTCATTCATCGGCACGCGATCGACCCACGCCATTAGGGGGCAGCACAATGCCGGCTGACGCCACGGCCCATGTACGTATCGCTCGTCCGTCACGTGATCTGGGAGCGGCGGAGCGCTTCTGGATCTCGGGCTTCGGCCTCGACGTCCTGTACAGACACGAGGCGGACGGTGCTTCCGGCGACGCGTCACTTCTCATGGCCGGCCTGCCCGGGGCCGCCTGGCACCTGGAACTCGTCCACGACCCCGCCGCACCCGTGGAACCCCGGCCGACCGCGGAGGACCTGCTGGTGGTCTACCTCGGCGAGCCGGTGCCCGACTCCCTGGTGGAGCGGCTCGAAGAGCACGGCGGGAAGCGGGTGTCCGCCCACAACCCCTACTGGGACACCTGGGGCGTGACCGTCCAGGACCCCGACGGCTATCTCCTGGTGCTGTCCACGCGCACCTGGTCCAACTCGTAGGGGGACGGGCTCCGATGGTGTCTTCGAGAGGGATCGCGTCGGGCGCGGGTGCGACGCTTCCGATCTGCTGTACCTGCGGTGTGCAGTACGGGGCGGCGCGCGACGACTGCCCGGTCTGCCTGGACGAACGGCAGTACGTCGGCTGGCAGGGCCAGCGGTGGACCTCGCTGGCCGAGCTGCGTGCCGGTGGCCGTCGCGGCCGGGTCGAGGAGGAGGGGCCCGGTGTGACCGGGGTCGGCGCGGAGCCGTCCGTGGCCGTCGGCCAGCGCGCTCTGCTGCTGCGCTCCCCGTCCGGCAACGTGCTGTGGGACTGCGTGGGGTACCTGGACGACGATCTCACTGCCGAGATCGAGCAGTTGGGCGGGATCAGCGCGATCGCCGTCAGCCATCCGCACTTCTACGGCGTGATGACCGAGTGGGGCCGCGCCTTCGACGCCCCGGTGTACGTCCACGAAGCCGACCGCCAGTGGGTCGGGCGCCCCGACCCGCTGATCGAGTACTGGACGGGCGACACCCACCAGATCGCCCCCGGCATGACGCTGATCAACGCGGGCACGCACTTCGCCGGCGGCACCGTGCTGCACTGGGCCGACGACCCGGAGGGGCGCGGGGCGCTGTTCAGCGGGGACATCTTCATGGTGGTGATGGACCGCCGCTGGGTCAGCTTCATGTACAGCATCCCCAACTTCATCCCGGAGCGGCCGAGCACCATCCGCCGCGCGCTGGAGCTGGTCGAGCCCTTCGCCTTCGAGCGCATCTACGGGGCGTTCTGGGGGCGCGTGGTCACCGCCGACGGGTCGGCGGCGGTCCGCCGCTCCGCGGATCGCTACCTGCGCTTCGTGCTGGAGGACGGCGCACAGGGCTGAGCCCGGGTGAAGTGGTCGAACTCGCCGTCCCGCACCCCGAGTACGAAGGCGTGCCACCTGCGGCGGTCGGTGGTGACGGTCGTGTCCGCCGAGCGGAGGCGGACGGGGGTGTCGTCGCCCTCGTGGGTGGGTGCGGGCTCCGTCTTCAGCGTGGTGAGCAGAGCGCGGAAGGAGGCGGGGCTGAGGCTCAGGACGGCTCCGCTGGGGTCGGCGGACTCGGTGAGGTGGATCTTGCCGGGGGTGGCGGCTATGTGGACGCAGGAGTTGCCTTCCGGGCAGTACGACGACTTCTGCCAGGCGAGCGGGGGCATCGAGGCTCCTTCACAGGTCCTTGAGGATGTCGTGGATGAAGCCCTGTGACTCCTCGGGGGAGAGAGCGGCGGCTTCCAGGCGGTCCAGGGTGACGCGGTACTTGTCCAGCTGGGACTCCGCTTCGAGGAACACCGGTCCGTGCGACTGGTCGAGGTTCACGGTGTCGAGCTGAGGTACGGGACCCTCGACGTAGTAGACGGACTGGCCCGATCCGGCGAAGGTGCCCGTGGCGAACGGGACGACCTGGATCGTGACGCGCTCGCGATCGCTCATCTCCAGCAGGTACCTGAGCTGGTTGCGGGTGACGTCGGAGCCGCCGAACCGCATGCGCAGAGCGGCCTCGTGGATGATCACCTGCTGGGGCGCCGGGGAGTCCCGGAACAGGATGGCCTGCCGCTTCACCCGGAAGGAGACCCGGTGTTCGATGTCGGGTGGGGGCAGAGCCGGTACGGCTTGGCGGAAGATCTCGCGGGCGTATTCGGTGGTCTGGAAGAGCCCCGGGATGTGCACGGTCACGGAGGTGCGCAGACGTCTGGCGTGGTGCTCCAGCTCGGCCAGATCCAGTAGGGCGGCGGGCAGGAGTTGGCGGTACTCCTCCCACCAGCCGCGCGTCCGCTCGGACACCATGCTGCTCAGGGCCTCGACGAGGGCCTCGTCTCCGCAGTCGTAGTTGCACGCGAGGGTGCGTACGCGGTCGGGGCTGACTCCGGCGCGGCCTGCCTCGACGTTGCTGATCTGGTTCTGCTGGACACCGAGCAGTTGACTTGCCTGAGTCGAGGTCAGACCGGCACGTTCCCTGAGTTTCCGCAGTTCAGCACCCAGACGCAGTTGGCGCCCCGTCGGGTTGCTTCGCACGGGTGTCCCGCCTTCCTCGTCACCCGCATGGGTGGCAAATCAGTGCTTTATCGGGAATCGTCTAAGACCTTTTACGTTCGTCGCTACCTTATGACTCAGGCGCCCTCCTCCCAGAAGCGCACTGCCCGACGGGGCGGCATGCCACTGGGCAACTCCCTGAGCTGATCGGAGACTTCGATGCCCACCGTAGCCCCACCCTGGACCTACACCCTCCAACTCCCGCACGATCCACGCGCACCGGGGATCGCCCGCGCGACCCTCCGCACGGTGCTCGCGGCGCACGGCCTCGCCGCCCTCACGCCCACCGCGGAACTCCTGGCCGCCGAACTCCTCACCAACGCGCATCTGCACACCGCCGGCCCCTACGCCCTGCACCTCCTCGGGCGGGAGCCGGGCCGGCTGCGGATCGCCGTCTGGGACACCGACCCCCGGGTCCCGCCCGGCTTCACCGCGGACCCGGGGCCCCAGTCCTTACCGCCGGACCTGGCGGAAGACGGGCGCGGGCTGCACCTCGTACGGGCGTGTGCCGATTCCTGGGGGGCGTCCGTGCTGCGGGAGCCGGGCGCGTCCAACGGCGGAAAGCTGCTGTGGGCCGACTGCCGGAGCGACGACGTGCCGTGAGCGAACGCGGATCGGTCCGCCCGATGTGGGCAGGAGAGGTTTCACAGCGAAATCTCAGAGAAGTCGGGGCGGGTTTCTCACCTCCATGGGGAAAAGTGAGGTCTGATGAAGCGCACCTCACGCATCTTCCGCACCTCGGTCACCTCGCGTCCGGCGTTGCTGGGCGCAGTGGTGATGCTGGCCCTGACCTCCGCTTCGGTGGCGGCCGCCGACGCCGGTCCAGGGCCTCTCGGTGTCACCGCCGCGGCCGCCGTGACCACGCACAGCGTGCGGGTGGGGGCGCTGTTCGGCGCGAACCGCGCGGGCTCGCTGACCGGCGGCCACTTCTGCACCGCCTCGGTCGTGCACAGCCCCGGGCGCGACCTCATCGTCACCGCCGCGCACTGCGTGACCGGTGTCGACGGCGAGCTGGTGTTCGTGCCGGGCTACCGGGACGGGAAGGCGCCGTACGGGGTGTGGAAGGTCGGGCGGCGCGTCCTGCCCGACGGGTGGGCCAGGGGGCAGGACGAGGACAGCGACCTCGCCTTCGCGCATGTCGACGCGCTGCGCGGCAGGGAGGTCGAGGACGCGGTGGGCGGCAACCGCTTCACCACCGGCGTGGCCACCGGCGCCACCGCCGTCACGGTCACCGGCTACCCCGACTCCCGCGAGACCCCCATCAGCTGCACCAACAAACCGACCCCGCACAGCAGGACCCAACAGCGCATCGGCTGCCCGAAGTTCACCGGCGGCACCAGCGGGAGCCCGTGGATCAACGGGGACGGCCAGGTGGTCGGAGTCCTGGGCGGCCACGAACAGGGCGGCTCGACGGCGGACGTCTCGTACAGCGTGGTGCTGGGGCGCGAGGCGGCCCGGCTGTACGGCAACGCCATCGCCCCCTGACATCGCCTCCTGACGGCGGACGAGCGGGCGGGGCGTCGTCTCCCCGCATCCGCACCCACCCGCACCCACCCGCACCCACCCGCACCCGCACCCACCCGCACCCGCACCCACCCGCACCCGCACCCGCACCCGCACCCGCACCCGCACCCGCACCCGCACCCGCACCCGCACCCTTCCCCGTGTCCGGTGCCGCTCGGATCCGCCGCATGACAACTTCACAGTGAGGCGTGTCCAAGGTTCTCGTGCCGTCGGCGATGGGCTCATACACTGCTGATCCGGTGGACTGCGCGGGGACGAGGGGCGGTTGACGGTGCGTAAGGCGTGGATCGTCGGTGGGGCCCTCGCGGGGGCCGGGCTGGCCTTTGTCATGGTGCTCGTCGTCGGGGTGTACCTGGTCGCCGGGAACCTCGTGAACGGGGTCACCTCGGGGGCGCGGGGGCTGGCCAAGGGAGCCGTACCGGCCGCCTACCAGTCGCTCGTGCAGCGGTGGGGGAACCTGTGCCCGGCGCTGAACCCGGCGCTGCTCGCGGCACAGCTGTACCAGGAGAGCGGCTGGAACCCGACGATCGTCAGCCCGGCCGACGCGCGCGGTATCGCGCAGTTCATCCCGGGCACCTGGGCGACGCACGGCATCGACGGCAACGGCGACGGCAAGCGCGACATCTGGGACCCGGCCGACGCGATCCCGTCGGCCGCGTCGTACGACTGCGAGCTGGCGAAGTACGTCAAGGACGTCCCCGGGAACAACGGCGACAACATGCTCGCCGCCTACAACGCGGGCGCCTACCGGGTGATAAAGGCCGGCGGGGTGCCGGCGATCAGCGAGACGCGGAACTACGTGAAGCGCATCCGCTCCCTGGAGGAGAGCTTCGCCGCCCCGGTCAGCCGGATCGATCCCACCCGGCAGGCCGCCGGGGCCATCGGATTCGCCCAGAAGAAGCTCGGGACGCCCTACCTGTGGGGCGGCAACGGAACCGCCGACCAGGGCGGCCGCTTCGACTGCTCGGGGCTGACCAAGGCGTCGTACGCGAGTGTGGGGATCGGCCTGCCGCGTGTGGCGAACGACCAGTACAACGCGGGACCGCACCCCTCGCGGGACCAACTGCTCCCCGGTGACCTGGTCTTCTTCTCCCACGACCTCACCGACTCGCGGGCCATCCACCACGTCGGGATCTACGTGGGCGGCGGGTACATGATCGACGCGCCGCGCACCGGTGCCGTGATCCGGTTCGACCCGATCGACACCTCGGAGTACTTCGGGGCGACGCGGGTCACCGAGGATGGCGCGAAAGCGCTCCCCACGAACGTGTGAACCCAGTCCGAAATCGCCTCCTGAGCTGCGACGATGAATCTCTCTTCGGTAACGTCTGCGTGATCATTCGGTGGAGAGTGGAACGTATGGGTGGGGCCCGTGCGTTCCTGTTGACGTAGCCGAGCGGACGTCACTGCGGCAGTGCAGCGGAAGCGGATCTACACACCACGGGGGTGGTCTGGCGCGACGCACAAGAGGTGCGTCCGGAACAACGACGAAGGGGCCGCAGCACCATGGCTGTACTCGCCGAATCCGGATCGAACCCCGACGTCGACCTGCTCTACGACATCAACGGCCTGGCCAAGGCCGCGCCGCACTGGATCGACCGGATCATGGAGTTCGTCGGCGAGTACGGACTGCTGCTCGCCATGGTCCTGCTGGTGCTGTGGTGCTGGTGGACGGTGCGCCGGCGGGGCGGCCAGGACGCCGCCGCCTCGGTGGCCGGTCTCGTCTGGGCGCCCCTCGCGGCAGGCATCGCCGTCCTGGTGAACGTGCCGATACGCGGTTTCGTCGAGCGCCCCCGGCCCTTCGTCGACCACCAGGGCCTGGACGTCCTCGTCTCCGGCAAGACCGACTTCTCCTTCGTCAGCGACCACGCGACGCTCACCATGGCGATGGGCGTCGCCCTGTTCGTCACCAACCGCCGCTTCGGCCTCGCCGGTATCGCGCTCGCCCTGCTGGAGGGCTTCTGCCGCGTGTACATGGGCGTGCACTACCCGACCGACGTCGTGGGCGGCTTCGCCCTCGGTACGGCGGTCGCCCTGCTGCTGTCGCCCCTGGCCATGGCCCTGCTCACCCCGCTGCTCAAGGCGGTGGAGCGCTCGCCCCGGGCCGGCTGGATCGTGCGCCGCGGGTCCGGGACGCGGCGGGACGCGCTGGTGCCCGGCGCCCGCACGCCCCTGGAGACCGAGGAGCGCGACCTGGCGGCATGACCGCCGGGTCACGCCCCTGACCGGGCCTACAGCCCCTGGGCGTAGGTGAAGAAGCGCGAGGGGTCGTACCGCTTCTTCACCTGGCCGAGCCGGGCCGCCGCGTCGCCGTAGTAGGCCTTGCGCCAGTCGCCCAGCGTCGAGTCCGTGTAGTTCTGGTAGGCGGCGCCGGAGGCGTACGGCCCCATCGCGTGGTGCGCCGAGGTCAGCCAGGCCTGCGCCGTCGTGCCGGAGGCCCCCGCGCCCCAGGACGCGATGTACTGCGCCAGCATCCGGGAACGGCGGTGGACGAAGGCCGTCGCGGTCGGGGAGACGCGGTTGACCGCGCCGCCCAGCGCGGTGAGCGCGATACTGCCCGCGCCGCCGCGGACGGAGCCGATCTGCTTCAGCAGGGTCTGGACGCCGGCCGACGACAGCGACCGGTCGAAGAAGTCGGAGCGGGCGGCGTAGGTCTCGCGGCCCAGGGCGCCCTTCGGGGAGCGGCCGGGGGTGGAGCCGGGCAGATGGCACTGGGCGTCGGTGGCGAAGGACGAGCAGCCGGCGTAGATCTCCATCGCCTCCTCGTAGCCCCGCCGCCGCAGGGACACGGACCTGGCGTTCGCGCCCGCCGCGTGCGCCAGGCGGTCCACGGCGTTCTGGAGTTCGCCGTAGGTGCCGAGGGAGAAGCAGGACACGGAGACGGCGGGGGTGCCGCCCGGGGTGTTCGACAGGTGCAGCGACGACCAGATCTCGTCGGGCTGGGAAGGGCCCCACTCCTGCCAGGCCTTGACCACCGCGGCCGCCTTCGACCAGGGCCACGTCAGATAGGCGGTCACCGCCTGCGGCGCCGGGTGGGTCTTGAAGTGCAGCTCGGTGACGACGCCGAAGTTGCCGTTCCCCGCGCCGCGCAGGGCCCAGAAGAGGTCGGAGTGGGTGGTCGCGTCCGCGGTGACCTGGGTGCCGTCGGCCGTGATCAGGGTGGCCTGGGTGAGGCTGTCGCAGGTCAGGCCGTAGGCGCGGGAGGCGACGCCGTGGCCGCCGCCGAGGACCAGGCCGGAGACGCCGACGGTGGGGCAGGAACCGGCGGGTATGGTCACGCCCTTGGCGGCCAGCCCCCGGTAGACGTCGATGAGCTTGGAGCCGGCGCCGACCACGGCCGTTCCTCCGCTGACCCGGATCCGGTTCAGCCTGGACACGTCCAGCACGAGCCGGCCGTCACCGGAGGAGTAACCCGCGTAGGAGTGGCCGCCGTTGCGTATCGCCACCTTGATCTGGTGGGCGTGGGCGTACGAGAGGGCCGTACGGATGTCATCGGCGTGGGCGGCGTAGGCGACCGCGGCGGGCTTCAGGCCGTCGAAGCGGGTGTTGTACAGCTGGTGGGCCGCCGTCCAGGACGCCTCGCCGGGGCGGACCAGGGTGCCGTCCAGGTCGCGGGCGAGGGCCGCCCAGTTGGCGGGGGCGGCCTGACCGGCGGTCGTCATCGCCGTACGGGAGCCCGCCGCGCCGGAGGCCGTCGTACCGGAGGCCGTCGTACCGGAGGACGAGCGCGTGGCCGCCGGTCCCGCGGACGAGCCCGAACCGCACGCGGCCAGGGCGGCGGTGGCCGCAGCGGCCGCCCCGCCCGAGATGAACGTACGCCGTTCCATGTCCGTCGCCTTTCGTCGCCCTCCTGGAACGAGACGACGCCTTGCGCACAGGGGTTCCACGGACAGGGTCACGGGCTTCGCACACCCGTCGGGGCGGATCCCCGTGAGCGCCGCGTTCCCTCCCCGTGAGCGTTCCGTGACCTAACCAGGCCGACGGCAGGGGTTCACCCCTCGTTCACTTCGGGCCATCGGCCGCTTCACCTGTTCTGCCTAATTTCGGCCTTACACGGTGCGGGGTGCGGCCATAGATGCACTCACGCACCCCGACGACCTCGCACGCCGCCGCCTGCGGCGGCTCCTGGAAGGAACTCCCGAAAGTGATGCTTCAGCGCAAGAACCGGCTGCGCGCCCTCTGCCTCGGTGCCGTCGCCGTCTCCGGCGCCCTGGCGCTGACGGCGTGCGGCTCCGACGACACCGGCAAGACGGCCACGGGCGGCTCGTCCTCCGCCGCCGCCGGCTCGGTCAAGTGCGACAACGCCAAGGGCCAGCTGCTCGCCGATGGCTCCTCCGCGCAGAAGAACGCGATCGACGCCTGGGTGAAGAACTTCTCCCAGACCTGTGGTGTGCAGATCAACTACAAGGGTGCCGGTTCCGGTGCCGGTGTCACCTCCTTCAACCAGGGTCAGATCGCGTTCGCCGGTTCGGACTCCGCGCTGAAGCCCGAAGAGGTCACCGCCTCCAAGAAGGTCTGCTCCGGCGGCCAGGGCATCGACCTGCCGATGGTCGGCGGCCCGATCGCCCTCGGCTACAACGTCCCGGGTGTCGACAACCTGGTCCTGGACGCGCCGACGCTCGCCAAGATCTTCGACAGCAAGATCAGCAAGTGGAACGACGCCGCGATCAAGAAGCTGAACCCCACGGCGAAGCTGCCCGACCTGAAGATCCAGGCGTTCCACCGCTCCGAGGACTCCGGCACCACGGACAACTTCACCAAGTACCTGATGGCCACCACCCCGGACAACTGGAAGTACTCCGGCGGCAAGGCCTGGCAGGCCAAGGGCGGCCAGGCGGCCTCCGGTTCCGCGGGTGTGGCCCAGGGCGTCAAGCAGAACGCCGGTGCCATCGGCTACTTCGAGCTGTCCTACGCCAAGGACGTGAGCACCGTCTCGATCGCGACCGGCGCCAAGACCCCGGTCAAGCCGTCGGTCGAGTCCGCCACCGCCGACATCGCGGCCGCCCAGGTCGTCGGCACCGGCAAGGACCTGTCGCTGAAGCTCGACTACAAGACCAAGGCCGAGGGTGCCTACCCGATCACCCTGGTCACGTACGAGATCGTCTGCGACAAGGGCAACAAGGCGGAGACCCTGCCCGCCACGAAGGCCTTCCTGAACTACATCGCGAGCGAGGACGGCCAGAAGGTTCTCTCCGAGAACGACTACGCGCCCATCCCCGCCGAGATCATCGCCAAGGTCCGCACCACCATCGCGGGCCTGAGCTGACCTGATCCGAGTGTGCGGCCCGGTCCCACGGCTTGATCCGAGGACCGGGCCGCACCGTCCGGTGCACCGCCGCCAGGAGCCACACCCCCGAAAGGGGAGCGGCTCCGCCGAGCCGCCCACCCCGCGGCTCCGCAGACCGGAGAACTCCGATGGACATATCGACACAGAAACCCGACACATCTCCCCCCACGGCCCAGCAGCGCGAGGCCGGCCACAAGCGCGCCGGCCGCGGGGGCTCCCGCCCCGGTGACCGCGTCTTCCTCGGCCTGTCCCGTGGCTCGGGCATCCTGCTGCTGGTGGTCATGGCCGCGATCGCGGTCTTCCTGACCTACCGCGCGTCCCTCGCGATCAGCCAGGACCACGGCAACTTCCTGACCACCTTCGAGTGGAACACCAACCTCACGCCGCCGAGCTTCGGCATCGCGGTCCTCGCCTTCGGCACGGTCGTCTCCTCGGTCGTCGCCATGGCGCTCGCGGTCCCGGTCGCGGTGGCGATCGCGCTGTTCCTCACGCACTACGCCCCGCGCAGGCTGAGCGGTCCGATCTCCTACGTGATCGACCTGCTCGCCGCCGTGCCGTCCATCGTGTACGGCCTGTGGGGCGCCCTGATCCTCGTCCCGCACATGCAGGGCCTGTACGGCTGGCTGAACGACTACCTCGGCTGGACCGGCGTCTTCTCCTGGGACGGCGGCGCCCCCCGCGCCATGCTCACCGTCGGCATCCTGCTGGCGATCATGATCCTGCCGGTCATCACCAACGTGAGCCGCGAGGTCTTCCGCCAGGTCCCGCGGATGCACGAGGAGGCCGCGCTCGCCCTCGGCGCCACCCGCTGGGAGGTCGTGCGCATGTCGGTGCTGCCCTTCGGCCGCTCCGGCGTCATCTCCGCGTCCATGCTCGGCCTCGGCCGTGCCCTCGGCGAGACGATGGCCGTCGCCACCGTGCTCTCCCCGAGCTACGACATCCAGGCCAGCCTGCTGAACCCTGGCGGCGGCACCTTCGCCCAGAACATCGCAGGCAAGTTCGGTGAGGCCACCGAGCAGGGCCGCGACGCGCTGATCGCCTCCGGCCTGGTCCTGTTCGTCATCACCCTGCTGGTCAACGGCGCGGCCCGCGCGATCATCGCCCGCCGCAAGGAGTACTCGGGGGCCAACGCATGAGCACCGCAGCCGTCACCGAAAAGCGCCCCAGCACGCTGCGGGCCGCGAGCCTGCCGAAGTGGACCCCCTGGGCCATCGCGGCCGGATCGGTCGCGCTGGGCATCGGCATCAGCGCCGCCGCCGGCCTGCACAGCAGCATCCAGTGGGGCCTGATCGCCGCGCTCCTGTTCGTCCTCGGCACCTACGGCATCGCCGCCCGCGTGGAGGGCCGCCGGCAGGCCAAGGACCGGGTCGCCACCTCCTTCGTCTGGGTCGCCTTCCTGATCGCCCTCGTCCCGCTGGTCTCCCTGATCTGGGTGACCGTCGCGCGCGGCGTGAAGGTCCTCGACGTCTACTTCCTCACCCACTCCATGGGGGTCGTCGCCGACTCCGAGCCGGGCGGCGGCATCTACGCCGCCATCATCGGCAGCCTGGAGCAGGTCGGCCTCGCCACGCTGATCGGCGCGCCGATCGGCATCCTCACCGCGATCTACCTGGTGGAGTACGGGCGCGGCACGCTCGCCAAGGCCGTCACGTTCTTCGTCGACGTGATGACCGGCATCCCCTCGATCGTCGCGGGCCTGTTCATCCTCAGCCTGATGCTGATCTTCAAGGCGCAGCCGTTCGGCTTCGCGGGTTCGCTGGCCCTGGCCATCCTGATGATGCCGGTCGTCGTGCGCTCCACCGAGGAGATGCTCAAGCTCGTCCCGAACGAGCTGCGCGAGGCCTCCCTGGCGCTCGGCGTGCCGAAGTGGCGGACCATCCTGAAGGTGGTCCTGCCGACCTCGATCGGCGGCATCACGACCGGCGTCATGCTCTCCATCGCCCGTATCGCGGGCGAGACCGCGCCGGTGCTGCTGCTGGTGTTCGGCAACCCGTTCATCAACAACAACCCCTTCGAGGGGGCGCAGGCGTCGCTGCCGCTGTACATCTACCAGCAGTACGCGCAGAGCGCGGGTGCCAACGCGGCGTACGACCGCGCGTGGGCGGCCTCCCTCACGCTGATCGCCTTCGTGATGATCCTCAACCTGGTGGCCCGCGGCATCGCCCGCTGGAAGGCCCCCCGCTGACAATGTGCGGCTACCGCCGCGTGGCCGGTCGCTGACGCGGCCCCACAGCGACCTGAATTCCTGGAAGTGAAGCAGACATGGCCAAGCGAATCGACGTAAGCGGACTCACTGCCTACTACGGCTCCCACAAGGCGATCGAAGACATCTCGATGACCGTCGAGCCGCGCTCGGTGACGGCGTTCATCGGCCCCTCCGGATGCGGCAAGTCGACGTTCCTGCGGACCCTGAACCGCATGCACGAGGTCACCCCCGGCGGCCGCGTCGAGGGCAAGGTGCTGCTGGACGACGAGGACCTGTACGGCACCGGCGTCGACCCGGTGTCGGTGCGGCGCGAGGTCGGCATGGTCTTCCAGCGCCCGAACCCCTTCCCCACGATGTCGATCTTCGACAACGTGGCGGCGGGGCTGCGTCTGAACGGCGGCCACAAGAAGAGCGAGCTGGGCGACATCGTCGAGCGCTCGCTCAAGGGCGCGAACCTCTGGAACGAGGTCAAGGACCGGCTGAACAAGCCCGGCTCCGGCCTGTCCGGCGGCCAGCAGCAGCGCCTGTGCATCGCGCGGGCCATCGCGGTGGAGCCGAAGGTGCTGCTCATGGACGAGCCCTGTTCCGCGCTGGACCCGATCTCCACGCTCGCGATCGAGGACCTGATCGGTGAGCTGAAGGAGCGGTTCACGATCGTCATCGTGACGCACAACATGCAGCAGGCGGCGCGCGTCTCGGACCGCACGGCGTTCTTCAACCTCGCGGCGGTCGGTCAGCCGGGCCGGCTGATCGAGATCGACGACACGGAGCGGATCTTCTCCAACCCGTCGGTCCAGGCGACCGAGGACTACATCTCGGGCCGCTTCGGCTAGGCCGCGGCCCCGATACCCCTCGCGGTGCTGCATGGCGGTGCCACCGCGAGGACGCAGAAAGGGCCCGCCCCCGGCTCCCGGGGGCGGGCCCTGTGCTGTTTCGCCCTGCCTGGTCGGCCGGGTTCGAGCGGGGCTACAGCACCGTCACGTTGATCAGCGCGAAGGCCAGTGCCGCGACCAGGGCCGCGGCCGGCATGGTGATGAACCAGCCGAGGACGATGTTCTTGGCGACGCCCCAGCGGACCGCGTTCACACGCTTCGTCGCGCCGACGCCCATGATCGCCGAGGTGATGACGTGGGTCGTGGAGATCGGCGCCTTGAAGAGGTAGGCCGTGGTGAACATGATCGACGCACCGGTCGCCTCCGCCGCGAACCCCTGCGGCGGGTCGAGCTCGATGATCTTGCGGCCGAGCGTGCGCATGATGCGCCAGCCGCCCGCGTAGGTGCCGAGCGACAGCATCAGCGCACAGACGATCTTCACCCAGACCGGGATCGGGTCCTTGTACGTCTCGTTGCCGGAGATCACCAGGGCCATCATCACGACACCCATGGTCTTCTGGGCGTCCTGCAGACCGTGACCGAGGGCCATGCCCGCCGCGGACACCGTCTGCGCGATCCGGAAGCCCCGCTTGGCCTTGTGCGGGTTGGCCTTGCGGAAGATCCACAGGATCGCCGTCATGACCAGATAGCCGACGACCAGGCCGACGATCGGCGACAGGAACATCGGAAGGATGATCTTCTCGATGACGCCGCTCCAGATCACCGCCGTACCGCCCGCCAGCGCCGCGCCCACCAGGCCGCCGAAGAGGGCGTGCGAGGACGACGAGGGCAGGCCGAAGTACCAGGTGACCAGGTTCCAGGCGATCGCGCCGGCCAGGGCGGCGAAGAGGATGGCCATCCCCTTCGAACCCACCGGGGTCTCGATCAGTCCCTCGCTGACGGTCTTGGCGACCCCGTTGCCGAGGAAGGCGCCCGCGAGGTTCATCACGGCCGCCATCGCCAGCGCGGCGCGCGGCGTGAGGGCCCGGGTCGACACCGAGGTCGCGATCGCGTTCGCGGAGTCGTGGAAGCCGTTCGTATACGTGAAGAAGAGCGCGACCGCGACGGTCACGATCAGAGCGAAGGTGTCCATCGACGCCTCAGGACTCCTTGACGGCGATGGTCTCCACCGTGTTCGCCACGTGCTCGAACGCGTCCGCCGCCTCTTCCAGGACGTCCACGATCTGCTTGAGCTTGAGCACCTCGATCGCGTCGTACTTGCCGTTGAAGAGCTGGGCGAGCAGCTTGCGGTGGATCTGGTCCGCCTGGTTCTCCAGACGGTTCACCTCGATCCAGTACTCGGTGAGGTTGGACATGGTCCGGAGGTTCGGCATCGCCTCCGCCGTCAGCTCGGCCGCACGGGCCAGCACCTCGATCTGCTGCTCGACGCCCTTCGGCAGCTCCTCGACGTTGTAGAGGACGACCAGGTCGACGGCCTCCTCCATGAAGTCCATGATGTCGTCGAGGGACGAGGCCAGGTTGTAGATGTCCTCGCGGTCGAACGGCGTGATGAACGAGGAGTTCAGCTGGTGGAAGATCGCGTGCGTGGCGTCGTCACCTGCGTGTTCCGCGGCCCGCATACGCTCTGCGATCTCGGCCCGGGCGGAGGAGTCCGCCCCGAGCAGTTCCATCAGGAGCTTCGAGCCCGTGACGATGTTGTCCGCTGACGCGGCGAACATGTCGTAGAAGCTCGTCTCCCTGGGGGTCAGACGAAAGCGCACAAGGGGTCCTCGGGGTGCATGGGTCAGGTCAGCCTGATGCTAAGTGCATCATTCGGCCACGGCTAAGGGGCCATCCCCAGTGTCGCCCATCAGGCACAGTGGTCGGCACGGGGGCGGACCAAGGGCCCCATACCCAGCAAAGTTCGCTACGATATACCCACCAGGGGTATATATCCGCCGCTCGTTTCCGAGAGGGAGGCCCGCGATGACGACGACCGAGGCCGGCGCCACGCACGGCTACCACGATCAGAAGGACGAGCACCTCAAGCGGCTGCGCCGGATCGAGGGCCAGATCCGCGGCCTGCAGCGGATGGTCGACGAGGACACGTACTGCATCGACATACTCACCCAGGTGTCGGCGTCGACCAAGGCCCTGCAGTCCTTCGCGCTCCAGCTGCTGGAGGAGCACCTGCGGCACTGCGTCGCCGACGCGGCCCTCAAGGGCGGCGACGAGATCGACGCGAAGGTGGACGAGGCGACGAAGGCCATCGGCCGGCTGCTGCGCACCTGAACCCCGGCCGGTGATCGCCGGTCGCCCGGACCCCGGCCGCCGTGCTCGGGCCGCCGTGCTCGGCCCTACGCCCTGGCGGCGGCGCGCGCCTCCGTGACCCGCAGCACCTCGTCGATGCTCTCCAGGCTGAGCCGCTCCTCGGCGGCCGACGCGGCGATGATCAGGTCTCCGCACAGCTCGATCTCGTCGAGGGCCACGTTGTCCTGAACCGCCGTACCGCCGAGCGGAGCCACGCGCGTCACCTCTTCTCTGCCCTCACCGGCGTCGTCGGCTTCCTAGAGTAGGGAGCGGTCCACACACCGCGCATGGCACGGACGGGCTACTTCGGGGGTGGCGTCGCGGACTAGTGCGGCGGCTCGATCTCGCCGCTTCCCGCCTCCGCGCTCCCGCCCTCCGCGACGCTCCCGCCCTCGCCCTCGTTCTCGGCGATCCGGCCCGCGTAGATGTCCCCCGGGCTCGGCAGCCGTACGTCGACGGGGGTGCCGAAGTCGTACAGCAGTGTGGTCGAGGCGACCGCGACGGCGGCCGCCTGCCGGCTGTTGACGAAGCTGAAGCGCTGCCGGAGCTTGCGGATGCGGCCCTGGTCGTCGAGGTAGGCGTCGAACGGGACCTCGGCCGTGGCGAACCCTTTCGCCGCCGCCGCCAGCGGTGCGCGGTTGTCCGCGGAGGCGCCGCGCGCCGCGCGGGCGAGGTCGGCCGTCCCCCGGTAGTGCCGCACCCGGACTCCGCCGACCTCGCTGCGGCCCAGGTACGCCGCCGTACGCGTCCCGCGCAGGATCTCCGCGGCGGCGTACGGATCGGTCGCGCCGCCGGTGACGAGGTTGCCGTCGGACACGCTCGCGGTCTCCACCCGCACCCACTTGTCGGCGGGCACCCCCGCTCCCCGGTTCTTCATGAACAGGGCGCCGGGGGCGAGGAGCTCGGTGATGGGCCGGTGCTCGGAGACACCCGTCGGGTCCTCCGGCAGTACGACGGTCAGCCGGCCGAGCCGGCGCCGGTAGTCGTAGACGCCCTTGCCGCGGATGGTGACCCGGGTGCCGCCGGTCGCCATCTCCATGGAGGTGCCGGCCTTGGAACTGCCCGCCCCCAGGAGCGTGTCGGCCGCCCGGCGCAGGATGACCACCGGATCGGACCCGTTGCCGTTCACGCCCTCCGCGGCGGCTCCGCTGCCGGAACACCCCGTACTGCCCACCGCGAGTCCCACCGTGAGACCCATGATCCCCACCGCGGCGGCCGTCCTGCCCGCCCGCGTGTGCTGCCGCCCATCCATGGCCTGCCTAACCCCCAGCCGGTCCGTCCGTCACGGCCCCCCGTCGCTTCGGTTAACGACGGGTAGGGAGTGCCGTCACGCGCGCCACGCGGGGACGGGGGACAGAGGGAAAGGCTGTGCACCCGCGGCTGCCGCGCGGTCGGTACCGTGGGCGGTGTGACGCAGCAGGACGGGCCGCAGCGAGCCCGGCAGGGGCACGAACACCTCACGACGACGACCGAGCAGGGCCGCTTCTGCGTGGCCCGGTGCAGTTGCGGCTGGCGCGGTCCGGCCCGCCGGGCCCGCAGCCAGGCCAGAGCGGACGCGGACGGCCACACGACGGAGCTGTGACGTCCCCCGGGACGCCCGGTCCCGCTGTGGAGACCGTCCCTACTGGTGATCTCCGAGGGGCGGTGCCGCAGGTGCCGACGTCTCGTGATCCTGGTCGGCTTTCCTGTAGGCGACCTCCGCGGCGGCCTCACGCGGGGGAGCGGGAGCGACGGCACGCCGCCGCGGGACGAGGCGCACCACACGGTCGCCCATCCACCGCAGGAACGCGGTCGGGACGAAGACCGCGTCGGCGGCGATCATGGCGAGCGCGAAGAAGGGCAGACCGAGAAGGACCGCGATCCCGATGTGCATGCCGACCAGCAGGGCGAGCGTCACGTTCTTGGCGCGCCTGTTGAGGAGGGTGAAGGGGAAGGCGACCTCGATGATCACCGTGCCGTACGTGATCAGCATGACGACGAGCCAGTTGCTCCCGAGCGCGTGGGACAGTTCGGGCCACGGGGTGTAGGCCGTCACGTGGAACACGTAGTACATCCCCGTCCCGTCCCCCCAGTGGGGTCCCTGGATCTTGTACAGGCCGGAGATCACGTAGATCAGGCACACCTGGCCGACGATCACCAGCAGCGCACCCGCGTGCACCACGTTGCCCATCATCGTGAGCACGGTGCGAGGCTCGCCGGGAGCACGGCGCCGCACCAGCCACCACAGCCCCTGGCCCGCCGCGAAGCCCCAGAGGATCAGTCCCCAGCCCACGCCGAGCCTGCCCAGCGCGGTCACGGCCGCGAGGACGGCGACGAGGAGGAACCACATGACGATCCCGGTGACGTCACCGGCATCACCGGCGGCTTTGTCACCACGCCGGTCGCGCTGTCGGACCAGCCTCGCCCGGCGCGCGTCCAGGGACCAGACCTGGCCGCAGCGGACGAACACCATGTAGGTCGCCAGGAGGTGGATGACGATGTCTCCGCCGTTGCCCACGACCATGTTGCGGTTCTGCAGTGTCAGCACGCCGAGCATGAACAGCAGCGAGGCGGTACGGGTCCGCCAGCCGACGAGCAGCATCACGGACGCGGCGATCGCCACCACGTAGACGGTCTCGAACCACAGTCTGCTGTCGGACCACACGAGTGCGGTGAAAGCGTGGTTGGCGGTTACCAGTTGACGTGCCATGTTCCAGCTGAACGGGCTGCCGGGCCCGTACAGCTCGTCTCTGTGGCCCCACTCGCGCAGAAGGTAGGCGAGCCAGGTGAACGACAACGCGATCCGCACGGCGGCCGACTGGTACGGCGCGACAGGGCTGTCGGTGATACGCGTCAGCCCTCGGCGGACCGCGGCCTCGGCACGGCCCCACAGCCCGGCGAACGGGCATGGCACGGGTGCGTCGCCGGCGTGTCCGGGAGGCTCGGCGGCCCGCCCGGCGACCGGCCGGCCGGTCATCTGAAGTCCTCCGCACCGGCGGTCCACCACGGTTCGACCTGGTAGCCCGTGGTCGTGTTGGCCTGCCGGCCGCTCCACTTGGGCTCGGCCACGGGTGTGTTCACCATGCGCACCTGGACGAGTTCGACGGTGCCCCCGTTGACGCACGGTCCGATGCGGTGGGCGGCGATGCGCAGCAGGTACTGCTGCGAGAGATCGCCGTACAGGCCGATCGGACGCCCCTGGGCGTCATGCGAGTTGACGAAGAAGAACCACGCGAGCCCGAGTTCGTTCTGCCGCGCGTGGCTGGGCAGCGGGTTGTGCACGATCTGCGCGTCGTCCTTCGCGGACAGGTCTGTCCAGCCGGTCACCGAGGACGATCCGTCGGGCATGCGCACGCTCGTCCGCGCGTGGATGTGAACGTTGGTCAGCGGCGGCTCGGGTGCGAAGAGCCTCCAGTTCTGCTTGTCGAACTCCGGTGCGAGATAGGCGCTGAGGGTCGCGGCGTGCTTCTGGGAGACGATGTTCGAGGGGGTGGCGACGAAGAAGATCATGCCCAGGTGCACGGTGGCTCCCACGAGGACGCCCAGGACCGTGAGCGCGACGATCGCCTTCGACACCGGAGAGAGGACGATCGCCTTCGACACCGGAGAGAGACCGGGCCCGCCCCGGCCCTTCGGTCGGCCGTTGACCACTGCCATCGCACCCCTTCCCGGGCCCGCGCCGTGTGGCGCAGGCCCTGACTGCGCTCCCTCGCCTTCCGGCATGGCAAGGCGATGTCATTTCCTCGTCTCGTCAGCCTCCGGCACTGCCGGCGGCCGGGGCCGGGGCGGGTGCGGGTGCGGGAGCTGGGGCGGGGGCCGGAGCCGGAGCCGGAGCCGGAGCTGCCGGGGCGGGGGCCGGAGCCGCTGGGGCAGGAGCCGCCGGAGCAGGAGCTGCCGGTGCGGGGTTGCCTGCGGGTGCGGGGTTGCCTGCCGGGGCCGGGTTGCCTGCCGGGGCCGGGTTGCCTGCGGGTGCGGGGTTGCCTGCCGGGGCCGGGTTGCCTGCGGGTGCGGGGTTGCCTGCCGGGGCCGGGTTGCCTGCGGGTGCGGGGTTGCCTGCCGGGGCCGGGTTGCCTGCGGGTGCGGGGTTGCCTGCCGGGGCCGGGTTGCCTGCGGGTGCGGGGTTGCCTGCCGGGGCCGGGTTGCCCGCTGGTGCGGGGTTGCCCGCCGGGGCCGGAGCCGCTGGTGCGGGGGGCGCCGGGGCCGGCCTCGGCGGCGGCGGAGGCGGCCCGATGATTATCACCGGGGGCGTCGCGGGCGTGGGCACCACGACGTACACGACCGACCCTTGCCTCGTCACTCGCTTGTAGCAGACGATCTTTTTGGACGAGTGGTGCCGCTTGTAGCACACGATGTCTCTGTGCGGCCGGTCGGTGTTTTTCTGCAGTCCAGAGTTCGCGAACGTCGCACTTGTGGCACGCGGGCTCTGTGACGTGGCATTTGCCTCGGACACCGAGAAGCCGCACACTCCCGCCACCAGACAGGAAGCCGCGGCGACACCGATGCTCAGCGATGTTCTCTTTTTCATGTCACCTCACCTTGTGCTCGTCAAGTGAGGCGCTGGATCAACCAGTGCCCCGCATTCGACCTAATTAATGCTGAGGTGAGGAGTTCGGGAGATCAAGGGGTGGAACGGTTGAAGTGTGTGGGCAGGACTACCCCTTTTTCGAGAAGTCGTCGGCCATGTCCTGTCGCAATGCCAGGCGGGTGAGATCCGCCCTGCGGCGTGAGCCGGTCTTGCGGCGTAGTCTGTCCAGATGGGAGTGGACCGTGTGCTCGCTGATATTGAGTTTCGAGGCTATCTGCCGGTCCGTGGCCCCGCTTGCGACGAGCTCCAGCACCTGTCGCTCCCGTTCGGTGATTTTGATTGTGTGGGGACTCTGTCTGTCGGTGTTGGTGGAGAAGTAACTTCGGCCGGAGGCCACCGTGCGGAATGCCGTCAACAACTCGGATTCCTCGGTCTGAAGGCTCAGATATCCGCGGACTCCGGATTCGATGGCCGAGATCAGATCGGTCTGGGCCGCACAGGAAGAGAGGACGACGACCGCATTGCCCTGCCGGTGCAGGCGGGTGACGAGATCGCATCTTTCTTGGAGGGAAATGCGCAGACTGAGTACGACGACATCCGCGTTTCCCACTTCGTATCGCAGCCCGTCGGTACGCCTGATGGAATTCACTTTTTCCAGGTCCGGGGCGGCTTCGATCACCTGCGAGAGGCCACGCTGAAGAAGCGGGCAGTCACAGATGACCGCTATGCGCGTCAGGTACTGGCTCATCGAGATTCCATGGAGGACATGGCCGCCGCCGGTGGGGGACTTTCACACACCCAACCAGCGGCCGAACCGGGTGATCTCCAGCATCACCCCTTCGGCGGACTTCGGCATGTCGAGATCGCGTCCAGGGGCATCGGGCGCGTCCCGCCACGTCGGGCAGTGCGGCCCGCCCCCGTCAGGCAGCGCGTTCCGCGATCCGGCCGCCGGCCGCCCGCTCGACGCGATGCCGGGAAGTGAGGGTCGATCGGATCACACCCGTCGTCGGCGTCAACTGTCGCCGTCCATGGGGAACTTGCCAGGGTCGATGTCGATGGCCGCGAGCGCCGGAGCGATCAGCTCCCTGTCCCGTACATAGGTCAGGCGTTCGCGGGCCTCGTCCGGTGACACCCAGACCAGCTCGCTGACTTCGTCGTTCGGGGTGAAGTCCCCGTCGGCCGACTCCGCTGCCCAGTACCTGACTTCCTTCTTCCGGCCGGCGTGGTCGTCGTAGCGCAGAGTCGGCAGGTCCGCTCCGAGCCGGCAGGCGTGGCCGGTCTCCTCCCCCACTTCGCGCACGGCGGCCGCGCGGGCCGTCTCGCCCTTCTTGAGCTTGCCCTTGGGCCAGGACCAGTCGGACCACCTGGGCCTGAAGACCAGGGCCAGTTCGACGTCCCCGGCGGAGGAGCGGCGCCACAGGACACAGCCCGCCGCCTGGACCGTGGTGTCGTTCACGCCGCCTCCTCGGGTCGGTTCAGAGCGCGGTGACCGTCCGCGGCTGCCAGGCCTGCTGGAAGGCGAACCGGGACGCCTCCACCTCGTGCCGCTGATCGGCGTGGAGCACGCCGAGCGCGTACGCCGTCGCCGGTGCGATGCGGGGCGTACGGGCGGCCTGGGCCGCGGCCGACGCCGCCTCCGAGGCGTCCCGGTGCCGGTCCAGGGCGCGGCCGGCCGCCGGCAGGCGGACGTCGACGGGCGCACCGCCGCCGGCCAGCACCTCCTGGGCGTACCGGTGCAGGCGCAGCAGCAGGCGGACCTGGTGCCAGGGGCCGTCCTGCGGATGCGGGGACGGGTCCGGGGACAGGCCGTGGACCAGCGCCTCCGCGTTGTACGGATGGCCCGCCGTGACCAGCGGCAGCGCGGCGATGGCGTTCGTGAGGCGCTCCGCCGCCGCCGCGGCCGGCGGACGCGGGTCCGCGGCCGGGGCGGCGGGGGCCAGCGGCACCTCGCTGGCGAGTACGGCGACCCTGTCGGCGACCGCGTGGAAGCGGGAGGAGCCGAGCACCTGCAGCGCCGTGGAGTGGGCCCGGGTGCGGGCGAGGGTGAGCCGGCGGTCCAGCAGGGCGCCCGCCTTGGCCGCGCCCACGGTGAGGGGACCGCGCTCCGGCACGGCCGCCGGGCCGACGCCGCCCGCGCCCGGAGCCGGGGCGAGCGCGGCCGTCAGGGGCGCGCCCGCGGTGACGGCCCGGGCGGGCGGCGCCGTGGTGCCCGACAGCCGGTGCAGCGCGAGCAGCAGCCGCTCCAGCCGGGCCTCGTAGGCGTGCTCCAGGCCCAGCGTGCCCGAGACCCAGGCCAGCTCGGGACGCATCGCGTCGGACCAGTCGCCGTCCAGCAGCGCGCGGAAGGTGTGCAGGCCGGCGCTGATGCGGCGGGCCGAGCGGCGCAGGGCCCGCGCCGCGTCGACGGACTCCTCCGCGCCGGCGGCCCCGGCGCCGCCGGTCTCCCGGTGCAGGCGCAGGGCGCGGAGGAACTCCGTGGCCTGGGCGCGCAGGTAGACCGCGAGGGCTTCCCCGGTGAGGGGGTTTCCCGGCTCGGGGGAGTCCCCCGGCCCGAGCGGGGCCGGAAGCCGGGGGGAGGCCGGGAGCCGGGTCGAGCCCTGGGCCGGGGAGTGAGCCGGGTCAGGGTTTCGCTGTGCCACGCCGGCGCCTCCGGGCGTCTATTTGCATCTCCTGGATGTTGCGCAGCGGCTGTCCGTCCGCGTCGGTCGCGTGCCGGGTCCACTCGCCGTCGGGGCCGAGGTGCCAGGAGGCGGTGCTGTCGGACATGCCGGTGTCGAGCAGGCGGTTCAGGGTCGCGCGGTGGCCGGGGTCGGTGACCCGGACCAGGGCCTCGATCCGGCGGTCGAGGTTGCGGTGCATCATGTCGGCGCTGCCGATCCACACCTCGGGCTCGCCGCCGTTGCCGAAGGCGAAGACCCGGGAGTGCTCGAGGAAGCGCCCGAGTATCGAGCGCACCCGGATGTTCTCCGACAGACCCGCGACGCCCGGCCGGACGGCGCAGATGCCGCGCACCCAGACGTCCACGGGCACGCCCGCCTCGGACGCCCGGTACAGCGCGTCGATGATCGCCTCGTCGACCATCGAGTTGACCTTGATGCGGATGAAGGCGGGGCGGCCCGCGCGGTGGTGCTGGACCTCCTTGTCGATGCGGGAGATCAGGCCGTCCCGCAGGGACTTGGGAGCCGTCAACAGGCGGCGGTAGGTCTCGCGGCGGGAGTAGCCGGACAGCCGGTTGAAGAGGTCCGAGAGGTCGGCGCCGACCTGCGGGTCGGCCGTCAGCAGGCCGAGGTCCTCGTACAGGCGGGCCGTCTTCGGGTGGTAGTTGCCGGTGCCGACGTGGCTGTAGCGGCGCAGGGTCTCGCCCTCCTGGCGCACCACCAGGGACAGCTTGCAGTGGGTCTTCAGACCGACCAGGCCGTACACGACGTGGCAGCCGGCCTCCTCCAGCTTGCGCGCCCACTTGATGTTGGCGTGCTCGTCGAAGCGGGCCTTGATCTCGACCAGGACCAGGACCTGCTTGCCCGACTCGGCGGCGTCGATGAGCGCGTCGACGATCGGGGAGTCGCCGGAGGTGCGGTACAGGGTCTGCTTGATCGCGAGGACGTCCGGGTCCTGCGCCGCCTGCTCCAGGAAGGCCTGGACGGAGGTGGAGAAGGAGTCGTAGGGGTGGTGCAGCAGGACGTCCCGCTGGCGCAGGGCGGCGAAGATGTCCGGCGCGGACGCCGACTCGACCTCGGCCAGGTCGCGGTGGGTGCCCGCGACGAACTTCGGGTACTTCAGCTCGGGCCGGTCCAGGCCGTGGATGCGGAAGAGTCCGGTGAGGTCCAGGGGGCCGGGCAGCGGGTAGACCTCGGCCTCGGAGATCTTCAGCTCGCGCACGAGGAGGTCCAGCACCTCGCGGTCGATGTCCTCCTCGACCTCCAGGCGCACCGGCGGCCCGAAGCGGCGCCGCATGAGCTCCTTCTCCAGGGCCTGGAGCAGGTTCTCGGCGTCGTCCTCCTCGACTTCGAGGTCCTCGTTGCGGGTGAGCCGGAAGGCGTGGTGCTCCAGCACCTCCATGCCCGGGAACAGCTCCTCCAGGTGCGCTCCGATGACGTCCTCCAGCGGGACGTACCGGCCGGGCGTGGCCTCCAGGAAGCGGGACAGCAGCGGGGGCACCTTGACGCGGGCGAAGTGCTTGTGGCCGCTGACCGGGTTGCGCACGACGACGGCCAGGTTCAGCGAGAGGCCGGAGATGTACGGGAAGGGGTGCGCGGGGTCCACGGCGAGCGGGGTGAGCACCGGGAAGATCTGGTGCCGGAAGAGCGTGAACAGGCGCGCCTGTTCCTTCTCGGTCAGCTCGTTCCAGCGCAGGATGCTGATGTTTTCGTCCGCGAGGGCGGGGGCGACGTCCTCCTGGAAGCAGGCGGCGTGCCGGGCCATGAGCTCGCGGGAGCGGGCCCAGATCATCTCCAGCACCTCGCGGGGCTGGAGCCCGGAGGCGGAGCGGGTGGCGACACCGGTGGCGATGCGGCGCTTCAGGCCGGCCACCCGGACCATGAAGAACTCGTCCAGGTTGCTGGCGAAGATCGCCAGGAAGTTGGCGCGCTCCAGCAGGGGGGTGTTCGGGTCCTCGGCCAGCTCCAGGACGCGCTCGTTGAAGGCGAGCCAGCTGCGCTCCCGGTCCAGGAAACGCCCCTGCGGCAGCGAGGCGTCCTCACCCTCGGACTCCTCGTAGGAGTCCAGGTCCGCGTCGAGGTCGGGTTCCAGATCGGAGACGGCCGCCGCCACCGTGTGCGGGCGGTGGGCCGCTATGGAGCCCACGGGGGGCTGGACGTGCTGGACCTCTGCCTGGGCTTCTCGCTGACTCATGAACCCATTCTTCCGCGCCAGGGGCGTCACGGGCGCGTCGGAACGTGCGGGCGGGAGCGTCAGGGCCCCGTTCCCCGCGGGCCCCTCGGGGGGCGGCGAAGGCTCTGGCACGGCGGGCTTCATTGGCTGAGCGTCGCAAGTTCGTCTGAATCGACGGTTACGAAGACATGACGTACGGGATAGCGCGGGGCGACCCACGGGGATCACGGGCCGCAGAGGAGCCCGCGGCGGACCGGGGAAACCCGTCCTCGGCGCGCCCGGAAACGGCGGTCCCGTACGGCGCTCCCCGACGGAGGGCACCCACGGGACCCCGGTCAGCCACCGGTCGGTCGCCGATCAGCCACTGATCAGCCGCAGGTCAGCCGCCGGTCAGCCTCACGTCTCGCTGCGGTACATCAGGTCGGTCTCGTGCGTGGTGAAGCCCAGCCGTTCGTAGACCGACACCGCCGCCTTGTTGTCCGCGTCGACGTAGAGCATCGCGGTCGGCAGGCGCTGCCCGGCCAGGTGGCGCAGGCCGATCGCGGTCAGGGCCTTGCCGAGGCCGCCGCCCTGGTGGCCGGGGCGCACGCCGAGCACGTAGACCTCGCCGAGTCCCTCCTCGGCGTGCTCCTTGGTCCAGTGGAAGCCGATCAGCTCCCCGCCCCGCTCGGCGAGGAAGAAGCCCGCCGGGTCGAACCACGGCTCGGCCTTGCGGTCGTCCAGGTCGCGCTGGGTCAGCGAGCCCTGTTCGGGGTGGTGGGCGAAGGCGGCCGCGTTGACCGCGAGCCACGCCGTGTCGTCCTTGCCGGGGACGAAGGTGCGCACCGTCACCCCCTCCGGCAGCACCGGCTCGGGCAGCTCCAGGTCGTCCAACGACCGCCGCATCTGGCGCAGTTCGCGGAACAGGGTCAGTCCCAGCACCTGGGCGAGGTGCCGGGCGGCCGGGTGGCCGCCGTGCGCCCAGACCCGCAGCCGCTTGCCGGAGGCGGCGAGCAGCGCCGAGCCCAGCGCCCGCCCGTGGCCGCGCCCCCGGTGTGCCGGGTGGACGACGAGTTCGGCGGCCGGCGCCTCCACCGGGTCGGTGTCCTCGAGCTGCGCGTATCCGACGAGTTCGTCGCCGACGTGCAGCAGCAGATGGGAGACGCCCGCGCGGGTTCCCCCGCGCAGCTGCAGCCGCCCCTGCTCGGACACCGGCTGCTGTCCGTCGACCCGGGCGGCATCGGCGAGCAGTCCGAGTACCTCCTCGGCCTGGTCCGGGGCGAGTTCGGAGTGCGTTCCGATGGAACGGGAGGGGAAGGGCCGTAGGGTGTCGTCGCTGCTCATGCGTACGAGGGTACGGGGAGGCCGGGGCGAAGCGCCCGCACCGCAGCGGGTGAAGGGACCGGCGGGGCAAAACCGGCACGTGACGGTGAACCCCCTGTGGCCCTACGCGCGTTGACCGTAGGCTGCGCCGCGACGGAACCATCGACACAGCGGACACCCAGGGGACGCATGCCGCCCGCACCCGCTTCGCGCCACCGCACCGGACGCCGTACCCACGGCCTGCTCGCCGCCGCGGAGGGTCTGGCCACGGCGGCCGCGCTGACCGCAGCGCTCCCGGCCGACGCGCACGACGGCGGCGGACACGGCCACCGGCCGGGCCGCTACCAGGACGTCCAGCTCCTGTCCTTCAACGACCTGCACGGCAATCTGGAGTCCCCGTCCGGCTCGTCCGGCCGGATCACCGAGCTGCAGCCGGACGGCACGACGCGGACCGTCGACGCGGGCGGCGCCGAGTACCTGGCCACCCACCTGCGCCAGGCCCGCGCGGGCCACCCGTACTCGGTGACGGCGGCCGGCGGCGACATGGTCGGCGCCTCCCCGCTGCTGTCGGGCCTCTTCCACGACGAGCCCACGATCGAGGCGCTCGGCAAGCTGAAGCTGGACGTCACCACCGTCGGCAACCACGAGTTCGACGAGGGCGCCCGGGAGCTGGCCCGCCTGCAGAACGGCGGCTGCCACCCCACCGACGGCTGCTACACCGGCAAGCGGTTCAAGGGCGCCGGCTTCCCCTACCTCGCGGCCAACGTGCAGGACGAGAAGACCGGCAAGCCGATCCTCAAGCCGTACTGGGTCTGGAAGAAGAAGGACGTCAGGATCGGCTTCATCGGCGTCACCCTGGAGGGCACGCCGGACATCGTCTCGGCGGACGGGGTCAAGGGCGTCGCCTTCAAGGACGAGGTCGAGACGATCAACAAGTACGCCAAGGTGCTCCAGCGCCAGGGCGTGCGGTCGATCGTGGCGCTCATCCACGAGGGCGGCTTCCCGGCCTCCGGCGCCTACAACTACGACTGCGACTCCCCTGGTGCCGGCGCCGGCATCTCCGGCCCGATCGTGGACATCGCGAAGAACGTCACGCCGGCGGTCGACGCCCTGGTCACCGGCCACACCCACGCCGCGTACGTCTGCACGGTCCCCGACCCCGCGGGCCGGCCCCGCATGGTCACCTCGGCGGCCTCCTTCGGCCGCCTGTACACGGACACGACGCTCACCTACGACCGCCGTACCGGCGACATCGCCCGTACGGCGGTGCGGTCCGCCAACCACGTGGTGACCCGGGACGTGCCCAAAGCCGCGGACATGACCGACCTGATCTCCCGCTGGAACGCCCTGGCGGCCCCGATCGGCAACCGCCCCATCGGCTACATCTCCGCGGACATCGACAACACCGGTGACGAGTCCCCGATGGGCGACCTGATCGCCGACGCGCAGCTCGCCCACGGCAAGGAGCTGGACCCGAGGACGAGTCTGGCCCTGATGAACCCGGGCGGGGTGCGGTCCGGCCTGACCTACCGGGCGAAGGGCGCCGAGGGCGACGGGGTCGTCACCTACGCCGAGGGCTTCACCGTCCAGCCCTTCGCCAACACCGTCAACCTCCAGGACTTCACCGGCGCCCAGCTGGTGCAGGTCCTCAAGGAGCAGGTGAGCGGGGCCAACGCGGCCGCTCCGAAGATCCTCCAGCCGTCGGCCGGCCTGACCTACACCCTGGACCTCACCCGGTCCGGCGCGGACCGCGTGGTCACCGACTCCGTCCGCCTCGACGGCCACCCGGTCGACCCGGCCGCCACCTACCGCGTCGCTACCAACAGCTTCCTGGCAGGCGGCGGCGACGGCTTCCCGACGCTGGCCCAGGGCACGAACGACCTGGTGGGCGAGGACGACCTGGCCGCACTGGGCACGTACCTGACGGCCCACTCGTCCGCGACCAGCCCGCTCGCGCCGCCGGCGGCGGACCGGATCACGGTCGTGCAGTAGGCGCGGTGCGCCGGAAGTGACGTCGGGGGCGGCCGGACCGGCCGCCCCCGACGTGTGTCACGCGTTTTGCCGGTCGCGGGGGACCAAGAGCTTCCAGCACGCGTGGAAGAGGGCGGAGAACAGGGCGAAGGCGCCCAGCGGAATCAGCAGCGTCAGTAGGACCACGGGCGAGCCGTCCGTGGTCATGAGCAGCCCGATCGACAGTACGGACATGCACCCGAAGACGATGAGCGTCGCCACGACCGCCCAGCGCCAGGCCCTGCGGTGCGCGGCCCGCCGCTGGATCAGCGCCTCGACCTCCGGCCGGCGCGCCCACGCCGTGCCGCGGTACTGGGCACCGGCCGCCAGCAGGCCCGCGGCCTCTGCCGGCGGGTTGTCCAGCTGCCAGTCGTCCAGGTGCGGCAGGAGGAAGCGCCGGCCTTCGGTGTCGTACAGGTAGGTGAGCCAGCGGCGGGCGTAACGCGAGGCGTTCGGGATGGGCTCGGCGCGGATGTCGTAGATGGCGGGCCAGGCATGGGTGCGTTCGGTCAGTGCCCGCCGGGCCGTGATGCCGTGCGGCCCGACCAGCGTGCGCCCGCGCCACATGAAGAGCGCCGTCCGTGCGAGGGCCAGCGCGAAGAAGACGACGAAGAGGAACCAGGCCCACCGGAGCACGCTGTCGTGTGTCATGGCCCGGGAGGCAGCGATGACCGGGAAGGCGAGCGGCCCCAGGATCTTCCCCAGGGGTGTCTTCCGGTACTTGCGGTACTCCCACTCGATGCCGCCGCCGACCGACGGCGTGCCGTCCTTGTCCACCGCTGTTCTCCCCACCCGGGGCGCACGAACACGTGCGCGACTGGGGAGAGGATAGGGGCGCCCCCGAGCGCCCCTATCAGGGGCATGCCTTATGTCAGCGCAGGGACTCCACCTCGGTGGCCAGATCCGGCAGGAGGCGGTCGTTGACGCACGGCAGTTCGGTCCGGCGGCCGTCGGCGTCGTACAGGCAGGCGATGTTGCGGGGGCCGGACGACCGGGTGTTTCGGACGGCCTCGATCCGCAGGTCGTGGATGTTCTGCCAGCCCCAGGTCCGTGCCTTCAGAGCACCGCTCACCGTGATCCCGTCGGCCCGTACGAACGTGCCGGCCCGCAGCACGAAGAGCAGCCCCCAGCCGCTCGCCGCGACCTGGAGCGCGCCCAGGACGCCCTAAAGTCAGAGCGGCTTGACGCCCTGCACCTCCGCGTACGCGCAGACCACGATCACGATCCACAGCAGGCCGCCGGTCGCCCGGTTGAGCCACTTGCGCCGCACCTGGTACGCGCGCTCGGTCCCGCCGGTCAGTGAAGCCCCGTTCATGCCCCCGCCCCGTTATCTTTTTCGCGGTCCTGCAAGAGGGCCGCTGGCCTCCGGGCCCGGCATGACTGTTGCCCCCTGTCGAACGGATGACCTGGGGGGTGGTGTCACCGGGTCCGAGGGGTGCCGTCGGAGACGCTGATCAGAGGCCCGACCACCGCCCGGCCGGGCGCAATGCCCGGCATCCTGCGGGCGGCAGGTCTGCATAACGTGGATGCGCGCGAACGGACCCACCGCCAAGGCCGGCATCGGATCGAACCATGTGGGGGCACGGTGATCGATATCGACCAGGTGGGCGTCTTCCTCGGCCTGGACGTCGGCAAGAGCACGCATCACGGCCACGGCCTGACCCCGGCCGGCAAGAAGGTCCTCGACAAGCCGCTGCCCAACAGCGAACCGAAGCTGCGGGCCGTCTTCGACAAGCTCCGGGACAAGTTCGGCACCGTGCTGGTGATCGTGGACCAGCCCGCATCCATCGGCGCCCTGCCCCTGACCGTCGCCCGCGAGACAGGCTGCCAGGTCGCCTACCTGCCCGGACTCGCGATGCGGCGGATCGCAGACCTCTATCCCGGCGAGGCCAAAACCGACGCCAAGGACGCGGCCGTCATCGCGGACGCAGCCCGCGCCATGCCCCACACCCTGCGCTCTTTGGAACTGACCGACGAGACCACCGCCGAACTCACCATGCTCGTCGGGTTCGACCAGGACCTCGCCGCCGAAGCGACCCGCACGTCCAACCGCATCCGCGGCCTGCTCACCCAGTTCCACCCCAGCCTGGAACGCGTCCTTGGCCCACGCCTGGACCACACGGCCGTCACCTGGCTCCTCGAACGCTACGGATCCCCGCAGGCTCTGCGGAAAGCCGGCCGGCGCAAGCTCATCGAGGTCATCCGCCCCAGAGCACCGCGCATGGCCCAGCGGCTCGTCGACGACGTCTTCGACGCCCTCGACGAACAAACCGTCGTCGTCCCCGGCACCGGCACCCTCGACGTGATCGTGCCCTCGCTGGCCAGATCGCTGGCCGCCGTCCACGAACAACGCCGAGCCCTCGAAGCCCAGATCGCCGCCCTGCTGGAGGCCCACCCTCTTGCCGAGGTCCTGACCTCGATGCCCGGCATCGGCGTCAGGACCGCCGCAGTCCTCCTGACCACCGTCGGCGACGGCAGCTCGTTCCCGAGCGCCGCCCACCTCGCCTCCTACGCAGGACTTGCACCCACGACCAAGCAGTCCGGAACCTCGATCCACGGCGAGCACGCCCCCAGAGGCGGAAACCGGCAGCTCAAACGCGCCATGTTCCTCTCCGCGTTCGCCGCCCTCCACGACCCCGCCTCCCGCACCTACTACGACCGCTGCCGAGCCCGAGGCAAGACCCACACCCAGGCCCTCCTCCGTCTCGCCCGACACCGCATCAGCGTCCTGTTCGCCATGCTCCGCGACGGCACCTTCTACGAACCACGCGTCCCCGAAACAGCCATCGCATGACCAGCCCGGGCTTGACGAAGGACATAGAGGCACCCCCCTCACAGACGCCAGTGCGAGCAGATCGTAGAGCAGGTGCCGCGGCTCGGGCCTAGCCGGCTTCCGGTGGAGCCGTCGGTGCTCCCGGCAGCCGTACAGTGGCCACCGTGCCGCCGCCGTGGGCGGGGGACAGGGTGACCCGGCCGCCCGCCTGCTGGATCGTGCGGGCCACGATGGACAGGCCGAGGCCCGATCCGGGCAGGGCGCGGGCGCTGGGGGAGCGCCAGAAGCGGTCGAAGACGTGCGGGAGTTCGTCGGCGGGGATGCCGGGGCCGTGATCGCGGACGGCCAGGACCCCGTCGGCCAGCCGCACCTCTATCGTGCCGCCCTCCGGGCTGAACTTGACCGCGTTGTCGAGGATGTTGACGATCGCGCGCTCCAGCGCGGTGGGCTCCGCGCGCACGAACCAGGGCTCCAGGTCGGCCGTGATCGTCAGCTCCGGACCGCGTAGCCGGGCCCGGCGCAGCGCGGCCTCGACGGTGTCCTGGAAGGACACCACCTGCACGCGTTCACCGCGCTGCCCCTCCGAACGGGACAGTTCCTGGAGGGCGCCGATGAGCGACGCCAGCTCCGTCATCTGCGCCGTCACCGAGGCGAGCAGCGCCTTGCGGTCCTCCGGCGGCAGCGGGCGGCCGGTCTCCTCGCTGCGGGTGAGGAGTTCGATGTTCGTGCGCAGCGAGGTGAGGGGCGTGCGCAGTTCGTGGCCGGCGTCCGCGATCAGCTGCTGCTGGAGGTCGCGGGAGCCGGCCAGGGCGGTGGTCATGGAGTTGAAGGAGCGGGACAGGCGGGCCACCTCGTCGTCGCTGTCGTTCTCCACGGGGATGCGGATGGCCAGGTCCTCGGTGCGGGCGATGTGCTCCACCGCCTCGGTCAGCTTGTCGACGGGCCGCAGGCCCGCGCGGGCCACGGCGAGACCGGTGGCGCCCGCGCCGACCACTCCGACGCCGGAGACGAGCAGGAGGATGAGGGCGAGGTCGCTCAGCGTCCGCTGGGTGTCCTTCAGGGAGACGGCCACCATGACGGCCACCTGGGGGTACGGCTGGATGTCGGGTCCGCCCCCCACCGGGACGGCCACGGTCATCACCCGGACGTCGTTGCCCTGGCTGTCGGTGCTGTTGTGGAAGGTGCGCGTGCGCAGCGTGGGGTTCTGGGCCGCGGCCCGGTCGAGGTCCGTCACCTTCACCACGCCCTGCGCGTACGGCATCACGCAGGCCCGGCCGGCCGCCGTGACGACCTGGAGGTAGTAGTAGGTCGGCCGGTCGTCGGTGGTGTCCGGGATCTGCGGGCAGGTGAGCAGCAGCGTGGTGACCTTGTCGCTGTCCAGGGGCCGGCCCATGGACGCCAGGCGGTCGTTGATCTCGCCGTACGACTTCTCCTGCACGATGAACCAGCAGGTGACCGACACCGCGGCCACCGCGAAGGCGACCGCCGCCGCGACCAGCATCGCCAGCCGGGCCCGCAGGGGGAGCGCCCGGTAGCGGCGCGCCGGCCCCCTCACTCGGCGCCGCCCTGGCGCAGCACGTACCCGACGCCCCGGACCGTGTGCACCAGGCGGCTCTCGCCGCCGGCCTCCGTCTTGCGGCGCAGGTACATGACGTAGACGTCCAGGGAGTTGGACGACGGCTCGAAGTCGAAGCCCCACACGGCCTTCAGGATCTGCTCGCGGGTGAGCACCTGGCGGGGGTGGGCCATGAACATCTCCAGGAGGGTGAACTCCGTGCGGGTCAGTTCCACCGGCCGGCCGCCCCGGGTGACCTCCCGGGTGGCGAGGTCCATGCGCAGGTCGCCGAAGGTCAGTGCCTCGTCCTCCTCGCCCTCGGCCGACAGGGTCCCGGCGTAGGAGCTGCGGCGCAGCAGGGCGCGGATCCGGGCGAAGAGCTCGTCCAGCTCGAAGGGCTTGACGAGGTAGTCGTCGGCGCCGGCGTCCAGCCCCGTCACCCGGTCGCCGACCGTGTCGCGGGCCGTCAGCATCAGTATCGGCGTGGTGTCGCCGGTCCCGCGGATGCGGCGGGCCGCGGTCAGGCCGTCCATGCGGGGCATCTGGATGTCCAGGACGAGGAGGTCGGGCCGGTAGGCGGTGGCCTTCTGCAGGGCGTCCGCGCCGTCGACGGCGACCTGGGTGTCGTACCCCTCGAAGGCGAGGCTGCGCTGGAGGGCCTCGCGTACAGCCGGCTCGTCGTCGACGATCAGGATGCGCTGGGGGTCACGGTCGCCTTCGGCGGGGCTCATCGCTCGCGATTTCCTCGGGGGTGCGGTGGGTCGTGGACGGGGCGTCTCTCAGCGTCGCACGTTTCGGTGCCGCTGGAGGTGTGCGGCCGGGGTCAGACCCCGATCGTGGCGAGCCGGTTCAGGGCGGTGAGGCGGTTCAGCGGCACCTTGCGGCGGTGCGGCCGGTCGGCGGAGGTGCGCAGGCCCATCAGGTGGGGGGCCGCCGGGGCCGGCAGCTCCGGAAGGCGCGGGGAGGAGGCGGGGGAGTGCAGCTCGTGCGCCACCTCCAGGGCCAGGACGATGCCCGCCGGACGGATGACGGAGTGCTGGTGAGCGACCTTCTTGATCATGGCGTTCTCCCTGCTGCTCTGTGCTGCGCTGTGGTGCTCGGTGCTGCGCTGTGCCTGGTGGTGCTGCTCTGTGCCGTGCGGTGCTTGCCCGTTAGCCGGTGGAGCCCGCCCGGAGCTTGGCCAGGTCGGACTTGACGGTGTCGGCGGGGATCGCGAAGCCGAGGCCGATGCTGCCCGCGCCCGAGGACGAGGACGCCTGCGAACTCGACGAGTACATCGCGGAGTTGATGCCGATGACGTTGCCGGCCGCGTCGATCAGCGCGCCGCCGGAGTTGCCGGGGTTGAGTGAGGCGTCGGTCTGGATCGCCTTGTACGTCGTCGTGGAGGAGCCGGTGTCGCCGTTGAACTGGTGGCCGCCGAACTGGAACGGCCACCCTCCGTCGCCACCCGGTTCCTGCTGCTGGTTCTCGTCCGTGGAGACGGTCACGTCCCGGTTGAGCGCGGAGACGATGCCGCTGGTCACGGTGCCGGTCAGCCCCTCGGGGGAGCCGATGGCGACGACCGAGTCGCCGACCTGGACGCCCGAGGAGTCGCCGAGCGAGGCGGCCTTCAGGCCGGAGGCGCCCTTGAGTCTGATCAGCGCCAGGTCCTTGGAGCTGTCGGTGCCGAGGACGTCGGCGGTGTAGCTCCGGCCGTCGCTGGTGCGGACCTTGACCGCGTCCGCGCCGGAGACGACGTGGTTGTTGGTGACGATCTCGCCGTTGCCGGTGACGATCACGCCGGAGCCGGTGGAGGTGCCGTTGCCGAGGGCGGCGGTCACCTCGACCACGCTCGGGCTGACCGCGGCCGCGATCGCCGCCACGTCGCCCTTGCGGCCGGAGGGCAGCACCAGGTGGGTGCCGGCGCCGACCGTGGTCGTGTCCTTGCCGGCCAGCTCCTCGAAGGCGTAGGCGGTGCCGCCGCCGACCGCCGCCGCCACGATGGCGACCGCGGTGAGGAGGGCGATCGGGCGCCGGGGGCGCTTGTCCGTGGCAGCCGCGGGGCCGTACGGCGGCGGGGGCGGCCACTCGGGGTGCGCGGGGTTCACGGGTGCGGTCATGTAGAAAGCTTTTCCCGTGACCATGAGAGCTTCCTGAGTGCACGCTGAGAAGCCCGGCAGAACCTTGTTCGCCCGATATAAAGACGCTTCTCAGGTTTTGCCCGAAACGCCCTTGATCCGCTGGTCAGGACGCCTTTCGGGCGCCGGTGAGGGCGGTGAGGGCGGTGAGGCCGGTGGGACCGGTCGGTGGGGCCGGTGGGGGCCGACGCGCTCCCGGCGGCCCGGTCGCACGCTCCCGGCGGCCCGCGCCGCGTCCCTCAGGCTCCGCAGCCGCAGCTCTTGCGGACGACCAGCCGGGACGGGAACGTCTTCAGCCGCTCGCGCCGGGACCCGACCACACGCAGCCCGTCGTCCAGGACGAGGTCGACCGCCGAGCGGGCCATCGCCGGCCGGTCCGAGGCGACCGTGGTCAGCGGCGGGTCGGCGAGCCCCGCCTCCTTGATGTCGTCGAACCCGGCCACCGCCAGCTCGCCCGGCACGTCGATGCGCAGCTCGCGCGCGGCCCGCAGCACGCCGATCGCCTGGTCGTCGGTGGAGCAGAAGATGGCCGGCGGCCTGTCCGGCCCGGCCAGCAGTTCCAGGGCCACGAGGTAGGCGTCGTAGCGGTTGTACGGTGCCTCGAACAGGCGCCCCTCGGTGGACAGGCCCGCCTCGGCCATGGCCCGCCGCCAGCCCTCGACGTGGTCGGAGACCGGGTCCCCGATGGCCGGCGTCATGGCCGTACCGCCCACGCAGGCCACGTACTCGTTGCCGTGCTCCAGCAGGTGGCGCACGGCGAGCTGGGCGCCGCCGAGGTCGTCGGTGACCACGGCGACGTCGTCGATGGCCTCCGGGCGCTCGTGCAGCAGCACCACGCGGGCGTCCCAGGCGTCGATCTCGGCGGCGGCCTGGTCGTTCAGCGCGTGCGAGACCAGGATGAGGCCGGAGACCCGCATGCCGAGGAACGCGCGCAGATAGTGGACCTCGCGCTCGGCGATGTAGTCGGTGTTGCCGACCAGCACCATCTTTCCGCGCTCGGACGCGGCCTGTTCGACCGCGTGCGCCATCTCCCCGAAGAAGGGCTGGCGGGCGTCGGGGATGATGAGGCCTATGAGGTCGGTGCGCCGGGAGGCCATCGCCTGGGCGACCCGGTCCGGGCGGTACCCCAGCTCCTTGATCGCGGCGAGTACACGCTCGCGCGTGGCCGGGGCGACCGGCCGGGGTCCGTTGTTGATGACATAACTGACGACGGCTGTGGAGGTTCCAGCCAGCCGTGCCACGTCATCCCGAGTCACCTTGGCCACGCGCGGAGTCTACGCGGATGGACCCGCTCCGGGCAGGGCGAATCGGGCGCGGATCTGCGGGGACGCCGCCGCGCGCGGGCGGGCTCAGGCGTCCGCCGCGACCTCGGCGCCGTCCCGGACGGCGGATGCGTCCGCATCTTCCGCCTTTGCCCGGCTCGCCTTGGCCTTCGCGCCCTCCGCGCTCCGGTCCGGCTTCTCGGGGGTCACGAATCGATAACCGACGTTGCGGACGGTTCCGATCAGCGATTCGTGCTCCGGGCCGAGCTTGGCGCGCAGCCGCCGTACGTGCACGTCCACGGTCCGGGTGCCGCCGAAGTAGTCGTAGCCCCACACCTCCTGCAGCAGCTGGGCGCGGGTGAAGACGCGGCCGGGGTGCTGGGCGAGGTACTTCAGCAGCTCGAACTCCTTGAAGGTCAGGTCCAGGACCCGGCCCTTGAGCTTGGCGGAGTAGGTCGCCTCGTCCACGGAGAGGTCGCCGTTGCGGATCTCCATGGGGGAGTCGTCGTTGACGAGCTGCCGGCGCCCCAGGGCGAGCCGGATCCGGGCCTCCACCTCGGCCGGACCCGCCGTGTCGAGCAGGACGTCGTCGATGCCCCAGTCGGCGGTGACGGCGGCGAGGCCGCCCTCGGTGACGACGAGGAGCAGCGGACAGCCGGGGCCGGTGGAGCGCAGTAGCTGGCACAGGCTGCGGACCTGCGGCAGGTCGCGGCGGCCGTCGATGAGGATGACGTCGGCGCCCGGCGTGTCGACCAGGGCGGGACCCTCGGCGGGGGCGACCCGCACGTTGTGCAGCAGCAGGCCGAGCGCGGGGAGCACCTCCGCCGACGGCTGGAGGGCGTTGGTCAGGAGCAGCAGAGAACTCATATGTCTGGTTCCTCCTCGGTCCTGCGAGGACGTGTGCGGTGCGGAACTGCTCTGCGTTCCCGGCGGCCCCGTACACAACACGCCTGCGGTCTCCCGCGTCGTATACAACGCTTCCGAAAGCACAAAAGGACCCGGGGGCTTCGCTGCCCGAGTCCTCTGCCCAGCAGAATAGCCCACATGAGCAATCGTCCGGCAGGTCATGTGGCGCGTTCCACCGTTCGTCCGAATTCCGAGACGGGCGGACGGGCCTCTATCCGGACGTTTCTGCACACGGCCGACGGAATTCCGGTCGATTCCGTATACGACCCGGGCGCGACCGTATACAAAACGGCATCCGATGCCTCCGACGCCCTGGACGCGGCCTCCCGCGACGTGGTGTTCGTGATCGCCCACGGCTTCACCGGGGACGTGGACCGCCCGCACGTACGAAGGGTGGCGGGAGTGCTGGCCCGTTACGGCGCGGTGGTCACCTTCTCCTTCCGCGGGCACGGCGTCTCCGGCGGCCGCTCCACGGTCGGCGACCGGGAGGTGCTGGACCTGGCGGCCGCGGTGCGGTGGGCGCGCGGCTTCGGGCACGCGCGCGTGGTGACCGTCGGCTTCTCCATGGGCGGCTCCGTGGTGCTGCGGCACGCGGCCCTGCACCCCGGCACGGTCGACGCGGTCGTCTCGGTGAGCGGCCCGGCCCGCTGGTACTACCGGGGCACCGCCCCCATGCGCCGTCTGCACTGGATGGTCACCCGCCCCGCCGGGCGCCTGGTCGGCCGCTACGGATTCCGCACCCGCATCCACCACCGCGACTGGGACCCGGTGCCGCTCTCCCCGGTCGAGGCGGTGCCGCGCATCGCGCCCACCCCGCTGCTCGTCGTGCACGGCGACAGCGACCCCTACTTCCCGCTCGACCACCCCCGGATGCTCGCCGAAGCGGCCGGTGAGCACGGCGAACTCTGGCTGGAGCCGGGCATGGGCCACGCCGAGAACGCCGCGGACGAGGAGCTGCTGGCCCGGATCGGGGACTGGGCCCTGTCCCGGACGGACTAGCCTGAGAGCGTCGTCCTTCTCTTTTCCTTTCCTGCAGTCGATCGAGGAACCAGATGCCCAAGGTCACGGTGCGCTACTGGGCCGCCGCCAAGGCCGCGGCCGGGGTCGCCGACGAACCGTACGACGCGGACACGCTCGCCGAGGCGCTGTCCGCCGTACGGGAGCGCCACCCCGGCGAGCTCACCCGCGTGCTGCAGCGATGCGCCTTCCTCATCGACGGTGATCCCGTCGGGACCCGCGCGCATGAGACGGTACGGCTGGCCGAGGGCGGCACGGTCGAGGTGCTCCCGCCGTTCGCAGGAGGGTGAGGCGTTGAGTAACCAGCCGTACGAGGGCGGCCCTTACGAGGGCTACGACTCCTATCAGCAGCAGAACCAGCAGCAGGATCCGCGGCAGCAGGCGCAGCAGGCGTGGCCCGGGCAGCCCGGGGCGGGCGCGAACCCGTACGCCGGGCCGAGCGCCCCGTCCGGGTACGACCAGCAGCCCGCCCAGCAGTGGCAGGGCCACACCTGGGAGACCCAGGCGCCCGCGGCCGTACCGGCCGGGGAGACGGCGTACCTGCCGGCGCACGACCCCTACCCGCAGCAGCCGGCGCCGGGCACGCCGTACCCGGGACAGGCCCAGCCGCCGGCGCCCGGCACGCCCCACGCCGCGCAGGCCCAGCAGCCGCAGCCGTACGCGTCGCCGCTGTCCGAGCCGGCGTCTCAGCAGGTCTCCGCGCCGGTGTACGAGCCGGTCCCCGGCGGCGAGGACGGCTCCGGCTCCGGCTACGGGCAGGCCACGCTCGCCGGCAACGCCCGGATCACCGACGCCCAGCGGGCGCGGCTGGAGGGCCGGTCCCCGATCATCGAGCCCGGCATGCAGCCGGCGGCGCTCACCGCCGTGCTGGGCCTGCTGCTCGCCGTGACGGCGCCCATCGGCTCCTACGCCCTGGTCGTGCCGCTGGTGCTGCTCCAGGCCGTGACGGCCGCGGGCTGGTTCCGGCTGAACGGCATGTGGCCCGCCCGGCAGGGCATCGCGCTGGCCTTCCTGGGCGGCATCACCGCGGACGCGGCGGTGCTGATCGCCGGCCGCGACCACGCGCCGGCCGCGATCCTCGGCCCCCTGGGCGTCTGGGTCCTGCTGTCCCTGGTGCTCCAGCTGCGCTCGCACGCCTCGCCCGACGAGCGGATGTACGGCCTGATGGCCACGGTCACCTCCTCGGCGCTCACGGTCCTCGCGACCGGCTACCTCGGCGCCGGCGCCGACGCGGTGTCCGTGGGCGCGGCGGCGGTCGCCGTGGCCGTCCTGGCCCGCGCGCTCCCCCTGCCGACGCCGGTCTCCGTCGTGGTCTCCCTCCTCGCCGCGGCGGGCGCGGGGATCGCGGTCGGCGGCATGACAGACCTCGGAGCGAAGGGCGCCGCCCTCGGAGCGGCCGCCGCGGTCTGCGCCCTCATCGGCCACCGCGTCGCCAGCTACGACTACCCCTCCCGCTTCGTCCACTTCACCGCGGGCGTTGCCCTCCCCCTGGCGGCCGCGGCCCCGGTGGTCTGGGTACTGGGACGCGCCCTGGGCTAGGGCCTTTCTTCCGGATCAGGCCGGCTCCGGTCTGCGGCGCCTTCTGGCCGACGCGACCCCGGCAAGATCCGGAAGACACCCCCTAGGTCCCGCCTCCCGACCGGGGCCGCGCCCCGGCATGTACGGTCTCCGGCCACGGCTCGTCCGTGGCCGGTCGCCGTCCGCCCCACCCCTGTCACAAGTGATCCACAATTTCCCCTCGGCCGTGCCTCGCAGGGTTACCGTTGGCGCTCTCCAGCCACCACCGCCGACCCGGGGGAACCCCACATGCGCGCCCTGCGAATACTTCTGATCCTCGTCGTGATCCTGGGCGGCCTCTTCGTGGTCGCGGACCGGCTCGCCGTGAACCTCGCGGAGGGCCAGGTCGCGGACAAGCTGAAGGCGCGGCAGAACCTCGCCTCGACCCCCGACGTCAGCATCAAGGGCTTCCCGTTCCTCACCCAGGTCGCCGGCGGCTCCCTGGACGACGTCGAGGTCGGCATCAAGAACTACGAGGCGGCCGCCGGCACCTCGGGCAAGACGGTCCGCATCGACGACCTGAAGGCCGACATGAAGGGCGTCGCGTTCTCCGGCGACTACAGCTCCGCCACCGCCGCCTCCGCCACCGGCACCGCGACGATCGCGTACGACCAGCTGCTGAAGACCACCCAGTCCGAGCCGGCCTCGATGGGCCCCGGCGTCTCGGCCCGCGTCGTCGGCCTCACCTACGGCGGCAACGACAAGATCAAGGTCGCGCTCCAGGTGTCCGTCCCGGCGCTCGACGTGAAGCAGACGGTGCAGGTCCTCAGCTCGGTCACCGTCCGCGACGGCAAGGTCCAGGTGCACGCGGACAGCCTTCCCGCGCTCGGCGGCGCCGACGTGGCCGAGAGTCGCGTCCGCCGCATCACCGACTTCCAGCAGGTCGTCGACCAGCTGCCCGGCGGCATCAAGATCGACGAGGTGACGGCGACCCAGGGCGGCCTGGAGATCGGCGTGGCGGGTTCGGACGTCCGGCTGGCCGGGTAGGACTACCGGCGTCGCGCGAGCGGCCCGGCGGCTCCCGCCGGCACCTGACAGCGCCCATAGGTACCCGTAAGCACCGATAGGCGGTCCACCGGCGTCAGCCTGGTGTCCGTCGGCGTCCGGCAGGCGAGACGCCGGCGTCCGCACCGCAGATATGCCGACCGAGGCGAGCGCCCGGAGGCCCCGCACAGGGCCCCGGGCGCTTTCCTTTTCCCGCGATGTTTCCGCGATGTGGACGATCGCGTCTCATCATGCGACACACCGGTGACACGGCCGTCCGTCCGTCCCTACGATCGACCCCATGCAGTGCTCGACAGGTGTCCTCCGGTCGCGGGGACAGGCGGATCTCACGAAGCGGCGGGCAGTCGACCTGTGCCGCGTCGCCGCCATGCTCTGTCGCCCCTTCTGAGCGGAAGTCCACGCATTTCCGCATCTCTGTGCCGCCCTGCTGGAAGGGCACCCGTGCGTTGCCCGCATCCCGGGCGCGCACCCTCTGACTCGCACGCCCCGCCGTAACTGCCCCGGAGGAGAAAGCGCATGAGCCGCAGCGACGTCCTGGTCGACGCCGACTGGCTGCAGGGCCGCCTGGACGACCCGAGTATCGCCATCGTCGAGGTGGACGAGGACACGTCCGCCTACGAGAAGAACCACATCAAGAACGCGATCCGCATCGACTGGACCAAGGACCTCCAGGACCCGGTCCGCCGTGACTTCGTCGACCAGGAGGGCTTCGAGAAGCTCCTGTCGAAGAAGGGCATCGCCAACGACACCCTGGTGATCCTCTACGGCGGCAACAACAACTGGTTCGCGTCGTACGCCTACTGGTACTTCAAGCTGTACGGCCACGACAACGTCAAGCTCCTCGACGGCGGCCGCAAGAAGTGGGAGCTGGACGCCCGCGAGCTGGTCGACGGCACCGAGGTGCCCGAGCGCGCGGCGACCGACTACAAGGCCAAGCCGCAGAACGCGTCCATCCGCGCGTTCCGCGACGAGGTGGTCGCCGCGATCGACTCGCACAACCTGGTCGACGTCCGCTCGCCCGACGAGTTCAGCGGCAAGCTGCTCGCCCCGGCCCACCTCCCGCAGGAGCAGTCGCAGCGGCCGGGCCACGTCCCGAGCGCCCGCAACATCCCGTGGTCGAAGAACGCCAACGACGACGGCACCTTCAAGTCGGACGACGAACTGAAGGAGCTGTACGCCGAGGAGAACGTGGACCTCGCCAAGGACACGATCGCCTACTGCCGTATCGGTGAGCGCTCGGCCCTGACCTGGTTCGTGCTGCACGAGCTGCTGGGCGTGGAGAACGTCAAGAACTACGACGGCTCCTGGACCGAGTACGGCTCCCTGGTCGGCGTGCCGATCGAGCTCGGCGCCGGCAAGTAGTCCATCCGACCGACCTTCTGGTCAGACCCCTTACGGAGAAAGCCATGTGTGGAGCGAAGGCCGGCGGCCCCGACGCCTCGACGATCAAGCCCGGAGAGACCACCATCCAGGGGCAGGTGACCCGTGACGGCGAGCCGGTGACGGGCTACGTCCGGCTGCTGGACTCGACCGGCGAGTTCACCGCGGAGGTCCCCACCTCCGCCACGGGCCAGTTCCGCTTCTACGCGGCCGAGGGCACCTGGACCGTCCGCGCCCTCGTCCCCGGCGCCACCGCCGACCGCACGGTCGTCGCACAGACGGGCGGTCTCGCGGAGGTCGCGATCGCGGTCTGAGGGACTCGGTACCGCTACAAGGGCCGCACCCCCCGGGTTGGACGCCTGGGGTGCGGCCCTTCGGCGTGCGCGGACCTACTCTGGAGACATGTACGCCCGGCGGCGCCGCTGGTACTTCGCCATGATGGGCACGTGCGTCGTGCTCTTCGTCCTGGCCTGGGCCGTCGTGCGCCTGTGGTCGGTCCCGGCGGCGGTCGCGCTGTGCGTGGTGGCGATGCTCATCCCGCCCGCGGCCGCGATGGTGGCCAACCGCCGCGGCCCCGACGACCGCTGGTGGGACGCTCCCTCCGGCGATCCGAAGTCCGACGAGTGGTGGGACGAGCTGGACGGCAAGAAGCGCCCGCGGAAGTAGCCGTACGGCTCAGTAGACGAGCGCCTGCGTCCCGTCCGCCATGGCCTCCTGGACGAAGAGCTGCGCGCCCGCGATCCGTACGCCCTTAAGGACGTCCTTCTCGGTGATCTCGCGCCGGGCGGCGCACTGCGTGCACAGGGTGACGCTGCCGGCCGCGAGGACCGAGTCGATCAGGTCCGGCAGCGGCGCGGCGTGCGGCAGTTCGAACTCCGCGGCCCGCCCCGGCAGCGCGAACCACGACGACTCCCCGGTCAGCCACAGCGACACCTCGACCCCGCTGGCGACGGCCACCGCCGCCACCGTGAAGGCCTGGGAGCAGCGCTCGGGGGCGTCCGCCCCGGCCGTCACCTTGATCACGAGCTTCTTCGCCATGGCCGCATCGTACGGCCGTCGAGCCGCTGATCGACTGAGACCTACCTCGCCAGGAGAGCCGGGCCCGGGCCGCGTAAGCTGGGGCCCGGCTCTGTCGTACGCCCACTTCCGCTCAAGGAGCACCCGTGGAGATCTTCTTCGAAACCCTGCTGGTCCTGGTCTGCGTCGGCGTCCTCGCCTTCGCGGGACTGACCGTGAAGAAGCTGTACCAGGGCCAGCGCTGAGCTCTCCCCAAGAACCGACCAGGAACGGCCGCTCATGATCGAGATCCCTTCAGACCTGCACAAGGACCTCGTCCCCCTCGCCTTTCTGCTGGGCAACTGGGCGGGCGCGGGCGTCCACGACTTCCCCGGCTCGGAGAAGTGCAACTTCGGCCAGGAAGTCTCCTTCAGCCACGACGGCCGTGACTTCCTCCAGTACGACTCCCAGACCTGGGTCCTGGACAAGGACGGCAACAAGGTGCGCCCGCTGGAGTCGGAAGCCGGCTTCTGGCGGATCGACTCCGACCGCAAGGTGACGGTCACGATGACCCGCGACGACGGCGTGGTCGAGATCTGGTACGGCGAGATGGCCGACAAGAAGCCGCAGATCGACCTGGTCACGGACGCGGTGGCGCGCACCCCCGAGGCCCCGCCCTACACCGGCGGCAAGCGCCTGTACGGCTACGTCAAGAGCGACCTGATGTGGGTCGGCGAGAAGCAGACCCCCGAGGTCGAGCTGCGCCCCTACATGTCGGCCCAGCTGAAGAAGGTCGTCACCCCGGAGGACGTCGAGCGCTGGGCCAAGGCCCTCCCGGACGACATGCCCGACGACGGCATCGCCTTCTTCAAGTAGGCCTGTGCCCAGGGAGCCCGGCGCCCGGTGGCTCTAGGGGGTGTCGTTTGGATCAGTTCGGGTCCGCGACGCCCGGCACGGCACCTCGCCGCGTTGTCGGATCAGCCGAGTACGTCCGGTACGCGGCAGATCCTCCGCCTTGCGAGGCACCGCACCGGACGCCGCGGCCTGATCCGACCTGATCCGAACGACACCCCCTAGACTTCCAGTGTGGTGAGCACCGACTGGAAGAGCGACCTCAGGCAGCGCGGCTACCGGCTGACGCCGCAGCGGCAACTCGTGCTCGAAGCCGTGGACGCCCTGGAGCACGCGACCCCCGACGACATCCTCGGTGAAGTACGCAGGACCGCGTCGGGGGTCAACATCTCCACCGTCTACCGGACGCTGGAGCTGCTGGAGGAGCTGGGCCTGGTCAGCCATGCCCACCTCGGGCACGGCGCGCCCACCTACCACCTCGCCGACCGCCATCACCATCTGCACCTGGTGTGCCGCGACTGCGAGAACGTCATCGAGGCGGACGTCGCCGTCGCCGCCGACTTCACGGCCAAGCTGCGCGGGCAGTTCGGGTTCGACACCGACATGAAGCATTTCGCGATCTTCGGCCGCTGTCAGGACTGCTCCCTGAAGAGTTCAACTACCACGTCGTAGGCTTGCGCGTATGAAGAGCCCCCTGCTGTCCCTGCCCGGCGCCGTCCCCGCCGAGGGCGTGGACGAAGGCGTCGCCGCCCACTACGGCGATCTGTTCCGCGAGCAGCGCGCCCTCGCCGCCGGCACCGGATTCGTCGACCTCTCCCACCGCGGCGTCCTCGCCGTCACCGGAGCGGACCGGCTGAGCTGGCTGCACCTGCTGCTCACCCAGCACGTCAGCGAACTGCCCGTCGGCGAGGCGACCGAGGCGCTGATCCTCTCCGCGAACGGACACATCGAGCACGCCCTGTACCTGGTCGACGACGGCACGACCGTCTGGGCCCACGTGGAGCCCGGCACCCGTGAGGCGCTGCTCGCGTACCTGGAGTCGATGAAGTTCTTCTACCGCGTCGAGGTCACCGACCGCACGGACGACTTCGCCGTGGTGCACCTGCCGGCCGGCTCGATCGCCGAGGTCCCCGAGGGCGTCGTCGTACGCGAGACGGCGTACGGCCGTGATCTGTTCCTGCCGCGCGCGGACCTGGAGGGCTTCGCCGCCACGCACGGTCCGGCGGCCGGTCTGCTGGCCCACGAGGCGCTGCGCGTCGAGCACCACCAGCCGCGCCTCGGCTTCGAGACCGACCACCGCACCATCCCGCACGAGCTGGGCTGGATCGGCAGCGCCGTGCACCTCCAGAAGGGCTGCTACCGCGGCCAGGAGACGGTCGCCCGCGTGCAGAACCTCGGCAAGCCGCCGCGCCGGCTGGTCTTCCTGCACCTGGACGGCAGCGACGTCCACCTGCCGGAGCGCGGCACCGAGATCCGGCTCGCCGACGACGGCCCCGAGGGCCGCAAGATCGGCTTCGTGACGACGTCCGTACGCCACCACGAGCTGGGCCCCATCGCCCTCGCCCTGGTGAAGCGGAACGTACCGGTCTCCGCGAGGCTCCTGGCCGGAGACACGGCCGCCGCGCAGGAGGTCGTGGTCGAGCCGTAGCCGCAGCTCTGCGGGGCGGCAGCTCTGCGGGGCGGGGGCGCCGTGGGGTCCCGGCCGGTTCTCCGGCCGGACAGGGCCTAGATCTCCAGCAGTACCGTGAACGGGCCGTCGTTCGTCAGGGACACCCGCATCCGCGCGCCGAACCGGCCCGTCGCCACCGTCGCGCCCAGCGCGCGCAGCTGGGCGACCACCTCGTCCACCAGCGGCTCGGCGACATCGCCGGGCGCGGCCGCGTTCCAGGTCGGACGGCGCCCCTTGCGGGCGTCGCCGTACAGGGTGAACTGGCTGATGACGAGCAGGGGCGCGTCGAGATCGCTGCACGACCTCTCGTCGTGCAGCATCCGTACCGACCAGAGTTTGCGGGCCAGTTGGGCCGCCTTCTCCTTGGTGTCCTCATGGGTCACCCCGACCAGGACGCACAGACCTTCGCCCTCGATCGCGCCGACCGTCTCGCCGTCCACGACGACGCTCGCGCCGTCGACCCTCTGCACCACAGCTCGCATGGACCCATCATGCCGGGCGGCCCGCGTGTTCTCGTGGCGGGCCCATTAATGATCCTTAAGCCCCCATCTGGGCCGTTCGGGGGCACTCGGTCACATAGCGGCCACTTGGGGTGGCACGATGCTTCCCACATGCCGGTCGAGGGGACGGTCAAGAGCAGATGAGCACACCGAGTACCAGCGGGCGGCTGGAAACGTACCGGCCGCCCGCACAGCGCGTCGAGGGTCCTTCCGGTCCGGCGTCGCCCGTGGAACCTGCCCCGAGCCCGTCGGGCGGGGGGTGTTCCCGGCCGCCCGATCTGGCCCCGCTGAGCCTGCCCGAACTGCGCGCCCTGCGCCGGGACGCGCAGCGCGACGAGGCGGATCTCAGCTATGTGCGGCGGCTGCTGCAGGGGCGGATCGACATCCTGCGCGCGGAACTGGCCCGGCGCGGGCGGGCGGCCGTGCCGGCGCCGGCACCCGCGGACGCCTCCGTGGTGGCGCGGCTCCCGGAGATCCTGACCGACGGCCCCGCCCGGCACCGCTCCTCGGCCCGCCACGTCACGCTGGGCACCCCGCACAACGAGGAGTACGGGCGGCTGGCCGCGGAGATGCTCGCCGAGGTCGAGCTGTCGGACCTGCAGGCGCGCACCGACCTCGAACTCACCGACGCCATGGGGCGTCTGGTCCGCTACGAGCAGGAGATCTCCGGGCGCAGGCAGCGCCTGCAGCGCACCGCCGACGACTGCAGCGGGGAGATCACCCGGCGGTACCGGGTGGGCGAGGCGCAGGTGGACGATCTGCTGATCTGAGGGGCACGGGGGCCGGGGAAAAGTGCGCGACAGGCGGCGGGCGCCCCTCTACCGTGGCCCCATGACCGACGTGCGCGCTGTCACAGAGGACGAGTTCGCGGACTGGCAGCGTGCGCTGCAGACCGGATTCCTGCAGAATCCGGTGCTGGCGGCCGCGCAACTCGAAGCCAGACGAAGGCAGTTCGTGCCCGGTCGGCTGCTCGGCGCCTTCGACGGCGGCCGCTGCGTGGCGACCTTCCGCTCCTTCGCCCAGGAGCTCACCGCGGTGGGCGGCGCGCCCCTGCCCGCGGACGCCGTCTCCAACGTCACCGTCTCGCCCACCCACCGCCGCCGCGGCCTGCTGACCCGCATGATGGGCCGGGACCTGGCGGCGGCGAAGGAGCGCGGTGACGTCGTCGCCACGCTGATCGCCGCCGAGTACCCGATCTACGGCCGCTACGGCTTCGGTCCGGCGACCTGGACGACCGAGTGGACCGTCGAGGTCCCCCGCGCCGGCCTCGACCCGCGCTGGTCCGGCCCGTCGGACGGGGCCCGGATCGACCTCGTGGACGCCGCGGATGTCCGCAAGATCGGCCCTGAGCTGCACGAGCGGGTCCGGCGCGCCCAGCCCGGCATGGTCGGCCGCGACGAGCTGTGGTGGCAGACGGAGACCGGCACCGTGCGCTTCCACGACAAGTGGGCCGAGCCGTTCTACGCCCTCTACCGCTCCGCCTCGGGCGAGGCCGAGGGCCTGGTGTCGTACGAGGTGGACAGTGACTGGCAGGGCAAGCAGCCCTGTGACACCGCGAACGTCAAGTGGCTGCTCGCCGCCGTCCCGGCGGCGGAGGACGCGCTGTGGCGGTTTTTGTGCTCGATCGACTGGATCACGAAGGTCAGGAGCGGCAGGCGCCGCCCCGACGACCTGCTGCCGTTCTTCCTGCCCGACCTGCGCGCGGCCCGCGTCACCGAGCAGGCCGACTGGCTGTGGGTGCGGATCCTGGACGTCGCACGGGCCCTGGAGGCGCGGACGTACGAGGGTGCGGGTTCGGTGGTGCTGGAGGTCGTGGACGAGGCCGGGCTCGCCGGGGGCCGGTACCGTCTCGAGGTGTCCTCCGAGGGCGCGTCCTGTACGCCGGCGGGCGGTGCGGAAGCCGATCTCACGCTGCCGGTGGGCCAGTTGGCCGAGGTCTGGCTCGGGGACGGGTCCCTGGTGCGCGGCGTCGCACTCGGCCGGGTCCGGGAAGGGCGCGAGGGCGCCGCCCGTAGGACCGACGCCCTGCTCCGTACGTCCGGGCGACCGTGGTGCCCCGACGTCTTCTGACCGCCCCCTGTTCTCCCGTCTTCGCTGAACTGTGCATCCGTAGCGTGCTGTTCGGTTGTTCTGCCGTGTTCAGTTGTGGCTGTGCTCTGACGATGTTCGGTTGTGGCTGTGCGGGCTGTTCAGTTGTGGCTGTGCGCTGCCGGCGGCCGTCCCCTGCCCGGGCTCCCGGCTCCCCTCCGGAAGGGAGCCCGATCGGCCAACCGCTGGGAAGCTCGACCATGTTGTGCAAGTTGGCTACCAACTTCTCTTTGGTTATCTCCGCTTGGAAGCGGCTAATAACCACCTTTCCATGAACTGCCCCAAGATGGCGGGAAGTTGTACCGTTTGAGTGTGGACCCGGAACACACCTCCGCCAGTGGGCGGAAGAGCTCACAGCGGTCACGCACGTCACACCGTGAGGTGGCCGACGCCCTGCGCACCCGGATCACCTCCGGCGTGCTGCGGCCGGGCCAGCGCCTGCCCACCCAGGCCGAGCTGGCCGACGAGTTCGGCGTCGAGCGCGGCGCCGTACGTCAGGCGCTGCGCGTTCTGCAGTCGGAGCACCTGCTCGCCGACGTGTCCAGGGGCAGCCCCGCCACCGTGGCGCCCCGGCCGGGCCTCACCCGGTTCGCGGCCGGCCCCGCCGCGCCGCCGCAGCCGACCACGGCGGGCCTCGCGCCGCGGGTCGCCGCCGCCTTCGCCGCACCCCACGTCGAGATCGACGCCCTCTGCCTGACCTCGGTCTCGCTCACCCTGGCGATCGGCGAGCCGCTCCGCCAGATCCACACGGGACAGCTGAAACCGGCCAAGATCGACGTACGGCTGCTGCTGCCCAGCCGGGACATCGACCTCGCCTTCCCGGCCCCGGTCGACGCCTCCGACGGAGGTCTGCTGCACCGCCGCTGGCTGGCCCAGCGCAACGCCCAGGGGCAGGTGCTGCGCAACAACCTGCAGGCACTGCGCACCACGCACGGCATCGACGTGCGGGTCTCCTTCCGCGCCCTGCCCTTCACCCCGCCGGTCAAGCTGTACCTGCTCAACGGGGCCGAGGCGCTGTTCGCGTACTACACGCTGACCCGGCGCGAGCGGGAGATCGAGCACGAGCATCTGACGCTGTACGACTCCGACGGCACGCGCTCGATGCTGTTCGCCTTCGACCGGGGCGCGGGCCCGCGCGACACCGCGTTCGTGGAGCAGTCGCGCCTGTGGTTCGACGCGCTGTGGGAGACGATCAGCTCGGAGCTGCTGCTGACGCCGTAGACCGGCCCGCTGGTCTGCCAACTCGGCCGAGTAGGCCCGACTTGCCAACAACTTGGAACAACTCACCTGTGCTGGACCGGGGTTGTAGCGTCTTGGTTGTGACCCAGGAGAGCGTGGCAGTGAACGGCAGAAGGCTCACGTCGCGGGAGATCGCCGACACCCTGCGGGAGCGGATCCGATCCGGGGACCTCAAGCCGGGCGAACGCCTGCCCACCCAGGCCGAGCTGGCCGGCCAGTTCGGCGTCGAGCGCGGCGCCGTACGCCAGGCCCTGCGGTCACTTCAGGACGACGGCCTGCTCAGCCACGTCAGCAAGGGCAGCCCGCCGCGCATAGCCGAGCCCGCTCCGGTGTCGGACGAACCCCAGCCGACCATGGTGGCCCTCGCTCCCCGGCTGACGGAGGCGTTCTCCGCGCCGCGGGTCGGCATCGACGCGGTGTGCCTGACCGCGCAGAGCCTGATCCCCGCCCTCGGCGAGCCGCTGCGCCTGATCCACGAGGGCCGCATCCGCCCCGAGCGGATCGACGTACGGCTGCTGCTGCCCTCCCGGGACATCAACCTCGCCTTCCCCGTGTCTGTCGACGCCCGCCCCGAGGACGACGACCAGGTGCGCCGGCGCTGGCTGGCGATGCGCAACGCCCAGGGCCAGGTCCTGCAGTACAACCTCCAGGCCCTGCGCGCCACCCACGACATCGACGTGCACGTCACCTTCCGCGCCCTGCCCTTCACCCCGCCGGTCAAGCTGTACCTGCTCAACGGCGTGGAGGCGCTCTACGCGTACTACATGGTCACGCGCCGCGAGGAGCCGACGGACAGCGGCACGCTGGAGATGTACGACACCCTGGGCTCCGAGTCCCTCCTCTTCTCCTTCGAGACGAGAGCCGGACGGCGGGACTCCGCGTTCGTGGAGCAGTCCCAGAAGTGGTTCGACGCCCTCTGGGAAACCATCTCCACGGACCTGACACTCTCCTAGTGACTTCTGAGACGACGAAGAGCGGACCGGCCGCCGCCGACAGCGCGGACGAGAGCGAGCGACTCCGGGAAGTGATCAGGGGCACCCGGGTGGTCCTCTGGGACTTCGACGGGCCGATCTGCCGTCTGTTCGCCGGGCACTCGGCGGAACGGGTGGCGGCCCGGCTGGTGGACTGGCTGGAGGGGCGGGGCCTGCACGGCCTGCTCACCGAGGAGGAGCGGGAGACCCTCGACCCGCAGGTCGTGCTGCGCGCGGTCGACCGCCGCCATCAGGGCAGCGATCTGGTGGCCGAACTCGAGGAACGTCTCACCCAGGAGGAGCTGCTGGCGGCGGCCTCCGCGATGCCCACCGCCTGGGCCGACCCCCTGATCCGCACCTGGCGGGCGGTGGGCGCCCGGCTCGCCATCACGACGAACAACTCGCCCCGGGTGGTGCGCGCCTACCTGGACCACCGGGACCTGACCGGCTGCTTCGCGCCCCACATCTACGGCCGCACCCAGGACCTGCACCGGCTCAAGCCGGACCCGCACTGCCTCAACCGGGCGCTGCAGGCCATGGGGGCCGCACCCGAGGCCGCCCTGATGATCGGTGACACCCCGTCGGACTTCGCGGCCGCCCGCCGGGCCGGCGTGCCCTTCCTCGGCTACGCGCGCAACGAAGGGAAGGCCAAGCTGCTGCTCGCGGCCGGAGCCGCCGAGGTCGTCGGGTCACTGGAGCCGTTGCTGCGGACCCTGCGCGGCCGGTGACCCGCGAGGCGGGGGCATGCCGGGGTCGTGAGAGGGGAGGGCCTCCCGGAGGTCGTGACGGGGGAGGGCGGCCCTGCCGGGGGCCGTGACCGGGGAGGGTCTCCCGGGTGTCGTGACGGGGGGAGGGTGTGACGGGGCGGCTCGGGCGTCGCCTACGTTCGAGGGGCATCCCCGTGCGATAGCATCCGCGCCATCGACCGGGCCACCGCCCGGAGCCGTACCCCCCTCGGGCCACCGCCCGGATCCGCGCGCGATCCGTACCCGATCCGCGCGCAAGGTGGACGAACGAGCCGTCCCGGCCGACCGGCACATGACGTACGACCTGCCATCCGCCGGGGCCGGCTCCCCCTGATGTCGTCCACCGCCCGGGCATCACTTCCCTCCCACCGTCCCCAACCGCGCGTTCGCCGCGCGATCGAGCCCCGGAGCGGCCAGTGGGCGCACCATCCGTCCCCCACGGCACTTTCGGGGGGCGCGCCGGCAGCGCCCGGCCGCACGCCGTCTACCGCGCGTTCGCGGACCTGGCCGTCCGGCAGGGCGAGGCGATCGGGGGCTTCCACCACCACAACCACGTCATGCCGCTGACCGAGCCGGTGGCACGGCTCATCGGCCGGGAGCCGGGTACCGCCGTGACCGTGCGGGTGCGCCGGCGGGACGTGCTGCCCGTGGTGATCCGGACCTGGCCGAACGAGGCCGAGATCCTGCGGTCCCTCAAGGGCGTCCTGCCACATGTGCCCGAGTGCCTGGTGGAGGGGGACGACTTCGCCATCCACAGCCATGTGGAAGGAGTTCCGTTCGCCGGCGTCTGCGGTGACGGCGAGCCCGTGGACGAGCCGCTGATCCGGGAACTGGCGGGCCTGTTCGCGCAGAACGCCCAGGTGCGCGGCGCGGCCCTGCCGCCCCTGCCGGCGCCGTGGCCCCGGAACCACACCGACAGCCAGGGCTTCCTCCGGGTTCTGGCCGGCCTGGCCGACACGCGGATCCGGCAGCCCAACCGGTCCTGCTTCGGCGGCCTGTTCGCCGCGCTCGGTGTCCCCGAGGACGCCCTGGTCCGGCTGGCCGAACGGGTGCCCGCGATGTCCCGGCGGCCCTACGTCCTGCTCCACACCGACCTGCACCGCGGCAACCTGATCATGTCGACCGCCGGTGATCCGCCGCTGGTCCGCGTCGACTGGGAGCTGGCCGGCTACGGCGACCCGCTGCACGACCTCGCCACCCACCTGGTCCGCATGCGCTACCCCGCCCGTCAGCGGGACACGGTCGTGGAGGCGTGGGCGTGCGCCATGCGCGAGGTGCGTCCCGCGGCAGTCAACGGCGTGGCCAGGGATCTGCGGCACTACGTCGCCTTCGAGCGGGCCCAGTCGGTGTACCCCGACGTGATGCGGGCCGCGACGAGCCTGGAGGAGTCCTTCGACCAGAAGAGCCTGCGGGCGGCGACGGCCCGGGTGCGCGGCGCCCTGGAGGCGGGCGCGGAACCGCTGCGGCTGCCGCATGTGCCGAGGGAGCGGGAGATCGAGCGGATCCTGTACCGCTGGGCCTCCGCGCGCCCCGGCGCCCCCGTCTGGCGCGGCGACGGCGCCCGGCACGGCAGCGCGGGACGGGGCGGGCCGGCCGCGCGGGCGATCGACTGGAAGCCGGACCCGCGCGTCCCGGAACACCCCGACTTCCCGCACACGGCCGTCGGGGACGCCCTGCTCCTGGAGGGCGCGGCCCCGGCCGACCGGGTGTTCAAGGGCACGGCGCACCTCAACTCCGTGCTGCGGGTGCCCGGCGTCCCCTTCCCCGTGATGATCCGCCGCAAGGCCGCGGACGTCACCCGGCGCGAGCGCAGCTTCCTCAGCGAGCACGCCGTGCTCACGGAGATCGAGCTGTCCGGCGCGGCGGTGGCCGCACCCCGGGTCCTGGCTCTCGGGCACAGCCGCGCGCGGGGCCTGTCCGGCATCCGTACGTACTCCGGGGACGACTTCGCCGTCCACACCTACGAGGGGCCGGACGACCCCGGCCGCAGGCCCGGCCACCCGGTCGACGGCCTGCGCCCGCACGAGGCGGACGGCCTCGTCGACCAGCTGGCCGCGCTCACCCGGGTCGACTGCTTCCGGGTCGACCCGCTCACGGACCGGCCCGAGTTCTACGGCTGGCTCAGCGAGCAACTGGTGGCGCTGGTCGACGGCCTGCCCGGGGAATCCCGGCGAATGGCCCGCTTCCTCGGTCTGCCCGACGCCCCCCGGCTGCGCGAGATCCTCGCCCGGCACCGGGTCACCGCCCGCACCGAGGCCCTGCTGCACGGCGACCTCAACCCCTGGAACCTGGTGCGCCGCGACGACGTCCGGGCGCTGACCCTGATCGACTGGGAGATGGCCCTGGTCGGCGATCCCCTCCACGACCTGGTCCGGCACATGCACCTCACCCCGACCCGGCCGGAGATCCGGGACCGCATGTTCCGCCGCTGGGAGGGCCGGCTGGCCGAGCGGTACACGCGGAACTGGCGGCAGGACTGGCGCGTGTACCGGTGGATCGAGATCGTCAGGTCGGCGTACGTCGACCTCGACCGGCTGGTCACCGGGGCGAGCCTGGACGCCCCCAACGTGCGCCGGGCGCTGGACTCGTACGCCATGACCCTCGCCGCCGCCACAGGCTCGCTCGGCCTCTCGGCGCCGCGCCGGGCGAACCCGTATCTGGCGCGGGCGCTGGCCTCCCTGATCCGTTCGGGCGGTGCCGCGTAGGCTCCCGTTCTCCCGGCCTCCCGGACGGCCGCGATGACGGATCCTGTGAGGTGAGGCTGCTCTTCCTCGACGTCGACGGCCCGCTCATCCCCTTCGGGGCGGACCGCGCGTATCAGGCGTACGACCACGGTGTCGCCGTGGTGCGGAACTGTGCCGCCCCTCCGCTGCTGCACCGCGTCGACCCGGCGCTGGGGCGCCGGCTCGAGGCGCTGGGGTGCGAACTGGTGTGGGCCACCACGTGGATGGAGGACGCCAACGACTGCCTGGCTCCCTGGCTGGGGCTGCCCCCGCTGCCGGTCGTGGAGTGGCCGGACGAGGAGGAGCCGCCGGGCCTGCTGCACTGGAAGACCCGCCCGCTGGTGGCCTGGGCTGCGGGGTGCCCCTTCATCTGGATCGACGACGAGATCACCGAGGCCGACCGCGCCTGGGTCGCCGTCCACCACGAGGAACCGGCCCTGCTGCACCGCGTCGACCACCGCTACGGCCTGGCGGAGGCGGACTTCACGGTGTTGCGCGAGTGGCTGGCGTCGTACGACGGCAGGTGAGGCGGCGCGGCGGGAGCCCGCACGGGACGGTGCCCGCGTCGGACGGTGCCCGGCCGACGCGATCTGCGGGAAGCCGAAACCGAAGACCTCGCGCGGCACCGTCACCCTCCCGATGCCCGAACCGCCTCTCGCCACCTGTGACGAGACGGCCCGTCCGTCTGTGACATCCGGGCCGTCCGCCCGGGTCCCCCTGATGGCGGTGCGGCATCGGCCATCGCGGTGATCCGCACCGGGACGCGCCGCAGGAGACACGCGGGAGGGGCGGAACGAGGTCGACTGGCGTCGTCAGTCTCCGGGGCGCCCTGCCCGCACGCCGGCGGCAGAGCACGGAAAGGGCATGCGGCGCACCTTCTGCGTACGGGAGAAGAAGAGTGAAAAAAAGGGTTTTGATGCTCCTCGCCGTTGTGGCGGCGGGTGCCGCGGTGGCCGGGACGGCGGCGACGGGTGTCGCCGCGGTTCCCTCCACGGTCTCCGGCGACGGCGGCGACCGGATCGGCATCGTCAAGGGCACCGGTACCGCCTACGCCAAGGCGGGCCCCCTCAACGCGCTGTGGACGACCGAGGCCGACGACATCAAGCAGATCGTGCTGTCGGGGCGGCGCATCGGCGTGCTGAGGGCCGACGGCAACGCCTATGTGAAGGACGGCGGCCTGGACGCCCAGTGGAAGTGGCAGGCCGACCACGTCAAGCAGATCGCCCTCTCCGCCGACCGGGTCGGGATCGTCAAGGGCACCGGTACCGCCTACGTCAAGGTGGGCCCCCTGAGCGCCCCGTGGAAGGGCGAGGCGATCAACGTCAAGACGCTGGAGCTCTACAGGAACCGGATCGGCATCGTCAAGGGCAACGGTGTCGCGTACGCCAAGGAAGGCGCCCTCGACGCCCCGTGGCAGCTCCAGACCGGCGAGGCCGTCGACATCGACCTGAGCGGCAACCGCATCGGCGTCCTGAAGGGCGACGGCAACGCCTACGTCAAGGAAGGCGCCCTCGACGCCGGGTGGAGGTGGCAGGCCGACCATGTTTTGCAGCTGGAGCTCTCGGGCAGCCGCATCGGTGTGCTGAAGGACGACGGCGTCCTTCACGTCAAGCAGGGCGCGCTCAGCGCCCTGTGGCACCAGCAGTCCACCCACGCCATCCAGTTCGCCCTCTCCGGCACCCGCGTCGCCTACCTCGAGGACACCGGCGTCGCGTTCGCCAAGCAGGGCGCCGTGAACAACACCCAGTGGACCCGCGAGTCCGACCACGTCACCGAGATCGCCCTCTCCTGACGCGTGGCCACTCCCGCTCTACGGGTGCCGGCACTTCCTCGGGGAGGGGCCGGCACCCCGCCGATCAGGGGGTGGCCGGCTCCGGGAGCGGTCTGCCCGGGTGAAGCCCCCCGCCGTACGGCACACTTTTGCAAGCAGGTGCTTGCAATTGTTAGCAAGGGTGGGGCAAGGTGGAGACATGGCATCGCTCAACGTCGGCAATCTCGGTGAGTACCTGCGCGAGCAGCGGCGCAACGCCCAACTGTCGCTGCGGCAGCTCGCCGACGCCGCCGGGGTGTCCAATCCGTACCTGAGCCAGATCGAGCGCGGGCTGCGCAAGCCCAGCGCGGAGGTGCTCCAGCAGGTCGCCAAGGCGCTGCGCATCTCCGCCGAGACGCTCTACGTCCGCGCCGGCATCCTCGACGCCGAGCGGGACGGGGAGGAGCGCCTCAGGGAGGGCGCGACGCGTGCCGTCATCCTCGCCGATCCCTCGCTCCACGAGCGGCAGAAGCAGGCGCTGCTCCAGATCTACGAGTCGTTCCGCAAGGAGAACGGATTCGGGGTCGGCGAGGCGGAGAAGGCGGCCGGCGAGGCGGGGGACGCGGAGGGGGACACGCAGGACCGGCCCGGTGACACCGGCGTACCGAACGACACCTCCGGCCCGAGCGGCACCGCCGTACGCGGTGACGGGCAGGCCGGCGGCAGTGATGCCGGTCCGCGGCGGGCGGCCGGATAGGCGGGACCTCCACAAGTCAGCCCACGGCCGCGCACCGCGGACACAACAACCCTCAGCCGAACGCGAATCCGGGAGGACCACCACCATGGCCATCAGCGACGACCTGCGCAAGACCTTCAGCGACCCGACCCCGTTCTACTTCGCCGCCGGTACCGCCGACCTCGCCCTCCAGCAGGCCAGGAAGGTGCCCGCCCTGGTCGAGCAGCTGCGCGCCGAGGCCCCCGCCCGCATCGAGAAGGTGCGCGGCACCGACCCGAAGGCCGTGCAGGAGCGGGCCACCGCCCGCGCCAAGGAGGCGCAGGAGAACCTCCAGACCAAGCTCAACGAGTTCATCGGCACCCTCGACGTCGACCTGAAGAAGCTCGGTGAGAACGCCCAGGACCTCGCCCTGCGCGGTGTCGGCGTCGCCGCCGAGTACGCCGTCAAGGCCCGTGAGGCCTACGAGAAGGTCGCCGAGCACGGCGAGCAGACGGTGCGGACCTGGCGCGGCGAGGCCGCCGAGGAGATCGAGGACCTGGCCATCGCCGTCGAGGGCAACCCCGGGCCCGTCGCGGGCCAGGAGGAGTCGAAGCCGGCCGAGGCCCGGGACGAGGAGAGCGCCGCGGCGAAGAAGCCCGCGGCGAAGAAGTCCCCGGCCGCCCGCCGGACCGCCCCCGCGAAGAAGACGACCCCGCCGGCCAAGTGACGACCGGGGCCGACCGGGCGTGGACGGGCCGGGCACCCTTGGGGTGTCCGGCCCGTTCTGCGGGTACGGTGACGGCGTACGGGCCGGGAGACGACAGGCGGTGGACGGCATGCTGATGCTGGGCTTCGACGGGTTCATGGGGATCTTGAAGATCGTCCTCGTGGCCCTGGCCGCGTTCGGCCTCTTCGACGCCGTGTTCCGGCGCGAGGACGCCTTCCGCGCGGCCGACAAGCAGAACAAGGTCTTCTGGCTGATCATCCTGGGCATCGCCCTCGTGGTCAGCCTGCTGTTCTCGATCCTGTCCATCCTGCCGATCGCCGGCCTCGTCGCGAGCATCGTCTACATCGTGGACGTACGCCCCGCGCTCAGGCAGGTCTCCGGCGGCGGCGGTCGTGGCGGCTGGGGCCGCCGCCGCGGCGGAAGCAGCAGCGACGGCCCGTACGGCCCCTACAACGGCGGCCGGTGACGTCGTCCGGTCACGTCGGCCGGTGACGCTGCCCCGGCCCTACGCGGCCGGTGACGCTGCCCCGGCCCTACGCGGCCGGTGACGGCGTCCGGCTCTACGGCGTGCTGTCCAGCAGGACCACCGCCACGTCGTCCGTCAGCTCGCCGCCGTTGAGGTCGCGGACCTCGCTCACGGCGGTGCGCAGCAGCTCCTCGCCGCGCAGGCCCCCGGCCAGCTGGCGGCTGATCATGTCCAGCATGCCGTCCTGGCCGAGCCGTTCCCCGTCCGTGCCGACCCGGCCCTCGATCAGGCCGTCGGTGTAGAGCATCAGGCTCCACTCGGTCCCCAGCTCCACCTGCGTCCGCGGCCAGCGGGCGCCGGGCAGCATGCCGAGGGCGGGGCCGTTGTCGTCGTACGGCAGCAGGTACGGGGCCCGGCCGGGGGCGGCGAGCAGCGGGGAAGGGTGGCCGGCCAGGCACAGGCCGGCGCTGCGGCCGTCCGGGGCGATGTCCACCGTGCACAGCGTCGCGAAGATCTCCTCGTCCGAGCGCTCGTGCTCCAGCACCTCCTGGAGCGTGCCCAGCAGCGCGTCGCCGCTCAGCCCGGCCAGCGTCAGCGCCCGCCAGGCGATACGCAGCTCCACGCCGAGCGCGGCCTCGTCCGGGCCGTGGCCGCAGACGTCGCCGATCATCGCGTGCACGGTGCCGTCCGGGGTGCGGACGGCGTCGTAGAAGTCACCGCCGAGCAGGGCGCGCGAGCGGCCGGGGCGGTAGCGGGCCGCGAAGCGCAGCGAGGAGCCTTCGAGCAGGGGTGTGGGCAGCAGGCCGCGCTCCAGGCGCCGGTTCTCCTGCGCGCGCAGCCGGCCCTCGGCCAGGCGCCGCTCGGCGGTGTCGGACCGCTTGCGCTCGACCGCGTAGCGGATGGCGCGGCTGAGCAGGCGGCCGTCCAGCTCGTCGCGGAACAGGTAGTCCTGGGCGCCCACGCGCACGGCCTCGGCGCCGCGCTCGGCGTCTGTGGAGGCGGTCAGGGCGAGCACCGCGTGCCGGGGCGCGAGCGCGAGCACGTGCCGCAGTACGGCCAGCTCGTCGGCGTCGTCGCCGTCGGCGCGGCCGGGGGCCGGGAGCGCGAGGTCGAGCAGGATGCAGTGCACGTCGTCGGTGAGCAGCCGCTCGGCCTCGGTGAGGTTGCGGGCGGTGCGGACGCGGATGGGCTTGCCTGCGGAGTCCAGCAGGTCGGGCACGATCGCGCCCGCCGGGTCGTCCTCGATCAGCAGCAGGGTGAGCGTGGCGCTGGTGGAGCCGTGGGCCGTGGCGGTTCGCTGAACCTCTTCCTTGAGGGAGCCGCCGACAGCGGTGGCGTCCTGCGCCTGACCACTTTCCACGGCCGGGATCGCTCTCTGCCGCGGTATGGGTACGGGCATGGTCCTGGGTTCCTTCCCTCCCCCCGAGGGCACGGCGGGCTCGAGGGACCTCGACCCACCGACGGGGACCATAGCGGTACAGGCCGCTCCGATGGAATGGTGTGAGCCGCGTCGCTCCGGCCCAGGCCACTGTCATATGCCGCGATCCGTAACGCAGTTGGACAGGACGGCGCGGGAACGGGGATGACGAAGCTCACGTACGGCCCCCGGGCGGACGGGGGTTGGCCGTGCGGTGGGTCACACGGGGCCGCGCGGGCGCCCCGCACCCCGGAAAGGGGCGCCCGGGGTGGGGGCCGTCACGTGACGCGGGTCACGCGTGCGGACCGTGTGGTGCGTCGCGGGTCACGTGTGTGGGCCGTAGGGCGCGTCGTGGGTCACGCGTGCGGGCCGTGCGGTGCGTCATGGGTCACGCGTCCGGTCGTACGACGCCCAGGATCGGCATCGTGCCCGCGCCCGCGACCGTCACCGTCCGCCCGGGGCGCGGCGCGTGGATGATCCTGCCGTCGCCGATGTACATCGCGACGTGGGTCGCGTCGGCGAAGTAGATGATGAGGTCGCCGGGGCGCATGTCCTCGACGGGGACGTGCGGGAGCTGTTTCCACTGCTCCTGCGAGGTGCGCGGGATGGGGTGGCCGGCCTTCGCCCACGCCTGGGAGGTCAGCCCGGAGCAGTCGAAGGAGTCGGGACCCTCGGCGCCCCAGATGTAGGGCTTGCCGAGCTGGGCGGTGGCGAACGCGACCGCCTTCCTGTCCTGTGCGGAAGCCTTGCCGCTGACCTCCTTGAGGACGCCGCTGCCCAGCCAGGCGGTCTGCGCCCGCTGGGCGGCCTGCCGTTCCAGGCGTGCGAGCCGCTCCCGCTCCTTCTTCTCCAGCTGGGACTGGAGCTTCTCGGCGCCGGCGATCCGCTGCTTGATCTCCTTCTTGGCGGCGGCCTTGGCCTTGCGGTTGGCCTCCAGCTTCTGCCACTGCGCGGACGCCTCGTCGGCGTACTGCCGCAACTGGCGCTGGGTGCGGCTCATTTCGGTGATCAGCTTGCTGGTGGCCCGCTGGCCGTTCAGCACCGTGCCGGCGCCGTCGACGACCTGCTGCGGGTCGCCGCTGAGCAGGAACTGGGCCGTGGGCGGCATCCCGCCGTTGCGGTACTGGGCCCGCGCGGACGCGCCGGCCTGGTCCTTCAGCGTCTTCAGCTTCTGCCGGCCCTCGGCGATCCGCTTCGTCAGCTCGGCGATCTGCGCGGACTGAGCCTTCGTCTGCTCCTCGGCCGCGTTGTAGGCGTCGGTGGCCACGGCCGCGTCGTGGTAGAGCCCGTCGAGCTTCTCGCGGACCTGTTCGAGGTCCCTGCTGGGCGGGGGAGCCGGCAGAGCGTTCGAGGTCGCGCTCGTGCTCGGCGTGGGGTCCGGTGTGCGAACCATGGAGGCGAACGCCGTACCGGGTGCCGCCAGCACGGTGATCGCGCAGACCACGGTCACGGCGGCGGCGAGCAGGCCGCGCTTGCCCATTCCCATTGCTGTGCCCCCAGGTTGATTTACCGTCAGTAACGTACGGGCGTCCGGGGGATCGTGTCACGAACGGGCACAAAACGACAGAGGTTGCGACAAGTCGGATTTACGTGTCGGATGTCGGCGCCGAATGGCCCCTCCCCTCACGCAATTCCCCCTCGCCCCTGCGGATACGACGATCTCCCGCCGATGTGACGAACGACGCACGGAGATCGTTCCCGGACTGGGCGGACTGGGCGGACTGGGCGGACTGGGCGGACTGGGCGGACTGGGCGGACTGGGCGGACTGGGCGGACTGGGCGGACTGGGCGGACTGGGCGGACTGGGCGGACTGGGCGGGCCGGCGGGCTCAGCGGGTGCCCGGCGCCAACGCCTCCCACGTCACCGTGACTTCGCCCTGCCGCCAGCGGGACGGCCCGTCCGTCACCGGCCAGTCGGCCCGCAGGTCGCGGACCGCGCGGATCCAGCGCTGGCGGGCGCCGTAGGAGGCGTAGGGCGCGGCGGCCGCCCAGGCGCGGTCGAAGTCGCGCAGGAAGGCGTGCACCGCCTCGCCGGGCACATTGCGGTGGATGAGCGCCTTCGGCAGCCGTTCGGCCAGGTCGGACGGCCGTTCCAGCGAGCCCAGCCGGGTCGCGAAGGTCACCGTGCGCGGACCCTCCGGGCCGAGCGCCACCCACACGTGCCGCCGCCCGATCTCGTCGCACGTCCCCTCGACCAACAGCCCGCCGCGTGAGCCGCCGCCGGCCGGGGTGAGCCGCGCGCACAGCCGCTCCCACACGGCGGCGACCTGCTCCTCGTCGTACTGGCGCAGCACGTTGGCGGCCCGGATGAGCGCCGGGCGTCCGGGGACGGGGACCTCGAAGCCGCCGTGCCGGAAGGTCAGCCCCTCGCGCTCGTACGGCCGGGCCGCGGCGACCCGTTCCGGTTCGATCTCCACGCCGACCACGCGCGCGTGAGGGGCCACCGTGCGCAGCCGGGCGAGCAGTTCGACGGCGGTCCAGGGTGCGGCGCCGTACCCGAGGTCCACGGCCACCGGGTCGGCCGCGCGCCGCAGTTCGGCGCCGTGCGTGGCGGCGATCCAGCGGTCCATGCGGCGGAGCCGGTTGGGGTTGGTGGTCCCGCGCGTCACCGTTCCCACTACGGGGGTCCCCCCGGCCTTGCGGAGCCGAGAGTGGGGGAGGGACGTCGCGCGGGCTGCCATGCCTTCGAGGGTAAGCGGGAGCGGGGGCGCCCCCACGCGCGACCGGATCGAACGGTTGAGCGAGAAACGGTCATGATTCGGTAAAGCCGCTTGATCGGGAAATGGCAGGGCCCCCATCCGCTGTTGCACCCCCTTGGAGGGCACGGACGACCCTCCGGCAGGCATGCCCGCAGCAAGGAGGACGCCACGTGAGCCAGTACGTCAGCAGGCTCGGGCGTCGCTCCCCCGCGGCCCCCGCACGGCTGCGACTGCTCCGCCGGCCCCGCCGGGTCGCCATGCTCTCCGTGCACACCTCACCGCTCCACCAGCCCGGCACCGGCGACGCGGGCGGCATGAACGTCTACATCGTGGAGCTGGCCCAGCGGCTGGCCGCGATCAACATCGAGGTCGAGATCTTCACCCGGGCCACGGCAGGCGACCTGCCGCCCACGGTCCCGCTCGCCCCCGGTGTCCTCGTCCGGCACGTCGACGCCGGCCCCTACGAGGGCCTGGCCAAGGAGGACCTGCCCGCCCAGCTGTGCGCCTTCACGCACGGCGTGATGCAGGCCTGGGCCGGCCACCGCCCCGGCTACTACGACCTCGTCCACTCGCACTACTGGCTCTCCGGCCACGTCGGCTGGCTCGCCGCTCAGCGCTGGGGCGTGCCCCTGGTGCACGCCATGCACACCATGGCCAAGGTCAAGAACGCCAGCCTGGCCGACGGCGACACCCCCGAGCCCGCCGCCCGCGTCATCGGCGAGACCCAGATCGTCGCCGCGGCCGACCGGCTCATCGCCAACACCGCCGAGGAGGCCGACGAGCTGGTCCGGCACTACACGGCCGACCGCTCCCGGGTCGCGGTGGTCCATCCCGGCGTGAACCTCGACCGCTTCCGCCCCGTCCCCCAGGGCTCGGGCTCGCTCGTGGCGGCCACGTCCGCGGACGCCCGGGCCGCAGCCCGGGCCCGCCTCGGCCTGCCCCAGGACGCCCTGATCCCGCTCTTCGCCGGCCGCATACAGCCCCTCAAGGCGCCCGACCTCCTGCTGCGGGCGGTCGCCGTTCTGCTGGACGAGCGCCCGGAACTGCGCTCCCGGATCGTCGTACCGGTCGTCGGCGGACCCAGCGGCAGCGGTCTGGCCAAGCCGGAAGGGCTGCAGAAGCTCGCCGCGCGGCTCGGCATCGCCGACGTCGTACGGTTCCGGCCGCCGGTCGGGCAGGAGCAGCTCGCCGACTGGTTCCGTGCCGCGTCCGTACTGGTCATGCCCTCCTACAGCGAGTCCTTCGGCCTGGTCGCCATAGAGGCCCAGGCGGCCGGCACGCCGGTGCTCGCCGCCTCGGTCGGCGGTCTCCCGGTGGCCGTGCGCGACGGCGTCACCGGCTTCCTCGTCCAGGGCCACGACCCCGCCGACTACGCGCGCGTGCTGCGCCGCTTCGCCGACGACCCGTCCCTCGCGACGACCATGGGCGCGGCCGCCGCCGCGCACGCGCGGGCCTTCGGCTGGGACGCCTCGGCGGCCGCCACCGCCGACGTCTACACCGCCGCGACCCAGGCCCACCGCCGTCGCGTACGCTCCCAGCATGGGTGATGTCGAGAAGACCGCGCAGGTCGTCGAGGACGCGCTGAAGGACGCCGAACTGGAGTGGGAGAGCCCGCGGCCCGGCACGTACGTCGTCAAGCTCCCCGGCACCCACAAGCTCTCCACGACCGTCTCGCTCCTCGTGGGCCGCCACACCCTCTCCCTCAACGCCTTCGTCGTCCGCCACCCCGACGAGAACGAGGCCGCCGTCCACCGCTGGCTGCTGGAGCGCAACCTCAAGCTGTACGGCATCAGTTACGCCGTCGACAGCCTCGGCGACATCTACGTCACCGCGCGCCTGCCCCTGGCCGCCGTCACCGCCGAGGAGATCGACCGCCTCCTCGGCCAGGTCCTGGAGGCCGCCGACGGCGCCTTCAACACCCTCCTGGAGCTGGGCTTCGCCTCCGCGATCCGCAAGGAGTACGCGTGGCGGGTCTCCCGCGGCGAGTCCACCCGCAACCTCGACGCCTTCAGCCACCTGATCCAGCGTCCGGCGGACTGACCGGCCCGCGTTCTCCCCTGGCAGTGGGCCGCTGGTGGCCCGGACTCGGCACCGCGCAGGTCAAGCGCGCGGCGAAGGTGACGGTCAACGCCTCGCCGGAGCCCGTCGTCAAGGGCAAGAGGCTCGCCGTGACCGGCAGGATCACCCGCGCCGACTGGGTGCGGCACACGTACACCGGCTTCGGCGGCAAGGCGGCCAAGCTCCAGTTCCGCAAGGCGGGTACGAGCACCTGCTCGACCGTCAAGACCGTGAGCGCCGACTCCGCGGGCTCCCTGAAGACCACGGTCACCGCCGCCGCCGACGGCTACTTGCGCTGGACCTTCGGCGAGACCTCCACGACGGGCGGCGCGACCGCCGCCGGCGACTACGTCGACGTCAAGTGACGCGGCGCCGCTCTCCCCGCGGGCCGGCCCCCCGGTAACGCCCCGGCGTCACGCCCACCAGCTTCTTGAAGTGCCGCGTGAGATGCGCCTGGTCGTAGAACCCGGCCACCGCCGCCACCTCGCCGGGAGCCAGCCCGTCCAGCAGCAGCCGGCGCGCCCGGCCGATCCGGCGTGACGTCAGGTACTGGTGCGGGGCGATGCCGTAGGCGGTGCTGAACGCCCGTACCAGATGGGCGGGATGGGCGTTCAGCAGCCGCGCGGCCTCGTCCAGCGTGAGCCCCTCGGAGACACGGTCGTCGAGGAGTTCGCGCAGGGAGTGCGCGAGGCCGGGATCGCGCCGGCCCTCCCCGCCGCCCACCCGGCCCCGGAGGTGCCCGCGCAGTCGCTCCCCGACGAGCGTCAGCCTGCTCTCGGCTTCCAGTTCCTCGCCCGGGAGCGCGAGCACACGGTGCAACTGCCCGACGCGCAGCCGCAGTACGGGGTCGCGCAGATCGGGGCCGTCGACGGCACGCCCGATGAGGTCGTGGCTGAGGCGGGTGGCGTCGAGATAGACGACGCGCTTGCGGAAACCGTGCTCGGTGGCGGGGGAGCCGTTGTGCGGCACGTGCGGCGGCAGCAGGGAGACGGTGTCGTGCGGGGTGCCGTGCTCGTGCCGGTCCAGGTCGTACCGTACGGCGCCGTCGTCGACGATCAGCAGCGTCCAGGCGTCGTGGACGTGCATCGGGTAGGCGTACTCGGTGAAGTGGGCGTGGAAGACCTCCACGACACCCGGGACGCGCGGGCGCCAGGCGGACACTTCGGGCTGTTCGGCGGCCACGCAAAGAACGTACAAGACCGTGGCGGCCGGTGGTCGGCAGTCTCGGTGCATGAACGAACAGCCCCCGCGTTTCGACACGAAGATCGTCGTCCTGCTCCGCGAGGACCTCGAACCCTGGCAGCGCCTGAACGTCACCGCCTTCCTGGTCAGCGGCCTGGGCAGCCAGGTGCCCGAGGTGGTCGGCGAGCCGTACGAGGACGCGGACGGCGTCCCCTACCTGCCGATGTTCCGCCAGCCGGTGCTGGTCTTCGAGGGCACGAAGGAGACCCTGAAGGCGGCCCACGGCCGGGCCCTGTCCCGCGAGCTGCCCCGCGCGGTCTTCACCGCCGACCTCTTCGCCACGGGCAACGACCGCGACAACCGCGCGGCGGTGCGGGCCGTGCCGACGGCGGACCTCGACGTCGTGGGGCTGGCGGTGTACGGACCGCGCAACGGGGTGGACAAGGTGCTCAAGGGGGCGCGGATGCACCCGTGAGGAAGCGGGAGGGAAGCCTGTGAAGCGCCCTCAGCCCGCCAGCACCTCAGCCCGCCAGCACCTCGGCCCCGGAACCGGCCTCGGCCCCGGTCCTGGTCCCGGAACCGGCCTCGGCCCCGGAACTGGCCCCGGAACCGGCCCCGGATTCGGCCTCCGACGCCGGGCCGCTCTCCGCGCCCCCGCTCCTCGCCGGCCCCTCCTGCGGCAGCCCCCGCATGAGCACCGCGTAGCCGAGCCCCGCCGCCGTCCCCACGGCCGCGCACATCCCCCACAGCCACGCCGCCCCGAGGTGGTCGATGACGGCGCCGGACATGAGGGGGGCGACGAGGGCGGCGGCCGACCAGGACAGGCTGTACATGCCCTGGTAGCGCCCGCGGCCGTGCACCGGCGACAGCCGTACGACGAGCCCGGTCTGGGTCGGCGCGTTGACGATCTCGGCGAGGGTCCACACGCACACGGTGAGGGCGAAGACGCCGACCGACCCGGCGAAGGCGGTGAGCCCGAAGCCGTAGCCCGCGAGAACCGAGGAGATGACCAGCAGCCTGCGCGGGTCGCGGTGCTCGATGAAGCGGGTGACCGGGATCTGCAGGGCGACGATCAGAACACCGTTGACGCCGATGGCCAGGCCGTAGTCGGCGGCCGAGAACCCGGCGCGGCCCATGGCCACCGGCAGTCCGACCGAGCCCTGCTGGAAGACGAGGGCGACGAGGAAGGACAGTCCGACGACGGCCATGTACCGCCCGTCGCGCAGCACGGTCCCGAGCCCGACGCTCGCGCCGTCCGCGTCCTTGGCCGCCGGGGCGGGCCGCGACTCGGGCAGCTTGAGGAAGACGACGATCGCGCAGACCAGCGTCATCCCGGCCTCGATGAGGAACCCGGCGAGATAGCTGAACTCCGCGATGAACCCGGCGCCCATGGAGGAGACGGCGAAGCCGAGGTTGATCGCCCAGTAGTTCAGCGAGAACGCCCGCACCCGGTCCTCGGGCCGGACGATGTCGGCCATCATCGCCTGCACGGCGGGCCGCGAGGCGTTGGAGGCCAGGCCGACCAGGAAGGCGACGGCGGCGATGGCGACGGGGTCGTGCATGAAGCCGAGCAGCGCGACGGCCCCGGCGGTGGAGGTCTGCGCGATGAGCATGGTCGGCCGCCGCCCGAGCCGGTCCGCCATGACCCCGGAACCCAGCGCGGAGACGACCCCGCCGAGCCCGTGCAGGGAGGCGACGAGACCGGCGTACGACGCGCTGTAGCCGCGGTCCATGGTCAGGTACAGCGCCATGAAGGTGGCGACGAAGGCGCCGAGCCGGTTGACGAGGGTGCTGGCCCACAGCCACCAGAACGCGCGGGGCAGTCCCGAGACGCTGTCCCGGGCGGCTCTGCGAAAGCGTTCGACGGGCGCGACGGACGCAACGGACTCGACGGGCATGGACGGGACCCCCCACGGGTGCACGGCACCGTCGTCACACGGCGCGCGGTAAGTGTCTCAAGCGGCATGCGCAACTTACTCGTCCAGGTCCGTCCGGGGCCACCGGATTAACAGATGGCGTCAAACGTCCGTCCGCCGGGCGCCCCGGACAGCGGGCCGAAAGCGTCGATTACGCTCTCAGTCATGGCCGACGCACCGTACAAGCTGATCCTCCTCCGCCACGGCGAGAGCGAGTGGAACGCGAAGAACCTGTTCACCGGCTGGGTGGACGTCAACCTCAACGAGAAGGGCGAGAAGGAGGCGGTCCGCGGCGGTGAGCTGCTCAAGGACGCCGGCCTGCTGCCCGACGTGGTCCACACGTCGCTCCAGAAGCGCGCGATCCGCACGGCCCAGCTGTCGCTGGAGGCCGCGGACCGCCACTGGATCCCGGTCAACCGCAGCTGGCGCCTGAACGAGCGCCACTACGGCGCCCTCCAGGGCAAGGACAAGGCGGAGACGCTGGCCCAGTACGGCGAGGAGCAGTTCATGCTCTGGCGCCGCTCCTACGACACCCCGCCGCCCCCGCTCCCGCGCGACGCCGAGTACTCCCAGTTCGACGACGCCCGCTACGCCTCGCTCCCGCCGGAGCTGCGCCCGCAGACGGAGTGCCTCAAGGACGTCGTGGGCCGCATGCTGCCCTACTGGTACGACAACATCGTCCCGGACCTCCTCGACGGCCGCACGGTCCTCGTCGCCGCCCACGGCAACAGCCTGCGCGCCCTGGTCAAGCACCTGGACGGCATCTCCGACGAGGACATCGCCGGCCTCAACATCCCCACCGGCATCCCGCTCTACTACGAGCTCGACGCCGACTTCAAGCCGCTGACCCCCGGCGGCAAGTACCTCGACCCCGACGCGGCCGCGGCCGCCATCGAAGCGGTCAAGAACCAGGGCAAGAAGAAGTAAGCCCTGCTGATCAAGCCCCCTGCCTGCGGGTTCTCCGCCGGTAGGGGGCTTTCTCGTGGGCCTGGGCCGTCGCCGTCATGGCTTGCTGGCTGTCGCCGGTCGAGGCGCAGGCGACCCCGTCTTCCGCTCTGCGCCGATACGCCTGTGCACCCGCCCGCGGCCGGCGTTGCCGGGCTGGGCATCCTTGGCGGCATGACGATTTCCGACGGCGTCCCGTACGTGAAGGTGCACTTCCGGCTTGAGGTCGAAGACAACTGGCCCCCAGCCTCGGTGGAGAGCCTGTGGGCCGTCGATCAGGGGGACGGCACCGTACGGCTCGACAACATCCCGTGGTTCGCCCGTGGCATCGCTTGCGGGGACATCCTGGTAACCGAGCCCGACGAGGAAGGCGTGCGATGGGCCGGCGACGTGGTTCGCCGCTCGGAGAACTGCACCATCCGCCTCATCGTGTTCCGTGACGGCGGGTCGGGTGCCGCACGGCAGAGCGTGATCAACGCGTTTCAGGAACTCGGAGTCGACGGCGAGGGCATAGAGCGGTTCGGCATGGTTGCCCTGGACGTCCCGCCCACCGCCGATCTCGCCAAGGTGCAAAAGCTCCTCAACCACGGTGTAGCCAAAGAGTGGTGGGACATGGAAGAGGGCTGCATCACTGCGCAGTGGCGAGCCGCGTCCGTCAGTTGATGCTGCTCCTGTGATCCACGCTGGGCCGTCCCTGGGCCGTCCGAGGTCGCTCGATGATGGCCAACGACGACCAGCGGGCTCACGTGCCCACTGCCCCAGAGCAGGGGAAACGCAGGTCACCGAGACCCCGACAAGACCCAAGGCAAGAAGAAGTAGGCACCGCCTCTCAAGCCCCCGCCCGCGGGTTCTTCGCGGCGGGGGGCTTTTACCGTCCGCCATGACCTTTCCTTGGCCGGGCTTTGGGAGAAGGCAGGCAATCGTCGTAGATCGCCGTCGCTACGATGCCGGTCTCTCATCGGGGAGATGAGAGTTCGGGGATGAGAGATGAGGGGGACACATTGAAGATCGGCGTTCGCCGTAGAGCGGTCCTGGGGGTGACGGTCGTCGCCGTCGTCGGCGCTCTGGCCAACACCGTCGTGGCCGAGGCCGCCCAGCCGAGGGCCGCCGCGCCGGCCGGGGCGTACAAGTGCCGGGACGGGGCGGTGACGGTGTCCGACGCAGCCGGGTCCGCGGTACCCACGGCGCGGCGTTCCGGCGTGCCGCTCCACGCGCGCCTGCGTGTGCACAACACCGAGGGCGTGGCGCTGTCCAAGGCCACGTACGTCTTCGCCATAGGCGATCTCATGAAGAACCGCGGGCCGGCCCCCGCCGTGCAATGGCGCGTCGGCAAGGGCCACTGGCACAAGATGAGCCTGCACTGGAACGAGAAGACCAACGGCTCGCTGCCGCTGTGGAATTCGGCGTCCGTGTCCCTGGGCACGATTCCCGCGCGGGGCACCGTCACCACCGAGATCTCCGTGACCTTCGCCAAGAAGTCGGTCAAGGCCGTCTACCCGGACTTCCTCGACTTCCACAGCGGCGTCTGCGGCAAGACCAGGCTCGACTGGTACGACGGCAACGGCTTCGAGTACTGGCCGCAGAACGGCACCCCGGGCAAGCCGGCGTAGCCCGCACCGTCTCGTCCGCCTTCACCACGACGAGGGGCCCCGGAGTCGTCCGGGGCCCCTCGCGGGTCGTTCGTCGTTCGCCGTCAGCCGCACTGGCAGGGAGCGCCCGACTGGCACCCGCACCCGCAGCCCGAACCGCAGCCGCACGCGGCGGCCAGCGGCAGGCTTCTGATGTTCGCGGGCTGGTCGGTCTCGCGGTCCTGGGTGGGGTCGGGCGTGGTGCTGGGGGATTCGGCCATGGGTCCTCCTCGACACTGGGCCTCGACACGGGGCATCGACGCCGGGCGTGGTGCCCTCGCTCATTTCATGCCCACTTATCCGGGCGCATCAACGGCGCACGGAGGCGCCCGCACACTCTGGTCGCGGGCTTTCGAGCCCCCTCGGCCGGCGCGCGACGGCCCAGGGGGCGCCCGCGCGGGGGCTCGGACACCGGTCCGGCAGCGCCCCGGCCGGGGCCGCCGGGTCAGGCGCCGCCCGCCCGGACTCCCTCACGCCCGCCCGGACTCAGGCCCGCCCGGACTCACGCCGGCCCGGGCTCCCTCAAGTCCCTCAAGTCCCCCGAAGCCTCCTCAGGCATCCTCAGGCTCCCTCGACCCCCGTCACCGGCTGGATGTCCGCCTGGAGTTCGTCCGCGTGCTCGCCGGTGACCAGGTAGACGACGCGCTTGGCGACGGCGACCGCGTGGTCGGCGTAGCGCTCGTAGTAGCGGCCGAGCAGCGTGACGTCGACGGCCGTCTCGATGCCGTGCTTCCAGCGCTCGTCGATCAGGTGCTGGAAGAGGTGGCGGTGCAGGAGGTCCATCTCGTCGTCGTCCTGCTCCAGCTGCATGGCGAGGTCGACGTCCTTGGTGATGATGACCTCGGCGGCCTTGGCCATCAGGCGCTGCGCGAGCTGGCCCATCTCCAGGATGGTGGCGTGCAGGTCCTGCGGGACCGCGCGCGCGGGGAAGCGCAGCCGGGTCAGCTTCGCCACGTGCTGGGCCAGGTCGCCGGAGCGCTCCAGGTCGGCGGACATCCGCAGCGACGTGACGACGATGCGCAGGTCCGTCGCGACCGGCTGCTGCCGGGCCAGCAGCGCTATCGCGCGCGCCTCCAGGTCGTGCTGGAGCTCGTCGACCTTCTGGTCGGACTCGATCACGCTCTCGGCCAGCTTGAGGTCGGCGTCGAGGATGGCGGTCGTGGCCCGCCCGATCGCCGACCCGACCAGCCGGGCCATCTCCACCAGACCGTCGCCGATCGAGTCCAGTTCCTCGTGGTACGCGTCCCGCATCAGGGCTCCCTACTCGTACGTCTGCTTCGGGGTTCCGGGGGCCGTGACCGCACACGCCCCCTGGTGTGACCAGCGGTGCGAACCCCACGCTGCCACGTTCTGCCTCGTACGCGTCCGTTTCGGCCATCCCGAATGAACCACCACTGGCCTCCAGGTGAACTCTGGGCGACGAGTGTTCGAGCTCGTACCGCCGTGGGTGTGGCCATGTCGTACGGCATGCCTAACCTGGAGACATGGACGTGAACGCGGCGGTCGCCGCAGCTGCAGCGATCGCCGGGGTGCTGACCGGCGTCATCGCCATGCTGGCGTTCCGCTGGAGCGAACGCGACCAGAAGCGGCCCACCAGGACCTCTCTGCACACCGATGCCGTACTCCCGCCCGGCGTGGACACCGTGCTCTCGGTGCTCCGCTCCTCGGCCGTGGTCCTCGACGAGGCGGACGCCGTCGTGAAGGCCAGCTCCGCCGCCTACGCCCTCGGGCTGGTCCGCGGCGGCAAGCTCTCCGTCGAGCCGATGCTCCAGATGGCCCGGGACACCCGGCGGGACGGCGAGATACGCCAGGTCGAGCTGGACCTGCCCCGGCGCGGTACCGGGCGCGGCGAGGCGCTGGCCGTCTCCGCGCGTGTGGCCCCGCTCGGCTCCCGCCTGGTCCTGCTGCTGGTCGAGGACCTCACCGAGGCCCGCCGGATCGAGGCCGTACGCCGTGACTTCGTGGCGAACGTGAGTCATGAGCTGAAGACACCCGTCGGCGCGCTCTCGCTGCTCTCCGAGGCTGTCATGGACGCTTCCGACGATCCCGAGGCGGTCGAGCGCTTCGCCGGCCGGATGCAGATCGAGGCGACCCGGCTGACCAACCTGGTCCAGGAGCTGATCGACCTCTCCCGGGTGCAGAACGACGACCCGCTGGAGGACGCCGAGCCCGTCCGGGTGGACGAGCTGGTCGCCGAGGCAGTGGACCGCTGCCGGCACCAGGCCGGGACGAAGCAGATCACGATGGCCGCGGGCGGCACCGCCGACCTGCACGTCTGGGGCAACCGCGGCCAGCTCGCGGCGGCCCTCGGCAACCTCGTCGAGAACGCCGTCAACTACTCCCCGGCCCGCACCCGCGTCGGCATAGCCGCCCGACGGGTGGCCGCGCCGGGCGGTGACCTGATCGAACTCGCCGTCACGGACCAGGGCATCGGCATCTCCGAGAAGGACAAGGAGCGCGTCTTCGAGCGCTTCTACCGCGTCGACCCGGCCCGCTCGCGGGCCACCGGGGGCACCGGTCTGGGTCTCGCCATCGTGAAGCACGTGGCCGCCTCGCACGGCGGGGAGGTCACGGTCTGGAGCGCCGAAGGCCAGGGCTCCACCTTCACCCTCAGACTGCCGGAGGCGGGCAGGGCCCGCGACCGCGCACAGCAGCACCCGGACCTCGACGACGAGGCCGGCGCCGAACCATCCCCGTACGAACCGCTCCCCTCCCCGGAGGTCCTTCCGTGACCCGAGTGCTCGTCGTCGAGGACGAGGAGTCCTTCTCCGACGCCCTGTCGTACATGCTCCGCAAGGAGGGCTTCGAGGTCGCCGTGGCGGCGACCGGCCCCGACGGCCTCGACGAGTTCGAGCGCAACGGCGCCGACCTCGTTCTCCTCGACCTGATGCTGCCGGGGCTGCCCGGCACGGAGGTGTGCCGTCAGCTGCGCGGCCGCTCCAACGTCCCCGTGATCATGGTGACGGCCAAGGACAGCGAGATCGACAAGGTCGTGGGCCTCGAGATAGGAGCCGACGACTACGTCACCAAGCCGTTCTCCTCGCGCGAGCTGGTCGCCCGCATCCGGGCCGTCCTGCGCCGCCGCGGCGAGCCGGAGGAGGTCACCCCGGCCGCCCTGGAGGCGGGCCCGGTCCGTATGGACGTCGACCGTCACGTGGTCACGGTCGCCGGTGCGAAGGTCGACCTGCCGCTGAAGGAGTTCGACCTCCTGGAGATGCTCCTGCGCAACGCGGGCCGCGTCCTGACCCGTATGCAGCTCATCGACCGTGTCTGGGGCGCCGACTACGTCGGTGACACCAAGACCCTCGACGTCCACGTCAAGCGCCTGCGGGCGAAGATCGAGCCGGACCCGGGGGCGCCGCGCTACCTGGTGACGGTGCGCGGTCTGGGTTACAAGTTCGAGCCGTAGGCCGCTGAGGCCCCGTACGACGAAGGGCGGCATCCCCGGCGAGGGGGTGCCGCCCTTCGTGGCGTCGTACGACCGCTCAGTGACCGGCGGCCGACTGCGAGGCCGAGTCGCTCGGGGTGCCGCCGGCGGGGGCCGACGCGGAGCTGCTGGCCTTGCCGTCCGCGGCCGGCTTGCCGCTGGTGGTGGCGGTGGCGCCCGCGGCAGCGGAGGTCGCCGCGGCGGCCGTGGTGGCCGGGGCGGACGGGATCTCGCTCGGGCCCCACTCGCTGAAGTAGCTGGTGGCCGGCACCACGAAGGCGGCGAGGCTCACCTGGCCGGTCTCGCTGAGGGTGAAGGTGATCTTCTGGGCGTTGCCGTCCTTGACCGCGGTGCGGCCGCTGGCGAGCATCGCGGAGGCGTTGTCCTTGCCGCCGATGACCAGGGAGCCGTGCGCCGGGACGGTCAGGCTCTTGCCCTTGGCGGGCTTCAGCTCGGCCTTCTCGCCGGCGCCCGCGACGGTGACCGCCTGGAGGGTCTGGGCGTGCGGGCCGCTGTTGAAGAGCGTCGCGGAGATCGCCGCCGGACCCGTGGACTTCAGGTCGGGCTGGGTGATGACCAGGGCGTTCTGGATCTTGATGGTTCCGACGCTGGTCGCCGCGTTGTCCGGCCTGATCTCCAGGGTCTGGGCGTTGTTGCCGGCGCCACAGGCGGCGAGCGACGCGATCGAGAAGGCGATGGCGGACGCGGCGAGGGCGCCGCGTCGAAGGCTGCTGCTCACGGCGGCGGCTACTCCTTGAACGCACGGGCGGCTCCCTTTGATAAAGCCGCCCTAAGTGTCTGTCAGCGGGCTTAGGCTACCGAGCCGCGCCCGCGTCGCCGCACCCGACCCTCCCCCTGGCGTCGCGCGTCCCACCGGGCGGGGGTACACCACCTTCCACAAGTGACCCGTGAGTCACCTTGCCGGAGCACTTGTCCGCCATTCGCATAACGCGCTTCCGGTACCGCCGAACCGCCGACCGCGTCCCCGTAACGCTCCGCGTTACACGCCACGTAACACGCCGTGTAACACCCGGTGCAGATTTTCCGTGCGGGAAATGCATGGCCACCTCGGATATTGATCAGTCACAGGATCATCAGGGGCATCATCCGTCGCATCAACCACTCCTGATCCGGGGCCCTGTGATCAATTCCGGATTCGCCCCGCACCCGGCTCCGGGCACCGAACGGAGTAGCGGAAGTCGTACACTTGGAAGTGGACAAATCTGGACGTTCGGCCACTTGGAAGCGGTCTCCGAAGTGTGTAACGTACGCGTTTCTCCCTGCCCGTAGAGCCGCTCCGACCTGCGAATTCCCGCTTCCGCAGGCCGCTCGCAGCACGTCCGTGTCGCTGTTGTCAAGCCCCGAGATATGCCCTGACCTGCGAAAACGCCATTCAGAAGACGCCGTATCCGTGTTACCCTTGATAGCCACGGAAGGGGTACCTGTCACATGACGTTCAAGGTTGGCGACACCGTGGTCTATCCCCATCACGGGGCCGCGCTGATCGAGGCTATCGAAACTCGCCAGATCAAAGGCGTGGACAAGACCTACTTGGTGCTGAAGGTCGCCCAGGGCGACCTGACGGTACGTGTGCCAGCGGACAATGCGGAGTTCGTCGGCGTGCGTGATGTGGTCGGTCAGGACGGGCTGGACCGGGTCTTCGAGGTGCTGCGCGCGCCGTATGCCGAGGAGCCCACGAACTGGTCGCGTCGCTATAAGGCAAACCTGGAGAAGCTCGCCTCCGGCGATGTCATCAAGGTCGCGGAAGTCGTCCGTGACCTGTGGCGTCGTGAGCGTGAGCGCGGACTCTCCGCCGGTGAGAAGCGCATGCTCGCCAAGGCTCGCCAGATTCTGGTGAGCGAACTCGCTCTCGCGGAGAACACGAACGAGGACAAGGCCGAGGCCCTGCTCGACGAGGTTCTCGCCTCCTGACGCCTCGCAGGCAGCATCCCCTGCTTGCTGTGGAGCACGCCGAGCACAGTGCAATGCCGCGGTGCCCGATGACACTGATCCTGTCGCCGGGCGCTGCGGCATGTTCGTACCCACCGGCCCCCGCACCCCTCGGGCGCACCCCTTCGGGCATCCCCTCCGGTACACCCCGGCAGCGGTCCCAGGTCGCGACCCGCCGGCTCCGGCGCGCCGTGACGACCGCCGCCACGCCTGCCGAACATGTCGGAGGAAGCCCCCCGATACTGAGGTGCCGGGCCCGGGCGGATGGCTCGACCAGGGTCACGGAAAGGGTCCGGTCAAGGCGTCGCGCCCGGCACTCCTCCAGGCCATACCCACCCAGGCCGAGCACACAAACCTGACAGGAACCGATGTCTGACGATTCGCGTCCTTCACCCGCCGAGGCCCGTACGGAAAGCCGTGTCGCAGCAGTCATCCCGGCCGCCGGCCGGGGCGTACGCCTCGGTCCGGGCGCTCCCAAGGCGTTGCGCACCCTGAGTGGCACGCCCATGCTGATCCACGCGGTCCGCGCCCTGGCCGCCTCCCGCCACGTCTCCCTGGTGATCGTCGTCGCCCCGCCCGACGGCGCCGCCGAGGTCAAGTCCCTGCTCGACGCGCACGCCTTGCCTGGGGATACCCCCGGCGGTAGCTGGGGGAGGACCGACTTCCTGGTCGTCCCCGGCGGGGACAGCCGCCAGGAGTCGGTCCGGCTCGGCCTCGACGCGCTGCCGCCCGAGTACGACGTCGTCCTCGTCCACGACGCGGCCCGCCCGCTCGTTCCGGTCGACACCGTCGACGCCGTCATCGAGGCCGTACGCGACGGCGCCCCGGCCGTGGTGCCCGCGCTCCCGCTCGCCGACACCGTCAAGGAGGTCGAGCCCGCGGCCGTCCCGGGCACGCCCGAGCCGGTCCTGGCCACGCCCGAGCGGGCCCGGCTGCGCGCCGTGCAGACCCCCCAGGGCTTCGACCGCGACACCCTGGTCCGCGCGCACGCCACCGTCACCGAGAACGTCACCGACGACGCGAGCATGGTCGAACAGCTGGGCCTGAGGGTCGTCACCGTCCCCGGTCACGAGGAGGCCTTCAAGGTCACCCGCCCCCTCGACCTCGTCCTCGCCGAGGCGGTCCTGACCCGCAGGAGGCTCAACGATGGCTTCTGAGCAGCCGCCCGCCGTCCCCTCCGTCCCCGCGGTCCCCTCCGTCCCTGCCCTCCCCGTCCTTCCCCGGGTCGGCATCGGCACCGACATCCACGCCTTCGAGGAGGGCCGCGAGCTGTGGTGCGCCGGCCTGAAGTGGGAGGGCGAGGGCCCCGGCCTGGCGGGGCACTCCGACGCCGACGTCGTCGCCCACGCCGCCTGCAACGCGCTCTTCTCGGCGGCCGGCCTCGGTGACCTCGGGCAGCACTTCGGCACCGGGCGCCCCGAGTGGTCCGGCGCCTCCGGCGTCACGCTGCTGACGGAGGCGGCCCGCATCGTCCGCGCGGCCGGATTCGCCGTCGGCAACGTCGCCGTACAGGTCGTCGGACCCCGTCCCAAGATCGGCAAGCGCCGTGACGAGGCGCAGAAGATCCTCTCCGAGGCGGCCGGCGCCCCGGTGTCGGTGTCCGGCGCGACCACGGACGGGCTCGGCTTCCCGGGCCGCGACGAGGGGCTCATGGCCGTGGCGACGGCGCTCGTGGTGCGGGTGGGCTGAGGGCGTGCGAGGGTACCCGCAGAGTCAGCGCTGACGCCTGAGGAGGTACCCCATGTCCGCCGCCCTGTCCGACCGGGTCAAGTCCCTGCTCGACGGCCCGGTCTTCATCGTCGTCGGCACCGTCCAGCCCGACGGCAGCCCGCAGATGTCCCCGGTGTGGGTGAAACGGGACGGCGACCAGATCCTCTTCTCCACGACGGTCGACCGCCGCAAGAAGAAGAACCTGGACGCCGACCCCCGGGTCACGGTCGTCGTCCTCAACCCCGAGATGCCCTACGAGTACGCCGAGATCCGCGGCGCCGCCGAGCTGACCACCGACGGCGGCCAGGAGCTGATCGACGAGCTCTCGCTGAAGTACACCGGCAAGAAGTACGCCGAGTTCAACCCGGCGTCGGTGCACGACGCCGAGCGGGTGGTCGTGCGGATCACGCCGCGCAAGGTGGTCGGGATGCTGTGAGAGCCCTTCTCCGGGAAGGGGCGTGAGGCACTCCCCGGCGCCCACTACCCTGGTGTCGTGACTATTCGCCTGTACGACACCAGCGCCCGGCAGATTCGCGACTTCACCCCGGCCAAGCCGGGCTGTGTCTCGATCTACCTGTGTGGTGCCACCGTGCAGGCGGCCCCGCACATCGGGCACATTCGTTCGGGCCTGAACTTCGACATCATGCGCCGCTGGTTCGAGTACCGCGGCTACGACGTGACCTTCATCAGGAACGTCACCGACATCGACGACAAGATCATCACCAAGGCGGCCGAGCAGGGCCGCCCCTGGTGGTCGATCGGCTACGAGAACGAGCGCGCCTTCAACGACGGCTACGCCGCCCTCGGCTGCCTCCCGCCCACCTACGAGCCCCGCGCCACCGGCCACATCACCGAGATGATCGAGATGATGCAGGGCCTCATCGAGCGCGGCCACGCCTACGCGTCCGACGGCAACGTCTACTTCGACGTGCGGTCCTTCCCCGGCTACCTGGAGCTGTCCCGGCAGGAGCTGGACAACCTGCTCCAGCCGTCCGGCGACGGCGAGACCGGCAAGCGGGACCCGCGTGACTTCGCCATGTGGAAGGCGGCCAAGCCCGGCGAGCCGAGCTGGCCCACCCCCTGGGGACCGGGCCGCCCCGGCTGGCACCTGGAGTGCTCGGCCATGGCGCACAAGTACCTCGGCCCCGTCTTCGACATCCACGGCGGCGGCCTCGACCTGATCTTCCCGCACCACGAGAACGAGATCGCCCAGGCCAAGGCCTACGGCGACGAGTTCGCCCGGTACTGGGTGCACAACGCCTGGGTCACCATGGCCGGCGACAAGATGTCCAAGTCGCTCGGCAACAGCGTCCTGGTCTCCGAGATGGTCAAGCAGTGGCGCCCGATCGTCCTGCGCTACTACCTCGGCACCCCGCACTACCGCTCGATGATCGAGTACAGCGAGGAGGCGCTGCACGAGGCCGACGCCGCGTTCACGCGGATCGAGGGCTTCGTCCAGCGCGTGACGGAGATGGCCGGCCGCGTCGTCGAGCCGGCCGCCGAGGTCCCGCCCGCCTTCGCCGAGGCCATGGACGACGACCTGGGCGTACCGGGGGCGCTCGCCATCGTGCACACCACCGTCCGCCAGGGCAACAGCGCGCTCGCCGCCGACGACAAGGAAGCCGCCGTCGCCCGCCTCGCCGAGGTGCGCGCCATGCTCGGCGTCCTCGGCCTGGACCCGCTCGACCCCCACTGGGCCGAGGAGACCGGTGGCGGCGACGACCTGCACGGCGTGGTCGACAACCTCGTACGCTTCGTCCTCGACCAGCGCGAGTCCGCCCGCGCCCGCAAGGACTGGGCCACCGCCGACGCCGTCCGCGACCAGCTCGCACAGGCCGGGCTGGTCATCGAGGACAGCCCCCAGGGCCCGCGCTGGAGCCTGGGCCGGCGCTAGCCCGCATCAAGATCGACTGTGCCGCCCGGCTCTCCGGGCGGCACACTGCATACATACGAACAAACGCTCAGAGGGACGGGTATCTCATGGCCGCGAACAACCGCCGCATGTCCGGTAAGAAGGGTGCGCAGGTCGGAAGCGGCGGCCAGCGACGCCGCGGCCTGGAGGGCAAGGGTCCGACCCCGCCCGCCGAGATGCGCAAGGGACACAAGAAGAACCGCATCGCCGTCTCCAAGGCCAAGCAGGCGCAGCGCCGGCCCACGCCGCGCGGCCGGGCCGGCAAGTCGACGTCCGAGCTGGTCGTCGGCCGCAACTCCGTCGTCGAGGCACTGCGCGAGGGCGTGCCCGCCTCCACGCTGTACGTCCAGCAGTTCATCGACAACGACGAGCGGGTGCGCGAGGCGCTGCAGCTCGTCGCCGAGCGCGGCGGCATCAACCTCATGGAGGCCCCGCGCCCCGAGCTCGACCGCATGACCAACGGGCTCAACCACCAGGGCCTGGTCCTCCAGGTCCCGCCGTACGAGTACGCGCACTCCGAGGACCTCCCCGCCGCCGCGTACGACGACGGCGAGGACCCGCTGATCGTCGCCCTCGACGGCATCACCGACCCGCGCAACCTCGGCGCCGTCGTCCGCTCCGTCTCCGCCTTCGGCGGTCACGGCGTCGTCGTGCCCGAGCGGCGCGCGGCCGGCATGAGCGCCGGCGCGTGGAAGACCTCCGCCGGTGCGGCCGCCCGCACCCCGGTCGCCCGCGCCACCAACCTGACCCGCGCCCTGGAGGCGTACAAGAAGGCCGGCATCGCGATCGTCGGCCTGGCCGCCGACGGCGACGTCGAGATCGGCGACCTTCCGGCCCTCGGCGGCCCCGTGGTCATCGTCATCGGCAGCGAGGGCAAGGGCCTGTCCCGCCTCGTCGGTGAGACCTGCGACTACCGGGTCCGCATCCCGATGCCGGGTGGCACCGAGTCGCTCAACGCCGGTGTGGCGGCGGGCATCGTGCTGTACGAGGCGGCGCGCCGACGCTCCTGAACACCCGTACGTAACCTCACCCGTACGGGGTAACCACGGTGTTCGCCCGGCCGTCCGGACCGCTTTGACGCGGTCCGGACACATCCGGCGGCCCGAGACAGTGTCCAAACACCATGTCACTCGGTTAGATGAGTGTGGACACCAGAACACCCCGCACACCCACGGGGGACCGCTCGTCGGGATTCGACGACGCTCCCGCGCTGAGCATGGTGAAGGTGCCGAGCGATCCGGCGCAGGTCATCGTCAATCACGCCAGCTTCCGCGTACAGCTGGGCACGACGGGCACGCGCACCTCATCCCCGCGGATCGCCCGGCATCTGAGCGCCACCCAGGACACCCCCCGCACGCCGGTCGTCGGCACCGCGGGCCGGGCCGGAGCAGCCGCCGGACGCCGCCGGCCCGTCGTCTGGAGCGGCAAGTCCGACCCCGACGACACCGGCGCGCACCGGCTGCTCCAGGCGGTGCGGGGCAGTGTCCGCCACGCCGACGAACCCGCCACCGAGGCCGGTGCCACCCAGGTCATCCCGCGCGTCGGCACCACCTACGCGGACACCGGCCACCCCGGCACCGGATACGGCGGCCCCGGCTACGACGACACCTACGACCAGCTCGACCAGACCGTCGAGACCCCCGTCGTAGGCCACCAGCGCACCGGCCCCGACGGAGGCACCCGCCTCCTGCCCCACATGCGCACGGTCGGCAGTGCCTACGACGAACCGCCGTACGGCGACGACGAGTTCGACCACTACGAGGAACCCGCCCGGGCCCGTGGCACACGGTCCGCCCGGCGAGGCAGTGACGACCCGGCCCGGCACGCCTACTACCCCGGGCGCCGTCTCAACCTCGGCGTCGTCCTGCTGCCCCTGCGCATCTTCCTCGGCTTCATCTCCATCTACGCCGGCATGGGCAAACTCTGCGACCCCGTCTACTTCGACGGCGGCAAGCGCGGCTCCATGGTCAAGTGGCTCAACACCCTGCACCCCTGGGAAGTCGCCGAGCCCCTGCGCCAGTTCGCCCTCCACCACCCCATCGGTTCTGGCCTGGTCATCGCCTTCCTCCAGGTCGTCGTCGGCGTCCTGACCGTCCTCGGCTGCTGGCAGCGCGTCGCCGCCGTCCTCGGCGCCCTGCTCTCCGCGGCCCTGATCGTCACCGTCAGCTGGAAGACCGTCCCGGCCTACGACGCGCCCGACATCATCTACCTCGCCGCCTGGTCCCCGCTGGTCATCGCCGGCGCCCCCGTCTACTCCGTCGACGGCCGCCTCGCGGGCAGCGCCTGGCGCACCCTCGGCCCCCGCGCCGACATCTGGGACCTGCGCCGCTACGTCCTGCGCCGGGGCGCCCTCATCACCGCCGTCACCGTCGGCCTCACCCTCCTCGTCGGCTCCCTCCTCGGCGGCGCCGTACGCGACTCCAGCCGGGTGGTCGTCCCCGGCCCCGGCGAGGCCCCCCGCAACAACCTCCCCGGCTCCCCGCTCCCGCAGGAACCGGGCCGGCGGCACCAGCGGACCCCGTCCGCCCCCGACTCGCCCACCGGAGGCGCCACCGCCGGTACGAGTCCCACGGGGACGGCCACGACCCCGGGCGCCGCGCACAGCGCCGGCGGCACCACCACCACGCCCCCCAGCCAGACCCAGGGCAGCACCGGCCAGGCCCCGCCCCGCCAGTCCGCCCCCGCCCCCGGTGCCCCCAGCACCACGGCGGGCCCGACCAGCACCGGCGGCACCTCCACCGGCGGCGCCACGTCCACCGGCGGCAGCAGCACCGGCACCGGCGGCAGCAGCTCCTCCACGGGCCAACCGGGCCTGGTGGGCGGCCTGCTGGGCTGAGCGACCCGGACGCGAGAGGGCCCCGTACCAGGGAAGGTACGGGGCCCTCTGCCGTGCTGGGAACGGCCGACCCGCTCAGGCGCCGTGCCTGGAACGGCCGACCCGCTCAGGGCGGCGGGGGAACAGTGCGACCGGCCGCGCCCGTCGCGCGTGTCCGGCTACCGCCCCAGGGAAGCCAGCTCCCTGGCCGCCTCCGTCAGGTCCTTGGCCGTGTCGATGGCACGCCAGTAGGCACCCTGAGGAATGGGGAACCCGGCCAGCTTGTGCTCCCGGGCCAGCCGCGGGAACGTCGTCCGCTCGTGGTCGCCCCGCTCGGGAAGCAGCGAAGTGAACCCGGGCGAGAACACGTACACACCCGCGTTGATCTCGAACGGCGACGGCGGCGCCTCGATGAAGTCCGTGATGTGCCCGAACCCGTCGGTCTGCACCGCACCCCACGGAAGACGCGGCCGGGCCAGCGCCAGCGTCGCGACGGCGTCCCGCTCGGTGTGGAAGTCGGCCATGTCCCGCAGGGAGAAGCGGGTCCAGATGTCGCCGTTGGTGGCGTACCAGGGCCGGTCCGGACGGCGAAGGTGCGCGGCGGCGTACTTGAGGCCACCGCCACGGCCGAGGGGCTCCGTCTCCACGACGGTGGTCACGGACACCGGCAGGTCGGCCGAGTCCAGCCACTTCTGCAGGACCTCGGCGAGGTGGCCGCAGGAGATCACCACGTCCGTCACGCCCTCTTCGGCGAGCCACGTCAGCTGGTGACCGATGATGGGAGTTCCCGTGCCCGGGATCTCGACCATCGGCTTGGGCCGGTCGTCGGTGTACGGACGCAGCCGTGAGCCCTGGCCACCGGCAAGGATCACGGCTTGAGTGGGGCGCAACGCGGCGCTCGGATGGGTCATGCCCCGAACTGTACGTGGCGCCCCGGCCGGCGTTCCGGCCACGACAGGCTCCCTCGAGGAGCCGTTGCCGGCTCCTCACCCCGGTCAGCCGCGCGCGGCCAGCACCCCGGTGGCGAAGGACGTGTCACAGACCGGGCGGGCGTACGACTGCGCGCGCGAGGCGCCGTAGATGCGTACCGCGGCCCGGCCCAGGGCCCGGGCGATGGACGTGCAGTGCCGGGCGAGCGAGGGACGCCCGTTCACGGCCTGCTGGAGGTGGGTCAGGACCACCGCCGGGTTCCTGTCCTGCAGCTCCGCCATCAGATGGTCGCGGAGCACGTCCTGCGGGGCGTGGGAGGCCGTCCGGGACGGGACCTCCGCCGAGGAGACGTCCGAGGCGGTGAGCACCGAGCCGGCGGGGCTCCCCGTCCAGTTGACCCGGGTGACCGCGAGGGTTCCGGAGAGCACCAGGACGACGGGCAGGACGAGGGCGAGAGAGCGGCCGATCCGGCGGGCGGGGCCGCTCCGGTGGCTGCGTCGCGTCTGAGGGGTGTGGGAGTGCGTCACGCGTGTGAGAGTAGCGCCCGGTAATGATTTGGCGACATTTAGTCACCCTAATGGGGGATGAGGCGGCGTCTCTTTCTGGGTAAGGGGTTGACCGGAGAGCCGAAGGGGCCCCGCGGCGGCTGGCCGCGGGGCCCCTTCTCGTCGGCCCGGGTGGGAACGCTCCGTCAGTCGGAGAGCCGCTCGCCCGTGGACGTCGCGAACACGTGGATCTCGCCCGGTCGCGGTACGACGTGCAGGGTGGCGCCCTTCTCCGGCACCTGGCGGCCGTTCACGCGGACGACCAGGTCCTTGAGCTCGCCACCGACCTCGGCGCTGCCGTACACGTAGCCGTCGGCGCCCAGCTCCTCGACGACGTTCACGGAGACGGCCAGACCGGCCGGCTCCTCCGCGCTGTCCTTCGTCAGCGACTTGGCGGCCGCGCCGCCGCCCAGCTCGACCACGTCGAAGTGCTCGGGGCGCACGCCCACGGTCACCGTGGTGTCCCCCCGGTCGGCGGCGGCGCTCAGCGCGTCCCGGCCCACCGGCACCACGCTGTTGCCGAACTTCACACCGCCATCGGTGATCGGCACCTCGACCAGGTTCATGGCCGGGGAGCCGATGAAGCCGGCGACGAAGAGGTTCGCGGGCTTGTCGTACATGTTGCGCGGCGAGTCGACCTGCTGGAGCAGGCCGTCCTTGAGCACGGCCACCCGGTCGCCCATGGTCATGGCCTCGACCTGGTCGTGGGTGACGTACACGGTGGTGATGCCCAGGCGGCGCTGCAGCGAGGCGATCTGCGTACGCGTCGACACGCGCAGCTTGGCGTCCAGGTTGGACAGCGGCTCGTCCATGAGGAACACCTGCGGCTCGCGCACGATCGCGCGGCCCATGGCGACACGCTGACGCTGACCGCCGGAGAGCGCCTTCGGCTTGCGGTCCAGGTACTCGGTGAGGTCGAGGATCTTCGCGGCCTCCTCGACCTTCTGCCGGATCACCGCCTTGCTGACACCGGCGATCTTCAGCGCGAAGCCCATGTTGTCGGCGACCGACATGTGCGGGTACAGCGCGTAGTTCTGGAACACCATGGCGATGTCCCGGTCCTTGGGCGGCAGATGGGTGACATCGCGGTCACCGATCCGGATGGCGCCCCCGTTGACGTCCTCGAGCCCCGCGAGCATCCGCAGCGAGGTGGACTTGCCGCATCCCGACGGTCCGACCAGGACGAGGAACTCGCCGTCCTCGATCGCGATGTCGAGACCGTCGACGGCGGGCTTGGTGGAACCCGGGTAGATCCGGGTCGCCTTGTCGAACGTGACAGTGGCCATAACGAACGGGCCCCCTTCTACCGGCAGGAACGTGCCGGACGATCCGTTGTAGGAAGGTGGTTGGTGTAGTCCACACGGGTGGACTGGGTCAGGACGGTACCTGGGGGCCACTCGGTCTGTCAGTACCTGGGAGGCCGCGATCTGCGGTGGAATTCCCGACGGGTCCACACCGGCACGTGGGTACACTTCACAGGCACGAGCGCTGCGGCGCCCGTGGGTGCCTCCTTAGCTCAGTTGGCCAGAGCAACGCACTTGTAATGCGTAGGTCGTCGGTTCGAATCCGACAGGGGGCTCCGAACACCGAAGGCCACCCGCACTTCCCAGTGCGGGTGGCCTTCGTCGTCTTCGCAGGTCAGCCGGTGCTGAGCAGCTCCTTCAGGACCTGTCGGAGGGTGCCTTCCGGGTCCGGCACCGCTTCCGTCGCGCGCCAGGCCACGAAGCCGTCCGGGCGGATCAGGACCGCGCCGTCGGCGGTCGTGCCGTGCAGTTCGGCCCAGTCCGGGGCTGGGGAGTTTTCCGTGCCCTCCGTGTCGTACGTCAGGTCGGCGTCGGCGCTCGGGCCGATGCGGTAGGCGTCCAGGGGGATGCCGTCCGTGGCGGCGACGCGGCGGGCCGCCTCGTGCCAGCCGGCGTCGTCGGGGGAGTCGGTGAGCAGGACGAGGGAGCGTTCGTACAGGTCGAGGGTGGACAGGCGCTTGCCGGCGCGGCGGAGCCAGAGGTGGGGGGCCCGGGTGCCGGGGGCGCCGCCGCGGGTGAGGGTGTCGGGGACGACCGGGTGGTCGGGGTCGGTGCCGAGGGCGGCGCCGTGGGGGTAGTGGTAGCCGAGGACGACGTTGAGGATGCCGCCGCGCTTGGCGCCCCCCACACCGGGGGCCGGGGCGAAGCCGGGGTGGCTGTGTTCGACGGAGCGAGCGGAGGCGCGGGCGCTGGTGGCGAGGGCGACGGGGCGGCGTTCGGTGTCGTAGGTGGACAGGAGGCCGGGGCCGGCCCAGCCGTCCAGGACGGCGGCGATTTTCCAGGCGAGGTTGTGGGCGTCCTGGATACCGGTGTTGGAGCCGAAGGCGCCGGTGGGGGACATCTCGTGGGCGGAGTCGCCGGCGAGGAAGACGCGTCCGGTGCCGTAGTGGTCGGCGACCCGTTCGGCGGCGCGCCAGGAGGCCATGCCGGTGATTCTGACGTCGAGGTCGTCGACGCCGACGGCGGCGCGGATGTGCCGCTGGAGACGTTCCTCGGTGAACTCCTCGAGGGATTCGCCGCGCTCGGGGTGCCAGGGGGCGTGGAAGACCCAGTGCTCCTTGTTGTCGACGGGCAGGAGGGCGCCGTCGGCGTCGGGGTGGGTGAGGTAGCAGCAGATGAAGCGGCGGTCGCCGACGACGTCGGCGAGGGCGGCGGAGCGGAAGGTGACGCTGACGTTGGCGAAGAGTTCGCCGGGTCCGCTCCGGGTGATGCCGAGGGCGCTTCGGACGGGGCTGCGGGGGCCGTCGGCGGCGACGAGGTAGTCGGCGCGGACGGTGAGGGTCTCCTCGGTCCTGCGGTCGCGGACGATTGCCGTCACTCCGTCGGCGTCCTGCTCGAAGGACTCCATCTGGTGGAAGTAGCGCAGGTCGCCGCCGAGTTCGCGGGCGTGGTCGACGAGGACGGGTTCGAGGTCGTTCTGGCTGCACAGGCACCAGTTGGTGGGGCTGAGTCCGGCGAGGCCGCCGCCCGGGTCGATGTGCTTGAAGAGCCATTCCCCGGCGTCACCCACAAGGGTGGGCGTCTGGAGGATGCCGTGGTTGTCGGCGAGGAGCGACGCGGCTGCCTTGATGTCGGGTTCGAGGTCGGCGACGCGGAAGAGCTCCATGGTCCGGACGTTGTTGCCGCGTCCGCGGGGGTGGTGCGAGGTCCCGGAGTGCCGTTCGACGAGCATGTGCCGCACGCCGAGACGGCCCAGGAACACGGACGTGGACAGGCCCACCAGTGAGCCGCCCACGATGAGGACGGGAACTCGGTGGTCGGCTTTCTGATGCATCGAAGCCTCCAGTGGCAGGGGTGCGTGTATGGAGCGCCTGTGACTTCTCATGCCCGGTGGTGCCTGCTCCGCGTGCCCAATCACCCACGTGGTTCATACGAGTCGCGGGCGTCTGGGGTCCGGCACAGGATCAAGGCACGCTGCCGTCGCTTTCCCCGCGGCGGGCGTCGGATCTGCCCCCCGAAGGAGATGTGCAGGATGACCACCACGTCTGAACGACTTTCAGAAACGCTGACCCGTGAGGTGTCGAAGCGTGTCTCGCAGTCCGTGTTCGACGGCTCGCCGCTGCGGGTCGTTCTTCTGGTCGATGTCTACGACGGCGCGCAGCAGCAGTTCCTGGAGGCGTACGAGCAGCTGTGCGCGCAGGTCGCGTCGGTGCCGGGGCACGTGAGCGACCAGCTGTGCCAGTCGATCGAGAACCCGTCCCAGTGGCTCATCACGAGTGAGTGGGAGAGTGCTCCGCCGTTCCTCACGTGGGTGAACAGTGAGGAGCACGTGCGGATGGTGGAGCCGCTGCACAGCTGCGTGCGTGACACCCGTTCGCTGCGCTTCCACATCGTCCGCGAGACGGGTGGCGCGTCGGCCGCCGAGAAGTCCGGCAACCGCCGGCTGCAGACGCACCCGCGGATCGGTGACGGTGTGATCCGGCACGCGCTGACGTTCACGGTGAAGCCGGGCAGCGAGGAGAAGGTCGCGAAGCTCCTCGCGGACTACGACTCGCCCGAGGCCCAGGTGGACGAGACGACGCGGCTGTGCCGTACGTCGCTGTTCATGCAGGGCAACCGGGTGGTGCGGGCCATCGAGGTGCGTGGTGACCTGCTGGCCGCGCTGCGGCACGTGGCGCAGCAGCCCGAGGTGCGGGCGGTGGAGGAGGCGATCAACCCGTATCTGGAGCAGGACCGGGATCTGGACGACCAGGAGTCGGCCCGGATGTTCTTCACCCGGGCGGCGCTGCCGGCGGTGCATCACGTGAGCGCGTCGGAGCGGCCGGAGGAGACGCGGCTGGCGCTGTTCTACCCGGCGCGCCAGGACCAGGGGATGCGGCTGGCGGAGCTGCTGGCGAGCTGCGACCAGGCGGCGTCGGAGGACCCGTCGAGCGAGGTGCTGCGCAGCACGGTGTTCCAGCGGGACGACGTGGTGGTGCGGCTGGTCGACGTGCGCGGCAAGGACGTCGAGGCGCTGCCGCGGGACGCGCGTGCTGCGGCCGAGGCGAAGAAGCTGCTCGCGGGTGCGGCCGCCCGGATGGATCTCGTCACCGACCGCCGTTCGCCGGAGGCCTGAGCCGGTGGGTCCGTCCCTTCCCGCAAGCGCCGGCGCGGCAGAGCCGGCGGTGGCACAACCAACGGAGGAAGTTGTGGTCAAGCCCCGTCCGAAGATCGTGAACCTCAGCGAGACCGAGCCGAACACGCGGCGTGGCGGCGATCTGCGCGCCATGCTGACGCCGGCGACGGTGGGTGCCACCAGCGGTTTCATGGGTGTGGCCCTCATCCAGCCCGGTGACCGTATCGGTGAGCACTACCACCCCTACTCCGAGGAGTTCGTGTACGTCGTCTCCGGCCGGCTGGAGGTCGACCTGGACGGTGAGCCTCAGGAGCTGCGGCCGGAGCAGGGTCTGATGATCCCGGCGCACATGCGGCACCGGTTCCGCAATGTCGGTGACGAGGAGGCGCGGATCGTCTTCCACCTCGGTCCGCTGGCTCCGCGTCCGCAGCTGGGTCACGTGGACACCGAGGAGACGGAGGTCATCGGGGCGGCGGCCGTGATGACCGAGCCGGGGCAGGCGGGTGCGTGCTGCGCGTCGGCCGCCGGGGACCAGGTGCCGTCATGAGCCGGCGGGTGGCGGTCACCGGCATAGGCATCGTCGCCCCGGGCGGCATCGGCGTCCCGGCGTTCTGGGACCTGCTTTCGGGCGGTCGTACGGCGACGCGGGGCATCACCTTCTTCGACCCGTCCGGTCTGCGGTCGAGGATCGCGGCCGAGTGTGATTTCGATCCGGCGGCGTACGGGCTCAACGCGGAGCAGGTGGAACGGGCGGACCGGTACATCCAGTTCGCCCTGGTCGCCGGCGACGAGGCGGTGCTGGACTCGGGGCTGGATCTGGCCGAGGAGAATCCGTGGCGGATCGCGGTGTCGGTGGGCACCGCGGTCGGCGGCACCACCCGGCTGGAGCACGACTACGTGCTGGTCAGCCATGGTGGTGAGCGCTGGGACGTGGATCACGGGCAGGCGCAGCCGCAGCTGCACCGGGCGTTCTCGCCCAGCACGGTGGCGTCGTCGGTGGCGGAGCGGTTCGGTGCGCGCGGTCCGGTGCAGACGGTGTCGACGGGCTGCACGTCGGGTCTGGACGCGGTGGGGTACGCCTTCCACACGGTGCAGGAGGGCCGGGCGGACATATGCCTGGCGGGTGCCTCCGACTCGCCGATCTCGCCGATCACGATGGCGTGCTTCGACGCGATCAAGGCGACGTCCCCGAACAACGACGATCCGGCGCACGCCTCGCGGCCCTTCGACAACAACCGTGACGGGTTCGTCATGGGTGAGGGCGGCGCAGTGCTGGTGCTGGAGGAGCTGGAGCACGCGCGGGCCCGTGGTGCTCATGTGTACTGCGAGCTGAGCGGTTACGCCACGTTCGGCAACGCGTACCACATGACGGGTCTGACCAGTGAGGGCCTGGAGATGGCGCGGGCGATCGAGACGGCGCTGGACCAGGCCCGGCTGGACCCGACGGCGATCGACTACGTGAACGCGCACGGCTCGGGCACCCGGCAGAACGACCGCCATGAGACGGCGGCGGTGAAGCGGGCGCTGGGGAGCCACGCGTACGACACCCCGATGAGCTCCATCAAGTCGATGGTGGGGCATTCGCTGGGGGCGATCGGGGCGATCGAGGTGGTGGCGTGCGTGCTGGCGATGGCCAAGCAGGCGATACCGCCGACCGCGAACTACGAGGTTCCCGATCCCGAGTGCGACCTGGACTACGTGCCGCGGACGGCACGTGAGCGGAAGCTGTCCGGCGTGTTGTCGGTGGGCAGCGGGTTCGGGGGTTTCCAGTCCGCGGTGATCCTGACCCGGCCGAGGGAGTGAGGACTCGATGAGTGCACCGCATGAACGGCGCGCGGCCGTCACCGGTATCGGTGTGATCGCGCCCAACGGCACCAGTACGGACAGCTTCTGGAAGGCCACGCAGGAGGGGCTGAGCGTGCTCGACCGGGTCTCCCGGGAGGGTTGCGAGCATCTTCCGCTGAAGGTGGCCGGTGAGGTCCGCGCGTTCGACCCGGCGGCGGTCGAGGAGCGGTTCCTGGTGCAGACCGACCGGTTCACGCACTTCGCGATGGCCGCGGCGGATCTGGCGCTGGAGAACGCCCGGCTGGGGCAGGCCGACACGGATCAGGACCCGTTCTCCATCGGGGTGGTCACGGCCGCCGGTTCCGGTGGTGGCGAGTTCGGCCAGCGGGAGCTCCAGCGGTTGTGGGGCAAGGGCAGCCGGTTCGTCGGGCCGTACCAGTCGATCGCCTGGTTCTACGCCGCGAGCACCGGTCAGATCTCGATCCGCCGTGGGCTCAAGGGCCCGTGTTCGGTGGTCGCCTCGGACGAGGCGGGCGGTCTGGACGCGGTGGCGCACGCGGCGCGTGCGGTGCGGCGGGGTACGAACGCGATCGTGGCGGGTTCCACCGAGGCGCCACTGGCGCCGTACTCGATGGTCTGCCAGCTCGGTTACGAGGAGCTGAGCCAGGAGCCCGATCCGTCCCGCGCGTACCGCCCGTTCACCGACGCGGCCTGCGGGTTCGTGCCGGCCGAGGGCGGCGCGATGCTCGTGGTGGAGGCGGAGCGGGTGGCGCGGGAGCGCGGGGCCGAGGTCCGGGCGGTCGTCGCCGGGCACGCGGCGACCTTCACGGGGGCGTCCCGCTGGGCGGAGTCCCGGGAGGGCCTGGCCCAGGCCATCCGGGGAGCGCTCGACGAGGCCGGGTGTGCTCCGGAGGAGGTCGACGTGGTCTTCGCCGACGCCCTCGGGGTGCCGGAGGCGGACCGGGCGGAGGTGCTGGCGCTGGTGGACGCGCTGGGCGCGCACGGTTCCCGGGTGCCGGTGACGGCGCCGAAGACGGGGACCGGGCGGGGCTACTGCGCGGCGCCCGTACTGGACTGCGCCGCGGCGGTGCTCGCGATGGAGCACGGCCTGATCCCGCCGACGCCGAACGTGTTCGACGTCTGCCACGACTTCGACCTCGTGACCGGGCGTGCCCGGGTCGCCGAGCTGCGCACGGCGCTGGTCCTCAGCCGGGGCCTGATGGGGTCGAACTCGGCGCTGGTGCTGCGGCACGGCGCTCTGTAGGCGAAAAGGAAAGGAGAAAGCGCATGACCCAGATCACCGTGGAAGAGCTGGCCGGTCTGATGAAGAAGGCCGCCGGCATCACCGTTTCCCCCGAGGTGCTGGAGATGCCCGAGAGCGCGTTCGACGCGCTGGGTGTCGACTCGCTCGGGCTGCTCGGCATCGTGGGCGAGCTGGAGAACCGGCACGGTACGCCGATGCCGCCGGACGCCGAGCGCTGCAGGACGCCCCGGCAGTTCCTCGACCTCGTCAACAGCACTCTGATGGCAGGAGCCTGAGATGGCAGGACACACCCAGAACGAGATCACGATCGCCGCTCCGCTGGAGCTGGTCTGGGACATGACCAACGACCTGGAGAACTGGCCGCAGCTCTTCAGTGAGTACGCGTCGGTGGAGGTCCTGAAGCGGGAGGGCCGTAAGACGACGTTCCGTCTCACCATGCACCCGGACGACAACGGCACCGTCTGGAGCTGGGTGTCGGAGCGTGAGCCCGACCCCGTCGCCCGCACCGTCCGGGCCCGTCGGGTGGAGACGGGTCCGTTCGCCCACATGGACATCCACTGGGCGTACGAGGAGGTGCCCGCCGGGACGCGGATGGTGTGGACGCAGGACTTCGCGATGAAGCCGGAGGCTCCGGTCGACGACGACTGGATGACCGACAACATCAACAAGAACTCCAAGGTCCAGCTGGACCTCATCCGCAAGAAGATCGAGAAGGCCGCCGCCGGTCACCGGCCCGCGCCGGCGCCGGCCGGCTGACGCCGGCCTGCGGCAGGAGAGGACGAAGTCCATGCATCAGGCACTGATCGTGGCCCGGATGGCACCGGGTTCGGCCCAGGACATCGCGAAGATCTTCGCGGAGTCGGACCGGGGCGAGCTGCCGCACCTGATCGGGGTGCGCCGCCGCAGTCTCTTCCAGTTCGGCGATGTGTACATGCACCTCGTCGAGGCGGACGGCGAGCCGGGCCCGGCCATCGCCAAGGTGAACGACCACCCCGAGTTCCGGGGGATCAGCGACCGTCTGTCGGCGTACGTCAGCGCGTACGACCCTGAGACGTGGAGGTCCCCCAAGGACGCGATGGCACAGCGCTTCTACCTGTGGGAGCGCGACTGAGCCGTACGGCACCCCCGGACGGCCACCGGCCGCCGGGCCCGCAGCGTCGCGGGCCCGGCGGCCGGTGCTCTGTGCGGGTGGAGGTCACCCGGGGACGTGGCAGTCGAAGGCGTGCAGGTAGGGGTTGACGGGGCTGATGTCGTCCACGACGAGGCCCGCCGCGCTCAGCCGGCCGCGCATGCTGTCGGTGGTGTGCTTGGCGCCGCCGACGTTGAGCAGGAGCAGCAGGTCCATGGCGGTGCTGAAGCGCATGGAGGGGGTGTCGTCGACGAGGTTCTCGATGACGATGACCCGGGTGCCGGGGCCGCCGGCCTCGGCGACGCCCCCGAGGGTGCGGGCGGTGGACTCGTCGTCCCATTCGAGGATGTTCTTGATGACGTAGACGTCGGCCTTGACCGGGATCGCGGCGCGGACGTCGCCGGGCACGATCCGGGCGCGGTCGGCTAGGTCGCCGCCGGGGCGGAGCCGGGGCAGGGCGTTCTCCACGACGCGGGGCAGGTCGAGGAGGCTGCCGTGCATCGCCGGGTACTTGTCCAGCAGGCAGGCCACGACGTGTCCCTGGCCGCCGCCGACGTCGGCGACCGACTTGGCGCCGGTGAGGTCGAGGAGGGCCGCTACCTCGCGTGCCGACTGCTCGCTGGAGCGGGTCATGGCGCGGTTGAAGACGTCCGCGGACTCGGGGGCGTCCTCGTTGAGGTAGGTGAAGAACTCCTTGCCGTAGAGGTCCTCCACGACGTTCTTCCCGGTGCGGACGGCCTCGTCGAGCCGGGGCCAGGCGTCCCAGGTCCACGGCTCGGTGCACCACAGGGCGATGGCGCGCAGGCTGCCCGGATCGTCCTCGCGCAGCAGCCGGGACATCTCGGTGTGCGCGAAGGTGCCGTCGGGGCGCTCGGTGAAGACGCCGTAGCAGGACAGGGCCCGCAGCAGCCGGCGCAGCGGCTTGGGCTCGGTCTTCACGGCGGCCGCGAGGTCCTCGACGGCCATGGGGGTGTTCTCCAGCGCGTCGGCGACGCCGAGCCGGGCGGCGGCCCGGACGGCGGCGGCGCAGGCCGCCCCGAACACCAGCTCGCGGAGCCGCATCGGGGGCGGTGGGGCTGTCTCAGCGGTCGTCATCTGCCGCCCTTTCTCGTTCTTCGGCCTTCGTCGGTCCTTCAGGGGCAGCGGTCGGGCGGTCAGCACAGGCCCGCGGGCTTGGACGCCCGGCAGGAGTTGCGCTGGAAGGTGTTGCCCTTGCCCGGGTCCGTGTTCACGAGGTCCGCCGGCGCGTTGTCCGCCAGCGTGTTGTCCTCGATGCTGTTCTTGTCGCTGGTGGCACCGACGAAGCTCTTGAAGAGGACGATGCCGCCCGACAGCGGGGAGTCGCCGGCGTTGCCGTTGACCAGGTTGCCGCTCACGCGGGTCTTCTCGGCGCCGGTGAGGACGATGCCGGAGCCCTGGATCGCGGGCAGCCGGTCCGTCTTGGCGCAGAACTTGTTGTTCCGTACGACACGGTTGCCGGTCACGCTCAGGGCGCCGGCCTTCGGGTTGTTCTCGTCGCCGACGACGAAGACACCGGCGCAGTTGCCGCTGATGCCGTTCTGCTCGACGGTGATGTTGCGCAGCCGCCGGACGGTGACGCCGATGCGGTTGTCGTCCAGCCGGTTGTGGGAGACCAGCGTGTTCCCGGCGTCGTAGGCGCCGGCCTCCTCCGTGATGGTGTTGGCGAGGAACACGCCGGCGTCGCCGTTGCCGTGGGCGTGGTTGTCCCTGATGACGCCGCGCACGGACCGCTCCTGGGCGATGCCCCACACGCCGTTGCCGACGGCGGACACGTGACGCACGGTCATGGTGTCCGTGGCCATGCCGAACACGCCGGCGCGGGTGAAGCCGGTCGTGGTCAGGTCGGCGACGGTGACGTCCTTGACGTCCTTGGTCCTGGTGCCGATGACACAGATGCCGTTGCCGCTCCCGGCGCAGCTCATGGCGGCCTTGGCGCCGGCCTTGGTGGCCTTGGCCGCGGCGGGCATGATGACCGTCCGGACGCCGACGCCGCGCAGGGTCACCTGGGGAGTGCCGATCGTGACGCTCTCGTGGTAGGTGCCGGCGAGGACGAGGACGGTGTCCCCGGCGTGTGCGGCGTTCACCGCCTTCTGGATGGACTGGCCGGGGTGGACCACCAGCAGCTGGTGGTGGGCGGCCGCCGCGGGTGTCGTGCCGAGCCCCGCGCCGGCGAGGGCGGCGACGCACGCGAGATATGCGAGGTGACATCTCTTCATATCGCTTACGGTATGACCGATTGATCCGGGGTTGCCCGGATAGGCCGTCCGGCGGCGTGTCAGGTCCCGCGGTCGGCGCCTCGAAGCGGCGGCGGGTCTGCGATGTCACCCGGTCGGCGCATCCCGGGCCGGGGCGGGCGCGGCGGTCGGCCGGACGGGCGGGGCGGCGGTGACACCGCCGAAGACGCGGGAACTCCGCAGCGCGGCGGGGCAGGACAGTGGTGAAGGCGCGTCCCGCGACCCCGCTGAATTTCTCCTGAGAAGCAACAGGCTCGCCAGGCAGCCCGATCACCTTGCCGACCATACTGACGAATGTGGACCGGGTCAGCGGGTTTCGGCGTGGGCTCCGGGCGGCCGCGGGCTACGTCCGCAGCGCGCCGGGCACCTACGTCTGGCTGACGGTCCTGTTCTTCACCACCGTCGCCCTGCACCACATGTCGCCGGACTTCGAGCAGGACTTCCTGCGGCAGCGGTCCACCAACATCCACGAGCTGTCGCGGAACCCGGTACGGGTGCTGATCACCAGCGCGATGTGGATCGACGGCGGGCACTGGCTGCCGTACGCCGTGCTGTACGGCGTCTTCCACGCCCAGGCCGAGCGCTGGCTCGGCACCGCGCGCTGGCTCGCGGTGTGCGCGTCCGCACACGTGTTCGCCACGCTGATCAGCGAACTGGCCCTGCTGAAGGCCGTCCGTGACGGCCACGCCCCGCACTCGGCGGTCAACACCCTGGACATCGGCGTGAGTTACGCGATGGCGGGCGTGATGGGGGTGCTCACCTACCGGATCGCGAGGCCCTGGCGGTACCCGTACCTGGCCGTCCTGGCCGCCGTGTACGCGATACCGCTCGCCACCGGCCGCACCTTCACCGACTTCGGCCACGCGGTGTCCGTATTGACCGGACTGGCGTGCTTCCCGCTGGTCAGGGGCTGCGGAAAAGCATGGAATCCGAAGGAGACACTGGCCGCTCTCAGGGGTTAACGTCCCGCGCATGAGCAGCTCGGCGAGCGGTGCCGTCAACGGCGGCATCTCCTTCTGGTACGCCCACGACGGCCTCCCCGCGGTGCGGGAGCCGCTGACCGGGGACGCGTCGGCCGACGTGGTGATCGTCGGCGGCGGCTACACGGGACTGTGGACCGCCTACTACCTGAAGAAGGCCGCCCCCTTCCTGCGGATCACCGTCCTGGAGCAGAAGTTCTGCGGCTACGGCGCCTCCGGCCGCAACGGCGGCTGGCTGTACAACGGCGTCGCCGGCCGCGACCGGTACGCGAAGCTGCACGGCCACGAGGCGGCCGTACGGCTCCAGAAGGCGATGAACGACACCGTCGCCGAGGTGATCGCGGTCGCCGGGGCGGAGGGCATCGACGCGGACCTGCACCCGGGCGGCGTCCTCGAAGTGGCGACCACACCCGCCCAGCTGGCCCGGCTCAGGGCCTTCCACGCGCACGAGCTGTCGTACGGCGAGAAGGACCGCGAGCTGTACGGCGCCCGGGAGACCGCCGAACGGATCAGGGTCGCGGACGCCGTCGGCTCGACCTGGACCCCGCACGGGGCGCGGCTGCACCCGGGGAAGCTGGTGAAGGGCCTCGCGGCGGCCGTGGAGGCGCTCGGGGTCACCGTGCACGAGTCGACACCGGTGACGGAGATACGCCCCCGGCACGCCGTCACGCCCTACGGCACGGTCCGCGCGTCCTACGTCCTGCGCTGCACCGAGGGCTTCACCGCGTCCCTGAAGGGCCAGAAGCGCACCTGGCTGCCCATGAACTCCTCCATGATCGCCACCGAGCCGCTGACCGACGGGCAGTGGGCGGCGATCGGCTGGGACGGCCGGGAGACCCTCGGCGACATGGCGCACGCCTACATGTACGCCCAGCGCACCGCCGACGGCCGGATCGCGCTGGGCGGACGCGGGGTGCCGTACCGCTTCGGCTCGCGCACCGACAACGACGGCCGCACGCAGGAGGAGACGATCGCGGCGCTCAGGGAGATCCTGGTCCGCTTCTTCCCCTCCCTGGCCGGTGTCCGGATCGCGCACGCCTGGTCCGGCGTCCTCGGCGTGCCCCGCGACTGGTGCGCCACGGTCACCCTCGACCGGGCCACCGGACTCGGCTGGGCGGGCGGCTACGTCGGCTCGGGCGTGGCCACCGCCAACCTGGCCGCCCGCACCCTGCGCGACCTCGTCCAGCAGGACTCGGGCCAGGCCGGCCGCACCGGCCTGACCGACCTGCCCTGGGTGAACCACAAGGTCCGCAAGTGGGAACCGGAACCCTTCCGCTGGCTCGGCGTGCAGGGCATGTACGCCACCTACCGCGCGGCCGACCAGCGCGAACGCCGCAACCCCGCCACGCGGTCCTCACGGCTGGCGCGCGTGGCGGACCGGGTGGCGGGGCGGCACTGAGGCACCGGTCCACCGCCCCTGTCCCTCCCGGCACCCCCGCGGCGCACCCGCCCGGCGCGGGGCCGGCTCAGTTGACCGACTCCGGCAGCGGGCTCAGCCGACCGACTCCGGCACCGGTGTCCTGGCCGGTGTGCTGCGCCCCGGCGCCTTGGCCGTGATCATCAGCCCCGCGGCCAGGGCCGCCGCGAGCATGACGCCGGCCGCCCACCAGATGGCCACCGTGTAGCCGTGCACCACGCCCACGGGGAGGACGGCGGCCCTGTCGGAGGGCCGGTGCAGATGCGCGGCGATGTAGGCCGCGCTGCTGGTGGTGGCGATGGTGTTGAGCAGGGCCGTGCCGATGGAGCCGCCGACCTGCTGGGCGGTGTTGACGGTCGCCGAGGTGACCCCGGCGTCCCGAGGAGCCACGCCCGCGGTGGCGGTGGCGAAGATCGGCATGAAGGTCAGACCCATGCCGAGCCCCAGGAGCAGCAGGGAGGGCAGGATCTCCGTGGTGTAGGAGGAGCCGACCCGCATCCGGGTGAGCAGCAGCAGCCCGGCGACGGCCAGGAGCATGCCGGGCACCATGAGCAGCCGGGGCGCCACACGGCTGAGCAGGCGGGCGGATATCTGCGTGGAGCCGGTGATGATCGCGGCGGTCAGCGGCAGGAAGGCCAGGCCCGCCCTGACCGGCGAGTAGCCGAGGATGACCTGGAGGTAGTAGGTCATGAAGAGGAACAGCCCGAACATGCCGATCACCGCGAGCATCATCGTCAGGAAGCAGCCCGCGCGGTCGCGGTCCCTGACGATGTGCAGCGGCAGCAGCGGACTCGGCGCCCGGTTCTGCCACCACACGAACGTGGCGAGCAGCAGCACGCCGGCCGCGAGGAGGGCGAGGACCAGGGGGTCGGTCCAGCCGCGCGGCTCGGCCTCGCTGAAGCCGTAGACGATGGTCACCAGCCCGCCGCAGCCGAGCAGCGCGCCGGGCACGTCGAGGCGGGCGCCGCGGGCGCCGGGGCGGTCGCGCAACAGGGCGAAGGCGCCGAGGACCGCGACGATCGCGATGGGCACGTTGACGTACAGGCACCAGCGCCAGTTCAGGTACTCGGTGAGCAGCCCGCCGACGATGAACCCGATCGCCGAGCCGCTGCCGGCCAGGGCGCCGTAGACGCCGAAGGCCTTGCCGCGTTCCCGGGGGTCGGTGAAGGCCGTCGTCAGCAGGGACAGCGCGGAGGGCGCGAGGACGGCGGCGAAGGCGCCCTGCAGGGCGCGTGCGCCGAAGAGCATGGCGGAGCTGGTGGCTCCGCCGCCCAGGGCGGAGGCGAGCGCGAAGCCGATCAGTCCGACGACGAAGGTGCGTTTGCGTCCGACCAGGTCGGCGATCCGGCCGCCCAGCAGCAGGAGGCCGCCGAAGGCGAGGGTGTAGGCGGTGATCACCCACTGCCGGTTGCCGTCCGACATGTGCAGCGCGTGCTGTGCCGAGGGGAGCGCGATGTTCACTATCGTCGCGTCCAGGACCACCATCAGCTGGGCGAGCGCGATGACGACCAGGGCCCACCAGCGCCGGGGATCGGCGGGCTCGGTTCCCGCGTACGGCTGTGGAGGATCACTCGTTCGGCCGTCGTCCATCTGGCCAGAAGACCATGGATCGGGATGTGCCGCATCCGGGTGAAGAGGGTTTCCGGGCTTGTCCTTCATGGCTCCGGCACCACCTTTCCGATCGTGCCGCGCCCCGGCGGCGAGTGTCCGAGCGACGACCGTGCTGTCGCAGGGACCGACGTCCGGGCGGGCCGGAATGTGACATCCGGGCGGAGGGGCGGTGGGGGCGGCGGGGCGGCGGCGGGGGCGCGGTTTTCGCGGGCCGGACGGTTTGTCGGTGGCGGGGTGCAGCATGGGGCCATGGCGAGGCGAGCGACGGGCACGAGCGGTACGAGTGGGGCGGGCATGGGCGGTACGAGTGGTGCGAGTGGTGCGAGTGGTGGGGTGCGCGCGGGGGTGGCGGTGCGCGGAGGCGCGCGGCGGGCGGGCGTGAAGGGCGCGCGGCGGCCGGAGGTGCGGCTGCCGGCCCTGGAGCCCTGGGCGTACGGGGAGCTGGCGCCGGACGGCGACTACGACGGGCTGGAGTTCCGGGAGGCGGACCTGGCCGGTCAGGACGGTGCGGGGGCCCGCTTCATGGACTGCGCGCTGACGGGCTGCGCGCTGGACGAGACGGCACTGGGCCGGGCCCGGTTCCTGGACTCGGTCCTGACCGCCCCGCGCGGCGTGGGCACGTATCTGGCCGAGTCCACGTTCCGCGACGTCGAGGTGGTCGACGCCCGCCTGGGCGGCACCCAGCTCCACGGCGCCGTCCTGGAACGCGTCGTCGTACGCGGCGGCAAACTCGACTTCCTCAACTTCCGCGAGGCGCGTCTGAAGGACGTCGTCTTCGAATCCTGTGTCCTGGTCGAACCCGACTTCGCAGGCGCCCGCCTGGAACGGGTCGAGTTCGTGGACTGCGCCCTGAAGGAGGCCGACTTCGGCGGGGCCGCCCTGAAGGACGTCGACCTGCGCGGGGCCGCTCCCCTGGAGATCACGCGCGGACTGGACCGGCTGGCCGGGGCGGTGATCAGCACGGGGCAGCTGCTGGATCTGGCACCGGTGCTGGCGGCGGAGCTGGGGATCAGGGTGGAGGGGTGAGGGGCGGGGTGCCCGCGTGAGGGGTGGGGTACCCGCGTGAGGGGGTGCGGTGACCGCCCGCCCCTCGTCTCACGTCACCTCACCTCACGGCACGCGGGGGAAGCGGGCCTGCAGATCCCAGATCACCGGGTTCTCCGCCAGCTCCTCGTGCAGATCGGTCAGGTCGGCGATCAGGTCGTGGAGGAAGTCGCGCGCCTCGCGCCGGAGCGCGGCGTGGGAGAAGCTCAGCGGGGCCTCCTCGGCGGGGAGCCAGTCGGAGGCGATGTCCACCCAGCCGAAGCGGCGCTCGAAGAGCATCCGGTCGGTGGACTCGGTGAAGTCCAGCTCCGCCCGCTGCGGCCGCGCGGCGCGGGAGCCCATGGGGTCCTTGTCCAGCTGCTCCACGATGTCGCACAGCGCCCAGGCGAAGTCCAGCACCGGCACCCATCCCCAGGCTGTGGACAGTTCCCGGTCCTTCTCGGTGTCGGCGAGATAGACGTCCCCGCAGAACAGGTCGTGCCGCAGCGCGCGGGCGTCCGCACGGCGGTAGTCCGTCTGCGGCGGGTCCGGGAAGCGGTTGGCGAGGGCGTAGCCGATGTCGAGCACGGACAGATGGTGTCACGCCGGGGGACGTCCGCCCCATCGCCCCTAAGATCGCTGTATGGCCACATCCGCGCGCCTTCTCCCGGCCGTCGCGGCGCTGTGCGCGCTCGCCCTCACCGGCACCGCGTGCGACGGCGGCGTCCGTGGCACCCCGGGCGGCTCCGGCCTGCGCGACCCGTACTTCCCGAAGGCGGGCAACGGCGGCTACGACGTCACCCACTACGCCCTCACCCTGGACTACACCCCGGCCACCCGGCACCTCACCGCCACGGCGGTCGTCACCGCCCGCGCCGCCCACGACCTGACCGCCTTCGACCTCGACCTCGCCGGTCTGCGCGTCGAGAAGGTCACCGTCGGGGGCAAGGGCGCCCGCTGGAACCGCACCGGCCAGGAACTCACCGTCCGCCCGCACGACGACCTCCGCGACGGCGAGACGTTCCGCACCACCGTCCGCTACTCCGGGACCCCGCAGACCGTCACCGACCCCGACGGCTCCAAGGAGGGCTGGCTGTTCACCGCCGACGGCGCGCTCGGCCTCGGCGAGCCGGTCGGCTCCATGGCCTGGTTCCCCGGCAACCACCACCCCTCGGACAAGGCGACGTACGACATCACGGTCACCGTCCCGCAGGGCCTTCGGGCCGTCTCCAACGGCGAGCCGACCGGGCAGCGCACCTCGGGCGGCCGTACCGCCTACTCCTGGCACATGGCCCAGCCCATGGCGAGCTACCTCGCCACCGTCGCCATCGGCCACTTCGACATCGCCCGCACCACCGGCCCGCACGGCCTGCCCGTCCTCACCGCCGTCGACCCCACGCAGGCCGCGGCGAGCAGGCCGGCCCTGGCGAAGATCCCCGGTGTCCTCGCGTGGGAGGAGAGCCGGTTCGGGCCGTATCCCTTCTCCTCCGCCGGGGCGATCGTCGAGCGGCCCGGCGACGTCGGCTACGCCCTGGAGACCCAGTCCCGCCCCGTTTTCCCCGGCGCCCCCGACACCTCGACCCTCGTGCACGAACTCGCCCACCAGTGGTACGGCGACTCGGTCACTCCCGCCGACTGGCAGGGCATGTGGCTCAACGAGGGCTTCGCCACCTACGCGGAGTGGCTGTACACCGAGGATCACGGCGGCCGCAGCGCCCAGCAGTCCTTCACCGATCTCTACCGCGGTCACGACGACGCCCTCTGGGACTTCCCGCCCGCGAAGCCGGCCGGTGCCGCGGTCATCTCCGACAGCCCCGTCTACGGGCGCGGTGCGATGGTCCTGCAGAAGATCCGCCAGAAGGTCGGTGACGACACCTTCTTCGCCATCCTCCGGGGCTGGGCCGCCACCTACCGCTACGGCACCGCGAGCACCGCCGACTTCACCGCGTACGTCGAGAAGAAGGCCCCGGGCGAGGACTTCTCGGAGATCTGGAAGGACTGGCTGTACGGAGAGGGCAAGCCGGCCCGTCCCTGAGCGGGCCCGTCCCTGCCCGGCCCGCTTCCCACGGGAAGAGGCGCACATGCCTCTTGTCCCTAGGGGGCCACGGCGTCGGTACGGTCCGCCCCTTCCGTGGCGCGCAGCGCCTTGCGCAGGACGGCGCAGGGGCGGCCGAGGGCGCGGTCGGGGCGGTGGGCGACGACCCGGTAGCCGAGGGCGGTCCAGAAGGCCAGCCCCTTGGTGTTGCCGTCGAGGACGGCGAGCCGCACGGCGTCGCGGCCGTCGGCCCGGAAGCGCTCCTCGACCAGGGTGGCGATCCGGCGGCCGTAGCCCTTCTTCCGCTCGGCCGCGTCGACCATCAGCAGCCCGATCCACGGGTCGGGGTCATCCGGGTCGGGGTGGTGGGCCAGTGTGATCGCGATCGCGACCAGACGCCCCTCGGCGCGGGCGAGCAGCACCTGCGCGTCCGGGTGCGCCAGTTCGCCGGCCAGCGCGGCCGCCACCTGCTCGGGGCGGATGTCCCCGGGGTCGGGGAAGTCGCCGCTGAGGGTGTGGAACTCGTGCTGGGAGGCGTACAGGGCGGTCAGTTCGGCGAGCAGCGGGGCCGGGATGTCACCGCCGGGGGACAGGGGTCGAAGGATCACGTGGGCACGGTAACGCGGGCCGCGCGCGGGGCCCGAGGGTTTTACGGCGCCCTGCGCCCGCGCCCGCGACCTGGTCCGCGCCCCGGTCCGCGTCCCGGCACCGGCGGGGCTCCGGCCGCGCCGGCGGCCGGGGCCCCTGCGGGGTGCGCGGGTGTCAGACGTTGACGCCGAAGTCCTGGGCGATGCCCACCAGGCCCGAGGCGTAGCCCTGGCCGACCGCGCGGAACTTCCACTCGGCGCCGTTGCGGTACAGCTCGCCGAAGATCATGGCCGTCTCGGTGGCCGCGTCCTCGGAGAGGTCGTAGCGGGCGATCTCGGCGCCGCCGGCCTGGTTGATGATGCGGATGTAGGCGTTGCGGATCTGGCCGAAGTTCTGGCCGCGGTTCTCGGCGTCGTAGATGGAGACCGGGAAGACGACCTTGTCGACGTCGGCCGGGAGCGTGGCCAGGTTGACGTTGATGGCCTCGTCGTCGCCGGCGCCCTCGCCGGTGCGGTTGTCACCGGTGTGGACGATGGTGTTGTCCGGCGTCTGCTTGTTGTTGAAGAAGACGAAGTGGGCGTCGGAGTAGACCTTGCCCTGGGTGTTCACCGCGATCGCGGAGGCGTCCAGGTCGAAGTCCGTGCCGGTGGTGGTGCGGACGTCCCAGCCGAGGCCCACGGTCACGGCGGTCAGGCCCGGAGCCTCCTTGGTGAGCGAGACGTTGCCGCCCTTGGACAGGCTTACAGCCATGATTGGGAGTCCCTTCCCTTTTGGGTGTCTGTGCCGACGAAGCTACCGTCACGGGGAAGAACGTCGAGAGGGGTCCCGGAGGTTCCGGGCCCCTTTACCTTTTTTACCCGGCGGTGGGCTCGCCGGGTAAACGGGGTGACGCGGGGCAGGTCGGACCGGGAACATGGGACACATGTCCGGCCCCTATTTCATCCGTGGTTCGGTCTCGCTGCCCGAGGCCGAGCTGTCATGGCGTTTCTCCAGGTCCTCCGGGCCCGGCGGGCAGCATGTGAACACCAGCGACTCCCAGGTGGAGCTGCGCTTCGACCTGGCCCGCACCGAGGCGCTGCCGCCGGTGTGGAAGGAGCGGGCGCTGCAGCGGCTGGAAGGCCGCCTGGTGGACGGGGCCGTGGTCGTACGCTCCTCCGAGCACCGCTCCCAGTGGCGCAACCGCGAGGCCGCCGCCGTACGCCTGGCCGCCCTCCTCGCCGAGGCCACCGCACCCCCGCCCAAGGCCCGCCGTCCCACCCGCATCCCACGCGGCATCAACGAGCGCCGGCTGCGCGAGAAGAAGCAGCGCTCGGACACGAAGCGGGGACGCTCCGCGCGGGACTGGGGCTAGCCGGCTCTTTCCCGGCGGCCTCACAGCGTGAGTACGCCGACCGTCTGGCCGCCGCTCGTCTCGCCGGTCACCCGAAAGCCCAGACGGAGGTAGAACTCCTCGGGGCCGTCCGGGCCCGGGTGCCAGGTGACGTACAGCTCCTCGGTGCCCCGGCGGCGTAGTTCCTCCGCTACCGAGCGGACGGCGAAGCTGCCGTAGCCCTTGCCCTGCTCGGCCGCGTCGATGTTCAGCCGCCACAGGCCGGAGCGGGTCAGGGTGCCGTCGCCGCGCCAGTCGATGTCGAGGAACGCCATCAGGAAGCCGACCGGGCGGTCGCCGTCCACGATCAGGCGGGGCCAGGCGACGCCTGCCGGGTGGACGTAGGCCTCGGCGAGGGAGTGCGCGACCGGTTCGACCGCGTGCTCCTGGCTGGGGCGGACGCGGACGGCGAGTGCGGCTTCGAAGTTGAGAGGCGTGAGTTCGGCCAGGCGGGGTGTCATCCGCGCACCTTAGGGCGGGAGCTCCGGCCGGGCCACGGAATTCCGCCCGCCCCCGGCCCGGGTCTCGGCCCCGCTCCCCGGGCTCGTGTCCCGCCTCCGGTTCCTCACCCCAACTGCCGGTACCGCCCCCGGAAGTACAGCAGGGGGCCGCCCTCCGCGCTCGGGACATGGGCGGTCAGGACGCGGCCGATGACGAGGGTGTGGTCGCCGGCCGGCACGCGCTGTTCGGTGCGGCACTCCAGGGTGGCCAGCGCGCCGCCGATCAGGGGGGCGCCGCTGACCTCGCCGCGGACGCTGGCGATGTCCTCGAACAGCAGGCGGTCGCTGATGCGGCCCTTCATCGCGAAGCGGCCCGCGATGTGCCGCTGGTTCTCGGTGAGGACCGAGACCGCCCACAGCGGCTGCTCGTCGAGCAGGTCGTCCATCCGGGAGCCCTCGCGCAGGCTCACCATCACCAGCGGCGGGTCCAGGGAGACCGACAGGAAGGCGGTGGCCGTCATGCCGACGTCCTCCCCGTCCGGTGCGTTCGGGTCGTCGGGGTCCAGCGGCGGTTCCTGCGCGGTCACCAGGACGACGCCCGCGGCCAGCCGGGACATGGCGGCCCGGAACTCGTCGTTGCTCACCCCCTCAGCATGCCCGGAAGCAAGGGTGGTGGCGGGGGAGGGAGAGTTCAGCACGCCGGAAACGCTAATCTCCGCAGCGCACGCACCGCATCGGGCCTCCGCCCGAACCGGGTCCTAGGACCTGCGGACCAGTGGTGTGGACGATTCGCGCATCATGTGCACACGGTCGCAAACCTTGCGTTCGGGAAACGCACAGGTAAAGCGCGGAAACTCCACTCAATTGTTCACGTTCCGCTGTGACTTGAGTCACAAGAGACAGTAATTGTTGACCCTGTGTACCGAGTGGGCAGCGCGCTGTGATTCAGTGGCGAAGAGGCCGAAGAGGACCCTTGATTCGCTGCGAGGACTCGGGGGGAGGGCAAACATGGAGACCGAGTCGGAACCGTATGTCCGTCTTGCGTCCCTCAGGCAGCTGCACCAGGTCATGGCCGACATGAACACGGCACGCAGCCTGGCGGACACGCTGCAGACGGTCTCCGACGGCGCCGTGAACGCCCTCGGCTACGAGATGGCCTGCGTCAACCTCGTCCGGCCCGACGGCGACCTCGTCGTCGCCGCGTTCTCCGGGAACTCCGCCGCCGAGGCCCTGATCACCGGCCGGGTGGGCTCCCGCGACTCCTGGGACCGGCGCCTCGCCATGGGCGAGGAGTGGGGCGACCTGGTGTTCATCCCCCACACCGAGGGCTGGGTCCTCGACGACGACGACGTCCCGCAGTGGTTCACCGACGGTCCCGCTCCCCGCTTCGAGGACGAGTGGCACCCCTCCGACCGGCTCTTCGCGCCGATGTTCACACCCGGTGTGCAGGGCGGCGGTTCCTCCGGCGAGCTGCTCGGGGTCATATCCGTCGACCGCCCGCGCAACGGCCGCCGCCCCGGCGCCTGGGGCCGTGAGGCCCTCCAGATGTACGCCTTCCAGGCCGCCATCGCGATCAGCAACGCGCGTCTACGTGCGAACATGCAGCGCGCCCTGGTCCGCCTGGAGCGGGACCAGCAGGCCCTGCGCGCCAGTGAGGAAAGCTTCCGGCAGGCCTTCGAGTACGCCCCCTCCGGCATGGCCATCGCCGAGATGGGCGGCGACCAGCACGGCCGCATCCTGCGCACCAACGACGCCCTGTGCCGGCTGCTGGGCCGCCCCGCCTCCGCGATGCGCCGCTACTCCTTCTCCGACCTCGTCCACCCCGAGGACGTCGGCACCCTGCTGCGCACCTCCGCCGAGGGCGGCCGTGCCGAGCTGCGCCTGGGCCGCCGCGACGGCAGCTACGTCTGGGTGTCGCTGCGCAACTCCGTCGTCGCCGACGCCGCCGACGGGCCCCGCTTCCTGCTCACCCACGTCGAGGACATAGAGGAGCGCAAGCGCCGCGAGCTCCAGCTCGCCCACCGCGCCTCCCACGACTCCCTGACCGGCCTGCCGAACTCCGCCGAGCTGCGCTCGCGCCTGTCGGCCCGGCTGTGCCGCCGCACGGCCCAGCCCGGCGACCTGGACTCCCTGGACGCGGCCTACGGCCACCCCGCCTTCGACGCCCCCGCGGGACACGGCTTCGACTTCGCGCCCGGTGTCGAGGCGCCTGGCGCCTACGACCACCACGTCCACACCGTCGCCCCCGAGGACGGCCGCGACGACGGCACCAAGGGTCTGGCGGTCCTCTTCTGCGACCTGGACGGCTTCAAGTCGATCAACGACCGGTTCGGTCACAACGCCGGTGACGCGGTCCTCATCGAGGTGGCCCACCGGCTCAGCCGGGGTGTGCGCGACGGTGACACCGTGGCCCGGCTCGGTGGCGACGAGTTCGTGATCCTCGCCGACGGCCTCGGCAAGGCCGACGCCCAGGACCTCGCCGTGCGCCTGCGCAACGAGATCATCCAGCCCATCCGCGCCGAGGGCCGGGCCGTCCGGGTCGGCGCCAGCTTCGGCATCGGATGGGCGCACTGCGGGATGACGGCGGACGAAGTGTTGAAGTCCGCTGACGAACGGATGTACGTAGAGAAACGATCTCGTCCCAAACAGCATCGGCGTGCCGGATGATGTGCAGGTCAGGGAGTTGAAGCGGCCTGAGTCACCCGTTCGGGTCACTCGATGGGGGTAGGCTCGCCATTCCAACGCGTACCCGCATCCGCCCGCACCTGCTGAGGAGTACCAAGGGATGACGTCCGGCGACAACGGCGCGAGCACGCCCGAGGACGACGACCCGTTCGGCTACCTCTACGCCGACGGACAGGCCAGGGGGGCCCAGCCGCCGTCCGGTGGCTACGGCTACCCGAACCAGGTCAGCCGGGTGCGCACGGTCGGTGAGCGCCAGTACGGCCAGCAGCAGCCGTCGTACGGCCAGCAGCCGGCCGCCCCGCAGCAGCAGGGCGCCTACGGCCAGGCGAACACCGCCGCCTACCAGACCCCCGACAACCACGGCGGTGCCCCGGGGGGCCGGCGCTCGGCGCCGCCCGCCGGCGGGCGGCGCGGACCGAACACCAAGGGTCTGCTGATCGGCGCGATCGCGGTGGTCGCCGCGGTCGTCATCGGCATCAGCATCGCGATGATCAACGGCAACTCGGACGACGACAAGTCGGGCAACGAGGCCGGCACGACGCCGACCCAGTCGCAGAGCACCGCCCCGACCACGTCGAGCAGTGCCACGGCGGCACCGGGCGAGCTGCCCAAGATCGACGCCGCGGACAAGTCCGTCCAGCTGTCGGGCGGCGCGGCCACGGCTTCGGACGTCAAGGGAGCCGAGGCGGCGGGCGGCACCTACGTGGGCGGCCTGAACGCGGTCGGCGCATCGGTCACGTGGACCGTCAACGACCTTCCCAAGGGCGGCAAGTACACGCTCAACGTCGGCTACGGCGTCCCGGGCAAGGACGCGAACATGACCCTCACCGTGAACGGCACGTCGCTGGGCCGCCCGCTGAACATGTCGAACTTCGCCCGTGCCGCCGAGGGCGACCGGGAGCACGGCTGGACTCACACCTGGTCGAACATCCAGCTGAAGCAGGGGTCCAACACCATCAGCATCTCCTGCGCGCAGGGCAATCAGTGCGACGCCGATCTGGACACGCTGTGGTTGGAAAAGGGCTGGCGATAGCGCGACTTGTGACCGACGACCGAGGGGCGTCACGGCAGCACCACTGCCGTGACGCCCCTCGGCCGTCCCGCGGTCGGACAAGCTGGGGGGCGGTTCATGCCGCGACGTCTTTCCCCGTCACCGAGATCTGTCGCAGCAGCGTCTCGTAGGCCACGCGGTCGAACTCGCCCGCCACGGGCGCCTGTACCGTCGCCGCCGACAGCGCGGCCGCGCGGGCCAGTCGTGCGGGCCATGGCAGGTGTTCGACGAGGCCCGACAGCAGGCCCGCGACCACCGAGTCGCCCGCTCCGGTCGGGTTGCCGGGGACGCGGGACGGCGGCGTGGCACGCCAGCGGCCCTCGGGAGTCACGGCCAGCAGGCCGTCCGGACCGAGGGAGGCGACGACCGCGTGGGCACCGCGCCGGCGGGCGTCCTGGGTCGCGCGCGACGGCTCGTGGGAACCGGTGAGTTCGGCCAGCTCGGCGGCGTTCGGCTTGACGATGTCGGGGCGGGCCGCGACCCCGCGGCGCAGCGGCTCGCCGCTGGTGTCCAGCAGGACCGGGACGCCGGCGGCCCGCGCCGTCCGTATGAGACTGGCGTACGCGCCCACCGGCACCCCCGGCGGCAGGCTGCCGCAGAGGGCCACCGTCGAGGCGGAGCACAGGAGTTCGCCGTAGGTGTCCTGGAACGCGGCCCACTCGTCCGGCCGGACCTGCGGACCCGGCTCGTTCAGCTGTGTGGCGTCGCCGGAGAGCGCGTCCACGACGGCGATCGTGCGCCGGGTGGGTCCGGCCACCGGGACCAGGGCGTCGGTCAACCGCGGTGTCCGCGCGAGCTGTTCGCGCAGCGTCTCGCCGGTGGCACCGCCCGCGAACCCGGTGATCGTGACGTCGTGCCCGAGGGCCGCCAGCACGCGGGCCACGTTCACACCCTTGCCGCCGGGCCGCTCGACGACGTCCGAGACGCGGTGCGAGGTCTGCGGCCGCAGGGACCGTACGCGATAGGTGATGTCGAGAGCGGTGTTCAGCGTGACCGTGAGGATCACCGGTCCTGCCTCCCTCGCATGGCGTGCCTTCGGTTTCCGAGGGCCCGATCATGCCAAAGACAGAGCGGTCGGCCCAGTGCGCGGACCGACCGCCGTGCGGTGAAGGGGGGTGCAGATCAGGGCAGTTGGGGCGTGAGTACCCATTCACCCCGGCGCATCACGCCCTTGAGGCCGAAGTCCTCGTCCAGCAGGACCAGGTCCGCGTCCTTGCCCGGCTCCAGCGAGCCCACGCGGTCGTACAGGCCGAGCAGCCGGGCGGGGTTGGCGGACAGGGCCGTGACCACGTCCCGCACCGGGAGCCGGTCGATCGTCACCGCCCGCTTGAAAGCCCGGTCCTGGGTCAGCGTGGAGCCGGCGATCGAGCCGCCCTCCACCAGGCGGGCCACGCCGTCGCTGACCTCGACCTCCAGCGGGCCGAGCAGATAGCGGCCGTCACCGGCGCCCGCCGCGTCCATCGCGTCGGTGATGAAGGCCACCCGGGAGGCACCCGCGTGACGGAACGCCAACTCCAGTGCGGCCGGGTGCAGATGGGTGCCGTCGTTGATCAGCTCCACCGTGACCCGCTCGTCCTCCAGCAGGGCCGCGACCGGGCCGGGGGAGCGGTGGCCGAGGGCGGGCATGGCGTTGAAGAGGTGGGTGGCGACCGTGGCGCCCGCGTCGATCGCCTCGGCCGTCTGCTCGTAGGTGGCGTCCGTGTGCCCGACCGCCGCGATCACCCCGGCCTCCGCGAGCAGCCGTACGGAGTCGATGCCGCCCGGCAGTTCGGTGGCGAGGGTGACCATCCGGGCCCGGCCGCGCGCCGCGTCGATCAGTTTGCGGACCTCGGCCGGCTCCGGGTGGCGCAGCAGCGCCTCGGAGTGCGCGCCCTTGCGGCACGGCGAGATGAACGGCCCCTCGAAGTGGATGCCGGCGATCTCCCCCTGTTCGGCCAGCTCGCTCAACAGCCCCGCCTGGCGCACCAGTACGTCCATCTCGTCGGTGACGGTGGAGGCGACGAGGGTGGTGGTGCCGTGCCGGCGGTGGGCGCGCACGGCCGTCAGCGCGTCGTCCGCCGTGCCCGAGAAGGAGGCGCCGCCGCCGCCGTGGTTGTGGAGGTCGACGAAGCCGGGGACGAGCCAGTGCCCCCGTACGTCGACGACCTCGGCGCCCTCGGGGGCCGTGTGCGCGATCCGGGTGCCCTCCACGGCCAGGCGTCCGTCGTCCACCACCCCGGTGGGCAGCACCACCCGGGCACCTGCGAGAACCAAGCTGAGAGCCATCAGGCGGTTACCTCCGAGGGGTCGGTGGAGTCGAGGAGATCACGGGCGAGCAGCCCGGCACCCAGGCAGCCCGCGGTGTCGCCGAGGGCGGCGGGGACGAGGGCGGGCGTCTTCTGGAAGGTGACCCGGCGGCGGACGGCGTCCCGCAGCGGCCGGAACAGCACGTCCCCCGCCTCGGCCAGGCCGCCGCCGATGATGAGCGTGCGCGGATCCAGCAGGGTGAGCGCGGTGACCAGGCCGTCGGCGAGCGCGTCCACCGCCTCCTGCCACACCCGGACGGCGTCCGGGTCGCCGGACGCGACGGCCTCGGCGCAGCCGGCCGCGTCCGCTCCCGGGTCCTCGCGGACCGCCGCCCACGCCGAGCCGACGGCGGACGCGGAGGCGTACCGCTCCAGACAGCCGCGCTGTCCGCAGGGGCAGGCGAGGCCGCCGGGCCGTACGACGACGTGCCCGATCTCGCCCGCGAAGCCGTGCGCGCCCGCCTCGACCCGTCCGTCCAGGCCGATGGCGCCGGCGATCCCGGTGCCCAGGGCCACGAACAGGAACCGGTCGGCGCCCCGGCCCGCGCCGAGCCGGCCCTCGGCGAGGCCGCCGGTGCGCACGTCGTGGCCGAGCGCGGCGGGCATGCCGAGCCGCTCGGCGACCAGGGCGCGCAGGGGGACATCCCGCCAGCCGAGGTTGGCCGCGAAGACGGCGACGCCCTGCTCCTCGTCGATGATGCCGGGGACCGCGAGGCCGGCCGCGGCGGCCGGTTCGCCGTAGTGCTCGACGCCGTACGCGCGCAGCTCGGCGGCGAAGCCGAGGATGTTCCCGACCACCGCCTCGGGGCCGTGCTCGCGGCCGGTGGGCCGGCGGGCGCGGTGCAGCAGCGCGCCGTCCTCGCCGACCAGGGCGGCCTTCATCCCGGTACCGCCCACGTCCAGGGCGACGACATGTCTCACGGGCCCAGTGTGACCCCCTACCCGCGAGAGGTCTAGTCCACTCGCCTGGTGTAGACCTTATGAGTCCGGAATGCGGACAGTCGGACAGCAGAACTGGGGATTTGACGGTGCGTCGGGGTATGGCAGGAACGATCGCGGTGGTGTCCGCACTGGGCATGGCGGCGGTCCTCGGCGGCTGCGGGAGCACGGGCTCCTCCGACGTCACCCTCAAGCTGGTCGCCGCCGAATACGGCGACTCCGCGGCCAACAGCACCCAGAAGTACTGGGACGCCCTGGTCAGGAGCTACGAGGCCAAGCACCCCGGAGTGAAGGTCCAGGTCAGCGTCTACTCCTGGAAGGACGTCGACCGCAAGGTCAAGGACATGGTCGACGCCGGCCACGCCCCCGACATGGCGCAGATGGGCTCCTACGCCGACTACGCGGCCGCGGGCAAGCTCTACCCGGCCTCCGACCTGCTCTCCATCACCACCCAGGGCGACTTCTCCTCCCAGCTCGCCGAGGCGGGTCAGTGGAACCACGAGCAGTACGGCATGCCCTTCGCCGCCTCGACGCGCGTGCTCTTCTACAACAAGACCCTGTTCACCGAGGCCGGCATCACCCCGCCCACCGACTGGGACGAGCTGGCGGCCGACGCCCGCGCGCTCAAGGCCCAGGGCGTGAAGTACCCGTTCGCGCTGCCGTTGGGCCCCGAGGAGGCGCAGGCCGAGGCCATGCAGTGGATGCTCGCCGGCGGCAGCGGCTACACCGACGACATCGGCACCTACACGCTCGACTCCGCCGAGAACACGCGCACCTTCACCTGGCTCAAGGACGACCTGGTCGGCAAGGGCCTGACCGGTCCGGTCGCCCCCGGCAAGCTCAACCGCGCCACTGCCTTCGCCGCCTTCGCCGACGGCCAGGTCGGCATGCTCGACGGGCACCCCATGCTGATCCAGCAGGCCGAGGCGAAGGGCGTGAAGTTCGGCATGGTGCCGCTGCCGGGCCGCACCGGCCGGGCCAGGGCCTCGATGGGCGTCACCGACTGGATGACGGCCTTCAGGCAGAACGGGCACGCCGAGCAGATCGGCTCCTTCCTCGACTTCGTGTACCAGGAGAAGAACGTCCTCGACTTCTCCCGCGAGTTCGGCCAGCTGCCGGTCACCAGCTCCGCGTCCGGCGCCATGGACGCGTCCGGCGCGGCCCGGGACAAGGCCCTGCGGCCCTTCCTCGACCAGCTGCCCGGCTCCCAGCTCTACCCCGCGGGCAAGACCTCCTGGGCCGAGATCAGCACGGCCGTGAAGGAGAGCATGGGCCAGGCCTTCCTCCCCGGGGGCAGCCCCGCCGGCGTCCTGACCCGCCTCCAGGCCCAGGCGACCGCGGCGGACAGCAGCGCGATCAACTGAGCCGGCTGTCGGTGCCCGGCGTTACGGTGGGCACCATGGAACTGGGCAGCCGGGAGAAGGCCATCCTCGCGCTGGAGCGCCGGGGCTTTCCCGGCCCCGGCGCGAAGGAACGGGCGATTCGCGAGGAACTGGGTCTGGCCCCGGTGCGCTACTACCAGCTGCTCAACGCGCTGCTGGACGACAAGCGGGCCCTGGAACACGATCCGGTGACCGTCAACCGCCTGCGCCGCATCCGCGCGTCCCGCCGCTCGGAACGCTGAGAAAACCGCCGGTAAGCAAGGCGTGCGGGCCTCGTTCCGCGGATAGTGTCGCCCCATGGGCATCCATACGACGGACTCGACCAACCCGATGGATCCACTTCCCGTCCCCGTGACCCAGGCCGGCCGGGACGGACTTCAGGCACTGCTCGCCAAGCCGGGCACCGCCGCGATCGGTCTGGACTTCGACGGCACACTGGCCCCGATCGTCGCCGACCCCGACCAGGCCCGCGCCCACCCCGACGCGGTGTCCGCGCTCGCCGCCCTCGCCCCGAAGGTGGCCTCCGTCGCCGTGATCACCGGCCGGCCGCCCGGGGTCGCGGTCCGGAACGGCGGCTTCGCGGGCGTCCCCGGCCTGGAGCACCTCGTCGTCCTCGGCCACTACGGCGCCGAGCGCTGGGACGCGGTGACCGCCACGGTCACCGCCCCCGCGCCGCATCCCGGCGTGGCCTCCGCCCGCGCCGAACTGCCCGGCTTCCTGGACAGCGTCGGCGCCTGGCGCGGCACCTGGATCGAGGAGAAGGGCCGTGCCCTCGCCGTGCACACCCGCCGCGCGCGGGACCCGCAGGCCGCCTTCGAGGCCCTGCGCGAACCCCTCGCCGGCCTCGCCGCCCGGCACGGTCTGATCGTCGAGCCCGGCCGCCTGGTCCTCGAACTGCGCCCGCCCGGCACGGACAAGGGCGTCGCCCTGCTCGACCACGTCCGCGCCACCGGCGCCGAGTCCGTCCTCTACGCCGGCGACGACCTCGGTGACCTCCCCGCCTACGCCGCGGTGGACGAACTCCGCTCCGAGGGAATCCCCGGCCTCCTCGTGTGCAGCGGCAGCTCCGAGGTGACGGAACTGGCCGAACGGGCGGACCTCGTGGTCGACGGGCCGGGCGGTGTCGTGGGACTGCTGCGGGCCCTGGCGGCGCACATGGAGTGAGCCGCCCGGGCGGTCACGGGCGCCGGGCCGTCACCGGTCCAGCGCCCCCAGCTGGTCCAGGAACCACTGCGCCGGAGGCAGCGCCGTACCGGCGGCGGCCAGCCTCTTCGACCGCTCGGCCCGCTCCGCCGCCGGCAGGCTCAGCGCTTCGTGCAGCGCCTCGGCCGTACCCGTGATGTCGTAGGGGTTCACCACGATCGCGTCGTCGCCCAGCTCCTCGTACGCCCCCGCCTCCCGCGACAGCACCAGCGCGCACCCCTCGTCGGAGACGACCGGCACCTCCTTGGCGACGAGGTTCATGCCGTCCCGGATCGGATTGACCAGGGCGACGTCCGCGAGCCGGTAGGCGGCCAGCGAGCGGGCGAAGTCGTCCTTGACGTGCAGCACGACGGGCGTCCAACCCGGCGTTCCGTACTCGGCGTTGATCTCCTGGGCGACCCGGCGCACCTCGTCGGTGTAGTCGCGGTACACCGCGAGGTCCTGCCGCGAGGGATACGCGAAGGCGACGTGCACCACCCGCTCGCGCCACTCGGGACGGTCCCGGAGCAGCTGCCGGTAGGCCAGCAGCCCCCGCACGATGTTCTTCGACAGCTCGGTGCGGTCCACCCGGACGATCGTCCGGCGTCCCTCGCCGACCTCCTCGCGCAGCGCGGCCATCCGTTCCGCCACGTCCGCCCGGTGCGCGCGTTCACGCAGGAAGTCCGCGTCCGCGCCGAGCCCGTGCACCCCGATCCGGGTCCCGGACGGAATGCCGGGTCCGAGCACCTCGTGACAGCACTCGGTGAACGCGTCCGCCCAACGCCGGGTCAGGAACGCCGCCCGGTCGGCGCCGAGGATGCCGGTCAGCAGTTCGGCCGCGAGGTCGTCGGGCAGCAGCCGGAAGTAGTCCGGCGGCGCCCACGGGGTGTGCGAGAAGTGCCCGATGCGCAGGTCGGGCCTCAGCTGCCGGAGCATCCGGGGGGCGAGCGCCAGGTGGTAGTCCTGGATCAGCACCGCCGCGCCCTCGGCCGCCTCCTCGGCGAGCGCCTCGGCGAAGGCGCGGTTGTAGGCCCGGTACGACTCCCACTGCCGCCGGAACTCCGCGTCGAAGACCGGCTCCAGCGGGGTCTGGTACAGCATGTGGTGGACGAACCAGAGCGTCGAGTTGGCGATGCCGTTGTAGGCGTCGGCGTACACGTCGGCGTCGATGCCGAGCATCCGCACCCGCTGCCCGCCGGTGTCCTCGGCCGGCAGCAGTCCGCCCCGCGCACGCCGTACGGCCTCCCGGTCGCCGTCGCCCAGCGCGGCGCACACCCACACCGCGTCCGTGTCCGGTCCGATGGCGGACAGTCCCGAGACCAGTCCGCCGCCGCCTCTCCTGGCCAGCAGCGCGCCGTCGGCGCTGTCGGGGTCCACCTCGTACGAAACCGGGCCGCGGTTGGACGCGACCAGCACCTCAGCACCCTGCGTGGAAGCCATGGTCCTGAACCTAGCCCGGCCCGTAAACGCTCAAACGTACGGTCCGCCCCGAAAGGGGCTTGTATACGGCCGCACTCCGGCGCCCGGCCGACGGCTCACGCGACCCGGCCGTTCACACCACCGTGCGTGCCACGGCTCACGCGACCCGGCGCGCGGCGTACTCCGCGATCTCCGCCATCGGCGGCCGCTCCTCGGTGTCGACCGAGTAGGTGCGCGGCTCGAACCCGTCCTCGCCCCGCTCGAACTGGGTGAGGGCGGGCCGCACGAGGTGGCCGCGCGCGAGGCGGAGCTGCGCGGTGCGGTAGATCGCGGCGGCCATCCGGCCCAGCGCCTGCCCGTCCTGGTGCCGGTGCTTGCGCACGCCGACGTCGACCTGGGCCAGCGCGTCCAGGCCCACCAGGTGCAGGGCGTCGACCAGCATGCCCAGCTCCACGCCGTAGCCCACCGGGAACGGCAGCTGCTCCAGCAGCGAGCGGCGCGCCGCGTACTCGCCGCCCAGCGGCTGCACGAAGCCGGCCAGCTGCGGCCAGTGCATGTTCAGCAGCGGGCGGGCCATCAGCTCGGTGACCCGGCCGCCCTGCCCGCTCGCACCGGCGAGCGGACGGTCGTACATCGCCTTGACCAGGTCGACGTCAGGGTCGGTGAGCAGTGGGCCCACGATGCCGAGGACGAAGTCCGCGGAGAACTCCCTGAGGTCGGCGTCGACGAAACAGACGATGTCCCCGCCGGTGACCAGCAGGGAGCGCCACAGCACCTCGCCCTTGCCGGGTACGGCGGGCAGGCGCGGGAGTATGTCGTCGCGGTGCACGACCCGCGCTCCGGCGGCGGCCGCGACCTCGGAGGTGCGGTCGGTGGAGCCGGAGTCGACGACGACGATCTCGTCGATCAGCGGGGCCTGCTCCACGAGGTCGTGACGGATGACCCTGACGATCTCGCCGACCGTCTCCTCCTCGTTGAGTGCGGGAAGGACGACGGAGACGGACTGGCCGGTGCGCTGTTTGGCGGCCAGGACACGGTGCAGGGGGCGGTCGGCCACGGACCAGGAGCGGGTGGCCAGCCAGCGCTCGACTTCTTCCAGCACGGTCGGTGGCTCCTCACTGTCGTGATCGGGGGACGTGATCAGGTGTCGTGCTCAGGTGTGGCGCTCGGGGGTGGTGCTGAGGGGCGGTGGTCACACGCGGAAACCGTGTGACCCGTCTCGCGGTTCGGACGACTCTCTCCACTGTCCTGGCCTTCGGTTACAGTCTTGAGCAACGCCGATGACCATCGCATGTCGGGGGTCAAGAGCGTTCACACAACTACATACCGCTCATCCAGAGGGGCAGAGGGATACGGCCCGATGAAGCCCCGGCAACCCTCCAGTCGGTCACTCGTTCTCATCCGCGAGGCTCCCGGCTAGGGAAGGTGCCAAATCCGTCTCACGGCGAGATGCGTCGTGAGGAAGATGAGGAGAAAGGGCCTCGCCTCCATGGCTGTGCAGACCGTCGCCCCCCAGAGCACTCCCACCGTCGACCTCGGCCCCGCCGCCGCCCTGAGCTGTCGCGAGTGCGGCCACCAAGTACCGCTCGGCCCGGTGTTCGCCTGCGAGGAGTGCTTCGGCCCCCTCGAGATCGCCTACGACTTCTCGGCGTACGACACCGAGGAACTGCGCGCGCGGATCGAGTCCGGCCCCGCGAGCATCTGGCGCTACGCGCCCCTGCTGCCCGTCCCCGCCGACGTGGCCGCCAAGCCCAACCTCAACCCCGGCTGGACCCGGCTCGTCGAGGCCCGCAACCTCGCCCGCGAGCTGGGTGTCACCGGCGGGCTGTACGTGAAGGACGACTCCGGGAACCCGACGCACTCCTTCAAGGACCGCGTCGTCGCCCAGGCCCTGGAGGCCGCCCGCGCCTTCGGCTTCACCACCCTGTCCTGCTCCTCCACCGGCAACCTGGCCGGCGCGGTCGGCGCCGCCGCGGCCCGCGCGGGCCTGCGCTCCTGCGTGTTCATCCCGCACGACCTGGAGCAGGCAAAGATCGTCATGGCCGCCGTCTACGGCGGTGAGCTGGTCGGCATCGAGGGCAACTACGACGACGTGAACCGCTTCTGCTCCGAGCTGATCGGCGACCCGGTCGGCGAGGGCTGGGGCTTCGTCAACGTCAACCTGCGGCCGTACTACGCGGAGGGCTCCAAGACCCTGGCGTACGAGATCTGCGAGCAGCTCGGCTGGCGGCTGCCCGACCAGATCGTGGTTCCGATCGCCTCCGGATCCCAGCTCACGAAGATCGACAAGGGGCTGCGGGAGCTGGTCGCGCTCGGGCTGGTCGAGGACCGGCCGTACCGGATCTTCGGCGCACAGGCCGAGGGCTGCTCGCCGGTGTCGGCCGCGTACAAGGCGGGCCACGACGTCGTACGGCCGCAGAAGCCGGACACCATCGCCAGGTCCCTCGCCATCGGCAACCCGGCCGACGGGCCGTACGTCCTCGACATCGCGCGCCGCACCGGCGGTGCGGTGGAGGACGTGACCGACGAGGAGATCGTGGCCGCCATCCGGCTGCTGGCCCGCACGGAGGGCGTGTTCGCCGAGACGGCGGGCGGGGTGACGGTCGGCGTCACGAAGAAGCTCATCGAGAGCGGCGCCCTGGACCCGACGCTCACCACGGTCGTCCTCAACACCGGCGACGGCCTCAAGACCCTCGACGCGGTGGCCGGCACCGGTCCGACCGCCGTCATCCGCCCGACCCTGGAATCCTTCCGAGAGGCTGGCCTCGTATGAGCGTGACCGTTCGCATTCCGACCATCCTGCGTACCTATACCGGTGGTCAGGCCGAGGTCGCCGCCGAAGGGGCGACGCTGGCCGAGGTCATCGAGAACCTGGAGAAGCACCACACGGGGATCGCCGCCCGGGTACTGGACGACCAGGGCAAGCTGCGCCGTTTCGTCAACGTGTACGTCAATGACGACGACGTGCGTTTCGAGCGGGGCCTGGAGACGGTCACCCCGGACGGTGCCGGCGTCTCCATCATTCCGGCCGTCGCGGGCGGCTGACAGGGCCCGGTATTACCTTCGGTAATCGCGGTTACCGACTGTTCATCGAATGGCCCCCTCCGTGAGAGAAGCGGAGGGGGCCATTCTGCGTGATTGAGCACGGTAGAGTTGGGGAACGCGCTCCTGGGCCACTGGTCGGGAGCACTGGATTCATGCCGCGCGCCCGATAAGAAGTAGCCAAAATGCCCGGGTTGTTTGCGGCATTTGTGGTTTTTGCAGGGCCCGACTTGCCCTGAATTCAGGCGAATTCTCGCCACATTCCGGACCGCGCTCTTCTGGAATTCTCGTCCGATTGACCTGTTGCAGAGGGCAGTTGGGCAGATACATTCGGCCGCGGTCGACGCGTTCCGGCGCACGCCCCCGACCGATGGGGGGCGAGGTCTGACCCGGGTCCGCGAAGGGTGGATCTGTGCAAGGGCCAGTAATAGGGGAGTTAGGCATGGCTCAGGGCACCGTCAAGTGGTTCAACGCGGAGAAGGGCTACGGCTTCATCGCGGTCGACGGTGGCGCGGACGTCTTCGTCCATTACAGCGCCATTCAGATGGACGGTTACCGCACCCTGGAAGAGGGCCAGCGGGTCGAGTTCGAGATCTCGCAGGGCCAGAAGGGCCCGCAGGCCGACATGGTTCGCGTCACCGCCTGAACGTTTTCGCAGCGAAGGGCCCGCACCGGCACAGGGTGCGGGCCCTTCGTCGTGTCCGGCGGCCGCCGGACCGCCTCGCCCGGCGCCTGTTCGCGCGCGGCTGACGCTCTCGCTGCATCCCCCGAGGCGCTTGCGCCCGCCCGTCGCCCGACCACCACCCCTATTCGAGCCCGCTTCGCGGGCGCAGCCTTGCACTCGGGCATGCCGAGTGCTAATCATTGCGTTAGCACTCTGAAGGTGAGAGTGACAACGAAGGACCGGGTCGGTGAGGCCCGCAGGCCGGGTGGGGCAAGGAACCACAAGGCCGGCGAGCCGTCCGTCGCGGGCGCGGGCGCGGTCCGAAGGAATCACCCCCAGTCCTGGAGGGACCACTTCACATGGCCAAGATCATCGCGTTCGACGAGGAGGCGCGGCGCGGCCTCGAGCGCGGCATGAACCAGCTCGCGGACGCCGTCAAGGTGACGCTCGGCCCCAAGGGCCGCAACGTCGTCCTCGAGAAGAAGTGGGGCGCCCCCACGATCACCAACGATGGTGTCTCCATCGCCAAGGAGATCGAGCTCGAGGACCCGTACGAGAAGATCGGCGCCGAGCTGGTCAAGGAAGTCGCCAAGAAGACGGACGACGTCGCCGGTGACGGTACGACCACCGCGACCGTTCTCGCCCAGGCCCTGGTCAAGGAAGGCCTGCGCAACGTCGCCGCCGGTGCCAACCCGATGGCCCTGAAGCGCGGTATCGAGAAGGCCGTCGAGGCCGTCTCCGCCGCCCTGCTGGAGCAGGCGAAGGACGTCGAGACCAAGGAGCAGATCGCCTCCACCGCGTCCATCTCCGCCGCCGACACCCAGATCGGCGAGCTCATCGCCGAGGCGATGGACAAGGTCGGCAAGGAAGGCGTCATCACCGTCGAGGAGAGCAACACCTTCGGTCTTGAGCTCGAGCTCACCGAGGGCATGCGCTTCGACAAGGGCTACATCTCCGCCTACTTCGCGACCGACATGGAGCGCATGGAGGCGGTGCTCGAGGACCCCTACATCCTCATCGCCAACTCCAAGATCTCCTCGGTCAAGGACCTGCTCCCGCTGCTGGAGAAGGTCATGCAGTCGGGCAAGCCGCTGCTGATCATCGCCGAGGACGTCGAGGGCGAGGCCCTGTCGACCCTGGTCGTGAACAAGATCCGCGGCACCTTCAAGTCCGTCGCCGTCAAGGCCCCGGGCTTCGGCGACCGCCGCAAGGCCATGCTCGGCGACATCGCCATCCTCACGGGCGGCGAGGTCATCTCCGAGGAGGTCGGCCTCAAGCTGGAGAACGCGTCCCTGGACCTCCTGGGCCGCGCCCGCAAGGTCGTCGTCACCAAGGACGAGACCACGATCGTCGACGGCGCCGGCTCCTCGGAGCAGGTGCAGGGCCGGGTCAACCAGATCCGCGCCGAGATCGAGAACAGCGACTCGGACTACGACCGCGAGAAGCTGCAGGAGCGCCTGGCGAAGCTCGCCGGCGGTGTCGCGGTCATCAAGGCCGGTGCCGCCACCGAGGTGGAGCTCAAGGAGCGCAAGCACCGCATCGAGGACGCCGTCCGCAACGCCAAGGCCGCGGTCGAGGAGGGCATCGTCGCCGGTGGTGGCGTGGCCCTGCTGCAGACCTTCCCGGTCTTCGAGAAGCTGGACGTCGAGGGTGACGAGGCGACCGGCGCCAACGCCGTGAAGCTCGCGCTCGAGGCCCCGCTGAAGCAGATCGCCGTCAACGCCGGCCTCGAGGGCGGTGTCGTGGTGGAGAAGGTGCGCAACCTGACCCCGGGCCACGGCCTGAACGCCGCGACCGGCGAGTACGTCGACCTGGTCGCCGAGGGCATCATCGACCCGGCGAAGGTGACCCGTTCCGCGCTGCAGAACGCCGCCTCCATCGCCGCGCTGTTCCTCACCACCGAGGCCGTCATCGCCGACAAGCCGGAGAAGGCCGCCGCGCCGGCCGGCGGCGGCATGCCGGGCGGTGACATGGACTTCTGATCGACCCCGGTCGATCAACGTCCTTACCGAGGGCGGCACCCCCTGTTCCGGCAGGAGGTGCCGCCCTCGGGCGTGTCCGGGGTCACACGGGGGCCCGCGAGGGAACGGAATGCGGGGCGTCGTACTCTCGGTTGCTTAAGGAAGTGCACCAATGCGCGTGCACATACCAGCTGGTTTCCGCCGGCTGGTCGAAACCGTCACTCACGAGGAGCCCCCCGCGTGACCGTCACGACGCCCGCCGCCTCCCGCGCGGCCCAGATCCTGTCCCGTCCGATCGTGCTCAACGGCCTGACCGTTCCCAACCGGATCGTCATGGCCCCGATGACCCGGATGTTCTCCCCCGAGGGCGTCCCCGGTGAGGACGTGGTGTCGTACTACGCGCGCCGCGCCGCCGCGGGTGTCGGCCTGATCATCACCGAGGGCACCTACGTGGGCCACGACTCGGCCGGCCAGAGCGACCGCGTGCCCCGCTTCCACGGCGAGGAGCAGCTGGCAGGCTGGGCGAAGGTCGTCGAGGCCGTGCACGCGGCGGGCGGCACGATCATGCCGCAGCTGTGGCACATCGGCATGGTCCGCAGGCAGGGCGAGCCGCCGTTCGCCGACGCCCCCGCCATGGGCCCGTCGGGCATCCACAAGGCGGGTGCCGAGGCCAAGGGCAAGGCCATGACGCAGGACGACCTGGACGACGTCATCGACGCGTTCGCCGAGGCCGCGGCCGCCGCCGAGCGCATCGGCATGGACGGCGTCGAGATCCACGGCGCCCACGGCTACCTCGTCGACCAGTTCCTGTGGGAGGGCACCAACCAGCGCACCGACGCCTACGGCGGCGACCCGGTGGCCCGCACCAAGTTCGCGGCGGAGATCGTCGCCGCGGTCCGCGCGGCCGTCTCCCCCGACTTCCCGGTCCTCTTCCGCTTCTCGCAGTGGAAGCAGCAGGACTACACCGCGCGTCTCGCCGAGACCCCCGAGGAGCTGGAGGCCATCCTCGCGCCGCTGGCCGCCGCCGGCGTCGACGCCTTCCACGCCTCCACCCGCCGCTACTGGCTGCCCGAGTTCGAGGGCTCCGACCTCAACCTCGCCGGCTGGACCAAGAAGATCACCGGCAAGCCGGTCATCACCGTCGGCTCGGTCGGCCTCGACGGCGACTTCGTCAAGGCGTTCACCGGTGAGGGCTCCCCGGTCAAGGGCATCGACGACCTCCTGGACGGCCTGGAGGACGAGCAGTACGACATGGTCGCCGTCGGCCGCGCGCTGCTCCAGGACCCGGAGTGGGCCGCCAAGGTCCTCGCCGACCGCTTCGACGAGCTGAAGCCGTACGACGCCGCCGCGCTGCAGTCGCTGAGCTGACCCGGCTTTCGCGGGTACGTGGGCGGCATCCCGGTGTTGTCGGGGTGCCGCCCACACGTGTCGCCGGCCGGGGCGTCACTCGGCGTAGATCTTGAGCCCCTCCGTGTCGAGGGTGATGTTCACAGGGGCGGGGAGTTCGACGGTCGCTCCCCACGGGTAGGACGGCGCCTGCAGGTACCGGCCGGCCTTCGGTTCGCTGTACACCGTGAGCGTGTTGTGGTCCCGGTCGATGAGCAGGTAGACGGGGATTTCCGCCTCCGCGTAGCCGATGGGCTTGTCGACGCGGTCGCGCTGGTCGGTGTCGCGGTCGTGGGAGGTGATCTCCACCGCCATGAGGGCGCCGTCGGGCTCTGACCACTCGCCGTCGCCGATGAAGTGGTCAACCGGCACGAGGGTCCCGTCCGTACGGGCGCGGCCCTTGCGGTAGGCCTCGGCCCTGACACCGGACTCCGGCACCAGGTCCAGGTCAGGGCGATGCTGCATGCACTGGCGCAGCAGCCACATGAAAATGGAGCGGTGGTTGCCGTCCGGCACTGCCTTGACCTCGACTTTTCCGTTGACGTACTCAAGCCGCACGGTTTCGGGGGCTGCCGCGGCCAGCTCCTCGAACTCCTCGACGTCGAGCGGGCCGTGGCGCACGCACAGCCGTCCGCCGAGGAACTCCAGTCGGTTCCGCAGCTCCCTCGGAGCCCTGCGGACAAGTTCCTCGAAGTCCTCGACGGACATCTGGGGGCGTTCGGCGGTGTCACGGGTCATGGCATTGCCTCCTTCCTCCCATCGTGCCCTGGCCGACTGCTTTCGGACGGTCGGAGCGGTCATACGCGTGGCCTCTCTCCTCGGTCGGCCATGGCGGCGCGGGTCGCGGCCGCGTGGGCGTGGACTGCGGAGGGCCGCAGCAGGATGGTGGGGGCAGGCGGGACGGTCTCGCCCCGGCACCGTCCGCACACACCGCCCGGCAGGCTCTCCGGGCGGCCCGGGATCCCGCACTTCGCGCACTCCAGGACGCGTAGGGGCGGGCGGGGGACGGGCAGGGGTTCCGGGGGGATCTTGTCGCGCAGCCTGCGGGCGACAAGGGCGACCGGGCTGTGGACGGGGACCGGCAGGCCGGCGGTCAGGGCGCGTAGTACGTCCGCCTCGGTGGCGCCCCTGCTGAACCACTCGGCCACCAGCGGGGCGAGTTCCGCACAGGCCGCCGCCGACAGGGACAGCACCGGGGCCGTGCGACCGAGGGCCGCGAGGAGGACGTAGGCGCGGGCGCGGGTGGGGGGCTTCCCGGCGGGCGGTGGCTCATGCTCCTTCGGCACGTCGCCCCGCACGAACGTGGCCCACCAGTCGTCGTCGCGTGCTGTCCTGGACCACCACGATCGGGTGATCCACCGCTGGCTCCCCGAGTCGGTCAGATGTTCGCGGCCCCGCCGCAAGTGGCCTGTCCGCTGGAGGTTGTTGAGCGCCGTACGCAGGGCGCACTGGCCGTACGGGAGGTGCTTGGCCAGCGTCTTCACGGAGATGTCGGCACCGTTGGGGAGGCGGTCGACGTATGCGGCGATCGCCGCTTCGCGGGGCGGAAGGTGCGCGAAGTCGTTCGCGGCACGGGGGAGTTGATCGGGTGCGGCGCGCTTTCCGTAGCCGGGGTTGGCCATTGGGTGCGGGAAGGCGTGCGTGGACGGGGCGGCGGCACTAAGCTGAGCATCAGCCATGGGACCGAATTCTTCCTTCGATCTCGTAGGTAGCCCCCGCAGGTGTTGGCGCACCGAGCGGGGGCGTTTCGTTGGTCGGGACGCTAGCCCCTCGTCACCCTCCGTGGCAAGCCGGTCGCTTCAAGTCAACTCGCGGGGAGGGTGGGTGGGTTGAGACCCGCCACCCAATCCGAACAAAGACGGCTCGGAGCCCGACTCTTGAGCTTCGGGACGGCTGCGGGGCAGCCCGGCCGGGCTTCTCGACGAAGACCGTCCACGCCTCGGCCCGGAACGCGAGCTTCGGGCCGAGGGGCCTTGGGGAAAGGGCGTGAGGGTGCGCGGTTCAGCGGGACGAGGCGTCTCGTGGAAGGAGGCCGGGCTCGCGGTTGCGGGCTGCTGGCTGGTCAGCTTTGTGGGGTACGTCGTGATCGCCGCGCTCGATGAGCCGGGCCTTCCGGTCGCCGCCCTTCTCTGGGTGGGGCTCGGTCAGTGGCTGGCGGTGCGGCACCGTGACTGGACGGCTGTCATCGCCGCGGCCCTCGCGGGAGCCGTCACCATGCTCGGACTCGCCGCCGAGCTGCGGCCGGGCCTGGACGGAAATGTCGCGGACACGCTGGCCACGGGGTTCGCGGCGACGGTCGCCGTGCTCGTCTATGCCACGGCGGGGCGCCTTCGCGTACGGGTCGCCGACCGGCGTGCGGCAGGCCGGCGGGGTGGCGGGGTGTGCTGACCTCGCCGGGTCGCCGACCGGCGTGCGGCAGGCCGGCGGGGTGGCGGCGTGTGCTGACCTCGCGTCGCGGCGCCCGGGTGTCGGGCCTCGGCGGCTCTACAGGTTTCCCAGCGGCTCGATGTCGACCTTGACCGGGGTGCCCCAGATGCGCAGCACCTCGTAGTCGGTGAACTCGTGCACGAGCCGGTACGCCATGGCGGCCCGGGAGCCGCGCCGCTGGGCGGCCAGGTAGGCCTCGGCCTCGTGCCGGTCGCGGCGCGGGGTCCCGCACAGCTGCCACTCGCGGCCGTTCCACGCCTCCGGCAGCCAGCGCTGCTGGGGCTGCGGCCGGTCTTCCCGCACCCCGTACCGGGAAGGGGAGGTCGCGGGTGTCTCCGGTCCGCCCCGCCCGCTCCCGCCGTGGAACTCCGACCGCCGGGCGGTCCGCCGCCGGGTCTCGCAGAGCAGGCACAGATCCTGGGCGCTCTTGTCGACGGGCCCGTACGGGTGTTCGGGGCACCGGGTCGTGGGAGCGCCGCCCGCGACGCTGTCCTCCACCAGGTCCAGGGCCCGCCGCAGATCGGCCTTGACCTCGTGCAGGCGTGCGTCCGGCGTGTCGGTGGTCAGCGCCTCCCCGTGCTCTCCGAGCAGCCGGAGGGCGCGACCGAGGGCGGTGAGCTGGGCGTGGTTCATGGGTTCGACGGTAGCGGTGCGGGGGAGGGTGTGGGGCACCCGGCCTCCGGCCGGGTCTGTTTTTCCCACCCGCGCCGTCGTACGGCCCGCAGCGCCCGTACGGGTCAGCCCTTGTGCTGGAGGAGGCTTCCCCCGCCGCATGCCGGGGCCGCGGGGGGCTGCAGCGGGAGGGGGGAGACGGCCTTCAGCGCCGGGAACACCGCGAGGTCGCTCGCGCACTTCGCGGTGCCGGTGGCGGTCCAGTGGTCGTCGGCGTGCGCGGGGGAGGCCAGGGCGGCGGCAGCGGAGGCGGTGAGGGCGGCGGTGGCGAACAGCTTCTTCATCATGCCCGGGCAACGACCGGCCGGGACCGTCCGTCACGCGGCCTTGGCGACATCGGGCCGGCGCGCGAAGCCGAAGAGGTACGTCGCCGCGAAACCCACCGCGTACCCGGTGAGCAGCCCGCCCCCGTAGACGGCGATCGCCGTCCCCGGGCCCCGGTTCCCCGTCAGCAGCGGGAAGAGCGCCCACCCGGACGGACCGATCGCCGTCGCCCCCACCTTGTCCCCGAGCATCGCGAAGAACCCGACGAACGCGCCGCCCGCCGCCCCGCCCACGCACGCGGTCACGAACGGGCGCCCGAGCGGCAGCGAGACGCCGTAGATCAGGGGCTCGCCCACGCCGAGCAGTCCCGCGGGGAGCGCCGAGCGGATCGTCGTACGCAGGCCGGTGTCGTGGCGCAGGCGGACGTACACCGCGAGGGCGCCGCCGACCTGGCCGGCGCCCGCCATGGCCAGCAGGGGGAGCAGCACGGTGTAGCCCTGCTGCTCGATCAGGGTGGTGTGGATGGGGATCAGGGTCTGGTGCAGGCCCAGCATGACGAGGGGGAGGAAGAGGCCGCCGAGGATCAGCCCGGCGAAGGCGCCCGTGGTCGACAGCAGCCAGTTGGCCGACGTGCCGATCGCCGAGGCCACGGCACCGGCCGCGTACATCAGGCCGTACAGCGTGACCAGGCCCGAGACGAGGACGGTCACGGTCGGGGTGAGCAGCACGTCCAGCGCGCCCGGCAGCCGGCCACGGCACCACTTCTCCACCCTGGTCGCCAGCAGCGCGGCCGCGAGCGCCCCGAGGACACCGCCCTGCCCGGGGGCCAGCTGCACCCCGAACGCCGCCACCTTCGCCACGCCCGGGTACACGACCACGGCCGCCACCGCTCCGCCCAGCACCGGGGTGCCCCCGAACTCCTTCGCCGCGTTGTAGCCCACGAACACCGCGATCAGCGCCATGAACCCGGACGCGATGGCGGCGAGGGCCGGGGTCAGTCCCGGCAGCCAGCCCGCGTTCACCAGGAGTCCGTTGATCCCGGCGAGGATTCCGCAGCCGATCAGGGCGGGGATCAGCGGGACGAAGACGGCGGCGACGCGGCGCAGGGCGGTCTTGAACGGCGTGGCGTTGCGCTCCCGCCGCCCCAACCGCAACCGCTCGCCCCGCACGGCGAGTTCGGTGGCAGTGGGGGTGGGGATGCGCGGGGGTGCGCTGTCGGCGGGGGTGGGGTCGGGTGTCGAATCGGTCGCCCCTGTTCCCGCCACCGTCCCCGCCCCCGCCGCTGTTCCTGTCCCGGACTCGGGGGCCTCCGGTCCCGCCCGTCGTCCCCGTCGTACCGCCTCCTCGAACTCCGCCGTGACCTGGTCGACGATCCCCGGTCCGAGCACGAGCTGCCAGGTGGCCCCGTCCTCCACCACCCCCAGCACCGCGGGCAGCGCCCGCAGCCCCGCCCCGTCCACGGTCGCCGGATCGGCGACGCCCAGGCGGAGGCGGGTCATGCAGTGGGTGACGGAGGTGATGTTGGCGGGGCCGCCGGTGAGGGCGAGGAGGGTGGCTGCGGTGAGGGCGGGGTCGTGGCGCACACCCCGAGCGTGCGGTCAGGTGCCCGCGACCGCCAGCGCGGCGCGCAGATGGCCGCCGGACTCCTCCAGAAGGCGGGCGGCCGTCGGGCCGTCGACCCCGGCGAGGATGACCAGGATCGCGTTCTTCACCTCGCCGCCCGACTCGGTGAGCGCCCGCTCGGTCTCCGCGTCGGACGCCCCGGTGGCGAGGGAGACGATGCGCCGGGAGCGGGCCCGGAGCTTCTCGTTGGAGGCGCGGACGTCGACCATCAGGTTCCCGTACGTCTTGCCGAGCCGGATCATCGTGATCGTCGACAGCATGTTCAGGACCAGCTTCTGCGCCGTGCCCGCCTTCAGCCGGGTGGAGCCGGTGAGCAGCTCCGGGCCGACGACCACCTCGATGCCGTGCTCGGCGGCGGCCGCGAGCGCGCTGTGCTCGTTGCAGGACAGCCCGACGGTCAGCGCGCCCAGGGCGCGGGCGTGTTCGACGGCGCCGATGGCGTACGGGGTGCGGCCGGACGCGGAGATGCCGACGACCGTGTCGTCCGGGGTGAGGTCCAGTGCGTCCAGGTCCGCGCGGGCCATTTCCGCGGAGTCCTCGGCGCCCTCGACGGAGGTGACCATGGCGGCGGGGCCGCCCGCGATCAGGCCGACGACCTGTCCGGGCGGGCTGTTGAAGGTGGGCGGGCACTCGGAGGCGTCCAGCACACCGAGCCGGCCCGCCGTGCCGGCTCCCGCGTAGAGCAGCCGCCCGCCCCGGGTCATCCGCGGGGCGATGGCGTCGATGGCTGCGGCGATCTGCGGCAGCCGCGTGCCCACGGCGGCGGCCACTCCCGCGTCCTCACCGTTCATGAGGCGGGCGATGCCGAGGGTCGGCAGGCGGTCGATCTCGGCCAGTTCCGGCCGGAAGGCCTCGGTGGTGAGCGAGGCAAGCTCGGCCTGAAGGCCACGGGGATGGGAAGTCATCAGGAACGGCTCCTTCCAGTGGGGGGTCCTGCGGTTCCCCGAAGGGGCGCGGGGCTCTGCTCGACGAGCGGCTCCGCGGCTCCGCGGGTCCGCCGCTCCGTCGCGGGGCGCGACAAGCCGCGTCGGACCCGCGTCGGACCCGCAGGTCCCCACAACACAGTCAGTCCTACGGTCTATCGCGAAGTACTCCGGTGCCGGTGGGCCAACGCCTCGTACGACGCGGCCAGCGCCGGCGCCGCACTCTCGTACGTCCGCTGCGCGACCCCCACGAACAGGCAGTCCACCACCAGCAGCTGACTCGTCCGGGAGGACATCGCGGCGGGCCGCAGCTCGGTCTCCCGCGACGTCGACGTGGTCAGCACGTGATCGGCGTACTGCGTCACCGGCGAATCGGGCCGACCGGTGATCGCGACGGTGGTCGCCCCGCGCTCGAAGGCGACCCGCAGCGGTTCGATGACATCGCCCGTGGATCCGGAGTGCGTGATCGCGATGGCCACGTCACCGGCGCGCAGCTGCACCGCGTTGGTCACCGCGAGGTGCGGATCGCTGTGGGCGTGGGCTATGAGCCCTATCCGCAGCAGCTTCTGCGTGAGGTCCTGGGCGACCAGGCCGGACGCCCCGATGCCGTACACGTCGGTGCGGCGGGCGGCCGCGAGCGCGGTGACGGCCGCGCCGAGCTGGACGGTGTCGAGCCCGGCGGCGGTGTCGGCGAGGGTCTGCTGTTCCTCGTAGGCGAGCTTGGTGACGACGTCGGCGATGGAGTCGTCCACCGCGATGTCGGTCGTGATCGAGGGGGCCCGCCCGGACTGCTGCTGCGCGGCCAGCCCGGCGAGGGCGAGACGCAGGTCGCGGTAGCCGGGGTAGCCGAGCAGGCGGGCGGTGCGGACGACCGTCGCCTCGCTGGTGCCGGTGAGCTCGGCGACGCCGGTGACGGTGAGGGCGGCGCAGCCGGCGGGGTCGTTCGCGACGGCCTCGGCGACGCGCTGCATGGACCGGGTCATGGACGGGGCGAGCGTGCGCACCTTGGCGGCGAGTGAGCCGCCCGGGCTGCCGAAAATTTCCTTCACGTCCTGGGGCACACATGAAAGATATTTTCGTTTCGGTGCCGGGGTCAAGAGTGCGCACAATGGACGCATGGACCCCCTCAGCCCCCTTGAACAGGCGTTGCACTCGGCCCGTGCCCTGGTGCTCGCCGACCTGGTCGCCGGAGACGTCGCGGAAGCGGACGTGGTCTCGCTGGTGGAGGAGTCCCTCTCCCAGCGGCGCTGGTGGGTGGAGCAGTGGCCCGACGGGGTCGACTACGTGGCCGGGCTGGTCGCCCAGGACGTACAGGACGCGCTGCTGGAGCGGAAGGGCCGCTGGCCGCTGTGCCCGGTGTGCGGCTCGGGCGACCCGCACGCGCTGGACGTGGAGCCGGAACTGGGCCCCGATCCGCAGTGGGTGTGCCACAAGGCGGGCGTACGGGTGGCCGCGGTGGGCGCGCTGGGGCAGGCCTCGGGCGAGGCGAAGCCCTCGTGAGCCACTCGTGACGGTGTACGTCGACCCGCCCGCCTGGCCCGGCCACGGGCGCATGTGGTCGCACCTGGTGAGCGACGTCTCCTACGACGAACTGCACCTTTTCGCCGAGGCGTTGGGCGTACCCCGGCGGGCCTTCGAACGCGACCACTACGACCTTCCCTCCCACCGGTACGCCGACGCGGTGGCCGCCGGCGCGGTGGAGGTCAGGAGCCGCGAGGTGGTGCGTCTGCTGACGGCTTCGGGGCTGCGGCGGCCGAAGGGCCGCCAGGTGGAGGCGGCGTCTTCACGCCCGCCGGACGAAGAGCGCCGCCAGGTGGAGGCGACGTCCTCACGCCCGCCGGACGAAGAGCAGTAGCCCGCCCTCCATCCCCTGTCCATTCCGGGCCGTCCGCTCCTCCTCCACGGTGGCCCGGGTGAAGTCCGCCCGGGACAGCACCCGCTGCGAGGGAAGGTTGTCGGACTCGACGGTGGCGATCACCGTGTCCACGTCGTCCTGGGCCAGCGCCCACGCCGTCAGGGCGCGTACGGCCTCGGTGGCGTAGCCCTGGCCGCGGGCGCCCTCGGTGAGGTCGTAGCCGATCTCCACCCGGCCCTCCTCGTCGGGTGCGCCGTGGAAGCCGATGCCGCCCACGGCGCGGCCGTCCTCGTGCCGCACGAGGGCGAAGACCCCGAACTCGGGCCGGTGCACGCCCCCTTCGTACGCCTTGACCAGGAAGCCGGCGGCCTCGCGGGTGCCCTCGAACGGGCCGCCGTCGATCCAGTCGAGGCCGCCGTCGCCGCCCAGGCGCAGATCGCGGGCGGCGGCGGGGCGCAGGCCGGTGAGGGTCACGCGCTCGGCGGGGATGACGAGGTTGTTGCGCCAGCGCCACTCGGTGACCGGGGCGCGGCCGGGCAGTTCGCCGCGGCCGGTCGCCCACAGCAGCGTCGGCCAGGGCGCGGGGCCGGGCTGGACGTGCGGGAAGAGGCAGGTCAGGACGGACTCGGCGAGTTCCTCGGACGGCTCGTAGGAGATGCCGAGGCCCTGCGCGATGTCATGGGTGTGCAGCAGGATCTCGGCGACGCCCATCGCGGCGAAGCCCTCGCGGTCGGCGCTGCGGAACGGGTACGGGTGGAAGGCGCGGGCTCCCGGCGGGGCGGTGCGCACGGCGGCGGCCAGCAGTGCGCCGGTCGTCTCGATGACGTGCAGCAGGCCGGCGTTGTCGGTGCCTTCGTCGAGGGCGATTTCGAACGGTACGTAGGCGTCCTGGGCGCCTCCGGCCAGGTTGGCGGCGTACGAGATGAGGTCTTCGGCGATGTGGAACGCGGTGGTGTGGCAGTCCCAGTCCAGCCGCTCCGCCCTGACGGCCCGCCAGTCGCGGTCCAGCGCGGTGCGCAGTGCAGCCGTGCAGCCCGCCACGGCCTCGGTCACGTGGTCCCCGTTTATCGGTCGCATGGGGCGCACCCTAGGCCGCCGGACCTCTCAGGTCGACAGCATTTCCAGCTCGGCGCCCAGGTTGTAGCGGGCGGTCGGCTCCCAGTGCTCCTGGCCGTACGGGGTGCGGAACAGGCGGGGCAGGGCGAGGAGTTGGCGCAGGATTCCCGCACGTCCTTCGCGGAACGCGTCGCCCGGCACGAAGTGGTACTCCGCGCGGACCTCGGCGGTGTAGGCGGCGTACGCCGACGGGGGCGCGGCGAGGATCGCGAGGTCGGCGTCGCACAGCACCTGGCCGTCGCGGTCGTCGTCGGCGGGGTCGTGGGTGACGGTGAGCCGCACCAGCCGGGCCACCTCCGCGACCTTCGCCTCCGGCACCCCGGCCTCGGTGAGGGCCCGCTCGGCGAGCGCCGCGGACCGCTCCTCGTTCTCGGACCGGTCGGGCAGGTAGACGGCGTCGTGGAACCACGCGGCCAGCCGTACGACGTCCGGGTCGGCCGCGTACTCCTCCAGCGTGTCGATCCGGTCGAGGACCGCCGTGAGGTGGGCGAGCGTGTGGTACCTCCGCTGCGGCTCCTGCCAGCGGGCGAGCAGGTTCTCGGCGTAGGGGGTGGGGTCGGGACCGGGGGAGGGGTCGGGGTCGGGGGCGGAGCCGCCGCCGGGGGCGCGGGCGCCTTCCAGGGCGTCGGCGAAACGGAGGCGCAGGGCGTCGAGGTCGGCCATGCGTCCATTCTCGCGTTCGTGCGCGGAGGATGCCCCGGACCGGTGGGGTGACGGCGTAGTCTTGGGCCCGGATTGGACTAGACCTATGGGCCTGTACTCGTCGACGAATGGGGTGCCATGAGCAAGCGTGCAGTCCTGGAGGTGATCGCCCTCGATGTCGAGGACGCCGTAGCCGCCCAGGCCGCAGGCGCGGACCGCCTGGAACTGGTCACCGAGATGGCGGCCGACGGGCTCACCCCGTCACCGGACACGGTCGCCGGTGTCCGGGCAGCCGTCGGCATCGACCTGCGCGTGATGCTGCGGCTGGCGGACGGGTTCGCGGCCGGGGACGTGGACCGGCTCGTGCGGGTGGCGGGGGAACTGCGGAGCGCGGGCGCGGACCAGTTCGTGCTCGGGTTCCTCGACGCGGACGGGGGTGTCGACCTGGCCGCCGTGGAACGGGTCGTCGGCGCGCTCGACGGCTGCCCCTGGACCTTCCACCGGGCGATCGACCGGGCCGCCGACCGCGACACCCTGCGCAGGCGGCTCGCCGGTCTGCCGGGCCTCGACACCTTCCTGACCGCCGGGGCGGCCGAGGGCGTGGACGAGGGTCTGGCGACGCTCGCCGCCGAGGCCGCGCACGACGGCGGGCCCGGGTACGAACAGCAGATCCTCGTCGGTGGCGGACTCCGCCTCGACCACGTACCGCGGCTGAGGGCCTGCGGGATCGAGGCGTTCCACATCGGCGGAGCGGCCCGCCCGAAGGGGTGGGACGGGCCGGTCTCGGTGGAGGCGGTCGCGCGCTGGCGCGAGCTGCTGGACGGCGAGGACGCCTAGCGGCTGGCGGTGCCGCCAGTTCAGTGCTGTCGGCTCGATTTCCGGCTCGGCGGCCTAGGTTCGGCGCTAGCCGGCCAGCATGCCGACGACCACGAGCAGGAAAATCAGCCCGAACCCGGTCAGCGGGACGAGGCCCACCAGGCCGGCCGCCCGCTTGAAGATCGGGCGCCCGGGGTCCAGCGGCGGCCGCCAGCCGGGTGCGACCGGCTCGGGGATGCGCCGGATGCCGGACAGGGCACCGAGGTTGATCAGCAGGGTGATCGGGGTGATGAGCGCGGACATCGGTCCCCACCAGCCCTGGAGCATCGTGTCCGCCTGCATCTTGCGGAACAGGGACAGCGCGCAGGTGCGGCAGAACACCCCCTGACGCCTCAGGAACCGCATGATCACCAGGAAGCCCTGATGGCCGCGGAGCTTCACCGGCGCGGCCGGCCCCGCCCCGCACGCCTCGCACGCGCCCGCCGGCACCCCGCCGCCGTACTGCTGTTGCTGCTGCGGCCAGCCGGGTGCGGGCGCCTGCGGGTACGGGCCGGGGGCAGGCGCTTGCGCGTACGGGCCGGGAGCGGGCGGCTGCGCGTACGGTCCGGGAGCGGGCGGTTGTTGGTACGGGCCCGGCGCCGGTGCCTGCGCGTACGGGCCCGGTGTCTGCTGGTACGGCCCTGGCGCCTGCGCGTATGGCCCCGGCGCCTGCTGGTACGGCCCGTTCGGGAACGGTGCGGGGGAGGCGGGGGGTGGCGGTGCGCTCAACGGAAGCCCTTCCGGGAAGACATGAGGGAACGGCACAGCACCCTACTCACCTGTCACCCACCCGACGCCGACCGGTCCCGGGGCCACCGGGCCACGGGATCGCGGGGTCACCGGACCGCGGGACCACGGCGCCTACGACGCGACGGACTCCGCGAGTTGCGCGGGCAGCGGTGCCGTGTGCGTGACGATCAGGCCCGACACCGCTCGGGTCAGGGACACGTACAGGCGTCGCAGACCGGTGCGTTCGTCGGGTTCGCCGTCGACCACCGCCCGGGGCTCGTCCAGGACCACGTAGTCGTACTCCAGGCCCTTGGCGAGGGAGGCCGGGACCAGCGTCAGCCGGGTCTCGCGGGTGGTCTCCTCACCGGGGGCGAGGTACGGGATGCCGGCCGCCGTCAGGGCCTCGGCGAGTTCGGGGACGCGGGCGTCGGCCGCGATCAGGCCCGTCGAGCCCTCGTTGCGCAGCAACTCCTCGCAGGCGCAGATCACTTCGGAGGCATCGGTGATCGTGCGGACCTCGAAGAAGCCGGGGTTCTCACGGACGGAGGCGACCGGGGTGAGGCCGGGGGCGATGTGGGGCAGGAGGCGGGAGGCGTACGTGATCACGTCGGTGGGGACGCGGAAACCGGCCGTCAACTCCTCGATGACGCCCTCGCGTTTGCCCAAGTGGTCCAGCGCCTCGTCCCAACTGCGGGTGGCCCAGGGGGTGGTGCCCTGGGCGAGGTCGCCGAGGACGGTCGCGCTGCCTGTGGTGCAGCGGCGGCCGACGGCCCGGTACTGCATGGGGGAGAGGTCCTGCGCCTCGTCCAGGACGACATGGCCGAGCGAGTGCGTGCGCTGGATCAGGTCGGTGGCCTCGTCGATCAGCACGGCGTCCGCAGCCGACCACTTGGCCGACTTCACGCTGCGCACCGGCTTGGCCCACAGGATCGTCTTCTGCTCGCCCTCGTCCAGGATTCCCTCGGCGTGCTCCGCGAGGAACTCGCCGTCGGTCAGCAGGCGCAGCACCAGCTTCGCCGGGTCCACGGCCGGCCAGACCCCCTTCACCGCTGCCTTCACCGCGCTGTTGCGCGCGACCGCGTCCTGCACCCGGTCGTCCGGCGCCTCCCCCGACCGTTCCATCTGGACCAGCACCGCGTGCGCGATCCGCTGCGGCAGGGCCTCGCGGGCGGCGCCGTAGCGGATGTCCCGCTCCAGCAACTCCCGCACAAGGGACTCGAGTTCATACGCCGGCACCCGCCAGCGCCGCGACCCGCGCACGACGACGACCGGCTCGGTGGGCATCGTGACGTGGGAGTACAGGGCCCGGCGCAGCACCTGGGCCAACCGGGCGTCGCCCTTGACGACCGCGGCGGCCGCGTCGTCCGTACCGCGCACCTCCACGTGCGCGACCAGGTCGTCCACGGTCGCCTGCCGCACGGTCAGCTCGCCCAGCGCCGGGAGGACCTGTTCGATGTAGTGGAGGAAGGACTTGTTCGGTCCGATGACGAGCGTGCCGGTGCGGGCGAGCCGCTCGCGGTGGGCGTACAGCAGGTAGGCGACGCGGTGCAGGCCGACGGCCGTCTTACCGGTGCCGGGTCCCCCCTGCACGCAGACCGTGCCGGATAGTCCGGAGCGGACGATCTCGTCCTGCTCGGGCTGGATGGTCGCCACGATGTCACGCATGGGGCCCACGCGGGGCCGCTCGATCTCCTGCTGGAGCAGCTTGCTGGTGGCGGCCTCCTCGGCGGGGTCCGACAGGTGCTCGTCCTCGTACGCGGTCAGGTCACCGCCGGTGTAGCCGAAGCGACGGCGCAGCCCGACGTCCATCGGGTCCTTCTTGGAGGCCCGGTAGAACGGCTGCGACACCGGGGCACGCCAGTCGATGACCATGGGGTCGCCGCCGGCGTCGTGCACGTGCCGCCGCCCGATGTAGAAGCGCTCCCCTTCCGCGCCCTCGGCCCGCGCGGCACCGGGGGCGTGCAGGTAGTCGAGCCGGCCGAAGAACAGCGGGGTGTCGCTGAGGTCGGCCAGGGCCTTGATGCGTTCGTCGATCTGGCGGGCGAGCACCTGGGCGTTGACCCAGTTGGCGGCGACGTCGTTGATGTCCAGTGCCTCGACGTCCTCGCGCATGGCGCGCAGGGCGGAGCGGGACGCGGCGAGGTGGGAGCGCTCCCTGCCGAGGGGATGGGCGAGCGGCTCGTGGGCGGGCGTGGACAAGGGGGTGCCTCCGAGTGGGCCTGATACGTGCGGTACGCGGCTACGACGAATGCCGTCCGGTTTCCGGCCGGACGGCGGCACTCCGTGGGGGAGGCTGGCAAGAGCGGAGATTGTAGGTGGTGCGGGGCGCCGGATGCCAATGGATTTTCCGCCCCCGGGCTGCCCCCGGTGCTGCCCTCACGCTGCCCCGGTGCTGCCCCGGTGCTGCCCCCGTGCTGCCCCCGTGCTGCTCCCGGGCCGGCCCCCGGCGTTCCGTCCTCGGGGGTGCGGGCTCGTGCCCCTTAGGGGCCGGCGGGCTCCGGGTGTAGGGGGGAGTTCCACCCGGGGACCGATGCCGGTTTTATGCCCGAAGTTCCACCATGGAGACATGAGCGCAGCATTCATCTCTCCGGTCCCTGTCCGGCCACCGTCCGGTGCCACGGCCGTGGACGGCCCCCACCACCACTTCCTCGGCAACGCCCTGCGTGCGATCAAGGTGTACCTGGAGGCCGCCTTCAGCGTCGTGATCCTCGGCGAGTACGGCGAGGAAGCGGGCATACGCCGCAGGTAGCGGGCCCTGTCCCGCATCCCGCATCCCGCAGCCCGCAGTCTTCAGCCTTCAGGTCCGCCGGCCGCCAGACCTCGACCTCAGCCCTCGGCGAGGATCTCGTCCGCGTCGACGATCCGGTAGGCGTACCCCTGCTCGGCCAGGAAGCGCTGGCGGTGCGCGGCGAAGTCCTGGTCGACGGTGTCGCGGGCGACGACCGAGTAGAAGTGGGCCTGGTGGCCGTCGGCCTTGGGGCGCAGCACGCGGCCGAGACGCTGGGCCTCCTCCTGGCGGGAGCCGAAGGTGCCGGACACCTGGATGGCGACCGTGGCCTCGGGCAGGTCGATGGAGAAGTTGGCGACCTTGGAGACGACCAGCACGCTGATCTCGCCCTCGCGGAAGGCGTCGAAGAGCTTCTCGCGCTGGGCGTTGGACGTCTCGCCCTTGATCACGGGGGCGTTCAGGTGCTCGCCCAGTTCGTCGAGCTGGTCGATGTACTGGCCGATGACCAGGATCTGCTGCCCGGCGAACCGCCGGACGATCGCCTCGGTGACCTTCCGCTTGGTGGCGGTGGTGGCACAGAAGCGGTACTTCTCCTCGGTCTCGGCGGTGGCGTAGGCGAGCCGCTCGGACTCGGTGAGGTTGACGCGGACCTCGACGCAGTCGGCGGGCGCGATGTAGCCCTGCGCCTCGATCTCCTTCCAGGGCGCGTCGAACCGCTTGGGCCCGATGAGGGAGAACACGTCCGACTCGCGGCCGTCCTCGCGCACGAGGGTCGCGGTCAGGCCGAGGCGGCGGCGCGCCTGGAGGTCGGCGGTGAACTTGAAGACAGGAGCGGGAAGGAGGTGCACCTCGTCGTAGAGGATCAGACCCCAGTCACGTGAGTCGAAGAGCTCCAGGTGCGGGTAGACGCCCTTACGCCTGGTCGTCAGCACCTGGTAGGTGGCGATGGTGACCGGGCGGATCTCCTTCTTCGTGCCGCTGTACTCGCCGATCTCGTCCTCGGTGAGAGAGGTCCGCTTCACCAGCTCGTGCTTCCACTGCCGCGCGGAGACGGTGTTGGTGACGAGGATCAGGGTGGTCGACTTGGCCTCCGCCATCGCCCCGGCGCCGACCAGCGTCTTGCCCGCGCCGCAGGGCAGGACGACCACGCCGCTGCCGCCGTGCCAGAAGTTCTCCACCGCCTGCTTCTGGTACGGGCGCAGGGCCCACCCGTCCTCCAGCAGCTCGATGGGGTGCGCCTCGCCGTCCACGTACCCGGCGAGGTCCTCCGCCGGCCAGCCCAGCTTCAGCAGGGTCTGTTTGATCTGACCGCGCTCGGAGGGGTGCACGATGACGCTGTCGGGGTCGATGCGGGCGCCGACGAGCGGGGCGATCCGCTTGGACTTCAGCACCTCCTCCAGCACCGGCCGGTCGGTGGTGGTGAGCACGAGTCCGTGCGCGGGATGCTTGGAGAGGGTCAGGCGGCCGTAGCGGTCCATGGTGTCGGCGATGTCCACCAGCAGCGCGTGCGGCACCGGGTACCGGCTGTACTGCACCAGCGCGTCGACGACCTGCTCGGCGTCGTGCCCGGCCGCCCGCGCGTTCCACAGGCCGAGCGGGGTGACCCGGTAGGTGTGGATGTGCTCGGGCGCCCGCTCCAGCTCGGCGAAGGGGGCGATGACCCGGCGGCAGTCGTCGGCCTGCTCGTGGTCGACCTCCAGCAGCAGGGTTTTGTCCGACTGGACGATCAGCGGTCCGTTCACCTGGCTCTTCCCTTCCGCACGGCCAAACCTCCAGTGTGCCCTACCGGCGGATGATCGTGGAGGGACGCGGCAGCCGACCATGTCCCGCCGACAGGGGTCATGCATGGTCATGCGTGTCCGTGGAGCGGCCTCGGGCCTGGCCGGGCCCGCCACTGACCGGGCACCTGACCGGACGCCGGGACCGGACTTCGGGACCCGACTTCGGGACCGGGCTGCGGGCCTGGCTGGGCCCCTGGCCGGGCCCGTCCTACTCGTCCGCCAGTTCGGCGACGCCCGTGATCCGGTGCAGCGGGTAGGTCCGCACCTCTTCGGCCGTGTGGTCGTACGCCGTGACGAAGCCGCCCTCGACGCGGGTCGGGGCGACGACGCGCTGGCTGGCGGCGCCCTCGGCGTTGACGTAGCCGATCCACACGGAGTCGCCGGTCAGGACGGCCGCCTGCATGGTGGCCAGGGTGTCGGCGGAGCTGGTGCGGGGCAGTTCGCCGCCGGCCAGCGGGGCGCCGGTGCTCTTGCGCGGGGTGGTGGCGGCCAGGTCACCGGCCCGGATCGCGCGGACCGCCGCCGCGAGCAGCGTGGCGTCGGGCGGCGGCGGACCGTCCGGCACCGGCTCGGGCGCGGTGCGCGGCGGGGTGCGGTGGGCGTCGGCGCGGGTGATCAGGACGTCGCCTTCGGCGGACTCCGCGGCCGGCGCGTACCCCATCGCGCGCAGGCCCTCCAGCAGGCCGGCCGGGTCGCACTGGGCGGCCAGGACCGTCGGGGCCAGGCGGCGCAGGCGCAGGGAGCCGGCCCGCTTGTCGGCGAGGATCTCGTTCAGCAGGGAGTCGTCGTCGCAGCGCACGTACGCCGAGGCCGCGCCCACCCGCAGGTGGCCGTGCTTACGGGCCACGTCGTCGATCAGATAGGCCAGCGGCTGCGGGACCGGGGTGCGGGAGTGCGCGGTGAGGAAGGCGTGCAGGTCGGCGGCGGTCCGGCCGGCGTCCAGGGCGCGGCGGACGGAGGCCGGGGTGAAGCGGTACACGGTCGCGCCGCCCTTGGACTCGACGTCCGCGAGCACTCCGAGCACGTCGGCGAGCGGGCGTTCCAGCGGTCCGGGCGCCACCGCGGTCAGGTCGGCCTGGAGCAGCACGTGGTCCAGCGGCTCGGGCAGCAGCGGGGCGAGGAGCCGGGCCGCGGCGGCGATGCGGGCGGCCACCTGCTCCGGCGCGGCCGGGTGCGTGGGGGAGCCGGGCAGCCCGGCGGGGGAGAGGGGCTCCGCGGGGGCGGCGGGGCGGTGGTGGTGGTGGTGGAAGGGGAGCTTGTCGCCGGGGCCGGAGGGGGCCGAGGGGTGACCGGTGACGGCGGGCGCGGCGGGTTCGGCCGGTGAGACCGGAGCGCCCGGTTCGGCCGGAGGCGTGCCCAGCAGCGCGCGGCCGTGCGCGGACAGCGCGCCCCGTCCGGTGACGCCCAGCAGCTCCGCCTCCGACAAGGTCCAGCGGGCGAGCCGGGAGCGCAGGTCCTCGCCGTCCTGCTGGGGTCCGCGCAGCGGGCGTTCCCAGCGCAGCCGGGCCAGCACCGACTCGGTGGCGGGCGCGGCGCCCGCCGGGAGCCCGGCCAGCAGGGTGAGCACCCGGTGCCGTACCTCGGGTGCGGCCGACCGGTCGAGTCCCTGGCCCAGCGCGGAGAGCGCACGCTCCTTCGCGTCCCGGCCGCCGACCAGGCCCGGGGTCCGGGTGGCCACCAGCCAGGCCTCGGCGAGCCCGGTCCAGCGATCGGCCGGGGGGCGTTCCAGCCACGCGTCGTAGGCGGGGGTGGCCGCGTACCGCTCGTCGGCCTCGCCGTCGGCGGCGAGCAGGCCGGCCGCGTAGGCCAGCTCGACCCAGAAGGCGGCGACCGGCTCGGACACGTCGAGGGCGACGGCGGTCCGTTTCAGGTCGCGCACGCTGAGCCCGCCGGCCCGCAGTACGGCGGGGCCGCCCTCGTACCAGTCCTTGAGCAGCTCCTCGACGGTGGCCAGCGCGGTGTACGCCTGCCCGGCGGCCGTCGCGTCCACCACCTGCGGATTGTGGGTGGCGGCCGGTTCGACGGTGGGCGGCAGCGGTTCGGGCGCGCGGTGCGCGCGGCCCGCGCGCAGGTGCAGGGCGACCTCGCGGGGCAGCACGACCGTGCCGGGCGTGGTCGGCAGCAGCAGGCCGCGGTCGAGCAGCCAGCGCAGGTGGGCCGCCGGTTCCGCCGTGACCTGCCCGTACGGCGGGCCCCACACCAGCCTCGACAGCACCTCCAGGGATGCCTTCGGGGCCTCTTCGAGCAGCGCCGCCATCGCCTTGCGGTCGGTGAACAGGTCGGTCAGCGTGGTCACCGCCGACACCGAGTCGTGCGTCGAGGGCAGTCCGGCGGTCCCGACGATCTCCTGTATCCGCCCCGGTGACATGCCCGCGGTGGCCTCCCGCACGCTCGGTCCGAGACCGGTCGGGGACGGGTGCTGGGGGGAAGGAGCGAGGAGTTCCCGCGCGGTGCGCACGAGTCGCAGCCGGTCGTCCTCGCCCCACACCAGGGCCTGCTCGCGCAGGGTGGCGACGGCCCGGGGCAGCGCGGCGGTCACGGTCGCGTCCTCGGCGTCCCCGGCGATCAGACCGAGCACGGTGTCGTACGACGCCGGGTCCGGGGCCACGGCCAGCGCCTCCGCCGTCTGCAGCGCGAACCGGTCCAGGCGCTCCAGCGCGCGCAGGACCGACGCACGGGTCCCGGCGCGGGTGGCGAGCTGGGTCAGGTCGGTGGGGACGGGGGTGATGAGGTCGGGTCGGCTGCGCAGGAGCGCGGCCAGCGAGGCGTCGTCCCGGGCGCGGAGTGCCTCCGCCAGGGACCGGGGTGCCGCCGGCTTCTCCTCGGTGCTCATCTGACTCACGTTAGCGGGTGCGGTCGGCAAGAGCTGCGTCCTGGAAGCCCCTTCGGCCCGAAAGGCCTCGCCCCACGCGGGACGGCCCGTTCGACCCGGGTCTGCGCTACCTTCCTCACGGGGCAGTGCCGCCGTCGCCCCGGAGGGGTATTTCCGTTGGGGATCGAAAGCGACCAGGTCGTCTACGAATATCTGAGCCGCGTCGGAGACATCGCGCACCAGCGGCAGTTGCCGTCGGCCGCGCGGATGCGGCTCGTGTCGGAGCTGCGCAACGAGATCGACCGGCACCGGGCCAAGGTGACGGTGGACAGTCCCGCCGCCGTCCGCCGCATCCTCGACAGTCTCGGCACCCCGGACGCGGTGGTCGACGCCGCGGGCGGTGCCACCGGAACCATCGGCGGTGCGCGGCCCGGGCAGCCGTCGTCCCCCGCCGTGCCCCTCCAGCCCGCCTTCGGTGAACGGGAGCCGGAGGCACCGCGGGCCGGGGAGCGCCGCAAGGGCCTGCGCAGAGCCGTACCGCGGCCGCGCTCCGCCGAGCCGGCGGTCCCCGCCGACGCGCCGCCTTCCCCGCCCCACCTCGCCGCGGCGCACGAACTCGGGAACAGCCTGTCGGAGCCCGACTGGTGGCGGGTGGAGGGCAGCCCGTTCGGGCCGGCGGCCACCGACTCCGTGCCGGGTTTCGTCGGCGGCGTAGAGATCCCCGACATGCTCAAGCGTCCCGAATCGGACGACAAGAAGGAGCCTGGCGAGAAGGAGTCCGGCAAGAAGGAGTCCGCGAAGGACGAGCTCGCGGAGGGGGAGTCCCCGAAGGAACGGGAGCCCGCGCCGGGAGAGCAGAAGGCTTCCCGCCTCCCCCGCCGCCTCCTCCCACGCCCCGCGGCGGGCTGGACCAACCCCCTCCTCCTGCTGGCCGCGGCCGCGCTGGTCGTGGGCGCCGTGCTCGGCAACTGGTTCGCCCTGCTCCTCGGCTATCTGATCGCCTACGGCTCCCGGCGCCTGAGCCCCGCGGAGACCAAGTGGGCCGTCCTGGTCCTGCCGGGACTGGCGCTCGGGTCCGCCGTCGTCTGGCTCTGGGGCCGGACCAACGGCCGCTGGGGCGCCCCCATCCCCCAGGACCACATGAACGAAGCCCTCGCCCAGACCTGGCCCTGGACAGTAAGAGGCGCAGCCGTGGCCTCAGCCCTCTTCCTCCTCTGGCGCTCCCAAAAACCCCGCTGACCACCCCCGACGAACACCCGGACAACCCACCCCTAGCCGAGCCCCAACTCCCCGCACCCCCCTCAGGGGCGCGAGGAACTGCGCGCCCAGCCCCCACCCACCCGCACCCAAAACCCCACGGCCCCCGCCGAGCCCAAACTCCCCGCACCCCCGAAGAACGCCCCCCGCAACCCCCTCAGGGGCGCGAGGAACTGCGCGCCCAGCCCCCCACCCACCCGCACCCAAAACCCCACGGCCCCCGCCGAGCCCAAACCCCCCGCACCCCCGAAGAACGCCCCCCGCACCCCCCTCAGGGGCGCGAGGAACTGCGCGCCCAGCCCCCCACCCACCCGCACCCAAAACCCCACGGCCCCCGCCGAACCCCAACCCCCCGCACCCCCGAAGAACGCCCCCCGCACCCCCCTCAGGGGCGCGAGGAACTGCGCGCCCAGCCCCCACCCACCCGCACCCAAAACCCCACCGCACCCACCACCCCCCACGCCCCCCAGCCCCCTCCCCCCAACCCCACACCCCCAAAGCGCCGCAGGCACCCCGCACAATGAGCACCATGACTCTCACCGTCGGCTTCGACCTGGACATGACCCTCATCGACTCCCGGCCAGGGATCCGCGCCTGCTACCTCGCGCTGTCGGAGCGAACGGGGACGCACATCGACGCCGACCTGGCGGTGACACGGCTGGGCCCGCCGCTGACGGAGGAGCTGGCCAACTGGTTCCCGCCCGAGGAGGTCCCCGCGATGGCGGACCTGTACCGGGCGATGTACCCCTCGTACGCCATAGCCGCGACCCTCGCCATGCAGGGCGCGCCGGAGGCGATCGCCGCGGTGCGCGCGGCCGGCGGCCGGACGATGGTGGTCACGGCGAAGTACGAGCCGAACGCCAAGCTGCACCTGTCCCACCTCGGCATCGAGCCGGACGTGGTCGTGGGCGACCTGTGGGCCGAGCAGAAGGCGGCGGCGCTGCGCGAGTACGACGCCGACGTGTATGTCGGCGACCACGTCGGCGATGTGCGCGGGGCCCGCACCGCGGGCGCGCTGTCGGTCGCCGTGGCGACCGGACCGTGCGACGGCGAGGAGTTGCGGGCCGCCGGGGCGGACGTCGTGCTCGACGACCTGTCCGCGTTCCCGGCGTGGCTCGACGGCTACCGCATGGCGGCGCGCGCCTGACGCCGGCCGGCGGCGACGGAACGCAGCACACCCGCGCCGGCGACGAGGAATCCGACGGCCATGAACATGCTCAGGCCGTACATGTACGTCGGAAACGGTTTCGCGCCGAGGAACAGCGGAACCACCGTGACGAGGGTGGCCACGACCCCGATGAAGAACACGATGACACCGGCGCGGATCAGTCGGTCACCGGGCGCGGCGGAATTCGTTTGGGTTTTGTCACGCACCGGACCAGGGTAGTTCCCTGCCCGAGAGAACAACCGGGGGACGTCTTGTCACCCGCCCGTAGACCATTAGCCTTGGTAGCGGCGGGTCACGATCGACCCGCTCAGTGCTAGCAAGAGCCGTTTCCGAAGTAGTTTTCCGACGAGTACGAGGACGAGGACAGACGTGCCTACCGGCAAGGTCAAGTGGTTCAACAGCGAGAAGGGCTTCGGCTTCCTCTCCCGTGACGACGGCGGTGACGTCTTCGTCCATTCCTCGGTTCTCCCCGCCGGAGTCGATGCTCTCAAGCCGGGACAGCGCGTGGAGTTCGGCGTCGTCGCCGGTCAGCGCGGTGACCAGGCGCTCTCGGTGATCGTGCTCGACCCGACCCCGTCGGTCGCGGCGGCCCAGCGCAAGAAGCCGGACGAGCTGGCCTCCATCGTGCAGGACCTGACGACCGTCCTCGAGAACATCACGCCCCAGCTGGAGCGGGGCCGCTACCCGGAGAAGGCCGCAGGCAAGAAGATCGCCGGCCTGCTGCGCGCGGTCGCCGACCAGCTCGACGTCTGATCCCCGTCCCCCCCCCGGTTCAGGGGAAGGCGAGCGCGTCCGGGCCGAGGGGCGGGACGAGTCCCTCGGCCGCAGCGCGCGTGAGCAGCCCGCGGACCGCCGCGTAACCGTCCTCGCCGAGCCCGGCGGTGAACTCGTTGACGTACAGCCCGATGTGCTGGTCGGCGACGGCCGGGTCCATCTCCTGGGCGTGCGCCATGACGTACGGCCGGGAGGCCTCCGGGTCGTCCCAGGCGCTCCGCACGGACGCGCGGATGGCGTCCGCGAGCCGCTCCAGGGTCTCGGCGCCCAGTGACCGCTTGGCGATGATCGCGCCCAGCGGGATCGGCAGCCCGGTCGTGCGCTCCCAGTGCTCGCCCATGTCGGCGAGCTTGTGAAGCCCGTAGTTCTGGTACGTGAAGCGCGCCTCGTGGATGACGAGTCCCGCGTCCACCTTGCCGTCGCGCACGGCCGGCATGATCTCGTGGAACGGCATGACGACGATCTCGCCGACCCCGCCGGGCACCGTGTCCGCGGCCCACAGCCGGAACAGCAGGTAGGCGGTCGACGTCTCGCTCGGCACCGCGACCGTGCGGCCCGCCAGGTCCGCGCTGCCGAGAGCGTGGGAGGTGTCCCCGGTCCCGGCCGCCCGCGTCAGCACCAGCGGCCCGCAGCCCCGGCCCAGCGCGCCGCCGCACGGCAGCAGCGCGTACTCGTCGAGGACGTACGGCAGGACGGCGTACGACACCTTCAGTACGTCGGACTCGCCGCGCTCGGCCATGCCGTTGGTGATGTCGATGTCGGCGAAGGTGACGTCCAGCGCGGGCGCGCCGGGCACCCGGCCGTGCGCGAGGGCGTCGAAGACGAACGTGTCGTTGGGGCAGGGCGAGTACGCGATCTGCAGGGGCTCAACTGTCATGCGTGTTCCAACTCTCCAGTGCGGGCGCGAGCTTCCCGAAGCCCTCGGTGAGAGCGGTGAGGGCCTCGCCGATGCGCCATGCGTCGCGGTCGCGCGGGCCCACCGGGTTGGACACCGCGCGGATCTCCAGCACGGGAACCCCGTGCGCGGCGGCCGCCTCGGCGACCCCGAACCCCTCCATGCCCTCGGCCACGGCGTGCGGATGGCGGGTGCGCAGCCCGGCGGCGCGGGCGGCGGTGCCGGTCACGGTGGAGACGGTGAGGACGGTCCCGCACAGGGCGCCGGTGGCCGCGACGGCCGCCCGTACGAGTGATGCCGGCGGGCGGTGGGTGACGGTCCCGAAGCCGAGTTCGGTGACCGGCAGGAAGCCGTCGGCGGTCTCGGCGCCAAGATCGGCCACGGTGACCGCGTCGGCGACGACGAGCGAGCCGACCGGTGCCTCGGGCGCGAAGCCGCCGCCGATGCCCGCCGACACGACCAGGCCGTACGGGGCGCCGGCGAGGGCGGCCCAGGTGAGCACGGTGGCGGTGGAGGCGGCCGCGAGGGCGGGCCCCACACCGGCGGCCAGCAGGTCGTACCCGGCGGCCGTGCGGTGCACGAGGGCACCCGGCAGCCGTACCTCCTCGGCCGCGCCCGGGAACGCCCGTGCCACCGCGTCCCGTTCGGCCGGGACGGCGGTGGCGACGAGGATGCGCGGGCGGGCGTTCACGCGGTCGGCGGACGTGGTCAGAAGTCCTTCTTGACCTTGAACGACCACAGGCCCTTGGCCGGGGCCTTGTCGCCCATCTGGATCGTGATGGTGTTGGTGTTGCCCTGGGTGCCGTACTGCTCGCTGAAGAACGCGCCGCTCGGCATCGTGCGGAACGTCTGCTTGCTGAGGTCGCTGAACTGGCGGCCGTTGACCAGGATGATCCAGCCGTCGTCCGCGATCTTCGGGTCGACGCCGATGCGGACCGTCTCGTCCTGGCCCAGCTTGATGGACTTGACGTCGCCGGCCTTCTTGGCGCATTCCTTCAGCGAGTCGGCGTTGAGTCCGTTGCCGTCGTTGTAGCAGATGGCCTCGGAGCTGACCGAGCTGTCGCCGACGGTGACCGTGGCGACGGGCGTCGGCTTGTCACAGGCCGACAGGACGAGCAGCCCGGCGGAAACGGCACCGGCGACGGCGACGGCGCGGCGGCGTCGCGAGGCGGATTGCAGCGTGGTCATGGCCGAAGGCTATCGGGCACCCGGAAGCCCCTGCCCACGTGGGGTACGACGTGCCCGGTTCGTTACGCCACTCGCGCGCGCGGGCGGCCGCCGTGCCGCGCTGCGGCCAGCAGGCCGCGCAGTGTGCTCACCCAGCCCACAGCCACGAACGCGGCGGCCACCGTGAGGCCCAGGGTGCCGTTGAGGGGCATCACGATGCCGACCGCGCCGCCGAACACCCAGGCCATCTGGAGCAGTGTCTCGGAGCGCGCGAACGCCGAGGTGCGCACCGCCTCCGGCACGTCCCGCTGGATCAGCGCGTCCAGGGACAGCTTGGCCAGCGCCTGCGCGAACCCGGCCACCGCGGCGAGGCAGGCCACGAGAAGGGCCCCGAAGAACAGGGCGGCCACGATCGCGGTACCGAGGGCCACCGCGACCACGGTCACGATGATGATCTCGGGGGCCTTCGACTTCAGCCACGCCCCCACCGCCGTACCGAGCGCGTTGCCCGCGCCCGCCGCCACGCCCACTATCCCCAGCGAGACCGCCGCGCTCTCCCCGGTCAGCGGGTGCTCGCGCAGCAGGAACGCGAGGAAGAAGATCAGGAACCCGGACAGGCAGCGCAGGGCCGCGTTGGCGCCCAGGGCGTGGGTCACGGCCGGGCCGACCGTCCGCAGTCCCGGACGCCTGCCCGGCTTCGGCCGCTCGCCGCGAGGGAACTGCTCGTCGGCCGCGAGCAGTGCGCGGTCCTCGCCCTTGGCGGAGTCCACCTTGGGCGGCAGGGAGAAGGACAGGAGCATCCCCGCGGTGAAGATCACGAAGGCGCCGTACAGCGGCCAGGGGTCGCCGACGGCGTGCAGCCCCGCCGCGACCGGCGCGGCCACGCCCGTGGCCAGCAGACCGGCGAGCGTGACGCGGGAGTTGGCCTTCACCAGCGAGAAGGCAGGGGGCAGCAGCCGGGGCACGACCGCGCTTCTGACCACCCCGTACGCCTTGGAGGCCACCAGCACCCCGAGTGCGGCCGGATACAGCTCCAGGCTCCCGCTCGCCACGGCACCCGAGATGACCAGCGCGAGCAGGGCGCGGGCCAGCATCGATCCGGCCATCGCGGCACGCCGGCCGTGCGGCAGCCGGTCGAGGAGGGGGCCGATGACGGGGGCGAGGACCGTGAAGGGCGCCATGGTGATGGCGAGATACAGCGCGACCCGTCCCCGGGCCTCGTCCGTGGGCACCGAGAAGAAGACGGTGGAGGCCAGCGCGACGGTGATCATGACGTCGCCGGCGCCGTTCACCGCGTGCAGCTCGATCAGCTTGCCCAGGCCCGACTCGCCCGCTCCGTGCGCGTGCGTCGCCTTCCGGATCCCCCGTGCCGTTCCGGTCACCGGAAAGTGCAGGGCACGTCCCACCGTGCGGACGGCACCGCCGACCCGGCCCGAACCGCCACCGCTCGCCCTGTCCGCGGCTGTCACGTGCTTCATAGTGCCCTGAGAGCCTCCCCAATACCCCGATTTCGATCCCGACCGAACCGAATGCCCCCGGCTCACCCCGTTGCTCATTCCCCGTCCCGCCCCCGCCCCGTCCCCCGCCCCACCTCCTTCTCACCTTCTTCTCACTCCGCCTCAGCCCCTCTCCGCGGCCGGCCGGGAATGGCCCGCGCCGGGCCCGCGACGCCGCCGCGTCGGCCCCGGTGACCGCCCCGCGGACCGGGCCGTCCAGGGGCCCGTCCGGGGGCCCGTCCGGGGGGCTGTTCCGCGGCCGGCGCGGGCGGGTGGTCGGGTGGGAAACTTCGCCGCGCAGCGGCGGACTGTCCCCCACCACCGGCGACGGGGTAGCGTGCGTATCTCAGCCATAACGCAGAATGGATGGCAGAGGTGCGCCCGAGCGCGATTCGGACGCGGACGTCGATGCGGCCCACAGGTCCGCTCCGTCCGCGGAACCGCTTCACCGCCGGAGCATCCGCACTCGTAGACGGCGTAGGAGAGAAGCGATACCTGTGAGCGCAGCGACAACGCGAAGCCGCACCCCCGACCGCCTGTGCGCCGAGGCCGTCGACCTCGCCCGCGCCGCAGCCGAGGAGGCCGCCGCGCCCGGCGTGGTCGGCGAGCACGTCGGCGTGCTGGCGGACGGCGACCGTGTTGTCACGCACTTCTTCGAGTGCAAGGAAATGGGTTACCGCGGCTGGCGCTGGGCGGCGACCGTGGCCCGCGCGTCCCGCGCCAAGGTGGTGACGCTCGACGAGGTCGTGCTGCTCCCCGGCCCCGACGCGCTCCTCGCCCCCGAGTGGGTCCCGTGGAGCGAGCGTCTGCGCCCGGGCGACCTCGGCCCCGGCGACCTGCTCCCCACCGACCAGGAGGACCTGCGCCTGGAGCCCGGCTTCACGGGCGAGGAGGAGCCGCCGCCGAACTCCGTGCTGTCCGAGGAGATGGCCGACCTGGCGGAGGCGGAGGACGCCGACGTCACGCCCGGCGCGCCCGCCGCCCAGCAGACGACGCCCACCCGCGGCTCGATCGCGGCGGTGGCCGCGGAACTGGGCATGCGGCGCGCCCGCGTCCTGTCCCGCTACGGCCTGCACGTGGCGGCGGACCGCTGGGAAGAGGCGTTCGGCTCCAAGACCCCGATGGCCCAGGCCGCCCCCGCCACCTGCGCCACCTGTGGCTTCCTCAACCCCATCGGCGGCTCCCTCGGCCAGGCCTTCGGCGTCTGCGCCAACGAGTTCTCCCCGGCCGACGGCCGCGTGGTCTCCCTGGCCTACGGCTGCGGTGCCCACTCGGAGGCCGCGGTCATGCCGAAGCCGCCGCAGCCGGCCGAGCCGGTCGTCGACGAGACCCGTGTCGACCCCTTCCCGCTGCGCCCCGCCCGCGACTCCGGCTCGGTGCCGGAGGCGGGCGACGCGGAGACCGCCGAGCTGGGTCACTCGTAGGACTCCGCGGACTCCGCCGACTGTCCGGATTTTGTCCGGTCGTGTCCGGGCTGTCCGGCGGTGCGCCCGGGTAGGGCCTCCGCAGGACGGTCGTACGACGCGGAGGGGCACATGTCGGTGGAATCGGGAACGGTCCGGCTCAGGACCGAGGAGGACGAGCCGGGCTGGGAGGTCGATCCGAGCGACGACTGGGGCGTGGCCGTGGTCGCGACCGTCGGACGGCAACTGAGACTGAGGCGTGAGGCGCTGGGCATCCGCGCCGCCGACTTCGGCAGGTCCGTCGGCTACGGCGAGGACATGGTCTACAAGATCGAGGCCGGGAAGCGGATTCCTCGTCCCGAGTACCTGGACAACGCGGACGAGGTGCTGGCGGCGGGCGGGCTGCTCGCCGCGATGAAGGAGGACGTGGCCAAGGTCCGGTACCCGAAGAAGGTGCGGGATCTGGCCAAGCTGGAGGCGACGGCGGTCGAGCTTCAGCTGTACGACCCCTTGAACATCCATGGGTTGTTGCAGACGCCGGAGTACGCGCGGGCGTTGCTGCGGATGCGGCGGCCCGCCTACAGCAGCGACGAGGTCGAGCGGTTCGTCGCCGCGCGAGCGGCGCGCAAGGCGGTCTTCGAGCGGGACCCCGCTCCCGAGATCAGCTTCGTCCTGGAGGAGTGGACGTTACGACGTCCGCTCGGGGGACGGCCGGTGCTGCGCCGGCAACTCGAAAGCCTGCTGGAGACGGCGGGGTTGCGGAACGTGGAGCTCCAGGTGATGCCGATGGACCGCGATGAGCACGCCGGAGTGGCCGGGGGAATCGAGGTGCTGAAGTTCGCCGACGGCTCGGCGGTGGGGCGGTCGCCGGTGGTGGCAGGCGGCCGTCCGGTCGACGAGCCGAGGCATCTCCGTATCCTGGAACTGCGGTATGGCATCATCCGCGCTCAGGCGCTGACACCCCGTGAGTCGGCGTCCTTCATCGAGCAACTGCTGGGGGCAACGTGATCCGCACTTCCGATCTGGCGTGGTTCAAGAGCAGCTACAGCAGCAGCAGTGAAGGCGACTCCTGCATAGAGATCGCCCCCACCCCCGCCACCATCCACATCCGGGACTCCAAGCACCTACAGGGCCCCCGACTCGCCGTCACGCCGGAGACCTGGGCCGTCTTCGTCTCGTACGCCGCCCAGCGCTGACCCGCGCGGCCGCACGCTCACGGGGCGGTACCTTCGTCCTCAGCCGATGAGGAGAGTGAACGTGAGCAAGTACGTGCGGCCGGCGGCCGAGGGCGCCGACCCCTTCGGCACCGCCCGACTGCGGCGCGGCGTCCTCGACGCCTGGGCCACCAGCCCCGCCCGGTTCCGTGAGGACGCCAACGCGGAGGAGGACCTGGTCCTCGGTGGCTACCGGGACCGGCTCGTGGTGGAGCTGGCGCAGAACGCCGCCGACGCCGCCGCGCGCGCGAAGACGCCGGGGCGGCTGCGGCTCACCCTCCGCGACGGCGTCCTGGTGGCCGCGAACACGGGCGCCCCGCTGGACGCGGCCGGTGTCGAGTCGCTGTCCACGCTCCGCGCCTCCGCCAAGCGCGAGCGGTACGACGAGCACGCCACGGTGGGCCGGTTCGGCGTCGGCTTCGCGGCCGTCCTCTCCGTCACGGACGAGCCCGCGCTCGTCGGCCGGCACGGGGGCGTGCGCTGGTCCCTCGCCGAGGCGCGCGAGCTGGCCGCCGACATCGCCCGGCACAGCCCCGGCCTCGGTGACGAGGTCCGGCGCCGCGACGGACACGTCCCGCTGCTGCGGCTGCCCTTCGCTGCCGAGGGCTCGGCCCCGGAGCCGTACGACACCGCCGTCATCCTGCCGCTGCGGGACGCGGCCGCGGCCGACCTCGCCGAGCGTCTCCTGGAAGCCGTCGACGACGCGCTGCTCCTCGCCCTGCCGGGGCTGGAGGAAGTGATCGTGGAGGTCGGCGACGGCGCCCCGCGCATCCTGCGCCGCCGTACCGAGGGCGCCGTCACCGTGGTCGAGGACTCGCGCGACGGGACGACCCGCTGGCGTACCGTCGCCGCGCACGGACCGCTCACCCCGGAGCTGCTCGCCGACCGCCCGGTGGAGGAACGGCTGCGCCCGCACTGGTCGGTGACCTGGGCCGTACCGGCCGACGAGGACGGGCGGCCGGTCCGCCCCCGTACCAGCCCCGTCGTGCACGCCCCCACCCCCAGCGACGAGCCCCTCGGCGTGCCCGCCCTGCTCATCGCGTCCTTCCCGCTGGACACCTCCCGGCGGCACGCGGCCCCCGGTCCGCTGACCGACTTCCTGGTGCTGCGCGCGGCGGACGCCTACGCCGAACTGCTCGCCGACTGGCGCCCGGTGACCGAGGGCGCCGTGGACCTCGTGCCCGGACCGCTCGGCAAGAGCGAGCTGGACGGCGCGCTGCGCCAGGCCATCCTCGAACGGCTGCCCAGGACCGCGTTCCTGCCGCCTGCCCTCGACGCCAAGGGCGCCAAGAGCGGCGAAGGCACCGAGGGCGACGAGGGCGACGACGGGCTGCCGGAGGCGCTGCGGCCGCGCGACGCCGAAGTGGTGGAGGGCGCGGGCGCCGACACCGTGCGCGTGCTCGCCGAGGTGCTGCCCACCCTGCTCCCCGCCGGGCTCGAACGCCGCTCCGAGCTGCGCACCCTCGGGGTCGCCCGGATCCCGCTCGCCGACGCCATCGACCGGCTCGCCGGTCTGGAGAAGGACCCGGAGTGGTGGTGGCGGCTGTACGACAGCCTCGCCGGGGTCGACCCCGACCGCCTCTCGGGGCTGCCGGTGCCGCTCGCCGGGGGAGGCCGGACCACCATCGGGCCCCGCCAGGTGCTGCTGCCCGCCGCGGACGCCGCCGCCCTCGACCTCGACGTCCTGGCCCGGCTGGGGCTCAAGGTCGCCCACGAGGACGCCGTGCACCCGCTGCTGGAGAAGCTGGGCGCGCTGCCCGCGAGCCCGCGCGCGGTGCTGACCACCCCGCAGGTGCGGGCCGCCGTGGCCGCCTCGCTCGACGACGAGGGCGGGGCGATGTGGGAGGAGGACGCTCCGGACGCCGAGGAACTGGCCGACACCGTCCTCGCGCTCGTCCGCGACGCGGGCCTGGAGCCGGGCGACGAGCCCTGGCTCGGCGCGCTCGCGCTCCACGACGAGGACGGCGAACTCGCCCCGGCCGGTGAACTGGTCTTCCCTGGAAGCGACTTCGCCCGGGTGATCCGCGAGGGGGAACTGGCCTCCGTGGAAGCGGAGTTGGTGGACAGGTGGGGTGAGCAGCCGCTGACCGCCTGCGGGGTGCTCGCGAACTTCGCGCTCGTCCGCGCCACCGACGTCGTCCTCGACCCGGACGAACTGGAGCCCCGGGAAGGTGACTTCGCCGAACCGGACGACGCCGGACTGCTCGACGCGGTGGACGTGTGGTGCGAGGACATCCTCGACCGCTTCCCGGACAGCCCCGTGCCCCCGGTGGCCACCGAGCTGGTCGCCGTGCGCGACCTGGACCTGGTGGACGACGACCACTGGCCCGAGGCCCTCGCCCTGCTCGCTCAGCCGCCGCTGCGCGACGCCCTCACCCAGCCGGTGCGCGTCCTGCTGCCCGACGGCACCCACGAGGTCGTACGGCCGTACACCGCCTGGTGGTTGCGCGGGCACCCGGTCCTCGACGGCCGCCGCCCGGCGGGCCTGCTCGCGGCCGGCGGCGACCCGCTGCTGCGCGGCCTGTACGACGAGGCCGACGCCACCGGTTTCGAGGACGAGCAGGTGCTGCGCGCGCTCGGCGTGCGGACCTCGGTGGCCGCTCTGCTGGACGAGCCCGGTGGCGCGGCCGAGCTGCTGGACCGCCTCGCCGACCCGGACCGGACCGTCTCCGCGCCCCAGCTGCACGGCCTTTACGGCGCGCTGGCCGAGCTGGACCCGGAGCAGGTGACCCTGCCGGAGGACGTGCGGGCCGTGCTGGACGGAAGCGCCGCGGTGGTGGACGCCGCCGACGCCGTGGTCGTCGACTCGCCCGACCTGCTGCCGTTCACCTCCGGTGTCCCGCTGCTGCCCGTCCGCCCGTCCCGGGCCGCCGAGCTGGCCGAACTGTTCCAGGTGCGCCGGCTGAGCGAGTCCGTCACCGGGGAGGTCACCTCGGAGGGCGCCGAGCACGACGTGCCGGAGCCGGTCCGGGTGCTCCTCGGCCCGCGCACCCTCGGTACCTACGTCGAACACGAGGAACTGGTGGTGGACGGCACCGGGATCGACTGGCGGCTGACCGACGACGGTGTCCTGCACGCGGCCACCCTGGAAGGCGTCGCCGCCGGCCTGGCCTGGGCGGCCGGACAGTGGCCGCGCCGCTTCGAGGTGGCCGCCCTGCTGGAGGACCCGTCACGCACGGAGGAACTGGCCCGGGACCGCTGGTTCGACTGACCCTCGAAAACTCGTTCACGGAATCCTCACCTTCCGTGCAACTGTTCCCCTGCGTCGACTGTCTGAGCAGTTGGAGTCGGATGACTCCCTGGTCACTTTGCACGTAGGGGAACACATGCACATGCGAGTTGTCGGAGCCGCCGTCACCGGTGCGCTGGCCCTGACGGCCTTCGCCGCCACGACCGCCCACGCGGACGAGGTCCACGGGGACACGAAGATCTCCAACGTCGTCGTCAACGGCGGCAAGGCCGTCGTCGTCGGCGCCACCGGCAGCAAGACCTTCAGTGTCTCCTTCACGGTGACGGACAACTCCGGCGTCAGCCTGGCCCAGGCGATCCTGTACCACGGCACGGACATCGAGCACTCCGACAGCGGTGCCGTCGCGAACACCTCCGACGGCCGGTCGAAGTGCACCAAGGCCTCTGCCACCACGGCCAACTGCACGGCCACGTACACGGTCCAGACGCGTGAGAGCCTCATCAACGCCGTGGCCGGCTCCTGGAAGGTCTGGGCGATCGGCCAGGGCAAGGACGGCAACTTCGTCCAGCGGGACAACGCCAAGACCTTCCAGGTCCAGCGCCTGTCCAAGCTGACGGCCAACGCCGCGCCGGAGCCGGTCAAGAAGGGCAAGACCCTCACCGTCACGGGCGCGCTGACCCGCGCCAACTGGGACGCCGCCAAGTACTCCGGCTACGGAGCCCAGTCGGTGAAGCTCCAGTTCCGCAAGAAGAACTCCAACAGCTACACCACGCTGAAGACCGTCAAGACGGACTCCAAGGGCAACCTGAAGACGACGACCACGGCCACGGGCAGCGGCTACTACCGCTTCGTCTTCGCGGGCACCTCGACCACCCCGGCGGTCAACGCCGCGGGTGACCTCGTCGAGGTGAAGTAGGTCCGGCGCGACTCGGCCGGAAAATCGCGGAACCGTTCGTACAACCATTCAGTATCAGCACGGGTCTGATCACCCGAGTCAACGGACTCGACGATCACTTGGGCCTCGTGTCCACCATGTTTCACAACAGGGGAACGCATGCGCATTCGTGCCACTGTGGCCGCCGTCACCGGCGCCATGGCTCTCTCCGCCTTCGTGGCTCCGTCGGCTCTGGCCGCGGACTCGGGCTCCTCCTACAAGGCCGACGTCGCCAAGGTGCTCGAGGCCGCTCACCACGCGGCCGGCAAGAGCGCGTTCAGCAGCTCCGCGGCCGCCGAGCCGCAGCCGTACCAGCTGGATGTCACCTTCTCGAACTTCAAGATCGCCAAGGCGGTCAAGATCGGCACCACCAACCACGTCTCCACGACGGTCACGTACACGCTGAACCACGGCGCGGACGTCGACGTCACGGCCGACGACTTCCTCAGCGGCCCGTACATCTACCGCGGCTCCTTCACCGACCAGGACAACTGGCTGATCGGTGACGAGCCGGCCACCTGCAAGGTGGTCTCGGCCACGGCCGAGACCTGCACGGGCAAGATCGACGCCTACCCGGGCGACGGCGAGCTGGCCAGCTCGGACGCCGGCACCTGGAAGGGCGCCGCGATCGCCATCGCGTACAACGGTCAGCTGGACACCGACAACGGTGACATCACCAAGGTCGGTCTCGCCGAGCAGGGTTCCCTCGGCACCACCCTCGTCCAGCGCGTCTCGCGCCTGACGGTCAACGCCGCCCCGGAGCCGGTGAAGAAGGGCGCGACCATCACGGTCACCGGTGCCCTGACCCGCGCCAACTGGGACGACAACAAGTACCACGGCTACACCGGCCAGTCGGTGCAGCTGGAGTTCCGCAAGAAGAACTCCAAGAAGTACACCCTCGTCAAGACCGTCAAGACGGACTCCAGGGGCAACCTGAAGACCACGGTCAAGGCCTCGGTCGACGGCTACTTCCGCTACAACTTCGCGGGCACCACGACCACCCCGGCGATCGCCGCTGCGGGTGACTTCGTCGACGTGAAGTAAGCGGTTCTGAATCACCCGCAGTACCCGCAGTACCCGCAGTACCCGCAGTACCCGCAGCACCCGTGGACCGGTCCCGGAAGCAGCCGGCTTCCGGGACCGGTCCCGTTTTTCCTCGCGTGTCGACGGCGGTGACGCCGCACGGCGTCTCACACCGGGAAGCGGCGGCCGACCCATCTCCACAGGAGTTCCAGGGCGGCCGCCGCCACCACCGCCAGTCCCACCGCCGTCCACGGCATCGTGACGCCCACCAGCTTCAGCGCGAAGAAGCGCTGCAGGGCCGGTACGACGAGGACGCACAGGAACGCCACCCCCATCGCGGCCACCAGGACCACTCGCCACCAGGTGTAGGGCCGGGCGATGATCACCAGGACCCACATGGAGATCAGGAACAGCGTCAGGGTGGCCGCGCTGGTCTCGGCGTCCAGCGCCCCCGGGCCCGTGTAGTGGTGCCGGGCGAGCAGATACGTCGCGAACGTCGCCGCACCGGCCAGCACACCGCCGGGTATCGCGTACCGCATGACCCGCCGCACGAAGTGGGGCCGGGCGCGCTCCTTGTTGGGGGCGAGGGCCAGGAAGAAGGCCGGTATGCCGATGGTGAGCGTGGACAGCAGGGTCAGGTGCCGGGGCAGGAACGGGTACTCCACCTGCCAGCACACCACCAGCACGGCCAGCAGCACCGAGTAGACGGTCTTCACCAGGAACAGCGTCGCCACCCGTGTGATGTTGCCGATGACCCGGCGACCCTCGCCGACGACCGAGGGCAGCGTGGCGAAGCTGTTGTTCAGCAGCACGATCTGCGCCACCGCCCGGGTCGCCTCCGAACCCGAGCCCATCGAGACGCCGATGTCGGCGTCCTTCAGGGCCAGGACGTCGTTCACGCCGTCGCCGGTCATCGCCACCGTGCGCCCGTCGGACTGCAGCGCGCCGACCATGTCCCGCTTCTGCTGCGGGGTGACCCGCCCGAACACGGTCGCCTCCTCCAGCGCCCGGGCCATCTCCGGCCGGTTATCGGGCAGCCGCCGCGCGTCCACCGCGGCACCCTTCAGGCCCAGTTTGGCCGCGACCGCGCCGACCGACACCGCGTTGTCGCCGGAGATGACCTTGGCCTGGACGTCCTGGTCGGCGAAGTAGCGCAGGGTGTCGGCGGCGTCGGGGCGCAGCCGCTGTTCGAGGACGACCAGGGCGGTGGGGCGGGCGCCCCGGGCCGGCTCGGGGGCCTCCAGATCCCGGGTGGCGCGGGCCAGCAGCAGGACCCTGAGGCCCTGTTCGTTCAGGCGCCCGGTCTCGGCCAGGGCGGGGTCGTCGGGGGCGAGCAGGACGTCGGGGGCGCCGAGCAGCCAGCTGCTGGTCTCGCCGTCGCCCTCGCTGAAGGTGGCGCCGCTGTACTTGCGGGCGGAGGAGAACGGCAGCGACTCCACACAGCGCCAGTCGTCGCTGTCGGGGTAGGCGTCGATGATCGCCTGGAGGGAGGCGTTGGGGCGCGGGTCGGACTCGCCGAGGGCGCCGAGCACCCTGCGGACGTACCCCTCGTCGGCCCCGTCCAGCGTCCTGAGGCCGGTGACGTCCATGCCGCCCTCGGTGAGCGTGCCGGTCTTGTCCAGGCAGACGGTGTCGACGCGGGCGAGGCCCTCGATGGCGGGCAGCTCCTGCACCAGGCACTGTTTGCGGCCCAGCCGGATGACGCCGATGGCGAAGGCGACGGAGGTGAGCAGCACCAGTCCCTCGGGGACCATCGGGATGATCCCGCCGACCGTGCGGGCGACGGCGTCCTTCAGGTCGTTGTTCTTCACCACCAGCTGTGTGACGACCAGGCCGACGGCGGCCGGGACCATCATCCAGGTCACGTACTTGAGAATCGTGGAGATGCCGGAGCGCAGCTCGGAGTGGACCAGGGTGAAGCGGGAGGCCTCCTCGGCGAGCTGGGCGGCGTACGCCTCGCGGCCCACCTTGGTCACCTTGAACGCGCCGCCGCCCGCGACCACGAAACTGCCGGACATCACCGGGTCGCCGGGGCGTTTGACGACCGGGTCGGCCTCGCCGGTGAGCAGGGACTCGTCGATCTCCAGCCCGTCCGCCTCGGCGCACACCCCGTCGACGACGATCTTGTCGCCGGGGCCGATCTCCACCAGGTCGTCCAGGACGATCCGGTCCGTGGCGACCTCGGTCGATCTGCCGTCCCGGCGGACGGTGGGACGGGCCTCCCCGATGACGGCGAGCGAGTCCAGGGTCTGCTTGGCGCGCCACTCCTGCACGATGCCGATGCCGGTGTTGGCGAGGATGACGAAGCCGAAGAGGCTGTCCTGGATCGGTGCGACGAACAGCATGACCAGCCACAGCACGCCGATGATCGCGTTGAACCGGGTGAACACGTTGGCGCGGACGATCTCGCCCAGCGAGCGGCTGCTGCGCACCGGCACGTCGTTGACCTGCCCTCGTGCGACGCGCTCGGCGACCTGCGCGCTGCTCAGCCCCGGGGCGGTCCCCCCTGGCAGCGCGACCGGGTGCACGGGGTCCAGTTCGGACCCCGCGTCGATATGGGTCATGCATTCGACGGTACGTGGGGACGGGCGGCTTCACCTGCCGAGTGGCGGGAAACCGGGGCAGGACGAGGGGCGCCCCCGAGTGCGCGTCGGGGGCGCCCCTGAGCGCTTCTCGTCAGCGCAGCGCGGGCGGTGCCGCCTGCGGTGACGTGCCCCAGTCCGTGGGCCGCGGGCCCACGGTGAAGGCCAGCGAGCGGTGCGCGCGCAGCGCACTGGTGGTCAGGTACGTCCGCCCGTACGGCGTCCCGTCGACGCGGGCCGCCTGGATGTAGCGGTCGGTGCCGGAGGTGCCGGGCGCGGTGATGGTCAGCCGGCCGTGCGGGGAGTAGCGGCGGTCCAGGGTCAGGTCGACCCGGTCGAAGACCGGGGTGGACAGGCCCCAGGTGGCGTAGCCGGGCTGTACCGGGAACACGCCGATCGAGGACAGCACCATCCAGGCGGACATGGTGCCGAGGTCGTCGTTGCCGGTCATCCCGGTCGGGGCGTCGGTGAACAGGGTCAGCGCGGCGTGCACGACGTCCGTCGTCTTCCACGGCTGCCCGGTGGAGAGATAGGTGTAGGGGGCGATCAGGTCGGGTTCGTTCTGCGGGTTGTACTTGTCGGCGTTGTAGTAGTCGTACGGCCCGTTGACCCACACCTCGCGCGCGGTCTTCGCCGGGTCCGCGATCAGCCGGTCGTAGGCGAAGAAGGAGTCGAGGCGTGCGTTCGCGGCTCCCTGGCCGCCGATCAGGTCCACCATGCCGGGGATGTCCTGCGGGACCAGCCACTGGTACTGCCAGGACGTGCCCTCGTGGAAGCCCTCGCTCTGCGCCGGGTCGGCCGGTCCGGTGAAGGCGCCGGAGGCGTCGCGGGCGCGGAAGAAGCCGGTCGAGGGGTCGAAGACGCGGCGGTAGTTCTGCGCGCGGGCGGCGTAACGGACCGCGTCGGCGCGGTGCCCGAGGTCCTGGGCCATCCGGGCGAGCATCGCGTCGGAGAGCGCGTACTCCAGCGTGGCGGACGCCCCGTGGTCGTAGTCCGAGTCACCGGGCTTCGCGTGCGGGCGGCCCTTGACGTAGGGCGCGAAGCCGCCGGCGAGGTACTCCCGGTTCGCCTCGCGGCCCACGGCCGGGGAGTCCGCGGACGGCACCCCGTCGGCGTTCTTCCGCAGGGCCCGGTACGCCCGCTCCTCGTAGCCCCCCAGCAGGCCCTGTTGGTAGGCGTTGGTCAGGAACGGGGTGACCGGGTCGCCGGTCATGATGTTCGTCTCGACCGTGCCGTAGCCCCACTTGGGCAGCCAGCCGCTCTCCTCGTCGATCCTGATGACGGAGATCGCCATGTCCCGTGCCTCGCGCGGGGCGAGCAGCGACAGCAGCTGGGACTGGGTGCGGTAGGTGTCCCACAGGGACCAGTTCTGGTAGTAGGTGAAGCCCTTGGCGCGGTGGATCCGCTGGTCCCAGCCGGTGTAGCGGCCGTCGGCGTCGCTGCCGACGTTGGGCGCGAGGAACGACCGGTACAGCGAGGAGTAGAAGGTGCGGCGCAGGCCGTCGCCGCCGCCGCGCACCCGGACGTCGTCCAGCCGGTCCTCCCAGGCCCGCCCGGCCGCGCGGCGCACCGCGTCGAACGACCGTCCGCCCTCGGCGCGCAGGTTGCCGGCCGCGCCGCGCGCGTCGACGTAGCTCAGGGCGGTGGTCGCCTCGACGGTGCGGTCCTTCGTCGTGTCGAAGCGGACGTAGGCCCCGTCGGAGCCCGACTTCGCGCCGTCGCTGACGGTGGAGCCGTTCCAGGTGCCGTACGCGGTGAAGGGGCGGTCGAAGCGGGTGACGGTGTAGAGGGTGTACGGCTCGGTGTCCTGGCAGAAGCCGCGGCCGGTCAGGGCGGTGCGCACGGTGTGGTCGTCGAGGATCTCGACCTTCGTGGCGACCTTGGTGTGCAGCGACTGGCCTGCGTTCAGCAGGACGTTGGCCTTGCCGGTGGCCGGGAAGGTGTAGCGCTGCACGCCGGTGCGGGCGGTCGCGGTCAGCTCGGCCTCGATGCCGGTGTCCAGGCCGACGCGGTAGTAGCCGGGGCTCGCGCTCTCGTCGTCGTGACGGAAGCCGGCGGCGTAGCGCGCGTAGTCGGTGGTGGTGACGTCCCCGGTGGTCGGGAGCACCGGCAGGTCGCCGCCGAGGCCACAGCCCACGCCGGAGAGGTGGACCAGCGAGAAGCCGCGGATGTGGTCCTGGGCGTAGTCGTAGCCGGTGCTGTGGCCGGTGTCGGGGGAGAGCTGCACCATGCCGAAGGGCACGGCGGCGCCGGGGTAGGTGTTGCCCTCGTTCTGGGTGCCGACGAACGGGTTGACGAGATCGGTCAGGTGCGTGGCGGTGGGCGGGCCGGCCTGTGCGGTGGCGGGGGCGGCGAGCAGCGCGGTCGCCGCCAGCGTTCCGGCCAGACACAGGGCAGCATGGCGTGTCCATGTCATATAGACCTCTGTGGTCGGGCGGTTCCGGTGATCCAGAACAACGTTGTCATGGGGCCAGCAGAGGGCATGACAACACGGAATCCGCCGCCCGTCCAGGGGTCCGGCACGGGCCGGTCAGCCCCCCGGGGGTCGGGTCACTCCGCCCGGACGGGCTCGCCCTGCTCCCCCTGGGCCGCCGCCCGCTTGATCGCGGCGTCCCGCTTGCGGACGTACCAGATGCCGATCAGGCCAAGCCCGCCCCCGGCCAGACAGGTCCACACCCACCACAGGCGGTCGTGGTCGGCGAACCAGCCGTAGAAGGGCAGCTGGACCAGGAAGAGGACGAACCACACGATCGTGCCGCCGGTGATGGTGGCGACCACGGGGCCCTCCAGGGGCTCCGGCGCTTCGTGCTTGGGGGTCCACTTCGTCATGGGGGACAGCTTACGAGGCCGTCGCGGCGGCATGGGAAGCGGACGGAGGCGGGGCGGGGGCGGCCAAGGGGCTGGGGCGGGTGTGGGCCAGGAGATGGGCCACGAGGTGGCGCGGAGGTGGGCCGGGAGGGTGATGGGAACCGGTTTCGCGCAGAAATCTACGCGCGGAGATAGCGATCTGGCCTTCATACGTTCATACTGAAACCGTTTGTCTGTGTCCACTTCCGCTCGTATGAAACTCCAAGAGAGACGCCGACCGGGCTCGGGGGAACCCTGCCGGCGATGAGGTCACGCATGTCCACCTCGGCACCCGCCAAGGTCCCCGCCCCCGAACAGCCGGGCGGTACGCCGTCGTTCGGCGCCCTGGACCGCTACTTCAGGATCACCGAGCGCGGCAGCACTGTCGCCCGGGAGGTCCGAGGTGGCTTCGCGACGTTCTTCGCGATGGCGTACATCATCGTGTTGAACCCGATCATCCTCAGTAGTGCCCATGACATGTACGGGCACCACCTCGACTACGGGCAGCTGGTCACGGCCACCGCGATCACCGCGGCCTTCACGACCCTGCTCATGGGCGTGATCGGCAACGTCCCGATCGCCCTGGCCGCGGGCCTCGGCGTGAACACGGTCGTCGCCCTCCAGCTCGCGCCGCGCATGTCCTGGCCGGACGCGATGGGCATGGTGGTCCTCGCCGGCATCGTCGTGATGCTGCTGGTGGCGACCGGCCTGCGTGAGCGCGTGATGAACGCCGTGCCCTACGGCCTGCGCAAGGCCATCGCCATCGGCATCGGCCTGTTCATCATGCTGATCGGCCTGGTGGACTCCGGCTTCATCACCCGCATCCCGGACGCCGCCCACACCACGGTCCCGCTCCAGCTCGGCAGCGACGGTCACCTCAACGGCTGGCCGGTCCTGGTCTTCGTCCTCGGCGTCCTGCTGACGCTGGCGCTGATCGTGCGCAAGGTCTCCGGCGCGATCCTGATCTCCATCGTGTCGATGACCGTCCTCGCGGTGATCATCAACGCGGTCGCCAAGGTGCCCTCCTGGGGCCTGACCACCCCGAAGTGGCCCGGCAACCCGGTCGCCACCCCGGACTTCGGCCTGATCGGCAAGGTCAGCCTGTTCGGCGGCTTCGGCAAGGTCGGCGTCCTGACCGGCATCCTGTTCGTCTTCACCGTCCTGCTGTCCACGTTCTTCGACGCCATGGGCACGATCATGGGCGTCAGCGACGAGGCGAAGCTGACCGACGCCCAGGGACAGATGCCCGGCATCAACAAGGTCCTCCTTGTCGACGGCATCGCCGTCGCGGCCGGCGGTGTCAGCTCCTCCTCGGCGAACACCTGCTTCGTGGAGTCCACGGCGGGCGTCGGCGAGGGTGCCCGTACGGGCCTCGCGAACGTCGTCACCGGCCTCCTGTTCGCCGTCGCGCTGTTCCTCACGCCGGTCGCCACCATGGTCCCGTCCCAGGCCGCCACCCCCGCGCTGATCGCGGTCGGCTTCCTGATCCTGGCCGGTTCGGTCAAGGAGATCGACTGGTCGGACTTCACCATCGCCATCCCGGCCTTCGTCACGATGGTGATGATGCCGTTCACGTACTCGATCACGAACGGCATCGGCATGGGCTTCCTCACCTTCGTGGCGATGCGCCTCGTGGCCGGCCGCGGGCGGGAGATCCCGGTGGCGATGTACGTCGTCGCGGCGGTCTTCGGCTTCTACTACCTGATGCCGGCCCTCGGCCTGACCTGACCGGCCCGGAGAGCCGTAAGGCGCGGGGTCACGTGACCCCGTAGAACTTCTCCGTCTCCTCGACGGCGGTCTGGAACCGCTCGTCGAAGTCGTCACGAATGAGCGTGCGGACCACATAGTCCTGCACGCTCATTCCTCTTTTCGCCGCGTGGTGCCGGAGCCTATCGAGCAGCTCCCCGTCTATCCGCAGGCTGAGCACACTGGTCCCCATGCGTACGAGGGTCGCCACATCCGGCCACCCTGCGGGTCGCTTTCCGGAACCGTCTCACTCGTACGGGTGACCAAAAGGTTCAGTGGTGCGCGTCACGGGCATCCGGGTGCCTCCGGTTGGTCTTTAGTCAGAGTAATGAGTTACGCTAAAGACATGTCGGACCTCACCCATGGCGACGATGTTGCCGCCGTGAACTCCCTCCGCTCCGCCGTGATGCGGCTGTCCCGTCGGCTCAAGCACCAGCGGGTCGACGAGTCGCTGAGCCCCACGGAGATGTCGGTGCTCGGCACCCTCTCCAACTGCGGGAGTGCCACGCCGGGCGAACTGGCGCGCAAGGAGCACGTCCAGCCGCCGTCGATGACCCGCATCGTCGCGCTGCTCGAGGCCAAGGGACTGGTCCGGCTCGAGCCGCACCCCGAGGACCGGCGCCAGAAGGTCGTCACCAGGACCGAGCAGGCCGAGGCGATGCTCCAGGAGAGCCGCCGCAAGCGCAACGCGTTCCTGGCCGGCCTGGTCGAGGGCCTCGACGACGACGAGTGGGCGAAACTCCGTGCCGCCGCCCCCGTGCTGGAGAAGCTGGCGCATCTGTAAGGCACCGCCACGAGGAGGCGACCCTTTTGAGTTCGGGATCCGGAATACCTTCCGCCCCCGCACCGATCACTACGACCCCACCCGTCCACCGCAGAACCTCGATGTTCGGCTCGCTGAAGGTCCGGAACTACCGCCTCTTCTTCATCGGCCAGGTCGTCTCCAACACGGGCACCTGGATGCAGCGCATCGCCCAGGACTGGCTCGTCCTCAGCCTCACCGGATCCTCCGCGGCCGTCGGCATCACGACGGCCCTGCAGTTCCTGCCGATGCTGCTGTTCGGCCTCTACGGCGGCGTCCTCGTCGACCGGCTGCCCAAGCGCCCCACGCTGCTGGTCACCCAGTCGGCCATGGCCCTCACCGGCCTCGCGCTCGCCGCCCTGACCCTCTCCGGACACGTCCAGGTCTGGCACGTCTACGTCGCCGCCTTCGCGGTCGGTCTCGCCACGGTCCTGGACAACCCGGCCCGGCAGTCCTTCGTCTCCGAGATGGTCGGCCCCGACCAGCTGCAGAACGCGGTCAGCCTGAACTCCGCGAACTTCCAGTCCGCCCGCCTCGTAGGCCCCGCCGTCGCCGGCCTCATGATCACCGGCGTGGGCACCGGCTGGGCGTTCCTGTTCAACGGCGTGTCCTTCGTCGCGCCCATCGGCGGCCTGCTGCTGATGCGCGCCCGCGAGCTGCACGCCGTCGAGCGCGCGCCACGCGGCAAGGGCCAGCTGCGCGAGGGCCTGCGGCACGTCGCCGGGCGCCCCGAGCTGGTCTGGCCGATCGTGCTCGTCGGGTTCATCGGCACCTTCGGCTTCAACTTCCCAGTGTGGCTGTCGGCCTACGCGGACGGCGTCTTCCACGCCGGCGCCGGCGCCTACAGCCTCTTCAACACCCTGATGGCCGTCGGCTCCCTCGGCGGCGCGCTGCTCGCCGCACGGCGCGGCACGGCCCGGCTCCGGGTGCTGATCGCCGCCGCGCTCGCCTTCGGCGTGCTGGAGACCGTGGCCTCGGTGGCACCGTCGTACTGGCTGTTCGCGCTCCTCATGGTGCCCATCGGCGTCTTCGGCCTCACGGTCAACGTCACCGCGAACACCGCCGTGCAGATGGCCACCGACCCGGCCATGCGCGGCCGGGTGATGTCCCTGTTCCTGATGGTCTTCATGGGCGGTACGCCGCTCGGCGCGCCGGTCGTCGGCTGGATCACCGACACCTACGGCCCCCGGGTCGGCTTCGCCTTCGGCGGCATCATCTCGGCCGTCGCGGCCGGCGTCATCGGCCTGATCCTGGCCCGCGTCGGCGACCTGCGGCTGTCGGTGGGCTGGCACCACGGGCACCCCCGGGTGCGGTTCGTCCCGCGCGAGCGGGCGCCCGAGCCGGAGCAGGAGCCGCTGGCCGCGGTGGCGTGACGGTCCGGGGTCTGGGCCTGCCGGGTCCGTCGGACAACGCCGACGGGCCCGGGCCGGCCCGATCCGGACGCGGCGCCCGGGCCCGGCGGCCCGCTACAGCACCCTCCGGCCCGCTACAGCACCCTCCGGACTGCTACGAACCCCGCCGGGCCGCTACAGCACCCGTCTGGCCAGTACCTGTCCCGGCCAGGCGTCCTCGCCGAAGGTGAAGGGCTCGGTCGGGATGAAGCCGTTGCCCTCGTAGAAGGCGACCAGTCTGCGGTCGTCGCCCGCGTAGCAGTCCACGCGCAGCAGGGAGATCCCGGCCCGGCGGGTCTCCCCGGCCGCGTGGGCGAGGAGCGCGGCACCGGCCCCGTGGCCCTTGAAGCGGCGGTCCGAGGCGAGCAGGTGGATGTACCGCTCGGGCTCGTCCGCGGGCTCCAGATAGGCGCCGGGCGCGTCGGTGAGGGTGAGTGTGGCGGCCGGAGCGCCGTCCACCTCGGCTATGTACACGGTGCCTTCGGCGGCGTACCGCTCGACCATCGCCACCGCGCGCGGGTTCTTCGACCAGGGTTCGGTCCCCCACTGACGGGTGCGGCCCTGTGAGACCAGCCACGCCACGGAGCTGTCGAGCATGCCGAGGATCAGGGGTACGTCCTCGCTGCCGCCTTCTCGAATGGTGATCGACATGGCCCCATCATGCCGGGCCCCCGTCTGCGAGGGTGAGCACATGAGACTCTTCGCCGCTGTCCTGCCGCCGGACACCGTCGCGGGTGAACTCGCCGCCGAGGTGGCCCGGTTGAAGCGGCTGCCCGGCGCGGACCGGCTGCGCTGGACCGGCCGTCCCGGCTGGCACTTCACCCTCGCCTTCTACGGCGAGGTGGCCGACGACCTCGTCCCCGGCCTGTCCGACCGCCTGTCCCGCGCGGCCGCCCGTACGGACCCCTTCACGCTCGCCGTCGCGGGAGGCGGCCAGTTCGGGCACGGCCGGGCCCTCTGGGCGGGCGCCTCCGGCGACCTGGAGACCCTGCGCCTGCTGGCCGGCCGCACCGAGGCGGCGGCCCGCAAGGCGGGCCTGCCGATGGAGGAGCACCGGCGCTACAAGGCCCACCTGACGCTGGCCCGCAGCCGGGACGCGGTGGACGTGCACCCCTACGTCACCGGCCTCGCCGAGTTCACCACCCGCACCTGGACGGTCGGCGACCTGGCCCTGGTCCGCAGCAACCTGCCCCGGTCCGGTGTGCCCGGCGAGCAGCCCCGCTACGAGGCGGTCGCCCACTGGGCACTGGGCGCGGCCGGTTAGGCTCCTTTACGTGGACCCGAAAACCCGGAACCGGATCATGGCCGGTGCGCTTGTGCTCATGCTGGTGGTCGTCGCAGTGGCGGCGGCCCTCAGGTAGGGCTCGGTCGGCAGGGCCCGGGGAACCGCGCGCGGCCGCCCGGCTGCGTGCCGGGGCGGCTGCCCGCGCGGTTCCCCGCGCCCCTTTCGGTGCGTCGTCCGCGCCCGTGACCAGCGGCGTCGTCCGCGCCCGTGATCGCCGGCGTCGTCCGCCCGTGACCACCAGTGGCGTCCGCGCCCGTGACTACCAGGCGAAGGCCTCCGGGGACGGACCCGGTCCCGGGAAGATCTCGTCCAGGGCGCCGAGCAGCTCCTCGCTCAGCTCCAGCTCCACGGCCCGCAGGGCGGACTCCAGCTGCGCGGCGGTGCGCGGGCCGACGATCGGGCCGGTCACGCCGGGCCGGGTCAGCAGCCACGCCAGGGCCACCTCGCCGGGCTCCAGACCGTGCTTGTCCAGCAGCTCCTCGTACGACTGGATCCGCGCGCGCTTCGCCGCGTCGGCCAGGAAGTCGGCGGCCCGTCCGGAGGCCCGGCGCCCGCCCTGTACCTCCTTCTTGATCACCCCGCCGAGCACGCCGCCGTGCAGCGGCGACCAGGGGATGACCCCGAGGCCGTAGTCCCGCGCGGCCGGGACGACCTCCATCTCGGCGCGGCGCTCGGCCAGGTTGTACAGGCACTGCTCGCTGACGAGGCCGATGGTGTTGCCGCGCCGGGCGGCGGTCTCGTTCGCCTGGGCGATCTTGTAGCCGGGGAAGTTGGAGGAGCCGGCGTACAGGATCTTGCCCTGCGTGACGAGGACGTCGACGGCCTGCCAGATCTCGTCGAAGGGGGTGTTCCGGTCGATGTGGTGGAACTGGTAGACGTCGATGTAGTCGGTCTGCAGCCGCTTCAGGCTGGCGTCCACGGCCCGCCGGATGTTCAGCGCGGAGAGTTTGTCGAAGTTGGGCCAGACGTTGTCGTTGTCGGCGCCCATGTTGGCGTACATCTTGGTGGCCAGCACGGTCTTCTCGCGCCGGTCGCCGCCCTTGGCGAACCAGTTCCCGATGATCTTCTCGGTGCGGCCCTTGTTCTCACCCCACCCGTACACGTTGGCGGTGTCGAAGAAGTTGATGCCCGCGTCCAGCGCCGCGTCCATGATCGCGTGACTGTCGGCCTCGTCCGTCTGCGGGCCGAAGTTCATGGTGCCGAGAACGAGGCGGCTGACCTTGAGTCCGGTGCGTCCTAGCTGCGTGTACTTCATGAGTACTCAGCCAACGTCTTGGAGTGCGCTCAAGGCAAGCGTGTCGGGGGAGTTGTCGGAGGCGGACCGTAGGGTGCGGACAGTTCCAGAACCTCAGGGAGACCCGCGTGTCCGTTCGTGCCCGGCTCTGTGCCACCGTTCCCGCTCCCCTGCCGCCGGGGAAGGGGGACGTCCCGGAGCTGTGCGGCCTGCCGGGGCGCCGGCTGCTCGTCCAGCGTGGCGACGACGTGCTCGTGGTCCAGCCGCTGGACGACGACTTCACTCCGGCGGGCGAGCGCGTGCGGGTACCCGCGCCCTGGCCCCGTCGGCGCGGGGAGTGGGCGGTGGCGCCGGACGCGGGTCTGGCCGTGTTCGCAGGGGTCCACGCGGTGCGCGCGGTGGAGCCGTCGGGCGCGACGCGCTGGGAGGTCCGGCACGGCTGCTGGTACGGCGCCTGCCGGGAGATGCACACGTCCTACGACGAGTACGCCGACCGTGACGACCACCGCCACCCCAAGCGCGGATCGGCCGGGTTCTCGGCCGACGGGAAGTTCGTCTGGGCGCATGTGCGCGGCCCGCTGCCCACGGGCGAGCTGAGCCCGCAGGCGCACGACGAGTGGCTGCTGCTGGACGCCGGTGACGGCCGGGTGCTGGCCCGGGCCGACGCCCGGTCCGCGGCGGAGGGCAGCTTCCATCTGCCGCATCCCGCCGACCCGGCCCGGATGTGGCTGACCATCGGCGAGGGCCAGGACGGCTCCCCGCTGCGCGGCGGCCGCTGGGACGGGCAGGCGCTGGCCGTCGAGTACGTGGACGGTGACCTCGCCCTGATGAGTGTGAGCCCGTCGGGCGAGCGGCTGATGACCGTGACCCACGACCAGGACGCACTGGCCGTGAGCGACGGCCGCGGCCTGGTCCTGGACGGCCTGGAGTGGGACGCCCACGCTGTCGTCCCCCTGCATCCCGAAGCCGAGCCCGACAACGACGAGGCGGGGGCGTTCTGGGACTGGGCGGGCGGCTTCCTCGACGAGACGACCCTGATCTGCTCGACCGTCGAGAGCGACGAGGAGTGGGGCGAGGGCCGGCACTGGGTCGTCGACACCTCGGGCGGCGCCGCGGGTACGCCCGTGCGGGTCGACTACCCGGTCCCGGTCGGCACCCAGGCCGCCGTCGCCCTGGGCGACGGCCACTGGTGCACGCCGACCGAGTCGGGCGACGCGCTGCTGGTGTGGGCGCTGAACTAGGGGGTGTCTCTTCCAGTACCGGGGAGCCGGCCTGGGTCAGTCCCGGGGGAAGGCGTCGGTCTTGAGGACGAGGTCGACCACCGTGCCGGTCAGGTCGATGTCGGTGCCGAAGTCCACCGGCGTCCGGTTCTCGTAGTCGCCTTCCTTGGGGTCGGTGTAGACGAAGCACCGTCCCTGGTAGGGGTCGGCGACGACGTAGACCGGGACTTCGGCGACGGCGTAGGCGGTCTTCTTCGGGCCGTAGTCGTTGGGTGCGGTGCCCTTGGAGACGACCTCGGCGACGAACTCGACGTCCTGGTGACGCCAGTGGCCCTTGTCGTCCTTCTTCGCCGAGTCCTTGAGCATGGCGATGTCCGGGCAGAAGCCGTTCTGGTAGCCAGGGAAGTCGATCCGGACGTCCGAGAACACTTTGACGTCCATCCCGAACCGGTCCTCCAGCGCCCGGGTGATGCGGCGGATGATTCCCCAGTGCGTTTCCCGCTGCGGCGTCATGTAGACGTAGCCCCCGACGATCTCGACCCTGAATCCTTCGGGGACGGGCATCCGCTCGAGGCGCTTGAACCACTCGTCCAAACGCTCGGTGTTGGCGTCGGCGTCGGCCATCGCGATCCTGTCTTCGAGGACGGTCATCGTGGCGCTCCTCCCCGGCCGCTCCATGGACAGGTGCGGCCGCGTGGTTCAACGATACGAACCGTGACCGGGAGACGCCGGAATCCGGTCAGTTCGGTTCGGCCTCGTACGGCTGTCCGATGCCCCACGCCTCGTACATCGCGTCCGCGAACGCCCTCGCGATCCGGTGCTCCCCGCTCGCGTTGGGGTGTGTGCCGTCGTAGGTGTCGTGGTGGATGTCGTACGACTCGGGCGGCGAGGCCAGCAGGATCGGCGAGCGGGGCTCGTCCAGGTCGGCCGCCGCCTTGGCGAGCAGGACGTTGAAGAGGGACACCTGCTCGGCGAAGGACTCGTCCTCCTCGGCCCGGCTGTTCGGGATCACCGGCAGCAGGACCACCCGGACACGCGGTCCGGCCGCGCGGGCGGCGGCGATGAAGGCGCGTACGTTCTCCGCCGTCTGCTCGGCGTTGGTGTAGAAGCCCAGGTCGATCAGGCCGAGGGAGACCAGCAGGACGTCGGCCCGGTGCTCCCGTACCGCGTCGCCGATCAGCGGTGCCATGTGCAGCCAGCCCTCGCCCCAGCCGGCCAGGTGCGCCAAGGGGAAGGCGGGGTCGGCGTACTCGTAGGACGTCGGGGTTTCCGTCGCCTTGTCGTACAGCGTCTCGCGCGGGCCGACGATCCGGAACGGGCCGTCGTATGTCGCGCGCAGGTGCTGCCACATCCGGTAGCGCCAGGTGTGTTCACCCGCGCTTCCGATCGTCATGGAGTCACCGACGGGCATGAACCTGAGCATCCGCTCATGATGGACGATCGCCGCTACGGGTGGGGTACGCGGGGCTGTGAAGCCCACCACGCGCACGCGCCCCCGGCGGGGATGGCACGCTTGGGGCATGCGCCGACCGTTCGCCCTGCTCGCCGGGGTCCTGCTCGCGGGGGCCTGCGCGCTGCCCGCCTCCGCCGCCGACGGCGGCCGTGCCGGTGACCAGGGATTCACCATCAAGGACCCCAGGATCACCGAGTCCAGCGGCCTGGCCGCCTCCCACCTGCATCCCGGCGTCTACTGGACCCACAACGACAGTGACGACGGGCCCTACATCTACGCCGTCGACAGCCGGACGGGGAAGACCGTCGCCACCGTGACCCTGCGCGGCATCGGCTCCCCGCGCGACGTCGAGGCCATCTCCATCGGGCCGGACAACCAGATCTACGTCGGCGACATCGGCGACAACCTCGGCGGCAAGTGGCCGTACGTGTGGATCTACCGGCTGCCCGAGCCGAAGGTGCTCGAGGACCTGACGGTCACGGCCACGCAGTACGTCGTCAAGTACTCCGACGGCCCGCGCAACGCCGAGTCGATGGTCGTCGACCCGAAGACCGGGCGCGTGTACATCATCGACAAGAACGAGGACGGCGGGCACCTGTTCGAGGGTCCCGCTCGTCTCTCCCCCTCCGGTGCGAACATCTTCCGTCCCGTCGCCACCGTCGACCTCTGGGCCACCGACGCCGCCCTCTCGCCGAACGGCCGACAGCTCGCCGTACGCGGCTACTTCGGCGGCATCTCCTACGACTGGAACGGCGGCGAGATCAAGCGGAAGGGGCGACTGGACGTGCCTCTGCAGGGGCAGGGGGAGTCCGTCTCCTACACCGCCGACGGGACCAGGCTGATGTTCGGCAGCGAGGGAGCGAACAGCGCGGTGCAGGCGCAGGACGCGCCGGAAGGCGCCGCCTCCGCGTCCAAGTCGCCGTCTGCTGCGGGCGGTTCGGCGTCCGGTGGCGGTGACGGCTTGGGCAGCGGCGGGAATCTCAGGACAGGTGCCGTCGTCGTCGCCGTCGGGGCCGCGGTCCTGTTCGGGCTGCGGCGGATGCGGCGGCGCAAGGCTTGAGTTGTGGCGGCGTAGAGGCTGAGTCGCGGCGGCACAAGGGCTGAGTGCCCCACGCTGTAAGCCCTTTGACGAGGAGAGGGCGCCCGGTGTGGCACGGGCGCCCTCGTGTCCGTCAGTGAGAGGTCAGAGCTTCTCGATCACGTAGTCGACGCACTTCGTCAGCGCCTCGACGTCCGCCGGGTCGATCGCCGGGAACATCGCGACGCGCAGCTGGTTGCGGCCGAGCTTGCGGTACGGCTCGGTGTCGACGATGCCGTTGGCGCGCAGCACCTTGGCGACGGCGGCCGCGTCGATCTCGTCGGCGAAGTCGATCGTGCCGATGACCTGCGAGCGCTTGGCCGGGTCGGTGACGAACGGCGTCGCGTACTTGGACTCCTCGGCCCAGGTGTACAGGCGGCCGGAGGAGTCCTTGGTGCGGCCCGTCGCGAAGTCCAGACCGCCCTGGCCGTTGATCCACTCCAGCTGCTGGTTCAGCAGGAAGAGGGTGGCGAGGGCAGGGGTGTTGTACGTCTGGTTCTTGCGGGAGTTGTCGATCGCCGTGGGGAGCGAGAAGAACTCCGGGATGTGCCGGCCGGACGCGTGGACGCGCTCGGCGCGCTCGATCGCGGCCGGGGAGAAGACGCCGATCCACAGGCCGCCGTCGGAGGCGAAGGACTTCTGCGGAGCGAAGTAGTAGACGTCGGTCTCGGCGATGTCGACCGGGAGGCCGCCCGCGCCGGAGGTGGCGTCCACGAGCACCAGCGCGCCCTCGTCGGCACCGGCCACGCGCCGGATCGGCATGGCGACACCGGTGGAGGTCTCGTTGTGGGTGAGGGCGTAGACGTCGACGCCCGCCTCGGCGCGCGCCTCGGGGTGGGTGCCGGGGTCGGAGGCGACGACGCTGGGCTCCGCCAGCCAGGGCGCGAGCTTCGCGGCCTTGGCGAACTTGGAGGAGAACTCGCCGAAGTTGAGGTGCTGGGACCTGTTCTCGATCAGGCCGGCCGTGGCGACGTCCCAGAACGCGGTGGAGCCGCCGTTGCCGAGGATCACCTCGTAGCCGTCGGGGAGGGAGAACAGGGAGCTGATGCCTTCGCGGACCTGGCCCACCAGGTTCTTGACCGGGGCCTGCCGGTGGGAGGTGCCGAGCAGGGAACTTCCGGTGGCGGCGAGCGCCTGAAGTGCCTCGGTGCGCACCTTGGAGGGGCCCGCGCCGAAGCGTCCGTCGGCGGGCTTGATGTCAGCGGGGATCTCGATGTCGGCCACGAGTCGGAGCGTATCGGGTGTGCGAAACCGGACGAAGCCGTGTCCGTCGGATGAGACGAGATCGCCGAGGCCTGGACTTGTCAGGTCGTACGACGAATCCGGTGGACCTGTGGACAACTCCGGGTGACGGTGCGTGATCGGATGCATGCTGGACGCATGACGGATCACTCGGGGTTCGAAGCGGCTCGCAGGGGGCCGGAAGACCGTCCGGGGCCTGTGGCTCGTGCGGCGCTGGAAGCGGAGTTGCGGGCGGCCGTCCGGGGCGACGTCGGCTTCGATGTCACCGCCCGGGCACTCGTGACGATGGACGCGTCCAACTACCGGCGGGTCCCGGTGGGGGTGGTGGCCCCGAGGGACGCCGACGACGTCGCGGCGGTGCTGGAGGTGTGCCGGGCGCGCGGGGTGCCGGTGGTGGCGCGCGGCGGCGGTACGTCGATCGCCGGACAGGCGACCGGCACGGGGGTGGTACTGGATTTCACGCGGCACATGAACCGCCTGCTGGAGCTGGACCCGGGCACCCGCACGGCCGTGGTCCAGCCCGGTCTGGTCCTCGACCGGCTGCAGGACGCGGCCGCCCCGCACGGCCTGCGCTTCGGGCCCGATCCGGCCACGCACAGCCGCTGCACGCTCGGCGGGATGATCGGCAACAACTCCTGCGGCGCCCACTCGGTCGCCTGGGGGACCACCGCGGACAGTGTGCGCGAGCTGTCCGTGCTCACCGCGCGCGGGCAGCGACTGCGACCGGGCCGCGACTGGTCCGGCGCGCCGGACGGACTGCGCGGGCTGGTCGAGGGCGAACTGACGCGGCTGCGCACGGGCTTCCCCGACCTGCCCCGCCGCATCTCCGGGTACGCGCTGGACGCCCTGCTCCCCGAGCGGGGAGCCGACGTCGCCCGCTCCTTCTGCGGCTCGGAGGGCACCCTCGGCCTGCTCACGGAAGCGGTCGTCGGCCTGGTGGAAGACCCCCGTGCGCGTGCGCTGGCCGTGCTGGGGTACGCCGACGAGAGCGCCGCCGCCGAGGCCGCCGCGGGGCTGCTGCCGCTGCGGCCGCTGACGGTGGAGGGCATGGCGGCGGACCTGGTGCGCACACCGGCGGGACTGCCCAGGGGCGGAGCCTGGCTGTTCGTGGAGACCGGCGGGGAGTCGTCCGCGGAGGCACGCGCGCGTGCGGAGGCGGTCGTCCGCGCGGCCGACGTGCTGGACGCGGTCGTGGTGACGGACCCGGCCGGCCGGCGGGCCCTGTGGCAGGTCCGCGAGGACGCGAGCGGTACGGCCACCCGCATGCCGAACGGCTCGGAGGCCTGGCCCGGCTGGGAGGACTGCGCGGTGCCGCCCGCCCGACTCGGCGCCTACCTGCGGGACTTCCGCGCCCTGCTCGCCGCCCACGGCCTGCGCGGCACACCGTACGGCCACTTCGGGGACGGCTGCATCCACGTCCGCATCGACTTCGACCTGCTCACCGAGGAGGGCATCCGCCGCTTCCGCCGCTTCTCCGGCGAGCTGGCCGACCTGGTCGTCGCCCACGGCGGCTCGCTCTCCGGGGAGCACGGCGACGGGCAGGCCCGCGCGGAACTGCTGCCGCGCATGTACGGCGAGGAGACGGTCGCCCTCTTCGAACGGGTCAAGGCGCTCTGGGACCCCGACGACCTGCTCAACCCCGGCATGCTGGTCCGCCCGGCACCGCTGGACACGAACCTGCGCTTCGCGGTCCTGCCCCGCCGCCCGGTGGACGTGGCCTTCGGTTACCCGGCCGACGGCGGCGACTTCCGCGCGGCCGTCCGCCGCTGCGTCGGCGTCGCCAAGTGCCGTACGACGTCCGTCGCCGGGCCCGCCGTCATGTGCCCCTCCTTCCGGGCGACCGGCGAGGAGCAGCACTCCACCCGCGGCCGTGCCCGCCTGCTGCACGAGATGCTCGCGGGTGAACTCGTCACCGACGGCTGGCGCTCCCCCGAGGTACGCGACGCGCTGGACCTCTGCCTGTCCTGCAAGGGCTGCCGCTCGGACTGCCCGGTCGGCGTCGACATGGCCACCTACAAGGCGGAGTTCCTCCACCACCACTACGCGGGCCGCCTCCGCCCGGCCGCCCACTACAGCATGGGCTCGCTGCCCGTGTGGCTGCGCCGGGTCTCCCGCACACGCACGGCTCCGCTGCTCAACGCCCTCGCTTCGATGCGGCCGTTGGCGGCGCTGGGCAAGCGGCTGGGCGGGATCGCGGCCGAGCGGGAGATCCCGAGGATCGCCGGGGAGACCTTCAGCCGGTGGTGGCGCGCGAGAGGACGACGGGGGCCGCGGGAGGGCGGCGCCACCGGGGACCTCGTCGTGCTGTGGCCGGACACCTTCACCGAGCACCTGTCGCCGTCCGTCGGCCGCGCCGCCGTCCGCGTGCTGGAGGCGGCCGGGCTGCGGGTGGCCCTCCCGCCGACGCTGCGGCCACGCGGAGGCCCGGTCGGGGACGGCAGGTCGAGAGCGGCGACCGCGCTGCTCAAGGCCCGCCGGGACCAGGTCTGCTGCGGCCTGACCTACATCTCCACCGGGCGGCTCGACCAGGCCCGCGCGGTCCTGCGCCGCACGCTCGACCTGATGGAACCGGTGCTGGCGGCCCAGGTCCCGGTCGTCGTCCTGGAGCCGAGCTGTGCGGCGGCTCTCCGCTCCGACCTGCCCGAGCTGCTTCCCGGCGATCCGCGCGCGGCCCGGCTCGCCGCGGCGGTCCTCACCTTCGCGGAGGCCCTGGAACAGCTCGCGCCCCAGTGGACACCGCCGGCCGTGAACCGTCCGGTGGCCGGGCAGACCCACTGCCATCAGCACGCGGTCCTCGGCGACAGCGCCGACCGCGGGCTCCGCGAGTCCGCCGGCCTGACCGGCGAACTGAGCGGCGGCTGCTGCGGCCTCGCGGGCAACTTCGGTTTCGAGAAAGGACACTTCGAGGTGTCCAGGGCCTGCGCGGAGGAACAACTGCTGCCCTCCGTGAGGGCCGCGTCCCCGGAGACGGTGGTCCTGGCGGACGGCTTCTCCTGCCGCACCCAGCTGGAGCAACTGGCCGGGGTGCGCGGGCGGCATCTGGCGGAGGTACTGGCGGAGGCGTTGGGGGAGGCGTCGGGGGAGAGAGCGGAGACGGAGCTGGGGGAGCCCAGGGAGCCGGGGGAGCCGGGAGAGACAGGGGAGCCGGGAGAGACAGGGGAGCCGGGAGAGACAGGGGAGACAGGAGAGACAGGGGAGACAGGGGAGACAGGGGAGACAGGGGTGGTGAAGTGAGCGAGGACCACGAGGCCGGCGAGGAATACGGAAGTCTGGCCGTCCTCTCCGACATCCACGGGGTGCTGCCGGCCCTGGAGGCGGTACTGGCGGAGCCCGGGGTGGCCGCCGCCGACCGGATCGTCCTCACCGGCGACATCGCGGCGGGCCCGCAGCCCGCGGAGGTGCTGGACCTGCTGACCGGGCTCGGCGAGCGGGTCGTGTGGATCGGCGGGAACGCGGACCGGGAGCTGGTGGAGTACCGGCGCGGGGAGCGCGCGGAGATCCCGGACCCCATCGGTCCGTTCGCCGCGCGGGCGCTGCGCGCGGACCAGGTGGACCTTCTCGCCGCCCTGCCCAGGACCCGCACCCTGCGTGTCCGCGGCCTGGGCGAGGTGCTGTTCTGCCATGCCACCCCGCGCGACGACGAGGAGGTGGTCCTGGTCGACTCCCGCCCGGCCCGCTGGGCCGAGGTCCTCGCCGGGGTGGCCCCCGGTGTCGGCACCGTCGTCTGCGGCCACACCCACATGCCGTACGCGCGTCTGGCGCAGGGCCGGCTGGTGGTCAACCCGGGCAGTGTCGGCATGCCCTACGGCCGCCCCGGCGCCCACTGGTGCCTCCTCGGCCCCGGTGCCGACCTGCGCGTGACGCCGTACGACATCCCGGCGGCGCTCGCGCGCCTCACCGCAGGGTGCGCCTACCCGGACATCGCGGAGTGGGCCGACTACTTCCTGCACGCCCGGGCGACGGACACGGAGGTACTGGCGGCATGGGGGCCGAGAGACGGGAGGAGAACTCCCTAGGGTGACGAGGAAGCGACCTCGAAGGAGTACGCGCATGACCCTGACCCTGCGGCCCATCACCCGCGCCGAGCACCTGGCCTTCGTGGCCGGTCTGCCGTCCGTCAGTCATATGCAGCTGCCGTCGTGGGGGGACGTGAAGCCCGACTGGCGGTCGGAGAGCCTGGGGTGGTTCGAGGCGGACGGCCGGCTCGTCGGGGCGGGACTCGTCCTGCTGCGGCCGCTGCCCAAGGTGAAGCGGTACCTGGCCTATCTGCCGGAGGGCCCGGTCATCGACTGGCACGCGCCCGACCTGGAGCGCTGGCTCGACCCGCTGCTCGCCCACCTCGGGAGCCGGGGTGCGTTCTCGGTGAAGATGGGGCCGCCCGTGGTCGTACGGCGGTGGAGTCCCGAGGCGGTCAAGACGGCGATCGCCGCTCCGGAGGCGCGCAGGCTGCGGGACGCCGAGGCGACGTCGCACGAGCCGCGCGCGAAGGAACTCGCCGAGCGGCTGCGCGGCATGGGCTGGCGGCAGACCGAGCCCGGCGGCGAGGAGGGCTTCGCGGCCGGACAGCCCCGGTACGTGAGCCAGGTCCCGTTCGCCGGGCGCTCGCTGGAGGACGTGCACCGCGGCCTCAACCAGCAGTGGCGGCGCAACATCAAGAAGGCCGAGAAGGCGGGCGTCACCATCGAGCGCGGAGGCTACGACGACCTGCCGGTCTTCTACGGCCTCTACACCGAGACCGCCGAGCGCGACCGGTTCATCCCCCGCCCGCTGCCGTACTTCCAGCGCATGTGGACGGCGCTGGCCGCCGAGCACCCGGACCGGATGCGCCTGTACCTCGCCCGTCACGAGGGGGAGGTCCTGGCCGCGGCGACCATGCTGATCGTCGGCGGCCACGTCTGGTACTCCTACGGCGCCTCCACCAGCCGCAGACGCGAGGTCCAGCCCAACAACGCCATGCAGTGGCGGATGATGGCCGACGCCCACGAACTCGGCGCCCACGTCTACGACTTCCGGGGTATCACCGACACTCTGGAGGACTCCGACCACCTGCTCGGGCTGCTCCGCTTCAAGGTGGGCGCGGGCGGAGAGGCGGTGGAGTACCTCGGCGAGTGGGACTTCCCGTTGAACCGCCTGCTGTCCAAGGCGTTCGACGTCTACATGTCCCGCCGCTGAGCCCGGTGTGCCCACGGGCCCCGCGGCCTCACCGGGACGGGGCGGCCGCGGACACCCCGTGGACCTGGCAGGCGAGCACCGCCAGCTGGACCTGGTTGGTCGCCCCGGTCTTGGCCCGGATGCGCCGCATGTAGGTGTCCACGGTGTGCCGGCTCAGCTGGAGCCGGCGGGCGATGGCCGCGTAGCCGGCACCCTGGACGAGCAGTTCCAGGATCTGCAGCTCCCGGGGGCTGAACACCGTTTCGGCGGGGGCGTCGACGATGGCGTGGGACATCGGTGCATCTCCTTGGCGTAGGGCCTGCGGGCGTACGACGAGGTGGTGGCGGTCGCGGGCGGTTCTCACGACAGGGGCTTGCAGAGCGGGAGGTCGCAGCTCCCGCCCCAGGCGGTGTCCCCGTACACGCTCACCTGGCCGTCCTCTCCGGCCGCGGTGCTCGTCCGGCCGACCCGGCCGTCCTGCCCGGCGGCGGACAGGACGGAGGCCGTGCCACCCAGCAGGGCGGCGAGCAGGGCGGCGAGGGCGAGCGAGCGCTTCATGTGACGTCCTCCAGGACGAAGACCAGCACGGATACGGGTGGTGTCCAGCCGCTGGAGCCGGACCCGGAAGTGATCCGTATCGCGCCGGCGGCGTGCACCTAGCATGTCGACAGGGGGAGGCGGAATTCCATGCCGTGCCCACCTCACCAACTTCGCTGGCAGCAAGATGACTGGGGGACAAAGTGGGCATCTCGTTCGACGTTCCGGGTCAGGCGGCGGATGCCGTTCCCGACCCTGTCGACGCCGCGGCCTATGCCTGGGTGGTGGAGCACGGCCGGATGGACCCCGACGCCCTCGCCGCCCACCTCGACCGGCTCGGGCTCGACCCGCGGGCCGCCGAGGAGGCCCTGGCCAGGCTGGCCGGCTGGCACCTCATCCACCCCGACACGCAGGACCCGACCCGGATGCACGCGCGGGAGCCGCAGGCCGCCGCCAACGCCGCCTGCGCCCCGATCGAGGCCCGGATAGCCCACTTCCAGGAGGAGATGGCGCGGAGCCGGGCCCGAATGGCCGCCTTCCTGCCCCACTATCTCGACGCCGCCCGCGGTCAGGCGCCCGGGCAGGGAGTGGAGGTCATCACCCACCTGCCCGAGGTGCGCGCCGCGCTGGAACGCGCGTCCGCCGAGTGCACCAGCGAGGTGCTGGCCAGCCAGCCGGGCGGCTCCCGAGTTCCCGAGGCCATGCAGGAGGCGCTGCGCCGCGACCACGCGCTGCTCTCCCGGGGAGTGCGGATGCGCACCCTCTACCACCACACGGCGCGTTTCAACGGCCCCAGTCAGGCCTACGTGGAGGCGGCGTCCGAGCTGGGCGCCGAGTACCGCACCGCTCACCAGCTGTTCGGCCGCCTCATCGTCTTCGACCGCGAGACGGCCTTCGTCCCGCTCAGCGACGGGTCCTGGGGCGCGGTGGTGGTACGGCAGGAAGCCCTGGTGGCCTATCTGTGCGAGGTCTTCGAGCAGACCTGGGCGCTGGCGCAGCCGTTCATCTCGGCCGCGGAGGAGGGTCTGGAGCTGGTCGCCCAGGAGATCGACCGCACCATCATCCGTCTGCTGGCGGCCGGCCTGAAGGACGAGGCGATCGCCCGCCGGGTGGGCCTGTCCCTGCGCACGGCGCGCCGCCACATCGCCGACATCATGGAACAGCTCGGCGCCGAGAGCCGCTTCCAGGCCGGAGCCGCCGCGATGCGGGCCGGACTGCTGGACGACTGAGTCCCACGCCCCCCGCTCGACCGCCTCGCTCCCTCCACCCGGCCGCCTCGGTTCCCCCGGGCGCCTTGCTCTCCCCCACCCGGGCGCCTCGCTCCCGTACCCGGGTCCGCGTGTCACGCGCGTCCGTGACCGCGGCCCCGGTACCCGCCTTTCGTGACTTTCCGTCACCGGCCCGCCGCCGCAGGATTGGTACCAAGCGAACGGGAGATCCGGCGCAGAGCGGGACGAGAGCGGAGGTGACGGCCATGCAGTGGGAACAGGTACCCGGCGAACCGAGCGGGCCCGGCGACCAGATGCGTGAACTGGCCGGCTTCATCCGCGCTCATCTCGGCCGCGGGCCGGCGCTGCTGTGGACGGACTACGAACCTCCCGTCGGCAGTGACCCGGCACCCCAGGAGGTGGCGACCGCCCTGGCCCACGCGCTGCGCCCGCTGCTCGACCGAACGGTGCGCATCACGTCCTCTGCCCCCGGACGCGAGCGTGGACAGGGCGGCCAGCCGCGGCCGGCCGGTCACGACGTACTGCTGCTCCAGCGCCGGGCCGCGAGCGATGTCCTGCTCGCCCAGCCGTCCAACCCCGGCTACCGGTCGACGGCCATGCGGCTGCGCGGCGGGCAGTGTCTGCTGCTGCCCCGCCAGTGGAGCTACACCCTGGACCGGCGGCCCGCCGTACGGCCCGTGGTCCTGCACCTCTCACCCGGCGACTCCGACATCCCGGTGCGTCGCCGGCCGCGCTGAGCGCACCCCCCGAAACTCCGGTGCCCGATCCGCCGTCCGGCGATCCCGGGTGTCCGGCCGATCCACCCTGCCCTTCCGTAACTCACCATCAGAAGAACGAGGTTGAACCATGGACATCGAGACCACCAAGCTTGCCGCCGCCGTTCGTCGTGCGGGTCTGTCCGTCGCGGTGGCCGCGGCCATCGGCGGGGCGGTCTTCGGCCCGGCCGCCGCGGCGCAGGCCGCTCCGCACGCCGCCACCACCGCGACCTCCGGGACGGTCACCCCCGACGGCTGCGGCGACTGCTACCCCGACGTCATCTGACCCGATTCCCCATCCGTGTGCCCGGTCGGCCGTCCGGCTGTCCCGGATGACCGGCAGATCCACCCTGCCCTTCCGTAACTCACCATCAGAAGAACGAGGTTGAACCATGGACATCGAGACCACCAAGCTTGCCGCCGCCGTTCGTCGTGCGGGTCTGTCCGTCGCGGTGGCCGCGGCCATCGGCGGGGCGGTCTTCGGCCCGGCCGCCGCGGCGCAGGCCGCTCCGCACGCCGCCACCACCGCGACCTCCGGGACGGTCACCCCCGACGGCTGCGGCGACTGCTACCCCGACGTCATCTGATCCACCCGGGCACCCGGGGCCGCCGGCCGGACCGGCCGGCGGCCCCGCCCCTCGACCACAGCGCGCCCCCTGACCGCGGCGCCCCTCGACCACGGCGCGCCCATCTCGACCGCGGTGCGCCCCCTCTGACCGCAACGCCCTCCGGTCGCGCCGAGTCCGCGGCCGTGCGTGACACCACCCCTACGAGACAAGCGAGTTGACGGATCATGGACTGGCTCGAACGGTGCATCCCGGACCCCGACCACTTTCTGCGCACCCAGTGGCGCCAGGGGCCCGTGCTGCTGCGGCCCGACAATCCGCCCACGGAGGTCCTGACCCCGGACGACCTGGGCGAGCTGATCGACGCCGGACACCTGCGCACCCCGTACGCCGGACTGTTCACCGCCGCCGGCGCCGTACCGGAGGACCGCTACTGCCCGCCCCGGATCGTCGCGGGCCGCCCGCTGCACGGCTGCCTGGACCCGCAGCGAGTGCGGGACCTGATCCGCGACGAGAACGCCACACTCCAACTGCGCTACCTCAACCACTGGTACCCCAAGGTCCGCGAGCTGGCCGACGGTCTGGGCGAGAGGCTGGAACGCCTCACCGAGGTCTTCATGTTCTACTCCCAGCCCCAGCGGCGCGGACCCGTCCACCGCGACGACGGCGACATCCTCGTCCTGCAGCTGGCCGGCGCCAAACACTGGCAGGTGTACGCCGGCCCCACCGACGCCTCCTGGCAGCCCGTGCGCGAGGAGGATCCCGGCCCCGTCCTGCTGGACACCGTGGTCCGCGCGGGCGAGCTCCTGTACGTGCCCAACGGGTACGCCCACACCGCCTGGGCCACCGACGAAGGGCCGTCCCTGCACCTGACCGTCACGCTGCGCGAGGCCGGCGCCGGCCATCTGCGCGCCCAGCTGGCCTCGGTGCTCGCCGAGGGCCTGGAGCTGCCCGCCCGGCCTCTCGACGAGGCCGACCTGACCCGCACCGCCGCCGACCTGCTGGGGCACCTGGGCGCCCGGCTCGCCGCCACGACCCCCGCCGAGCTGGTGGCCGCCGCCCGGCGCAGCGCCTTCAGCAGCCGCCCCGCGGCCTGACCTCGTCATCCTCCCGGCCGGACACCTCGCCGTCCCGGCCCGAACCAGCCCGCACCGGGCGGAGAGCGACCCACCATGACCGACAACTGGCTGCGCCGCTGCGTGGCGGACGAAGACGCGTTCCTCAAGGACCTGTGGCGCAACCGGCCCGCCGTGCTGCGCCCCGACGATCCGCCGGTGGAGGTGCTGTCCGTCGCCGACGTCGAGCACCTGCTGGACCACGGCCTGCTGAAGGTCCCGTACATCGGCCTGGTCCAGAAGGACGCCCACCTGCCCAGCAGCCGTTTCTGCCGGCCGCGTGTGGTGCTCGGTGAGGTGCAGGGGGATTACGCCGACGGACGGGACGTGCGCGCCCTGATCCGCGAGGAGCAGGCCACCGTTCTGCTGCGCTACGTCGACCAGTGGCACCAGGGCGTGCGTGCCCTCGCCCGCGGCCTGGGCGGCCGGCTGGGCCGTCAGGTCGAGGCGTTCTTCTTCCTCACGCCGCCCGGTACCCAGGGACGCCCCGTCCACCGGGACGACGCCGACGTGCTCGCCATCCAGATCAGCGGCGCCAAGCGCTGGCGGGTGCACGGCGGCCCCGCGGACGGCAACTGGGTGCCCGACCGCGAGGACGGCGACGTCGGTGAGCCCCTGCTCGACACGGTCCTGCATCCCGGCGAGGTCCTGTACATCCCCCGCGGCTTCGCGCACAGCGCGCGCTCCGTCGGCGGCGAGCCCTCGGCCCATCTCTCGCTCACCATCCGGGAAGTGGCCACGGCCAACCTCTACGCCCTCGCCCAGGCACTGCTGACCGAGGGTACGGAGCTGCCGGGGCGCCCCCTCGACGACGAGGCGCTGCACGCGGCCGCCGGCGACCTGCTCACCGGCGCCCGCGCCATGCTGGAGATGCTGACGCCGGCCGACCTGATCGAGTACACCCGGGCGGCGATACGCCAGGACGCCTGAGCGGGCGCCTGAGCGGGCGCCTGACCGGGCGCCTGACCGGGCGGCTGGCAGGGCGGTGTCCAGAGCGTGGACGCCTTGTCCGGCACGGCTTCCCACTCCAGGTGGAGTCCATTACTCTGGACTGAAAGGTGCAGTGTGATGAATGCAGCCTGAGTCGACCCTGGAAGGCCTCGTGAACCTCCCCAGCACCGCCCCCTCGTCCCCGGCCTCCTCCGCGGCCTCGTCCCCGGCCTCCACCCCGGCCTCGCCCGGTGCGGCTCCGGGGGCGTCCGCGGCGAGCGGCGCGTCGAGCCGTCGGAGCACGCTGGGGCCCGTCGGGCTGGTGCTGGCCGGCGGGATCTCGGTGCAGTTCGGCGGGGCGCTCGCGGTGACGCTGATGCCGCGGGCCGGCGCGCTGGGTGTGGTGACCCTGCGGCTCGTGGCGGCTGCCGTGGTCCTCCTCGTGGTCTGCCGCCCGCGCCTGCGCGGCTACTCGCGCACCGACTGGGGCACGGTCCTCGCCTTCGGCGTCACCATGGGCGCGATGAACGGCCTGTTCTACGAGGCGGTCGCCCGCATCGCGCTCGGCCCCGCGGTCACCCTCGAAGTCCTGGGCCCGCTGACCCTCTCCGTCCTCGCCTCGCGCCGCGCGATCAACGCGCTGTGGGCCGGGCTGGCCCTCGGGGGCGTCTTCCTGCTGGGCGGCGGAGGCTTCAGCGATCTCGACCCCATAGGTGCCGCTTTCGCCCTGGGGGCGGGCTCCATGTGGGCGGCGTACATCGTTTTCAGCGCCCGTACGGGGCGCCGGTTCCCCCAGGCGGACGGCCTGGCCATCGCCATGGCGGTGGCGGCCCTCCTCTTCCTCCCCCTGGGCATCGCCGAGTCCGGCACCCGCCTGCTGAACCCCACCACCGCCGCTCTCGGCTCGGCGGTGGCCCTGCTCTCCTCGGTACTGCCCTACACCCTCGAACTCCTCGCCCTGCGCCGCCTGCCCGCGTCCACCTTCGCCGTCCTCATGAGCCTGGAACCGGCCATCGCGGCCACCGCGGGCTTCCTGATCCTCGGCCAGGCCCTGTCCCCGACGGAGGCCGCCGCGATCACCCTGGTCATCGCGGCGAGCATCGGCGCGGTGCGCACCCAGGTGGGCAGGGGCAAGGCGCCGGCGCAGGCCGTCCCCGAGGCCTGACCGCACCCCTGGGCCCGACCGCCCGCCGCGAGGCTCAGGCGGCGGGCTTCTCCCACACGGACACGTGCTGCCGGCTCTCGCTCGTGAACGGCTCCCGGCTCCAGCCGTCCCACCGCTCGCGCGGCCGCAGCCCCGCCAGCCGGGCCATCAGGTCCAGCTCGGCGGGCCACACGTACCGGAACGGCACGGTCAGATACGTGGCGCGGCCGTCCTCGGGCACCCGCACATGGTGCGAACTCATCGCCTGCGTCGCCACGTCGTACAGATCGAACCCGAGCCGCCCGTCCTCCACCCGGAACGGCACCGCGTCCTGCCCGGGCGGCAGCCGGCGCAGATCCGGCACGACGACCTCGACGACGAAGCAGCCGCCGGGTTCCAGATGGTCCGCGGCGTTGCGGAAGCACTCCACCTGGGTGTCCTGCGAGGTCAGGTTCATGATCGTGTTGAACACCAGGTAGGCGACCGAGAAGGAGCCGTCGACCCTCGTCGTCGCGAAGTCCCCGATCGTCACCCCGACCGCGTCCCCGCCCGGCTTGGCCCGCAGCCGCTCCACCATCGCCCGGGACATGTCGATCCCGTGCACCTCGATCCCACGCCGCGCCAGCGGCAACGCGATCCGCCCGGTCCCGACCCCCAGCTCCAGCGCCCGCCCGCCCCCGGCCAGTTCGGCCAGCAGATCGACCGCCGGCCCCACGACGCCCGCCTCGAACATCTCCGCCGACGACGCGTCGTACCCCGCCGCCACCGCTTCCCCGAAATACCCGTCTTCATCGGCCACCGGCCGACGGTACTGCGGCAGCGACACCCGGTGCACGCGATTTCACTGCCCGCCACGACGAGGACGATGGCGACCAGACGCACTGCATTACGAGCAGCCGGCAGCCGGCAGCCGGCAGCCGGCAGCCGGCAGCCAGCAGCCAACAGAGGAGCACGAAGTCATGCCGCCCAGACAGTGACCGCGTGCGTTCTCGGCCATATTCATGCAAGCACGCTTGATTGTTTTTGGGTCCGCTGCCATGCTCCCGACATGGCAGACCCGACGCCCGTCATCGACGACCTGCGTGCCGAGAGTGATGAACTCGACCTTCTGGTGGCCGAGTTGAGTGCGGAGCAGTGGGCGCTTCCCACGGCCGCGCCCGGCTGGAGTGTCGCTCATCAGATCGCGCACCTCGCCTGGACCGACCGTTCGGCGGTGTTGTCCGTCACCGATACCGACGGCTTCCGGGTGCTGGTGGAGAAGGCGCTCGCGGCGCCCGGCTCGTTCGTGGACGAGGGGGCCGAGGAGGGGGCGCGACTGGCGCCCGCCGAGTTGCTGTCCGCGTGGCGCGAGGGGCGTGCCGCGCTCGACCGGGCCCTGCGCGACGCACCGGCCGGGGCCCGTTTCCCCTGGTACGGCCCGCCCATGTCCGCCGCCTCCATGGCCACCGCTCGCCTCATGGAGACCTGGGCCCATGGAATCGACGTCGCCGAGGCTCTGGGTGTGGTGCGGGCACCTGCCGACCGGCTTCGGCATGTGGTCCGACTCGGGGTGCGCACCCGCGACTTCGCCTACGGGGTGCACGGGCTCACGCCTCCGGGTGAGGAGTTCCGCGTCGAACTGACCGCGCCGTCGGGCGAGGTGTGGGCCCACGGCCCGTCCGACGCCCCGCAGCGCGTCACCGGCCCCGCCCTCGACTTCTGCCTCCTGGTCACCCAGCGCGCCCACCGTGCCGACCTCGGCCTGACCGCCGTGGGCCCGGACGCCGACCGCTGGCTCGACATCGCCCAGGCCTTCGCGGGCCCGCCCGGCAGCGGGCGCGAGCCGAAGGGGGGCGGGCGGTGACGGCCGCCGGACCCCTGCGCGTCGGCAACTTCTCCGGCTTCTACGGCGACCGCGCCGACGCCCTGCGCGAGATGCTCACCGGCGGCGAGGTCGACGTCCTCACCGGCGACTACCTCGCCGAACTCACCATGCTCATCCTCGGCCGCGACCGCCTGAAGGACCCGGCCGCCGGATACGCCCGCACCTTCCCGCGCCAGCTGGAGGACACCCTCGGCCTCGCCCACGAACGCGGGGTGCGGATCGTCACCAACGCGGGCGGTCTCAACCCGGCCGGACTCGCCGCTGCCGTAAGGCAGTTGGCCGACCGGCTCGGGATACCCGTGCGGGTCGCGCACGTCGAGGGCGACGACATCTGCGCCGCACACCCGGGCGCCCTCGCCGCCCACGCCTACCTCGGCGGCTTCGGCATCGCCGAATGCCTGCGGGCCGGCGCCGACATCGTGATCACCGGCCGCGTCACCGACGCGGCCCTAGTCACCGGCCCCGCCGCCGCCCACTTCGGCTGGGGGCCGCAGGAGTACGACCGTCTCGCCGGTGCCGTCGTCGCCGGACACGTGCTGGAGTGCGGCACCCAGGCGACCGGTGGCAACTACGCGTTCTTCCAGGAAGGCGACGTCCGCCGTCCCGGCTTCCCGCTCGCCGAGATCCACGCCGACGGCAGCAGCGTCCTCACCAAACACCCCGGCACCGGCGGCTTCGTCGACGTCGGCACGGTCACCGCCCAGCTGCTCTACGAGACCGGCGGCGCCCGCTACCTCGGACCCGACGTCACCGCCCGGCTGGACACCGTACGGCTCAGCCAGGACGGCCCCGACCGGGTCAGGATCGAGGGGGTGCGCGGGGAGGCGCCCCCGCCCACCCTCAAGGCCGGACTCAACCGGCTCGGCGGGTTCCGCAACGAGGTCACCTTCGTCCTCACCGGACTCGACGTCGAGGGCAAGGCGGGCCTGGTGCGGGCGCAGATGGAGGACGCCCTCGCGAAGTCCCCGCCCGCCGAGGTCCGCTGGGACCTGATCCGTACCGACCGCCCCGACGCCGGCACCGAGGAGACCGCGAGCGCCCTGCTGCGGCTCGTCGTACGGGACCCCGACCAGCAGGCCGTCGGGCGGGCGCTGAGCGGCGCGGCGATCGAGCTGGCCCTGGCGAGCTATCCCGGGTTCCATGTGCTCGCGCCACCGGGAAAGGGCGCGCCCTATGGGGTCTTCGAGGATGTGTACATCCCCCATGGCGCCGTCGACCATGTGGCCGTCCTCCATGACGGCCGCCGGGTACCTGTGGCACCGGCCCACGGGACAGCCGTACCCGACGACCTACCCCCGGCCCCGCTCCCAGCTGAGATCTCAGCCGAGATCCGAGCCACGCTCCCGGCCGAGCTCCCCACCCCGCTCCCGCCCGGCCCCACCCGCCGTGCCCCCCTCGGCCTGCTCGCCGGAGCCCGCAGCGGGGACAAGGGCGGCAACGCCAACGTCGGCGTGTGGGTGCGCTCCGACGAGGCCTGGCGGTGGCTCGCCCACGAGCTGACCACCGAGAGGTTCCGGGAGCTGATCCCCGAGGCCCGGGACCTGCCCGTCACCCGCCACGTACTGCCGAACCTCCGCGCCCTGAACTTCGTGGTGGAGGGCATCCTCGGCGCGGGCGTGGCGGCCCAGCACCGCTTCGACCCGCAGGCCAAGGCCCTCGGCGAATGGCTCCGCTCCCGCCACCTGGACATCCCGGCGGCCCTGCTGTGACCGCCCCGAAGCTCATCCCGGAGGCTCTGCTGTGACGGTTCTTCCCTCCGCCCTGGACACCGCGAGCGCCGACTACCAGGCCAACCGCGAGACCCTGCTCGCCAAGCTCGCCGACCTGGAGACCGAGCACGCCAAGGCCCTCGCGGGCGGCGGTGAGAAGTACGTGGCCCGGCACCGCGGACGCGGCAAACTCCTCGCCCGCGAGCGGATCGAGCTGCTGCTCGACCCCGACACCCCCTTCCTGGAGCTGTCCCCGCTGGCCGCCTATGGCAGTGACTATCCGGTCGGTGCCTCCGTGGTCACCGGGATCGGCGTGGTCGAGGGCGTGGAGTGCCTGATCACCGCCAACGACCCGACCGTGCGCGGCGGCGCCAGCAACCCCTGGACGCTGAAGAAGTCCCTGCGCGCCAACGACATCGCGCTCGCCAATCGGCTGCCCGTCATCAGCCTGGTCGAGTCCGGCGGCGCCGACCTGCCCTCGCAGAAGGAGATCTTCATCCCCGGCGGGGCGATCTTCCGCGACCTCACCCGGCTCTCGGCCGCCGGCATCCCGACCGTCGCCGTCGTCTTCGGCAACTCCACCGCCGGCGGCGCGTACGTCCCCGGCATGTCCGACCACGTGATCATGGTCAAGGAGCGGGCGAAGGTGTTCCTCGGCGGCCCGCCGCTGGTGAGGATGGCGACCGGGGAGGAGAGCGACGACGAGTCGCTGGGCGGCGCCGAGATGCACGCGCGCGTGTCGGGCCTCGCCGACTACCTCGCCGTGGACGAGCGGGACGCGTTGCGGCAGGCGCGGCGCGTCGTCGCCCGCATCAACCACCGCAAGGCGTACGGCGATCCGGGCCCGGCCGAGCCGCCCAAGTACGACCCGGAGGAACTCCTCGGCATCGTCCCCGGCGACCTGAAGACCCCCTTCGACCCGCGCGAGATCGTCGCCCGGCTCGTCGACGGCTCCGACTTCGACGAGTTCAAGCCGCTGTACGGCACGAGCCTGGTCACCGGCTGGGCCGCCCTGCACGGCTACCCGGTCGGCATCATCGCCAACGCCCAGGGCGTGCTGTTCAGCGCCGAGTCGCAGAAGGCCGCCCAGTTCATCCAGCTCGCCAACCAGCGCGACATCCCGCTGCTCTTCCTGCACAACACCACCGGCTACATGGTCGGCAAGGAGTACGAGCAGGGCGGGATCATCAAGCACGGCGCGATGATGATCAACGCCGTCTCCAACTCGAAGGTCCCCCACCTCTCCGTCCTCATGGGCGCCTCCTACGGCGCCGGCCACTACGGCATGTGCGGCCGCGCCTACGACCCCCGCTTCCTGTTCGCCTGGCCCAGCGCCAAGTCGGCCGTCATGGGCCCGCAGCAGCTCGCGGGCGTGCTCTCCATCGTGGCCCGGCAGTCGGCGGCGGCGAAGGGGCTGCCGTACGACGAGGACGCGGACGCCGCCCTGCGCGCGATGGTGGAGCAGCAGATCGAGTCCGAGTCGCTGCCGATGTTCCTGTCCGGGCGGCTGTACGACGACGGCGTCATCGACCCCCGCGACACCCGCACCGTCCTCGGCCTGTGCCTGTCCGCCCTCCACACCGCCCCCTACGAGGGCGCCCGTGGCGGCTTCGGCGTCTTCCGGATGTGAGACTCATGATTTCGACTCTGCTGGTCGCCAACCGGGGCGAGATCGCCTGCCGGATCTTCCGCACCTGTGCAGAGCTGGGCATCCGCACGGTCGCCGTGCACGCGGACGCGGACGAGGGCGCGCTCCACACCCGCCTGGCCGACACGGCCGTACGGCTGCCCGGGTCGACCCCGGCCGAGACGTACCTGCGCGGCGACCTGATCGTGAAGGCGGCCCAGGACGCCGGCGCGGACGCCGTCCACCCCGGGTACGGCTTCCTCTCCGAGAACGCCGAGTTCGCCCGCGCCGTCCTCGACGCCGGTCTGGTCTGGATCGGGCCGCCGCCGGAGGCGATCGAGGCGATGGCGTCCAAGACCCGCGCCAAGGAACTGATGGGCCTCGCCCCCCTTCGCGAGGACGAGGTCACCGAGGCCGACCTGCCGGTGCTGGTGAAGGCGGCCGCGGGCGGCGGCGGGCGCGGGATGCGGATCGTGCGCCGCCTGGAAGAACTGCCGGACGCCCTGGAGGGCGCGCGCGCCGAGGCCGCGAGCGCCTTCGGCGACGGCGAGGTCTTCGTCGAGCCGTACATCGAGCGGGGCCGTCACGTCGAGGTGCAGATCCTCGCCGACACCCACGGCACCGTCCGTACCCTCGGCACTCGCGACTGTTCCCTCCAGCGCCGCCACCAGAAGGTGGTCGAGGAGGCCCCGGCGCCGGGACTGTCCCCGGAACTCACGGAGAAGCTGCTGGAGTTGGCGGTACGGGCCGCCCGTGCGGTGTCCTACACCGGTGCCGGGACGGTCGAGTTCCTGGTCGCCGACGGCACTCCGCACTTCCTGGAGATGAACACCCGCCTCCAGGTCGAACACCCCGTCACCGAAGCCGTGTTCGGCGTCGACCTGGTCGCCGAGCAGATCCGCGTCGCCGAGGGCCACGCCCTCCCCGCGGAGCCTCCCCGGGCGCACGGCCACGCCGTCGAGGCCCGCCTGTACGCCGAGGACCCGGCCAACAGCTGGGCCCCGCAGGCCGGCGCCCTGCACCGCCTCGCCGTTCCCGACGGCGTCCGTCTCGACACCGGCTACGCCGACGGCGACACCGTCGGCGTCCACTACGACGCCATGCTCGCCAAGGTCGTCGCCCACGCTCCCACGCGCGCGGAGGCGGTCCGCAGGCTCGCGGGCGCGCTGGAGCGGGCCGCGCTGCACGGCCCGCTCACCAACCGCGATCTGCTCGTCCGCTCCCTGCGGCACGAGGAGTTCACGGCCGCCCGCATGGACACCGGCTTCTACGACCGCCACCTCGCCGTACTCACGGAAGCAGCCCCCGACCCCTACGCCCCCCTCGCCGCGGCCCTGGCCGACGCCCACGGCCGCTCGCGCTTCGGCGGCTGGCGCAACGTGCCGTCCCAGCCGCAGACCAAGCGCTACGAGATGGCGGGGGAGGAGCACGAGGTCCACTACCGGCACACCAGGGAGGGCCTCGCGGCCGACGGGGTGCGGGTGGTGCGCGCCGGCGCCGATCTCGTCGTACTCGAAGTGGACGGCGTACAGCGGAGGTTCGAGGTCACCCGCCACGGCGACCGCGTCCACGTCAACGCCACCACCCTCACCGCCCTGCCCCGCTTCCCCGACCCCACCGCCCAACTCGCCCCCGGCTCCCTCCTGGCCCCGATGCCCGGCACGGTCGTCCGCATAGCCGACGGCCTGACCGAGGGCGCCGAGGTCCGGGCGGGCCAGCCCCTGATCTGGCTGGAGGCGATGAAGATGCAGCACCGGATCACCGCCCCGGCCGACGGCATGCTGACAGCTCTCCCGGTGGCCCCTGGACAGCAAGTGGAGGTGGGGACGCTCTTGGCGGTGGTCGAGAGCAACCAACCTTAGGGGCGCGGGGAACTGCGCGACCAGCCACCCATAACCCGCACCCGGAGGAATCGCATGACCACCCTCATCGAATCCGAAGAACACAAGGCCCTCCGCGCTGCGGTGAGCGCCCTCGGCAAACGCTACGGCCGTGATTACGTCACCCGCACCATCGCCGAGGGGCGACCCCTCACCGAACTCTGGTCCGAGGCCGGCAAGCTCGGCTACCTCGGCGTCAACCTTCCGGAGGAGTACGGCGGCGGGGGTGGCGGAATCGCGGAACTCTCCATAGTGCTGGAGGAGTTGGGAGCCACCGGCGCACCCCTCCTCATGATGATCGTCTCCCCGGCCATCGTCGGCACGGTCATCGCCCGCTTCGGCACCGACGAGCAGAAGCGCACCTGGCTGCCCGGCCTCGCCGACGGAACCCGCACCATGGCCTTCGGCATCACCGAGCCCGACGCCGGATCCAACTCCCACCGCATCACCACCACCGCCCGCAGGGACGGCGCCGACTGGCTGCTGAGCGGCCGCAAGGTGTTCGTCTCCGGCGTGGACCAGGCGGACGCCACCCTCATCGTCGGCCGCACCGAGGACGCCCGCACCGGCACCCTCAAGCCGTGCCTGTTCATCGTCCCGCGCGACGCGGAGGGCTTCTCCCGCAACCCCATCGACATGGAGATCACCGCCGCCGAGAAGCAGTTCGAGCTGGTCCTGGACGACGTACGGCTGCCCGCCGAGGCGCTCGTCGGCGACGAAGACGCGGGTCTGCTGCAGTTGTTCGCCGGGCTCAACCCCGAGCGGATCATGACGGCCGCGTTCGCGATCGGCATGGGTCGCTACGCCCTCGCCAAAGCGGTCGAGTACGCCCGCGAACGCACCGTCTGGCGGACCCCCATCGGCGCCCACCAGGCCATCGCGCACCCCCTCGCCCAGGCGCACATCGACCTGGAGCTGGCCCGGCTGATGATGCAGAAGGCGGCCCACCTGTACGACGCCGGGGACGACGCCGGCGCGGGCGAGGCCGCCAACATGGCCAAGTACGCGGCCGGAGAGGCCTGCGTGAAGGCGGTCGACCAGGCCGTGCACACCCTCGGCGGCAACGGCCTCACCCGCGAGTTCGGGCTCGCCTCGCTGATAACGGGCGCGCGCGTGGCTCGTATCGCCCCGGTGAGCCGGGAGATGATTCTCAACTACGTCTCCCACCAGACCCTGGGCCTGCCCAAGTCGTACTAGTCCGTCGCCGTCAGGCCGGCGCGGCCGCTTGGAGGAACCGTGTTCCGCAGTGCGTACGCAGACGTTCCGCCCATAGAACTCCCCATCCATGAGGTCGTGCTGGGCCGCGCCGCCGGGTTCGGCGACCTGCCCGCCCTCATCGACGGCACGGACGGCACCACCCTCACGTACAGGCAACTGGACCGGTTCCACCGGCGGCTGGCCGCAGCGCTCGCCGAGGCCGGACTGCGCAAGGGCGACGTACTCGCCCTGCACAGCCCCAACTCGATAGCCTTCCCGACCGTGTTCTACGCGGCCACGCGCGCGGGCGCCTGCGTCACCACCGCGCACCCGCTCGCCACGCCGGAGGAGTTCGCGGGGCAGCTCCGCGACAGCGGCGCCCGCTGGATCGTCACCGTCTCCCCGCTGCTGGACTCGGCCCGCCGGGCGTCCGAACTCGCGGGCGGAGTACGGGAGATCATCGTGTGCGACGGCGCCCCCGGACACCGCTCCCTGCCCGACCTGCTCGCCTCCACCGCGCCCGAACCCCAGGTGGACATCGACCCGGCCGAGGACACGGCCGCGCTGCCGTACTCCTCCGGAACCACCGGCACCCCCAAGGGCGTGATGCTCACCCACCGGCAGATCGCCACCAACCTCGCCCAGCTCGAACCCTGCGTCCCCTCCGGACCCGGCGTCCGCGTCCTGGCCGTTCTGCCGCTCTTCCACATCTACGGCCTCACCGCCCTGATGAACGCGCCCCTGCGGCAGGGCGCCACGGTGGTCGTCCTGCCCCGCTTCGACCTGGAGACCTTCCTCGCGGCCATCGAGACCCACCGCATCACCGACCTGTACGTCGCCCCGCCGATCGTCCTCGCCCTCGCCAAGCACCCCGCGGTCGCCCGCTACGACCTCTCGTCCCTCAAGCACGTCATCAGCGCCGCCGCACCCCTGGACGCCGCCCTCGCCGCCGCCTGCGCCGAGCGGCTCGGCCTGCCCCCGATCGGCCAGGCCTACGGCATGACGGAACTCTCGCCCGGCACCCACGTCGTACCGCTCGACGCCCTGGGCGAGGCACCCGCCGGCACGGTCGGCAGGCTCATCGCCGGCACCGAGATGCGGATCGTCGCCCTGGACGACCCCGGCAAGGACCTCGGATGCGGCGAACCGGGCGAGATCCTGATCCGGGGCCCGCAGGTCATGAAGGGCTACCTCGGCCGCCCCGACGCCACCGCCGCGATGATCGACGCCGACGGCTGGCTGCACACCGGCGACGTCGGCCATGCCGACGCCGACGGCTGGCTGTACGTCGTCGACCGGGTCAAGGAGCTGATCAAGTACAAGGGGTTCCAGGTGGCCCCCGCCGAACTGGAGGCCCTGCTGCTCACCCACCCCGGCATCGCCGACGCCGCCGTGGTCGGCTCCTACAACGAGGACGGCAACGAGGTCCCGCACGCCTTCGTCGTCCGCCAGCCGGCCGCCGCCGGCCTGAGCGAGAACGAGATCATGCTCTACGTCGCCGAGCGCGTCGCCCCCTACAAACGCGTCCGCCGGATCACCTTCACCGACACCGTCCCCCGCGCGGCCTCCGGCAAGATCCTGCGCCGGCAGCTCAGGGAGCAGGCATGACCGCGCCGAGCCGCCACCCGGCCCCGGGAGCACCCGTGACCCCCCCGATCGGACGCACGCGCACGCGTGCCGTCGAGACCCTCAGCCTCGACTCCGCCGACACCCGCAACGCCCTCTCGGCCTCCCTCGTCGCCGGCCTCGCCGAGGCACTGGCCGACTGCGCGAAGGACCCCGGTGTCCGCGCCGTCGTCCTCACCCACACCGGCACCACCTTCTGCGCCGGCGCCGACCTGCGCGACCCGCCCCGGCCGGAGGTCCTGGTGGACCTGCTGCGGCAGATCGTCGAGCTGCCCAAGCCCGTCGTCGCCCGGGTCACCGGACACGTCCGCGCCGGCGGCCTCGGCCTCCTCGCCGCCTGTGACGTCGCCGCCGCCTCCGCCGCGGCCACCTTCGCCTTCACCGAGGTCCGCATCGGAGTCGCCCCCGCGGTGATCTCCCTGCCGCTGCTCCCGCGCACCGACCCGCGCGCCCTGGCCCGGTACTACCTCACCGGTGAGCGCTTCGGCCCCGCCGAGGCCGTGCACCTCGGCCTGCTCACCGTCACCGGCGAGGACGTCGACGAGGCGCTCGCCCCCGTCCTGGACGGGCTGCGCCGCTCCGCCCCCGAAGCCCTGGCCGAGACGAAGCGGCTGCTCACGGCTAGGGTGCTGGAGACATTCGACCGGGACGCGGCGGACCTGGCCGCGCTCTCGGCCCGGCTGTTCTCCACTCCGCATGCCCGGGAGGGGATGACGGCCTTCCTGGAGCGACGGGACGCGGCATGGGTGGTGTGAGCACGGCGGAACGCGACCGCGTGCCCAAGCAGGACCGCAGCCGGGCCACCCGGCAGCGGCTGCTGGAAGCCGCCGTGGCCTGCCTCGCCGAACACGGCTGGGCGGGCTCGACGGTGTCCGTCGTCGCCGAACGCGCCGGCGTCTCCCGCGGGGCCGCGCAGCACCACTTCCCCACCCGCGAGGACCTCTTCACCGCCGCCGTCGAGTACGTCGCCGAGGAACGCTCCAGCGCGCTCAGGGACCTGTTCCCGCAGGGCGCGGGCGACCGCCGGGCCGTCGTCGCCGCCCTGACCGGCCTCTTCACCGGACCCCTCTTCCGCGCGGCCCTCCAGCTGTGGGTGGCGGCGTCCAACGAGGAGCAACTGCGCGGCCGCGTCACCGAGCTGGAGTCCCGGGTCGGCCGCGAGACCCACCGCATCGCCGTCGAACTCCTCGGCGCCGACGAGTCCCGCCCCGGCGCCCGCGAGACCGTCCAGGGCTTCCTCGACATGGGCCGCGGCCTGGGCCTCGCCACCCTCCTCACCGACGACACCGCCCGCCGCGAACGCGTGGTGGCCCAGTGGGCGGCCCTGCTGGACGAGGCGCTGGGCTGAGCAGCGGCGAGCGGGTGCCCGGACGCGGTACCGGGGCGAGCGGGTGCGCACGAGTCTCTCCGGTACGAGTGTGAACCGGGCCACACGCGTTTCCGGTGAGCCGCAGTACCCTTTCCGCATGCTTCCGATGCTCGTTCGCCGCCGACACGTGGATTACGTGCGCGTCACGAGCATGGGCTGTCTGCGTCACCTCTGACCCCAGCCCCCCCCTTTCGTCTTCCCTGTCTTCCGGCACCCGGGGGCCGCCCCACCCTGCGCGGCTGCCCGTGCCCCGTACACCCTGCGGACGCACCCATGACGAACTCCATGACGACCCCGTCGCACACCGAGCGGACCTCGTCGCACACAGAGCCGACCTCGTCGCACACCGAGCCGGCCCCGTCGTACGACCAGCTCCCGATCATCGACCTGTCGGCCGCCGACCGTGGTCCCCAGGCCCGTGCCCTGCTCCACGCCCAGCTGCACAGCGCCGCCCACGACGTCGGCTTCTTCCAGCTCGTGGGGCACGGGGTGACCCAGCAGGAGACGGACGCCCTGGTCACCGCGATGCGGGCCTTCTTCGAGCTGCCCGAGGCCGACCGCCTCGCCCTCGACAACGTCAACTCCCCCCATTTCCGCGGCTACACGCGCACCGGCGACGAGCGCACCGCCGGTGCCCGCGACTGGCGCGACCAGCTCGACATAGGTGCCGAGCGCCCCGCCCGCGCCCCCGGCCGGGGCGAGCCGCCGTACTGGTGGCTGGAGGGCCCCAACCAGTGGCCCGCCGCCCTCCCCGAGCTGCGCGCCGCCGCCCTCGCCTGGATCGACAAGCTCAGCGCCGTCGCCCAGCGCCTCCTGCGCGAGCTGCTCACCGCGATCGGCGCGCCCGCAGGTTTCTACGACCAGCTCTTCGGCGACCGCGCCTACCCGCACCTCAAGCTCGTCCGCTACCCCGGCAGCGCGGGCGACGGCACCAGCCAGGGCGTCGGCGTCCACAAGGACTACGGCTTCCTCACCCTGCTCCTGCAGGACACCGTCGGCGGCCTCCAAGTCCTGCGCGAGGACGGCCTGTTCCACGACGTGCCGCCCATGGAGGGCGCCTTCGTGGTCAACCTCGGCGAGCTGCTGGAGGTCGCGACCAACGGCTACCTGGTGGCGACCAGCCACCGCGTCGTGAGCCCGGCCGGAGCCACCGAACGGTTCTCCGTCCCCTTCTTCTACAACCCCCGCCTGGACGCCAAGGTCGCCCCGCTGCCCTTCCCGCACGCCTCCACCGCGCCCGGCATCACCACCGACCCGGCCAACCCGCTCTTCGCCGAGTACGGCTACAACGAACTGAAGGGCAAGCTGAGGGCGCACCCGCTGGTGGCGGAGCGCCACCACGCGGACCTGCTGACGCCGGCCTGACGGATGCGCCCGGCCTGACGGATGCGACCGACGCGCCCGGCCTGACCGACGCGCCTGGCCTGACCGACGTGACCGGTCCGGCCGACGTGACCGGTCCGGCCGGTCCGGCGGTCAGCTGTGCTTGCGGGCGTGCAGCACGCTGCCGTCCGGGGGCAGCGGCGAGCGGCCCACCAGGCCGAGTCCCGCGTCGGGAACAGCCGGGCGTAGTGGCCGGCCCGCCGTTCGCGGCCACCGACGTTGCACATCATGTGCAGGTCCCAGGCGGTGGCCAGCGAGGCCGAGCCGTCGTCGGGCAGCACCCGCTCGACGACGAGCAGGTCGGCGTGGTCCGGCGACCCCGGCGTACGGCTCCGCTCGGCCGGCGACCCCGGCGTACGGCTCCGCTCGGCCGACGACGGCGTACGGCTCCGCTCGGCCGGCGACCCCGGCGTACGGCTCCGCTCAGTCGGAGATCTCGGCGTACCCCTCGATCTCCCGCGGGCTGCGCGTCCCCGGACCCACGTACGTCGCGGAGGGCCGCACCAGCCGCCCCGTCCGCTTCTGCTCCAGGATGTGCGCGGACCAGCCGGCGGTCCGGGCGCACGTGAACATGGAGGTGAACATGTGCGCCGGCACCTCCGCGAAGTCCAGCATGATCGCGGCCCAGAACTCCACGTTGGTGGCCAGCACCCGGTCCGGGCGCCGGTTGTGCAGCTCCTCCAGCGCCGCCTTCTCCAGCGCCTCCGCGATCTCGAAGCGCGGGGCGCCCAGTTCGCGGGCGGTGCGGCGGAGCACCCTCGCGCGCGGGTCCTCGGCCCGGTACACCCGGTGCCCGAACCCCATCAGCCGCTCCCCGCGGTCCAGCGCCTTCCTGACGTAGGCCTGCGCGTCCCCGGTGCGCTCGATCTCCTCGATCATCCCGAGCACCCGGGAGGGAGCGCCGCCGTGCAGCGGCCCGGACATCGCGCCGACCGCGCCGGACAGCGCGGCGGCGACGTCCGCCCCGGTGGAGGCGATGACCCGCGCGGTGAACGTGGACGCGTTCATGCCGTGCTCGGCGGCGGAGGTCCAGTAGGCGTCGACGGCGGCGACGTGCTTCGGGTCGGGCTCGCCCCGCCACCGGATCATGAACCGCTCGACGACCGACTGCGCCTTGTCGATCTCCTGCTGCGGCACCATCGGCAGCCCCTGTCCGCGCGCGGACTGGGCGACGTAGGACAGCGCCATGACGGCGGCGCGGGCGAGGTCGTCGCGGGCCTGTTCGGCGTCGATGTCCAGCAGCGGCTTCAGCCCCCACACGGGGGCCAGCATGGCGAGCGCCGACTGCACGTCCACGCGGATGTCACCGGAGTGGACGGGGATCGGGAACGGCTCGGCGGGCGGCAGACCGGGGTTGAAGGCGCCGTCGACGAGCAGCCCCCACACGTTGCCGAACGAGACGTGACCGACCAGGTCCTCGATGTCGACGCCCCGGTAGCGCAGGGCGCCGCCCTCCTTGTCCGGCTCGGCGATCTCCGTCTCGAACGCGACGACTCCCTCGAGTCCGGGTACGAAGTCGGACATCAGGCGGCTCCTCATGTGTCGGCGGCGGTCACCCCGGTGATGCCCCGATCGCCCGGTGGTCACCCAAAACCGCGGGGGGATCAGCACGATAGCCCCGGGTGCCACCCTTGGGGAGCCCCCGCGACACTGAGTGCCACGGTCGTTCGATACGGCAGGATGACCGCGTGACCGATCGCGATCCCATCCTCGACCCGGCCATCGACCCCGCCGCCATGCGCAAGCAGTACCGGGCCGCGGGACTCGACGAGAAGGGCCTCGCCACGCACCCGATGGACCAGTTCGCGGGCTGGTTCGAGGACGCCGCCCGCGCGGCCCTGCACGGCACGCTCTACGAGCCCAACGCGATGGTCGTCTCCACCGCCGACGCGGCCGGCCGCCCCAGCTCCCGCACGGTCCTGATGAAGGGGTTCGACACCGACGGGTTCGTCTTCTACACCAACTACGACTCCCGCAAGGCGGCCGAACTGTCCGTCAACCCCTACGTCTCCCTGCTCTTCCCCTGGCATCCGATCGCCCGTCAGGTCATCGTCTCCGGCGTCGCCCGCCGTACCGGCCGCGACGAGACGGCCGCCTACTTCCGCAGCCGCCCGCACGGCTCCCGGCTCGGCGCCTGGGCCAGCGCCCAGTCCTCGGTGATCGGCTCCCGCGAGGAGCTGGAGGAGGCCTACGCCGGGCTCGCCGCCCGCTACCCCGAGGGCGAGGAGGTCCCGGTCCCGCCGCACTGGGGCGGCTACCGCGTCGCCCCCGAGGCGGTCGAGTTCTGGCAGGGCCGCGAGAACCGCCTGCACGACCGACTGCGCTACACGGCCCGCCCGGACGGCTCCTGGCACGCCGAACGCCTCAGCCCCTGAAGCGCCCGCCGGGGAACGCAGACGACCCGCGAGTTCGGGTCCTCCGTCGTACGACGGGGGAGCCGGCCGGACGTACCGGCGAACTCGCGGGTCGGGTGACTGCTCGGATTGGGCCGGCTGCGTGCGTCTCACACACGCTGGTCCGGCACCGCACAGGTGTGGTGGCAGGCCGCTAGCCCGCAGCCACCTCCGACGTCCGGGATGCGTACATGCTCCGAACCACCTCCTCTCTTCGGTGTTCCCCACCCTAGGAAGCCCCCGGCACGGGTTCAACCGTTTTTCCGCCGCCCGAGCGCGCCGACCCGGTCGCCGAACCCGCTCGCCGAATCCGGCCGCCGAATCCGGTCGCCGAACCCGGTGGACGGTCCGCCCCGCACCGGCCTAACTTGCCGGGCATGACTGAGCTTCGGATCTTGCCGGTGGCCGGGGAGGCCATGCTGGAGCAGTGGCGGTACGTGCACAACGTGATCGTTCCGCCGGCCGCCATGTCCGCCGAGGACGCGCGGGAGCGTGCGGGCCGCTACCGGCTGGAGAACGCGTATCTCGGAGAGGACCTGGTCGGGTGTTCCACCGTCCGGCCGCCGGCGGGGGAGGACGCCGCCGCGACCGTGATCGCGAGGGTGCTGCCCGGGTTTCGCGGGCGCGGGTTCGGTAAGGCGCTCTACGAGAACGGAATGGCCCACGCGCGTGCGCAGGGGGCGGAGACGGTCGAGACGTGTGTGCTCGCCGCGAACGAGGACGGGCTGCGGTTCGCCGGCCGCCACGGTTTCGTGGAGGTGGACCGGTACACGCTGGACGGAGAGGTGGAGGAATGGGTCGACCTGCGGCTGAGCCCGGTTCCCGGAGGGCCGGAGAATGATTCCTTCAATCTTGCGGGAACTTGATGTGGGCTGCGTCACGTTCGAGTTGAATGAAGGCCAGTGAGCGAACCGAGCGCACGACGTGCGCCGACGCAGCCTCCAGGGGGTCCAGGTGAGTGCTTCCCGGCGCAGTGGGACCACCGATGAGCGGGGGCCGGAGGAAGAGCCCGGGCGCGGCCGCCCGCAGCGCTCCGACGGCCCCGAGGAGTCCGGCGGTTCCGACCTGCTCGCCGCCCTGCTGGACGGCATGGACGCGGCGCTGTGCGCGTTCGACGCCGGCGGTGTGGTGACGCACTGGAACCGCGAGGCGGAACGCATCCTGGGCTGGAGCGCGGCCGAGGCGGTCGGGCGGCGCGGCTTCGCCGGCTGGGCGGTGCGCAGCGCGGACGCCGAGGAGGTCCAGGCGCGGCTGATGGCGGCCATGCACGCGACCGGCCGTCAGGTGCACGAGTTCGCGCTCGTCACCAAGGACGGCGGCCGTGTCCTCGTGCGGACCCAGTCCGCCGCCGTACGGGGCCCCGACGGGGAACCGGCGGGGCTGTACTGCGCCTTCAGCGAGGTGCACGCGCAGATCGACCTGGAACGGTCGATCGCGCTGAGCGAGGCCCTGTTCGAGGACGCGGCCTGGGGCGTCGTGCTCGTGGACGCCGATCTGCGGCCCGCCGTCGTCAACGCCTACGCCGCGCGGGCCCTGGGCAGCGGCCGTACCTCCGCGCTCGGCCGGCCGCTCGGCGAACTGCTCGCGCAGGGCGTGGAGGAGCTGGAGAGCGCGCTCACCCACGTGCTGGCCGAGGGGGCGCCGCCCGCGCCCGCCGAGATGTGGGTGACCGTGCGCACACCGGAGGGCGAACAGCGGCGCTGCTGGCGCAGTGGCTTCCTGCGGCTGGCCTCGCCGCTCGCCGAGGAGCCCGTGCCGCTCGGCGTCGGCTGGCTCTTCCAGGACGTCACCGAGGCCAAGCAGGGCGAGCAGGAGGCGTCCCTGCTGCGCTTCCGCACCAACCAGCTGCACCGCGCGGCCCGCGCCGCCGCCGAGTGCGAGGACCCGCTGGAAGCGGCCGTCGTCCACCTCGACTTCGCCCTCGCCGGCTTCGCCGACCACGCCGTCCTCGACCGCCTGGCCGACCCTCCGCGCGCGGAGGGCGACGACACGGCCCCGGTACGGCTGGTGCGGCTTGCCGCCACCCCGGCGGGCGCGCCCGGCCCCAGCGCGCTCACCGGTGCCGCCGGGCTGCCCCTGCGCTACGGCACGGGCCATCCGGCGCTGCAGTGCGTCGAGCGGACCGGCACCGTGCGCGCCACCGCCGACTCCCTCCCGGCCGAGCGGGCACGGGAGTGGGCGCCGGCCCGCCAGTGGCCGCCCGACGCGGTGCACGCCCTGTGCGCGGTGCTGCGCAGCCGGGGCCGGACGCTGGGTGTGGTCACCTTCCTGCGCGGGCCCGGCCGCAGCCGCTTCGAGCGCGCCGACGCGGCCTACGCGGAGGACGTGGCCGTACGCATCGCGGCGTCCCTGGACCTGGCGGGGGCGGTGCGGGAGCGGCCGGTGGAGAAGCCGGGAGAGAAGGCAGGGGAGAAGGCAGGGGGGAAGCCGGGGGAGTAGGCCGTAGGCGTGGTGGCCCGGGGCGTGCGGCCGGGGGCGCGTCCCGTGCGTGTCCCGCGCGCGCGTCCCGTTCCCGCCGGGCGCGGTTCAGTGCTGGTGGAAGATCCGGTCGCCGTACTCCTCCATGACCCGCCCGTTCCAGTCGTGGCCGCCGTCGACGTTGCCGGAGCGCAGCAGCGGGGGCTCGATGCCGCGGGCGGCCAGGGTGGCGGCCGTGGTGGCCATGACGGCCTGCATCAGGGCGGCGGTGACGACCGTGGAGGCGGGCGCGAAGGGCGCCGGGACGGTGTCCAGGGTCAGTTCGGCGTCACCGACCGCGATCTTCGAGTCCAGTACGACGTCGCAGTGGTCCTTGAGGAAGGTGCCCGAGGCGTGCAGGGAGCCGGTCTCCGTGGCGTAGGCGACCGAGGTGACGCCGATGACCCTGACGCCGAGGGCGCGGGCACCCTGCGCCATCTCCACGGGCAGCGCGTTGCGGCCGGACAGGGAGATGACGACCAGGGCGTCACCGGCGCGCAGGGGCGACGTGCGCAGGACGGCGGTCGCGAGCCCGTCGACGCGTTCCAGGGCGGAGCCGAGGGTGGCCGGGACGACGTTGACGCCGACGACTCCGGGGACGGCGAGCAGGTTCATCAGGGCGAGGCCGCCCGCGCGGTAGACGACGTCCTGAGCGGGCAGCGAGGAGTGCCCGGCGCCGAAGGCGAACAGCCGTCCGCCGGCCGCGACGGTGTCGGCGAGCAGGGTGCCGGCCGCGGTGATCGCGTCGGCCTCCTCCTCACGAGCCCGCCGCAGCAGGCCGATGGCGGCGTCGAAGAACAGCTCGGCAGGCGTGGCGTCGCTCATGCGGTGCCCCTTCGCGGCGTCGGTGTCGCGGATCACCGTGCGGTCTGGACCACTGCGGTGTCAATAAGGCCGACGGGCGGGCGGACGCGGCGCCGGGCCCTCGAGGGCCGCCCAACGGCCGCACGGCCGCCGCACGGCCGTTGGGCGGCCCGTCGGGCGGCCCGTCGGTACCGCGTGTCTCCAGGGTGCCTATGACCACACACGGCCCGCGCGTCAAGACCGCCGCCGCCCCTGTTTCCCGGGTAACGCCCGCTTGTCAGTGGGGTACGGCAGAATTGATGCCAGGGCCAGCGCACGCCTGCCGGGCTGCCGGCAGAGGTAATCGAGGGGCACGTATGTCCGGACTGATCGACACCACGGAGATGTATCTCCGCACCATCCTCGAACTCGAAGAGGAAGGCGTTGTCCCCATGCGGGCCCGCATCGCGGAGCGGCTCGACCAGAGCGGGCCGACGGTGAGCCAGACGGTGGCGCGCATGGAGCGCGACGGCCTGGTGTCCGTCGCCAGCGACCGGCATCTGGAACTGACCGAGGAGGGCCGCAGGCTGGCCACGCGGGTGATGCGCAAGCACCGCCTGGCCGAATGCCTGCTGGTCGACGTGATCGGCCTGGAGTGGGAGCAGGTGCACGCGGAGGCGTGCCGCTGGGAGCACGTGATGAGCGAGGCGGTGGAGCGCAGGGTTCTCGAGCTGCTGCGCCACCCGACCGAGTCGCCGTACGGCAACCCGATCCCGGGTCTGGAGGAGCTGGGCGAGAAGGACGGGGCGGACCCGTTCCTGGACGACAGCATGGTGTCGCTGGCCGACCTGGACGCGGGCACCGACGGCAAGACGGTCGTCGTCCGCCGCATCGGCGAGCCGATCCAGACGGACGCCCAGCTGATGTACACGCTGCGGCGGGCGGGCGTGCAGCCCGGCTCGGTGGTGAGCGTGACCGAGTCGGCCGGCGGCGTGCTGGTGGGCAGCGGCGGCGAGGCGGCCGAGCTGCAGGCGGACGTCGCCTCGCACGTGTTCGTCGCCAAGCGCTGAGCAGGGGAAGGCCCCCGGCGCCTTGCGGTGCCGGGGGCCTGTCCTCCCCTGGTGCTGACCCGGAGCCCCGAGCTCTCAGGGTCATCCCCTTCGGACCGTTTTTCCCCGAGCGGTCCGCCTCCCGCCAGAAAGATCCCCTCCGAGGCGGCGATCATTCCTCACGGGGTGTCACTCGAATGAGGGGTGTTGTCCGCGGAGACGGAATTTTCGAATGAGCATTCGATAGTCTGCGCCGGCAGGACGGGGGACCGGCACGACGGCGAGGACGACGCCCCCGGCAGCGCCGGCGGTGACGGCGACGCCGAGGACGGCGACAGCGGCGAGCCCAGGTAGTACACCGGTACGAGGCAGGCGGAGCTGGGGGGTGCCAGGCCGATGGCACGGCGTATCGACGTGACGGGAACGGGCGGGGTGCGCCTTGCCGCCTGGGAGTTCGCGGACCCTCCCAAGACGGAGGCGGAGTCCGGCACCCCGGGCGTGCTGCTGCTCCACGGACTGATGGGACGCGCCTCCCACTGGGCGTCCACCGCCCGCTGGCTCGCCGAGCGGCACCGCGCCCTCGCGCTCGACCAGCGCGGCCACGGCCGGAGCGACAAGCTCCCGGAGGCCGCCTACACCCGCGAGGCCTACGTCGAGGACGCCGAGGCCGCCCTCGAACAGCTCGGTCTCGCCCCCGCCGTCCTCGTCGGCCACGCCATGGGCGCCCTGACGGCCTGGCAGCTCGCCGCGAAGCGCCCCGACCTGGTGCGTGGCCTGGTCATCTGCGACATGCGGGCTTCCGCGCTGGGCGCGGCCTCACAGCGGGAGTGGGCCGACTGGTTCCGCTCCTGGCCCGTTCCCTTCGCCACCCTCGCCGACGTCCGCAAGTGGTTCGGCGAGGACGATCCGTGGGTGGAGCGTCCGAGTCCCGCCCGGGGCGAGTTCTACGCCGAGGTCATGCACGAGGGTGCCGACGGCTGGCGGCCGGTCTTCGAGCCCGAGCAGATGCTGCGGACGCGGGAGAGCTGGGTGTACGACGCGCACTGGGAGGAGCTGGCGCAGGTGCGGTGCCCCGCCCTTGTCGTGCGGGGCCTCGACGGTGAGCTGGGGCGGGCGGAGGCGCAGGAGATGGTGCGGGTGCTGCCTCGTGGGGCGTATGCGGAGGTGGCTGAGGCGGGGCATCTTCTGCACTATGACCTGCCGGGGGCTTGGCGGGTGGCTGTTGAGCCGTTTCTGGAGTCCGTGCTGGGTGGGTGAGTGCGCCGTTCGCCTTCTCGTCTGCGTGGTTCTTGTGGTTCGGCGGGTGCGGGTGCGTCGTGGTTTGTCGCGCAGTTCCCCGCGCCCCTTTGAAGGGTGCCCTGTGTGTGATTGGCGCTCTTGGCTGTTCGGGGTGGCTCTCGTGGTTCGGCGGGTGCGGGTGCGTGGTGGCTTGTCGCGCAGTTCCCCGCGCCCCTTTGAAGGGTGCCCTGTGTTTGGTTGGTGCCGTCGGCTGTTTCGGGGGCCTTGGTTCAGGGGCTCGTGTTTGGGCGGTGCCGTTTGGCGGGCTCAGCCCTTGCTCACTGCTGACAGGATTTCCGGGAGGCGGGCCGCTGCTCTCGGGGCTGCCAGGTGGAGGCCTGCCCAGGTGATCGTCGTGCCGTACGCCGCGCCCGTCGGGAGGAGGAGCCAGGTCCAGGCGGGGCCGTCCGTGGCGAGGTGCAGAGCGATCGTGAGGACGATGACCGGGGAGCACAGCAGGGCCGCCGCGGCCATGCCGCCGAAGATGGAGAGGAAGGCCAGGCCGGACTGGCCGGGGGCCACGTTCTTGTGGCCTTCCTGGGGGATGGAGTACGGGAAGCGGGCCGAGGCCCAGGCGCCGGTGGCCAGCATGGAGCCCAGGATGGCGAGCGAGAGGCCCAGGACCTCCGGCAGGCGCGCCCAGTCGCCCAGCACGGCGGTGGTCACCACGGTCACCAGCGTGGCGTACGGCAGGGTGACCACCAGCAGGGCCAGGGCCCGGCCGCGCAGTTCCGCGTAGGCGTCCCGGGGCGAGGAGATGGTCAGGGCCACCATCCAGAAGGCGGAGGTGTCCTGGCCGAACTGGTTGTACATCTGGATGCCGAGCATGCCGGCGGCGAAGCACGCGAAGTAGACCGACCCGGTCCCCTGCACCGCGTTGAACACCGGCACGATCAGCCCGATGGCCAGCGAGGTCACCCAGGCGGCCTTGGTCTTCGGGTCACGCCATATGTAGCGCAGGGTGCGTTCCATGACCGTGCCCGTACGGCCGCCCGGCAGCAGGCGGCCGAGTCCGGACGGGGAGCGGTCCCGGGCGTCGGTGCCGGCGTTCTGCAGCGTGGAGCCGTCGGGCGAGGTCATCAGCCGGGTCAGACTGCGCGCCCACGTGGCGATCAGCAGCGTCAGGGCGGCCAGCGAGAGCGCGAGTTGAGCCGCGGCCGTGCCGTACGCCCCCTCGCTCGCCGAACGCACCGCGCTCACCGCCGAGGACGGCGGCACCCAGGACAGCACGTCCGCGGCCGGCTGGAGCCGCCCCAGCCCGGCCGAACCCAGCCGCTGCAGGGCGAAGTTGACCAGCTGCGTGCCGATGGCGACGACCAGCCCGCTCAGCACGGCCAGATCGCGGCCCTTGCGGCTGCTCAGCAGGCGTACGTTGGCCGCGGCGACGGCCCGGGCCAGGGCCACGCAGACCAGCAGCGCGAGGGCGACGGCGACGGGCGTGAGGACGTACCCCGCCGCCCCGTGCGCCACCGCAAGGGTGCACCCGGCCAGGACCAGCACCGTGAACAGGGGGCCGATCCCGACCAGGGAGGCGGCCAGCAGGGCGCGGGCGAGCGGGCGGGGCCGCAGGGGCAGCATCACCAGGCGGGCCGGGTCCAGGGTCTCGTCGCCGCCCGGGAAGAACAGCGGCATGACCGCCCAGCCGAGCGCCAGCACGGCCGCACCGGGCACGGCGACGGCCTCGACGTGCGCGTGCCCGCGCAGCGCCAGCAGACCCAGCAGCTGCGCCAGCGCGAACAGCAGGGCGAGGACGGCCGAGGCGATGAACGCGGCCCGGCGGCCCGCCGACTGCCGCAGCCCGTTCCGCAGCAGCGACAGCTTCAGACGTACGACGGTGGAGGTCGGCCCCGGAGCGGCGGACAGGCGTGGCGCGGCCGCCGGCGTCGTGGTGGAGGTCGGGTCCGGAGCGGTGGACGGGTGTGTCATCGGGTCGCTCCGCCGCCCAGCCAGTCCAGGTCGGAGGCGGCGTCCCGGCCGCCGGCGCCCACGAGTTCGAGGAACGATCCCTGGAGGGTGGGGTGCGTTCCGCGCACCTCGGCCAGCGGGCCCGCCGCGCGGATGCGCCCCGCCGCCATCACGGCCACCCAGTCGCACAGCGACTCGACCAGCTCCATGACGTGCGAGGAGAACACGACGGTGGCGCCGGAAGCGGTGTACCGCTCCAGCACCCCGCGGATGGTCTGCGCGGACACCGGGTCGACGCCCTCGAACGGCTCGTCGAGGAAGAGGACTTCGGGATTGTGGAGGAGAGCGGCCGCGAGTCCGATCTTCTTGCGCATGCCGGTCGAGTAGTCGACGACGAGCTTGTGCTGGGCACCGGCGAGATCGAGTACGTCCAGCAACTGGGCGGCGCGCTTGTCGACCTCGGCGCCGGGCAGCCCCCGCAGGCGTCCCGAGTAGCCGAGCAGTTCCCGCCCCGACAGCCGCTCGAACAGCCGCAGTCCCTCGGGCAGTACCCCGATCCGGGCCTTGACGGCCACCGGGTCCCGCCACACGTCGTGTCCGACGACCTCGACGGTCCCGTGGTCGGGCCGCAGCAGCCCGGTCACCATGGACAACGTGGTGGTCTTACCCGCCCCGTTGGGCCCGACCAGCCCGATGAACCTTCCCGCGGGCAGATCGAGATCGATCCCCCCGACGGCGACCTGTTGCCCGAACCGTTTCCAGAGCCCTCGCACACGCACCGCAGCCTCGGTCATGGGGAAACAGTACGACGGCGGCGATGTCCTCAGGGGCGCGGGGAACCCGCTTTCAGAGGTGTGAAGACCCCGCATCGTCACGTGCCCCGGCCGCGCACGGCACGCGTCCCGACCCCGCCGCGTCACGCGCTTGCGGCCACCCCCGTCACGTGCCCCGACCGGCGCGCGTCACCTGTCCCGGCCGCACGCGTAGGCGAGCGGAGAGATCAACTCCTCGGCGTCCGGCAGCCACCGGTTCGCCGGGGTGGGCCGGCAGGCCCACTGCACCGCGCCCCGGGAGCCGAACCGGGTCGGCGGAGCGGCCACGTAACTTCCCTCGCCCAGCGGCACGAGGTCGAGCGACGCCGGCGTCCACCCCAGCCTCCGCACCAGCTCCGGAATCTTCGGCGAGCCCCCCGGCAGCACGAAGAACTGCATGCGCCGGTCCGGCGTCAACGTCACCGGTCCGAGCGTCAGTTCCATCCGCTCCATCCGGGCCAGCGCAAGAAAACCGGCACTCTCCGGCACCGACAACGCGTCGAACGTACGCCCCGTCGGCAGCAGGATCGACGCGGCCGGCTGCTTGTGCCACACGCGGCGTGCGACGGTCGCGCTGCCGGTCGCCTGCGTCGCCCAGTCGGGACGGGTGGGATGCGCGCCGGGCGCGGGGCAGGAGGCGTCGCCGCACGAGCAGCGCGGCGCCCCGTCGACGGCTTCCAGCCAGGAGCCCGGGAACACGTCCCAGTGCCGCTCCTCGGCGTACCGTACGGCGGTCTCCAGCAGCGATTCCCCGCGCTGCTGCGGAATCTGGGCGGCTTCGGTGCCGGCGATCGTCTCTTCCACGCCCACTCAACTTCCGCACCCACCCGGGGTTACGGCCGTGGCGCGCGCGAGACAGGGGCATCGGCTCGGCAGTCGGGGCGCATGGATGCACGTCCGGGGGCGCGCGGGGGGATGAGGGGCGTGCGGTGGGTAGCCAAGAAGGGCACGCCAGTCGTCTTTACCCCGGCAAACCGCACATGTCGCGCATTGACGGTATGTCAACTGGGCATCGATCTTCATGACCGGATTTTTCCCGAAGGGTCTTTACGCTCCAGGGGTTCGCAGGGGGTAGCTCATGGCCGCAAGGCCTCTCGTGGCGAGGCAGCCCAACGAACGGCTGCAGGCACTCATCCAGGAAGCGGGATGCTCGAACGCCGGGCTGGCCCGGCGGGTCAACATGTGCGGCGCCGAGCACGGTCTCGACCTGCGCTACGACAAGACGTCCGTGGCCCGCTGGCTGCGCGGCCAGCAGCCGCGCGGCCGGGCACCGGCGATCATCGCGGAGGCGCTCGGCCGCAAGCTCGGCCGTACGGTCACCATCGACGAGATCGGCATGGCCAACGGCAAGAACCTCGCCTCGGGGGTCGGCCTGCAGTTCTCGCCGACCGTGCTGGGCGCCATCGAGCAGGTCTGCGAGCTGTGGCGCAGCGACGTGGGCCGGCGGGACTTCCTGTCCGGCTCCTCCGTCGCCGCCTCGGCGCTGGTCGAGCCAAGCCGGGACTGGCTGATCTCCATGCCGGACGCCCAGGTGGCCCGGCAGGCCGGCCCGCGCGTGGGCCTGTCCGACGTGGCGGCCGTGCGGTCCATGACGCAGGCGCTGGTGGACCTCGACCACACCTACGGCAGCGGGCATGTGCGGCCGGTCGTCGTGCACTACCTCAACAGCGTCGTCTCCGGACTGCTCGCGGGGTCGTACCGGGAGGCGGTCGGGCGCGAGCTGTTCGCCACGGTCGCCCGGCTGACCGAACTGGCCGGGTACATGGCGGTCGACACCGGGCAGCCCGGACTCGCCCAGCGCTACTACATCCAGTCCCTGCGGCTGGCGCAGGCGGCCGGCGACCGCGGCTACGGCGGCTATGTGCTGGCCGCCTCCATGAGCCACCTGGCCGCCCAGCTCGGCAACCCCCGCGAGATCGCCCAGCTGGCGCGGGCCGCGCAGGAAGGGGCGCGGGGGCGGGTCACGCCGCGCGCGGAGGCGATGTTCCACGCGGCCGAGGCCCGCGGGCACGCGCTGCTCGGCGACACCCGCTCCGCGCACGCGGCCTCCGGGCGGGCGATCTCGGCGATGGAGCAGGCGGACGCGGCCTCGGGGGACGACCCGGTGTGGATCTCCCACTTCGACGAGGCCTATCTCGCCGACGAGCTGGCGCACTGCCACCGCGACCTGGGCCAGCCCGAGGCGGCGGCCCGGTACGCCGAGCAGTCGCTGGCCGGGCACCCCGAGTCCCGTGCCCGGCGCCGCGCCATCGGCTATGTGCTGCTCGCCTCGGCCCATGTGCAGCAGCGCGAGATCGAGCGGGCGTGCAGCACCGGCCTGAAGGCGGTGGAGCTGCTGGAGACGCTCCGCTCCAACCGGGGCGCCGAGTATCTGGAGGACCTCCAGCAGCGACTGGAGCCGTTCCGGGACGAGGCGGTGGTCCGGGAGTTCGGAGCCCGCCTCGACCTCCAGCAGGCCGCCTGAACGCCGGCGGCGGGCTGAACACCGGCCCCGCGATCGCGTGAACGGAGGGGAAACGGGACCCGGGGCACGAGGGGGTGAAAGCTGCTACAGATTTTCTAGTCATTCATAGTCACCTCTAGTCGTGCATCTCGAATATCTTGGCGTTGTGAAGCTTTCGGAGTGGGCGCGGCAGCAGGGCGTGAGCTACCAGACCGCCTGGCGATGGGTGAAGGACGGGAAGATGCCTGTTCCGGTCCGCCAGGCGCCGTCCGGAACGTGGCTGGTCGCTGAGCCCGCTCCGGCCGTGTCTGCGACCTCGGGGCGAGTGGTGGCGTACTGCCGCGTGTCGTCCGCTGAGCAGAAGGCCGACCTTGAGCGGCAGGCCGCCCGGGTCGTGGCCGGCGCGAACGGGCTCGGCCTGCCCGTCGCCGAGGTCGTCGCCGAGGTCGGCTCGGGGCTGAACGGACGGCGCCGCAAGCTGCACCGCCTGCTGTCCGACCCGCAGACGGCGGTGATCGTGGTCGAGCATCGTGACCGGCTGGCCCGGTTCGGCGTCGAGCATCTCGAAGCCGTCCTGTCGGCGTCCGGGCGGCGCCTGGTCGTCCTCGACCCCACCGAGACCGCTGACGACCTGGTGCGGGACATTACCGAGGTGCTCACGTCGATGTGCGCCCGCCTGTATGGGCGGCGGGCGGCGAAGGACCGCGCCGCCCGCGCGGTGGCCGTGGCGACCGGCGAGGCAGCCGAGTGAAGAAGTTCCAGGCGCAGCCCGGTTTTGTGGTGCAGGCGTTCCGGTTCGCTCTGGACCCGAACGCCTCCCAGGAGCACGCGCTGCGTTCGCACTGCGGCGCGGCGCGTGCCGCGTACAACTGGGCTGTCGGCTGGGTCGAGGCGTCGTGGTGGCAGCGCCGCGCGGAGGAGTCCTACGGCGTCGCCGAGGAGCAGCTGACGCAATGGCGGCCGTGGTCGCTGCCCGCTCTGCGGAAGGCGTTCAACGAGGGCAAGCACACCGACCCGAGGTTCGCGGCCTGGTGGGAGGAGAACTCGAAGGAGGCGTACTCCACCGGTCTCGCGAACGCCGCCGCCTCGTTCGACAACTACGCCAAGTCGAAGCAGGGGAAGCGCCGTGGCCGTGCGATGGGTATGCCGCGGTTCAAGTCGAAGCGGAAGGGACGTCTGTCCTGCCGGTTCACCACCGGCACGATCCGCGTGGACGCCGACGGCCGGCACGTCACGCTGCCCCGCCTGGGCGCGATCCGCACGCATGAACCCACGGTGAAGCTCCTCGACCGCGTCCAGGCCCAGGCGGCCCGGATCCTGTCCGCGACGGTGCGGCACGAACGCGGATGCTGGTTCGTGTCCTTCCAGGCGGAGGTGAAGCGCGACCTGGTCCGCGTCACGCGGCCGGATGTCGCGGTCGGCATCGACCTCGGGGTGAAGACCCTCGCGGTCATGGCCGACAGCACTGGCGAGATCCGCACCGCGCCCAATCCCGGCCACTACGACCGGGCGCGCAAGCAGCTGCGCCGCGCCTCCCGCGTCGCGTCCCGACGCCAGGGCCCCGACCGGCACACCGGACAGCAGCCGTCGAAGCGGTGGGAGAAGGCCAACGCCCAGCGGAACAAGGTCCACCACCGCGTGGCGAACCTCCGCGAAGACGCCCTGCACAAGCTCACCACCGCGGTGACCGCCGAGTACGGCACCGTCGTGGTCGAAGACCTCAACGTCGCCGGCATGCTCCGCAATCGGCGTCTGGCCCGCAGAATCGCCGACGCCGGATTCGGCGAGATCCGCCGCCGGCTCGACTACAAGACCCGCCAGCGCCACGCCACCCGCCTCGTGGTCGCCAACCGCTGGTACCCGTCCTCGAAGACCTGTTCCGGGTGCGGCGTGGTGAAAGCCAAACTGCCGCTGCACGTCCGGACGTACGAATGCGACGCCTGCGGTCTGGTCATCGACCGGGACGACAACGCCGCGCTCAACCTCGCCGCCCTCGCGGCAGCCTGCGTGACTGGTACCGGAGTGGCCGGAGACCAGGACACCGCCCCGGCGGTGTCGAAGCCTCGTGGAGCCGACCACAAGACCCGCGCCACCCGCCCCCGCCGCAAGGCGGAGGCGGGGCGGGCAGGTGGCGCAACCCTGCCGCATCAGCGGCAGACGGAAACGAGAGACCGTACTCAAGCCGAGCCCCTCACGCTCTGGTGATGAGGCGGACCTTCCGGGCCGAAATGCCCGGAATGCTGAGACCTGACCATGGTCTCGGCAACGGTTCCATGAACAGCGCATCGCGGGGTGGTTTTGTTACTGCTGTCACAGGGAAGAAGATCGCGCCCTGAGCTGCGTGGCACCCGGCTCGGGGGACCCGGTAGCGTGAGCCGACGATTCCGAAGGTCCCCCAATCGTAGGAGTCCTGGTGACGCAGAGTGGACAGGGCGATGAGCCCTCGGCGCAGCCCGCGCACGAAGGCATCGTGCTGCCCTCCGACGGAGGCGCACCGCTGCTGCCGGGCATGACAGGCACGCCCGCGCCCGCCGCCCCCGCCGGCGGTCAGGCGTGGGGCGGCTCGTGGGGCCCTGGTGGTGACCAGGCGCCCCAGCAGAGCCAGGGCTGGCCCCAGGCCGACGCCCAGCAGTGGCACCCCCAGCAGCAGTCCCCGGCCGCCGACGGCCCCGGCCCGCTGCCCCCGGAGGGCGCCCCGGCCCCGTCGTACGGCGCCCAGGCCTACGACTCCCACGCCCAGAACCCGGCGTACGGCCAGGGCGGCGGGCAGCCCGCGTACGGCGCCTCCGACCCGTACCAGCAGCAGTACGCCTCCCACGGCGCGCCGCTGCCGCCCGCGTACCCGGCGACGGGCGCCCCGCTGCCCGCGGCCGACGGTGCGACGCAGTACATCCCGCCGGTGGCCGCCCAGGGCGGCGCGCCCGAGGGCGCGACCCAGTACCTGCCGCCGGTGCCGGCGGCCGGCGCCGACGAGGGGGCCACGCAGTACATCCCGCCGGTGGCGTCGGGCGCGCTGCCGCCCGAGGGGTACGGGGCCCAGAACCCGTACCAGGGGCACGCGCAGCAGCCGCCCGCCCCGGGCGGGCACCCGGACGCGCAGGCCACGCAGTACATCCCGCCGGTCACCGACCAGGGCGGGGACCGCCAGCCGCCCGCCGAGTTCGACAACCTCTTCCGCGGTGCCCCGGCGGGCGGTCCGGCCGGGGCCACCCAGCAGATGCCGCGCGTGCAGGACGCCTACCCGGCCCCGGTGCTGCCGCAGCAGTCGTCGTACCCCATGTCGATGGACGACGAGGTCGGCGGGCGGCGCGGCAGCGGCCGTACCGGCTCGCGGCTGCCGCTGATAGCCGCCGTCGGTGTCGGCATCGTCGTCATAGGCGTCGGCGCCGGCGCCCTGTTCAGCGGCGGGAGCGACGACAAGGGCAGCGACGGCAAGCCGGCCGCCGCCTCGTCCGCCCCGCCCACCCCGCAGCAGTCCTCCGCCGCGCCGGCCGGCGCCGACCCCGCCAAGCAGCAGGCGGCCGACCTGGACCGGCTGCTCGCCGACAGCGGCGGCAGCCGTGCCTCGGTGATCCGGGCGGTGGGGAACATCAGGCAGTGCGACAACCTCGCCCAGGCTGCCGCCGACCTGCGCTCCGCCGCCAAGCAGCGCACCGACCTGGTCACCCGGCTCGGCCAGCTGTCCGTCGACCAGCTGCCGGGCAACGCCGAACTGTCCGCCTCCCTCACCAGGGCCTGGCAGGCCTCGGCCTCCGCCGACAACCACTACGCGGCCTGGGCCGACCAGGCGGGCAACGGCAAGAAGGGCTGCCCGCACGGCCACGCCCGCGGTACCGGCCAGACACAGGCGGGTGACCAGGCGAGCGTCACGGCCAGCGCCCAGAAGGCCAAGGCGGCCGGCCTGTGGAACGCCATCGCCCAGAAGTACGGACTCACCCAGCGCCAGCCGACCCAGCTTTGACATGCTCCTCGCCCTGAAGGGCGAGGATTCCGGTAGCGGCCACGACGGGGGCAGCCCCCGCCCCCGCCCCGGCCCCGCCCCCCGCCCGGGGGTGGGGCCGGGGGTGCGGTCAGTCGATGTCCGCGGTCAGCAGGGTCTTCGTCATGTCGCTGACCCCGTCGGCGCCGCCCCGGTACCCCTTCGCCGCGACGAGTTCGCCGTCACGCACCACCTGGAGCGTCACGGCGGCGTTGACGAGGCGCGGGAAGCCGACCGCGCCGAGCGCGGTCTCGTCGGGCCAGTGCAGGATCGGGGTGAGGCCGCCGGTGGACACCTCGAGGCCGTGGTCGAGGGTGTGCCGGACGGTGTCGGCGCTCACGTCGCCGTCGCCGATCCTGTCCAGGGCGGCCTTCAGGACGGTGTAGGCGATCCAGGTGGTCTGCACCCCGGCGTCCGCGGGGTCGATGCGGTTGTCGCCGAAGGCCTCCTCGCTGATCACCTTCTTCATCGGCCCCCAGCGCGGGTCGGACGCCACCGGGTACCAGCCGGTGATGTACGACCCCTCGTACGGCCCGGAGGCGCCGCCCGTCGCGTTGATGACCGTCTGGTCGACGCTGCCGAGCACGGTGGCGGTCCGCACCTTGGGGAAACCGTCGCGGGTCCGGCGGAACGAGTCCATGAAGGTGTCCGTGCGGTCGCCGAGGGCGGGCACCACGCACCCCTTGCGCGCGGGGTTCGTGGTCGCGAACCGCAGCGCCCGCTCGGACCGGCCGCCGTACTCGGTGGCGTTCTCCGCCGCGAGCTGGTCGCCCGCCGCCGGGTGGCCGCCCGCCTTCAGGCCCGAATCGATCAGCCCGGGCAGCGCGTCGCCCGCGATGCTGTCGGGGCGGACCAGGGCGACGGGGCCGCACGTGCCCGCGAGGGCCTCGCCGAGGCCGGCCAGCAGCGCGGGCTGACCGCCGTTGACGGGGTACGACATCGGGCCGGTGAACTCGTCGTTGGTGACCCCGTAGCCGCCTATGTAGGGGATGCCGGAGCCTTCCAGCGGGGCGAGGAAGGAGTCGCCGAACTGGCTGTAGGAGCCGACGACCGCGACCACGCCCTCGGCCGCCGCGCGTCGGGCGCACCGCGCCGCGCCCACGCTGTCGTTGTGCTCGTTGCAGGTGAGGACCTCGAGCTCGCGGCCGCCGAAACCACCGCGCGAGTTGATCCACTTGGCATAGGCCACGGCCATGGCGGGCATGCCGGGCTTGTTCGTGGCGTCCGTGTTCTGGGGTGCCCAGGTCATCACCTTGATCGGGCCGTCCGCCGATTCACCCACGACGCCGGGGACGACTCCGCACCCGGCGGTGAGCGAGGCGCACACGGCCAGCGCGCCCGCGGAGAGGGCGGCGGCGCGGACGGGCCGCAGGAGGGACGGGAGGAAGGTGCTGCGCTTGCGAGGCCTGCCGGTCATGCACACGCACGATTCCCTCACACCGCTAACCCGGGAGTGACCCGTGGGCAACGAAAGGTGACACGCGGGTGAATTACGGGGGCCTGTGAGGCACGCGGGACGAAGAACGTACGATCGATGACCGTGCAAGGTTCGGAGAACTCTTCCCGTCGCGGCCGTCGCTCCTCCACCATGGGCGGCATGCCACTCAACGACATGCCGTGGTGGCGCTGGCGCTGCAATGTGCGCTCCGCGCTGCACATGCTCTCCGACCTGGCGTTCCAGCGGGACGTCTGGCTGGTCGGCGTGGACGGGTACGGCGATGTGACCGACGCCGTGTACCGGCTGGTGGAGGACACCTGGCTGGACAACTGGTCCGCGGAGAAATACGTCGGCACGATCTTCCGGGACTCGCAGGAGGCGGCGCTCGTCGACACCGCCGTGCTGCGGGTGCTGCGGATCATGCACCAGGTCGGTCCCGACGCGCCGGTCGCCGCCTACCTCGAACACCACGCCTGGCCGGAGGCGGTACGCGCGGCCCGGGACGCCCATCTGCGGCTCGCGACCAGCGACGGGGACGACCCGGAGGTGCCGCCGCGCAGCCTCGACGTGCTGCGGATCGTGACCCGGTCCGCCTGACCGAGCCCCGGCCTGCCTGACCGCGCCCCGGTCCGCACGGCCGATCCCCGGCCTGCCTGACCACGGCCGTGGTCCGCCCGACCGCGGCATGGTCCGTCTGGCGGACGCCGCCCCGCCCGGACGGACCGGCGTGAGACTCTGTGGTGCATGAACGAGCAGCCCAGCAGCGCCGCCGTCGCGCCCTCGGACCAGTACGTCCTCACCCTCTCCTGCCCGGACAAGAAGGGCATCGTGCACGCCGTGTCGAGCTACCTGTTCATGACCGGCTGCAACATCGAGGACAGCCAGCAGTTCGGTGACCACGACACGGGTCTGTTCTTCATGCGCGTCCACTTCTCGGCCGAGGCGCCGTCGACGGCGGAGAAGCTGCGGGCGAGTTTCGCGGCGATCGGTGACTCCTTCCAGATGGACTGGCAGATCAACCGGGCCGACGAGAAGATGCGGATCGTGCTGATGGTCAGCAAGTTCGGGCACTGCCTGAACGACCTGCTGTTCCGGGCGCGGACCGGCGTGCTGCCGGTCGAGATCGCGGCCGTGGTCTCCAACCACACCGACTTCGCGGAGCTGGTGGGCTCGTACGGCGTCCCCTTCCACCACATCCCGGTGACGAAGGAGACCAAGGCGCAGGCGGAGGCGCGGCTGCTGGAGATCGTGCGCGAGGAGGACGTCGAGCTGGTGGTCCTCGCCCGGTACATGCAGGTCCTCTCGGACGACCTGTGCAAGCAGCTCAGCGGCCGGATCATCAACATCCACCACTCGTTCCTGCCGAGCTTCAAGGGCGCGAAGCCCTACCACCAGGCGCACGCGCGGGGCGTGAAGCTGATCGGTGCCACCGCTCACTACGTCACCGCCGACCTCGACGAGGGGCCGATCATCGAGCAGGAGATCGAGCGGGTCGGCCACGAGGCCACCCCGGACCAGCTGGTCGCCGTCGGCCGCGACGTGGAGTGCCAGGCGCTGGCGCGGGCCGTGAAGTGGCACGCGGAGCGCAGGATCCTGCTGAACGGGCGGCGGACGGTGGTGTTCGCCTAGTCAGGGTTCCCGCCCCCGGTCCTCGGCCGCCGGCGCGCGGGGGAGCACGCGGGGGAGCGCACGTCGCCTCCCCGTCGCGGCCCGCGCAGCCGCCCCCGCGCGGTCGCCGGCTCACATACGGCTCAGTCCCGCCGCCGCGTACAGCACGTCCCTGATCGCCTCCCGGTCGCCGTCCTGGCCGGCCGCCGCCTCCTCGGGGGACACGTGGCCCGCGGCGAGGCGGCAGAACTCGACGCCGTCCAGGGCCACGTGGGCCACCTCGTGGGTGGCGGAGCCCACCGCGGCCGGGGAGTCCAGGGGGATGAACCACTGGCCGCCCGCAGTGCCCTCGATCTCCAGGCGCAGACTGCGGCCGGGGGAGCCGGCCGGGACCAGGTGCGGGGTCTGTCCGGGCGCGGACAGACCGGCCCGGCGCCGCGCGGCGAGGGCGACGGGGAGCATACGGGCCGCCAGGTCGATCATCTTGTTCAAGTGCCGTGGCGCGGGCGGGCCGTACGGGTAGTCGACCGCCTCCGCGATGTCCTCGGCGTGCACCCAGCACTCGAAGGCGCGGTCCAGCAGCGCGTCGTGCAGCGGCAGCTCGAAGTCGCCGTATGACACCCCGAACCCGCCCGCGCTGCCGCCCGTGAAGGACACCGTGCGGACGAGGTGATGGCTCTGCTCGCGCCAGGGCGCCCGTACCGAACGGGTCGGCGGAAAGTGCGAGGCCCGCCAGAACGCCTCGGTCCGTCCGGCCGGCCCCGGCTCGGCCGCCGGGACGACCTCGGCCAGCGGGTCGCCCAGCCCGAGCGCCACGGCGACCAGCCCGTCCACGGACATCAGGTGAGCGATCACCCCGGCCACGGTCGTACGACGGCTCGCCGGCGCGTCGGCCTCGAACCACCGCAGCCGCACGGGCGCGTGCCACTCGGAGTCCCCGAAGTCCTGGAGCAGCGCGTCCAGCCGCGCCGCCTCCGCGTCGTACGGCGCCGCCCAGTCGGGCACCGGGATGCGCGGCGGACGGCGGTCCAGGCAGCTCTCCAGGACGCGGGTGCGGAGCCCCGGGTCGAGATCGAGGGGCTCGGGCCGGTGCAGCAGGCCGACCGCCTCGCGCAGCCGCCGCGCCTCGTCCGCGCAGGCCCCGCAGCCACCGAGGTGCTCCTCGACGGCAGCCGCCTCCGCCACCGAGCAGGCGGCCAGGGCCCAGGCACCGAGGAGCGACTTCAGGACGTCGTGCGACAGGTCGAGCGGCACGGGTGCGGGGTCCCCTTGGTCGGTGAGGTCGGGCAGCGGCCGTCCGCCGTCCTCGACGGAGGCGCGGGGCGGCGGGATGCGCGGGGGCGCGGCGGGTCCGCCGTCGGCGGAGCCACCGGCGGCCGGACGGCCGTCCCCCGGCTCGTGCCCGTCGCGCCTGTCACGTCCGTCGCGCTCATCACGTCCGTCGCGTCCGTCGTGCGCTCCGAACGGTCCCGCGCCGCTCATGCCGCACCTCCGTATCCCGGCGGGGTGCCGGCGTCGTGGGCGGTGGAGAGCAGCTGCAGGCCGAGGCGCAGCCTGCGGCGGGCCTCGTCCTCGGTGACGCCGAGGTCGGCGGCGGTCTGGCGGTAGTCGCGGCGCTGGACGTAGGCCAGCTCCAGGGCGGCGCGCAGCGGGGCGGGCATCGAGTGGACGATGTAGTCGGCGCGAGCGGCCACGGCGGCGTGGCGCACCTTGCTCTCCAGCTCCTCCGGGGAGCCGCTCTCGCCCCGGGTGAGCGCGGCGGTCTCGTTGTCGCGCAGCCGCTGCACGGCCAGCCGGCGGGTCACCGAGGCGATCCAGTTGCGCAGCGGCCCCTCTTTGGGGTCGTAGGTCTCGGGGTGCTCCCAGAGGTGCGCGAAGACCTCGCGGGTGATGCCGTCGGCGGCCTTCTCCTCGCCGAGGACGCGGTGGGCGAGGCTGTGCACGAGCGAGGCGAAGCGGTCGTAGAGCTCGCCGAGGGCGGCCGCCTCTCCGCGCGCGAGCCGCTGCTGCATCTTGCGGTCCCAGCGGGGCGATACGTCCATCGTCACCATGCGGTCCCTCCCCTCGCCCACGTCCAGCGTGTCCGTGTCGTCCTCTCGAATGTAGTCGGCACGTCTGACAGCGCACGCCCCTTTGTGTCAATGTGCGCCCCGGGAAGCGCCGCAGGTGGTAGTGCCCTCTTCACGCAACCTTCACACAAAGAGTGTCCGACTCTGATCGAACCGGATTGACAGTGACTGAAACAAGTCCCTTGCCGATCGCCGACGGTTTGCTGTTCAGGGTTTCAGGGAACGGCCGCTGGGCAGCCGCGCGGAGAAGACAACAATCGTAGGAACTGATTCCGTTTCCGGGCGGTTCCGGGAGATCCGGCGAGCGGAGGGCAGGGCCGTGGCATTCGAAGTGACCGGCGCCGAACGGGGCGAGTGGGCTGTGCTCCGTGTGGCGGGCGAACTGGACCTGGTGACCTCACCGGTGCTGCGCCAGCGCGTGCACGACGCCGTCGCCGAAGGGCACCACCAACTGGTCCTCGACCTCTCCGAGGTCTTCTTCTGCGACTCCAGCGGGGTCGGCGTCCTCATCGCCGCCCGCCGGCTGATCCGCTCCTGCCAGGGCCGGCTGCGGCTGATCCTGCCCGACCGGGGCGCGGACGACGGCTCGCACGTCAACAGGGTCCTCGGCGCGCTCGGCGTCCGTCGCCTGTTCGACGTGCGCCCCGACGTGGACGCGGCCGTCGCCGACGAGGCGGACTCGCTTTCCGCCTGAGCCCGGCCCGGACGGCGGCGCGGAAATGGTGCGGCCCAGCCCGGACGGCGCGGAAACGGTGCGGCCCGGCCCGGACGGCGGCGCGGAAACGGCGGATCCATGGCCCACGATGTCGCGGATCGTGGCGTAACCGGAATTACGGAGCGTTGATACCGGGTTGTGTCCATCGCGTGACTCGTCACGGCCCGGAGTCGGCTGCCCCCTCCGGTACCTTGTGTGGGATGCGAGTGGCTGCGAGCACGAGCCGTGCCGGTGGTGCCCTTGGGGCGTCCCCGTGTCACGCGGTGCGCGCCGCTGTTCCTGGGGCGGCGAGGGCCTCTGGCCCCGCTCGTTCGACTCCCCGGCAGGCGCGTCGCACAGTATGCCGCACGCGTACTCCTTCGCGCTGGAATATGCCCGAAGCGCTTGTTGGGGTGACTGTACGTCAACCATGCTGTCTCGCAAGGGAATCACGTTCCGTGACCCTTGCTCTGGCCGTTGTTCTGGCCATGCAGAAAATGGCTACGATCGTGGCCCTGGTCGCGCTGCTCGTCGCGGTTCGCGCCGCGGTGTCCAGGTGGCGTGGGGTCATGTGTCCGCCGGTTCGGATGGTGTGAGCGGTGCAGGTGCTTCAAGTGCAGCTGGAGATCCGGCCCGACCCCACGGAGGTGGGGCGGGCGAGGAAGTGGGCCCGCTCGCGGCTCGCCGGACTCGGCATAGCGGCCGACGAGCCGCTCGCCGAGACCCTGATCCTGCTCGTCTCCGAGCTGGTGACCAACGCGGTGGTGCACACCGGTCGCCCGGCCGTGCTCCGGCTCTCGCTGCCGAGCGGACTGCCGGGCGGACTGCCGGGCGGACTCCCGGACGGACTGCCGGGTGGAGAGGCCGAGTCGGACACCGCGGCACCGGCCCCCACGGGCGCGGAGGCGACCGGACCCGCCGCGGAAGCGGCCCCCTCGGGCACGCGGGGCATGCGCGGGGCACCGGGAGCGCCGAGCGCCTCGGGCACGTCAGGTACGGCGAGCGCCTCGGGCACGCCAAGCACGCCAGGCACGTCGAGAGCCCCTGGAGTGCCGGTCGCACCGGACGCGCACGCGGCCGTGCCGGCCACCGTGCGTCTCGAAGTGGCCGACACCAGCTCCCGCGCACCCGTCCCGCGCTGTGCCGGCGGTGACGCCACCGGCGGCCGGGGTCTCGCCCTCGTCGACTGCCTCGCCGACCGCTGGGGCTGGAGCCCCGAAGGGGCCGGCAAGAGCATCTGGTGCGAACTGGACCGGTGTTCACGGACCGAGGAGGGCGCGGAGGCGGCGTACGGGGGCGGACTGGCCGCGTACGAGGACCTCGCCTTCGAAACGGTGTAGACCCTGGCGCCGTGATGCGCCGGGGGTGCACCCGTGCGCGGTCGGTGTGACGAGGCCGTTCGTCATGAACCGCCGCACCGGTGTTGACGTCGTGTGCGTGGTTGAACACGCTGGTGTGCGGCGATTCGCCGCGAGGGGACGGCGAGGACTCGGGGGACGGTGGTCCTCGTCGAGTGTGGGTCGCACCGGTTGGCGGCGTCAGGCGGACGCAGGGGGGTGCGCCGCCAACCGGCAGTCACACGGCCGGAGTCGGCGCCGGCTTCGGCGATGGGACCGGATCCGGGCGCTGCCGCACGGGTCACACCTCTCCACAGGCTGTGGACAGCCGGAGGCCCGGACACAAGAACCCCCGAACCCCCGAACCCCGGGACTCCCGCAGAGCCGTCGCCCTCAGTCGCTGTCCCGCGCTCCGCTGTCGTACCGTACGCCCGCCCCGTCGGTCCTGCCCGACCCGCCTGCCCCGCCCGCCCTGTCGGCTGCCGACCGGAACGTCCGCCGGTACGCCGTCGGTGTCACCCCCAGCGCCTGTTGCAGGTGCTGGCGCATCGACTGGGCCGTGCCGAAGCCGGAGTCACGGGCCACCTGGTCGACGGACAGGTCGGTGGACTCCAGCAGGTGCCGGGCGTGTTCGACGCGTTGTCCGGTGAGCCACTGGCCCGGGCTGACGCCGGTCTCCTCGCGGAAGCGGCGGGTGAAGGTGCGCACCGACATGGCCTCCTGTTCGGCCATGTCCCGCAGTTGGATGGGCTCGTGCAGCCGGCCGAGCGCCCACGCGCGGGCGGCGGTGGTCGTGGTCAACTGCGGGTCGGGAACCGGGCGTCGGATGTACTGGGCCTGGCCGCCGTCGCGGTGCGGCGGGACGACCGTGCGGCGGGCGGTGTCGTTGGCGACCGCCGTGCCGTGGTCGCGGCGCACCATGTGCAGGCACAGGTCGATCCCGGCGGCCACCCCGGCCGAGGTCAGCACGTCGCCGTCGTCGATGAACAGCACGTCCGCGTCCACCCTGACCTTCGGGAACATCCGCTGGAAACGCTCGGCGTCCGCCCAGTGCGTGGTCGCCGGGCGTCCTTCGAGGAGGCCGGCGGCGGCGAGGACGTACACGCCGGTGCAGATGGAGGCGAGACGGGTGCCGGGGCGGATGCGGGCGAGGGCGTCGGACAGCTCGCCGGTGAGCCTGCCCTCCTCGTAGACCGGGCCGAGTTCGTACGACGCCGGGACGATCACCGTGTCGGCCGTGGCCAGGGCCTCCGGGCCGTGCGGGATGTGCAGGGTGAAGTCGGCGTCGGTCTCGACGGGCCCCGGCGGGCGGACCGAGCAGGTCACCACCTCGTACAGCAGCCGGCCCTCGGTGTCCCTGGGGCGGCCGAAGATCCGGTGGGGTATGCCCAGTTCGAAGGGGAGCAGGCCGTCCAGGGCCAGGACGACGACGCGGTGCGGGCGGAACTCCTCGCGGACGCTCACGGATCGGCACTCCTCACCGGCGCTGACGTGTGGCCCGATCCTAGCGAATGCTGTCTTCCGGGCCACTCGAAGCGGGCGAACCGGGACCCGATCCTGGATGACGTGACTCAGACAACCGACGCCACCACCCCCACCCCCGGCCCTCCCCCCGGTCCCACCCCCGGCCCCGTACGGACCCCGGCCGACCGGCGCCGCCGGGTGCACCGTGCGTGGTTCGTCGCCGCGGTCACCTTCGTCACGATCATCGGCGCGGCGGCCTTCCGTTCCCTGCCCGGCCTGCTGATCGACCCGCTGCACCAGGACTTCGGCTGGTCGCGCGGCACGATCGGCGCGGCCGTCTCCGTCAACCTCGCCCTGTACGGGATCACCGCCCCCTTCGCGGCCGCGCTGATGGACCGTTTCGGCATCCGCCGCGTCGTCGCCGTCGCGCTGACCGCGATAGCGCTCGGCTCCGGCCTGACCGTGTGGATGACGGCACCCTGGCAACTCATGCTGTGCTGGGGCGTGGTGGTCGGTCTGGGCGCCGGGGCCATGGCGCTCGCGTTCGCCGCGACGGTCACCAACCGCTGGTTCACCGAGCGGCGCGGCCTGGTCAGCGGCATCCTGACCGCGGCCTCCGCCTCCGGCCAGCTCATCTTCCTGCCGCTGCTGTCCTGGATGATCGAGAACCACGGCTGGCGCCCGGCCGCCGTCACGGTCGCCCTGGCCGCCCTCGCCGTCGTCCCCTTCGTGTGGCTCCTGCTGCGCGACCACCCGGCCGACGTGGGCCTGACGCCTTACGGCGCGCGGGAGTTCGTGCCCAAGCCGCCGCCGGTCACCGGAGCCGCCCGCCGCACGCTGAGCGTGCTCGGCTCCGCGGTGCGCACGGGCCCCTTCTGGCTGCTGGCCGGCACCTTCGCGATCTGCGGGGCCTCCACCAACGGCCTGATCCAGACCCACTTCGTGCCCGCCGCCCACGACCACGGTCTGCCCGTCACGGCGGCCGCCTCGCTGCTCGCGGTCATCGGCGTGTTCGACGTCGTCGGCACGATCGCCTCCGGCTGGTTCACCGACCGCTTCGAGCCGCGCCGCCTGCTCGCCGTCTACTACGCCCTGCGCGGCGTCTCACTGCTCTTCCTGCCGATGCTGCTCGGCCCGTCGATCCACCCGCCGATGCTGTTCTTCATCGTCTTCTACGGCCTCGACTGGGTGGCCACCGTCCCGCCGACCCTCGCGCTGTGCCGGGAGCAGTACGGCGAGGACAGCGCCATCGTCTTCGGCTGGGTCCTCGCCTCCCACCAGATAGGCGCGGCCCTCGTCGCCTACCTCGGCGGTGTGGCCCGCGACGTCTTCGGCACCTACGACATGGTCTGGTACGCCTCCGGCGCCCTGTGCGCGGCGGCGGCCCTGATGGCGCTGGTGATCCGGCGGACACCGCGCGGGGCTCCGCTGCCCGTGGCGCTCTGAGCCCGGCGGGACTTCGCGGATACGGCCCAGGGGGCGCCGGGACCGGCGTACCGGCCCTGCGTACGCTGACCGCATGGGGTGGGGCAAGACTCGGGAAACACTTCGGCGCGCGGGTCTGACCTGGACCGGCGACGACCTGCACGCGGCGGGGTCCCTCGGGGCCGCGCAGCTGCCGGCGGCCGGGCTGCTGTGGTGGGTGGCCACCAGCGTCACCGAGGACGACTACGGGGCGGGCGTGGGGGGTGTCATCGGCGCGTTCTGCGTCCTGCTGTTCGCGCCGCTGGTGCTGCCGGCGCTGGGCATGCTGACGGCGTTCACGCTGACGCTGCCCTCGGTGGTGCTCGCCCGGACCGCCGGGCGGCGCCTGGGTGGTCCGGTGTGGGCCTGGAGCCTGCCCGCCCCGGTCGTCCCGGCCGTCTTCTGGGGCGGCCTGACCGCCCTGCTCCTGCGGTGGCCGTTCACCACGACGGCCTCCGTCCTGGCGGCCCTCGGCGTCCTGCCCACCCTCTGGACCGGGTACGCGCGCCGGCGCCGCTGGCAGTTCCCGGGGCTGTGGGGGCGCGCGTCGATCGGCGTGGTCGTCCTCTTCGTCCTGGCATTCGGCGGCGGTGTCCTCGCCACCGAGACAGGCCTGATCAGGGAGTACGAGCCCCCGAAGCTGACCCCCGCCCAGCTGGCCGGGGCCTGGCACGGGCCGGGCGGGGCGCTGCTGCGGCTCGATCCCGGCGGACACGCCGAGGCCGTCAGGCTGCCCACCGAGCCCCCGTCCGACGACGACCCCTTCGACGACGAATTCTTCGAGCACGACTACGTCAGGTGCGCGGGGACCGGGACCTGGAAACCCGACGACGACGCGGACGACACCGGGCGCGACGGCGTTCTGTTCAAGCTCGCCGGCGACTGCGGCGAGGACACCCACTGGTCGGTCACCGGCAGCGAGGACGCACCCGAACTGTTCGTCCTCTTCGGCGACCCGGACTCGGGTCCCCTGGTGATCCTCGAACGGGGCGCCTGACCTGCCGCGCCCGCGACTGTCCGTACGGCTACGCGAGTCGCCTGGCGACAGCCCGTGCGATCTTCTCCGCGTCGAGCGCCAGTTCCCGGAACATGCCGCTGATGGGGTTGGTGAACCCGGTGAAGTACAGGCCGGGGGCGTCGGCGGGCGTGCGCGCGCCGTGCACCACGGGCCGGCCCCGCTCGTCCAGCACCCCGAGATGCCCGACCAGCTCCTCCAGAGCCCGGGTGTACCCGGTCGCCGCGATCACGGTGTCCGGTGTGATCCGGCTGCCGTCGGCGAGGAGCACCTTGTCGTCCTCGAACCCCTCGACGGCGGCCACGATCTCCACCTTCCCGGCCTGTACGGCGTCGATGAGGCCGACGTCCTGGACGGGGATGGCACCCTGTCTGACCCTGCTGTAGAGGCCGGTCTCCGGGCGCGGCAGCCCGTGGGCGGACAGGTCCGGGGTGCTGACCCTCGCCATCGGCCGGGCGAGCCGGTCGACGAGCCGCACCGGCAGTCTTCGTACGGTGATGCCCGTGTACTGGGCGGCCCAGCCGGCGGTCGAGCGGCGCACGATGTGCGGGGCGGTGCGCACGGCCAGCCGTACCCGCGCGGCGCCGCCCTCCAGCAGGTCCACGGCGATCTCGGCGCCGGTGTTGCCGACCCCGACGACGAGCACGTCCCGGTCCGCGTAGGGCTTGGCGTTGCGGTACTGGCCGGCGTGCAGCAACTCCCCGGCGTACCCGTCCCGGCCCGGCCACTCGGGCAGGCGCGGGGTGTGGTTGAAGCCGGTCGCGACGACCACCGCGCTGCCGGTCAGCTCGCGCCCGCCGGAGGCGTGCAGCAGCCAGCCGTCGCCGGACCCCTCGCCCGCCGCCCGCTCTACGCGGAACACCTCCACGCCGGTGACGATCTCCAGCTTGTGGTGTTCGGCGTACTTCTCCAGGTAGCGCACCACGTTGTCGCGGGACACCCAGCGGCCGAACCTACGGGGCATCGCGAGGCCGGGCAGCGCCGACAGCCGACGGGTGGTGTGCAGGTGGAGCCGGTCGTAGTGGCGCCGCCAGGAGGCGCCGACGCGGTCCGACTTCTCCAGGACCACCGCCCGGATGCCCCGAGCCCGCAGCGCGTACGCGGCGGCCAGTCCGCCGGGGCCGGCGCCGATGACGTAGACGGGGCGGTCGGCGGGGGTCGCGGACAGATGCGCGGAGGGCGTGGAGGAGGGACGGGAGTCGGCCATAGCGCGAGCGTAATCACGCACCCGGTTGATGGGTCTCGGTCAAGACCGGGTTCGGTTGCGAATTGATCACGGCTGTGGGGGAGTTGGGGGTCACGTCGGCCACGGGTGAAGGTCCGGACGAAAAGGTGTCGACCGGACCGGGGCGGTCGCGCGCATGATGGCGGCATGCATCCGGGTGCCTGGCAACTGACGGAAGATCTCGACGAGTTCCTGGCCGAGGCGGGCGCCTTCCTGAGGTCGCGGCCCGCCCCGCACACCCTGCAGCTGACGGTCGCGGACGCGCTGCGCAGGCGCGGGCCACGGGTGTTCGGCGAGGAGACCCCCTTCTTCGGGATGCTGAGGGGCCCGGACGGGAGCATCCGGGCGACGCTCCTGCGCACCCCGCCCCACCCGCTGCACCTCACCCCGCTCGACGAGGACGCGGCCGACGCGCTCGCGGCCCGGCTGGCGGACCTCGGGCACGTGCTGACCGGCGTCTGCGGCGAACACGCGGCGACGGCCGCCTTCGCCGGAGCCTGGCAGCGGCGCACCGGAGCGGCGGCCGAGATCCGCCATCGGCAACGGCTGTACCGGCTGGACGGGTTGACGGTGCCGCAGCCGCTGCCCGAGGGCCGGGCGCGCGTCGCCGGGGCGGCGGACCGGGACCTGCTGGCGCGCTGGTACGGCGAGTTCGCGGACGCGACCGGGCAGCATGCCACCCAGGACCCGGGGGCGTGGGTCGACGCCCGTCTCTCCTACGGCGGCCTCACCCTGTGGGAGACCCCCGCGGGCGCACCCGTCGCCATGGCCGGGGCGACCCAGGAGACGGCCGGCCAGGTCCGGGTGGCCCCGGTCTACACCCCGGCGCACCTGAGAGGGCGCGGCTACGCGGGCGCCGTGACCGCCGAGGTGAGCCGGGTCGCCCGGGCGGCCGGGGCGGAGGTGCTCCTGTTCACCGACCTCGCGAACCCGACGAGCAACGGCCTCTACCAGCGCATCGGTTACCGGGGTGTGGCGGACTTCGCGGTGTGGGAGTTCGCGGACCGAGGCCGCTGAACCGTGGCCGTCACGGCCACAGCAGCCCCTTGCTCCAGCCGAACTCCGAGCGCCGGTACTCCAGCCGTACGTGCCGGCGCTCGGGGTCCCCCTGGAAGAACTCCACCGTCTGCGGGCGCAGCCGGTACAGCGTCCAGGTCTCGGACGGCTCGGCCGGGCTCTGCCGGGCCCGCTCCCAGGCGGCCTCCGACGCCCGGCGCATTTCCTCCAGCGAGGACAGCTCCGCGCTCTGCCGGCCGGTGAGCGCCGCCGCTAGGGCGCCTGTCGAGCGTGCGTGCAGGTCGGCCTGGCTCTCCTCGGCCGGAGCGGAGGTCACCGGGCCGCGCACCCGCACCTGGCGGCCCAGGACCGGCCAGTAGAAGGCGAGGGCGGCGTACGGGCGGGCGCTCAGGTCGCGGCCCTTGCGGCTCGTGGCATGGGTGGCGAAGGACCAGCCGTCCGCGTCGGCGCCGTGCAGCATCACGACGCGCACGTCGGGGCGCCCCTCCTCGTCCGCCGTCGCCAGCGACATCGTGTGCGGCTCCGGCTGGCCCGCCCCGACGGCCTCCGCGAACCAGCTCGTGAACAGCGGCAGCGGGGTCGGGGGCGCCTTTTCCGGGTCGAAGGGCCGCAGCTCGGTCACCCCGGGCGCCCACACCCGCAGGGACCGCAGCATGTCGTGGAGATCCTGTTGTGCCATGGGCCGAGTATTCCCCCGTGTTCCCCTGCGGCGAGGCGGCGGGCCGTGCGTCCTGCAGACGGAGACAGGCGGTGGCCCACCCGGGTGGGCCACCGCCTGCCAGACAGGACTCGGAAGCGGGAGAGGGATGCGTGTTACTTGGCCGGCTTCTTGCCCGTCACGCCCAGGTACATCAACAGCGCCAGGTTCGGCCTGAGTTCGGCCTGCTTGACGCCCCAGGAGGTGAAGCCCTTCTGGTGCGCGGCGACCGCGGCGAGCATGGCGACCAGCGAACCGGCGATCGCCGCCGGGTTCACGTCCTTGTCGATCCGCCCCTTGGACTGCAGTTCCTTGATGGACTCCGTGAGGGAGGTGTTCACCGAGTTCAGGATCTTCATACGGATCTTGTAGAACCGTTTATCCCCTTCGGCGGCACCGAGGTCGACCACGCGCAGGAGCGCGTCGTTCTTCCGCCAGAACTCGAGGAAGCCGTCCACGAGTTCCTGTGCGGTCTGCCATCCCGCCTTGCCCGTCCAGCTGCGCCCCTCGACCAGTTCGGTCAATCCGGCGCCCTCGGCGGCCATTTCCTCGGCGATCTCCAGGACGGCACCCTCGACGTCCGGGAAGTACTGGTAGAAGGTCGCGGGCGAAGTGCCCGCCTTCCGGGCGACATCGATGACCTTGACGTCCCGGTAAGGGGAGGAGCTGAGCATCTCGCTGAGGCAGTCGAGCAGCTTCTGCCGGGTCGCCTGCCCACGTCGACCGGCCACGCGGCCGTCGACGGTACGCACTTGTCCTGTCATGCCGTCAGCTTACCGACGGGTGATCTGAGCGCGATTCGGCCGACTGCAAATGGGGTGCGAGCGTGCACTGAGGGTGATGTGGCCCGGTCCGCGGGGGTGAGGCGGCCCGCTCTGCGGGGTGCGCGCGACCCGGTTACTTTGACGACATGGCCGAAAACAGGGCATCGGAGTCAGCCCAGTCGCCGCAGTCGCCGGAGTACGGCGAGGGCGTCCCGTGCTGGGTGGACGCCCAGCTCTCCGACGTCGAGGCGGGCAAGCGTTTCTACGGTGAGCTCTTCGGGTGGACCTTCGAGGAGGCGGGCGACGGCTCCGTGTGGGCCCTGCTGGACGGCGCCCCCGTCGCCGCCCTCGCGCCCAAGTCGGACGGCCGTATGCCCACCGTCTGGACGGTGTACTTCGCGACCCCGGACGCCGAGGCCCTGAGCCGGCGGATCGTCGCGGCCGGCGGACAACTGGTCACGCCCCCGTTCCCGGTGGAGGACCTGGGCACCACGGCGCTCGCCGCCGACCCCGAGGGGGCGGTGTTCGGCCTGTGGCAGCCGGGCAGCCACCCGGGTTTCGGGCTGCGGCACGCGGCGGACACGTTCGTCTGGGCCGAGCTGTACGCCCGCGACACCGCCGGCGCGAACGCCTTCTACGGCACCCTCTTCCACGACGCCCTGTTCGGCCCCGGAGCCGACCCCGACTTCGGCCGCGCCGAGGTCACCGACGTCTTCCCGGCAGAGATGCCCCCGCACTTCCTCGCCCACTTCCGGGTCGCGGACCTGGACGGTGCCCTCGGGGCCGTCCAGCGGCTCGGCGGGCGCCTCCAGGCGACGCCCTTCGAGGCGTCGTACGGACGCGTGGCCGTCGTCACCGACAATCAGGGAGCGTCGTTCGCACTGCTGGAGCGGTGATGCGCGTCACCGCTTCGGCGGTACGTGTCGGCCGAGGCGGTGAAATGACCGTATGAGGCACGAGACATCCCGATTCGCCGCCGGGTTCGCAACCGGCCGCCCGGCCAGGAAGAATCGGGGTGCGTGCCGCCATGGCGGTGCGGTGGTGAGACGCTGCACTTCGGTCGCGTACATATGTGGGTGGCGCGGCTCGTACGGGGAGGTGGCAGGCAAGTGGTGGATCAGCTGACGCAGCACGATCCGCGGCGGATCGGGCCGTTCGAGGTGCTGGGCCGGCTGGGGGCCGGCGGCATGGGGCTGGTCTATCTCGCGCGTTCGGCGTCCGGCCGGCGCGTCGCGATCAAGACCGTCCGCACCGAGCTGGCCGAGGATCAGCTCTTCCGGGTCCGCTTCACCCGTGAGGTGGAGGCGGCCCGCGCGGTCTCCGGCTTCTACACGGCGGCCGTGGTCGACGCCGACCCGCGTGCCGCCGTGCCGTGGCTGGCCACCGCCTACGTCCCCGCGCCCTCCCTCGAGGAGATAGTGAACGAGTGCGGGCCGCTTCCGGCCCAGGCCGTGCGCTGGCTCGCGGCGGGCGTGGCCGAGGCCCTGCAGTCCATCCACGGCGCCGGCCTGGTCCACCGCGACCTGAAGCCCTCCAACGTGCTCGTGGTCGAGGACGGCCCGCGGGTCATCGACTTCGGCATCGCCTCCGGCGTTTCGAACACCCGTCTGACGATGACGAACGTCGCCGTCGGCACGCCGGCCTACATGTCACCCGAACAGGCCAAGGACTCCCGCAGCGTCACCGGCGCCAGCGACGTCTTCTCGCTCGGCTCCACCCTGGTCTTCGCCGCCACCGGCCACCCGCCCTTCCACGGCGCCAACCCGGTCGAGACGGTGTTCATGCTGCTGCGCGAGGGCCCGGACGTCACCGGCCTGCCGGACGAGCTGCGCCCGCTCATCGAGGCCTGCATGCAGATGGAGGCCCCCGGCCGCCCGTCCCCGGCCGACCTCCAGGCCCAGCTCGCCCCGCACCTGTTCGGCTCCGGCTCCGACGACAGCGGCACGGCCTCCGCCTGGCTGCCCGAGAAGGCCGTCGCCCTCATCGAGGCCCGCCGCGGCGGCCGTCCGCCCGCCAAGCCCGCCCCCACCACGCCCGGTCCCCGCAGCGCCGGCCGGGCGGCCGTACCGCCGCCGCCGTCGTACGACCCCGTCGTCCCGGCCCCCGCGCCCGTCGGCGCGCCCGACACCGGCCCGGTCCGGCTGGCCGGCGCCCAGGTGCCCATCGGCCCGGGGCCGCGCGTCGCCGACGCCCGCGCCGCCGCCGTCAAGGCGCCCCCGCCGGAGGCCGGTCTGGTCGCCGGCTGGTCCCGCCCGCGCCCCGGCGTCAACGGCACGGATCCTGCCGTAGGCCCTGCCGTACCCCCCGTCCCGGCCGTGCCGCCGGAGGCCGCCGGCTGGCGCCCGTGGCGCTTCCGCATGTCCAACGACGTCTGGGGCACCCCCGCGGTCGCCGGCGACCTGGTCTACGTCACCTCCTTCGAGGTGCACGCCCTGGACGTGGCCACCGGCCGGCGCCGCTTCAAGACGCGCGACGTGGCCTGGTCCATGGCGGTGGCGGACGGCCGTATCCTCGCCTCCGACGGCCCCACGCTGTTCGCCCTGGACGCCCGCGAGGGCACCGACCTGTGGCGGCTGTCCACCGACGCCTGGGTGTACTCCCTGAAGGCCGACCACGGCACCGTCGTCACCGGCACCCGCGGCGGCGGCGTCCAGGCCTGGGAGGCGGCGGCCGGGCAGAAGCTGTGGGAGATCAGCGGCTGCCAGACCGACTTCGAGTCCCCCGAGGCCGGCCCCGCCGTCCACGACGGCACCGTCTACGTCTGGCAGGACGCCCGGCTGCGCGCCCTGGAGGCCCGCACCGGCGAGGAACGCTGGTCGTACCCCATCGGCGACGCGGCCTCCTGCGGCGGTGTCCCCGTCCGCATCACGCCCGCCCCCGACGGCCACGTCTACGTCTGCGCCGGCTCCCGCGTCCTCGCCATCGACGTGGCGAGCGGCATGGTCCGCTGGCACTTCGAGGCTCCCGCGGTCTTCCTCTGCCCGCCCACCTACGCACCCGGTCCGGCCGTCACCGGTGGCGGCGTCTACCTGGCCGACTACCTCGGCACGGTCTACGCCCTCGACGCCGCCGACGGCCGCGACCGCTGGCGCATCGCCACCGAGTCCCGCGCCTCCATCGAACCGGTCCTGGTCGCGGCCGGGCACGTCCACGTCGGCAGCGGCAAGGGTCTCTACACCCTCGACGCGGTCACCGGTACGCCCAAGTGGCGCTTCCAGGCGGGCGGCGACGTCGTGGGCGCCCCCTCGGTCGCCGAGGGCCGTATCCACTTCGGCTCCACCGACCATCTGCTGTACACGCTGAAGGCCGACGACGGCAGGCTGCGCTGGAAGCTCGCCACCGGCGGCGAGATCACCGGGTCCCCGGTCGTCAAGGACGGCGTGGTGTACGCGTGCAGCAAGGACCGGTGCGTGTACGCGCTGGACGCGGAGAAGGGAACGGGAACAGCCCGCACGACCTGAGGAGCCCCTAGGCTGAACGTATGAATTCACGGGGGCGCGGACTCAGGTTCACGGCGGTACTGGCACTGGTCGTTCTCGCACTGACGGGCTTCTCCCGCGGCGGCCACAGCAGGCACGGGGGCGGCGGCGGGGGAGGGTGCAGCAGCTCGCACCAGGACCACGACGGTTCGTCTTCTTCTTATTCGTCGTCGGGTGGCGGCGGGTACAGCGGTGGCTCGTCGTACGGCGACTCGGACGACGACTCGTACGACGGCTCGGACGACGGCTCGGACGGCACCTACGCAAGTAGCGGCAGCGGCAGCGGTGGTGGCGGATACCGCACCCACCGCCCCACGTACCGGTCGACGCCCACGGCTTCGAGCAGTGGCGGACGCGGCGCGCTTCAGGACGGGACGGCGAAGCTGATCAGCTGCGCGGCCGAGCAGAGGCCGTACGCGACGGTCGAGGTGACCAACCCGAACGACCGCGAGGCGGACTTCCGGGCCCAGGTCACCTTCTACGACGCCGCGGGCATCGAACTCCTCACGGACTCCTCGCCGACGGTGTCCGTACCGGCGAAGGGGAAGGCGAGGGTCCGGGTGGCCGTGGGCGCACACGTCCTGACCTCGGTCGACCACTGCGAGGCGGAGCCGGAGGCGGAGGTGACTCCGTAGCGGCCGTGAGCCGGCCCGCTCGATCGACCTGAACAGGCCCCGGACTCGGCTCGGGGCCTGTTCAGGACTCTGGAAACGCCTCGGCCGCGGCGGCTCCCCCTCCGCGCCGCCGCGGCCGATCCCCCGTCCGGGAAAGGTCTAGCTCGGGTCGGACGTGATGTGGGTGTTGTCCGGCGTGGCCGTGCCACCGGTGGCCGCGTTCGCGACGTCGGTGATGTGGGTGTTGAGCGGCTCCACCGTCGTGCCGGCCTCGGCATCGGTGATGTGGGTGTTGAGCGGCTTCACCGTCGAGCCGGCCTCGGCGTCGGTGATGTGGGTGTTGTCCGGCTTGACGATCGGCTCGTCCTTGGTGGTGTCGCCCATCAGGTGCTCCCCTCGGAAATCACATTGCAGCTGTGGCGGGCCCACCCGGTCACTCCCCCGAGGGTGACCGGATGGGCCGTTGGAGCCGCCCACTCTAGATCGCGAGCGGGGCGTCCTCGCCGCCGGTCCGCCCGCCCCCGTCGTGACGGCCCGACAACCAAGAGGATGTCGGTGGGCGATAAACGTTCGATGAACGCCCGGTCGGGGCGCAGGTCAGGGAACGGGCCAGGGAACGGGTCCGGGCACGGGCCGCGGGGTGCGGGTCAGACCGTGGCGGCCGGCTGCAGGAGCGTTCGTACCTCGGCCGCTTCCGGCGAGTCCAGCCGCTCGTAGATCTCCAGCGCCTCGCGCCAGCAGACCTGGGCCCGGCCGGTGTGACCGATTCCGTTCAAGGCCTTGCCGAGCACGGTGAGCACATTGCCGCGGCGCCACTCGCCGCCGATCTCCCTGAGCGGCGTCAGGGCCGTCTCGGCGTGGACGGCGGCCTGCGCGGGGCGTTGGGCGAGCAGGTCCACCTCGGCGAGCCGGAAGAGGGTCATCCCTTCCCACAGGCGCTGCCGGCTGGCCCGGAAGACGGACAGGGCCTGACCGAGATGGGCCGCGGCGTCGTCCAGCCGCCCGCTCTTGCCCAGAGCGAGCCCCAGGGCGTAATGGCCGTTGGCGGCCTTGAGGGAGTGGCCGAGTTCCTCGTACATCTCGGAGCCCTGCCGGGCCAGGTGCACCGCGCTGTCGGCCCGTTCGGTCTGCAGGTGCAGACGCGAGAGGTTGCACAGCGCAGCCGCCGTGCCGGGGAGGTCGCCGCAGGCGCGGAAGTCCCTGATAGCCCGCTCCAGGTACTCCTCGGCCTCGGCGTAGCGGCTCTGGTAGAAGGAGAAGGCGCCGAGGATGTTCGCCGCCCAGCAGCACGGCAGGGGGTCGGCGGCCGTCTCCGACAGGGCGAGCGCCTGCCGTGCCTCCTCGTCGGCCTGCGCGAACTGACCGGACCAGTGGCGGGCGTTGGCCAGGAGCAGAATGGCCCGGCCCTGGGCCCGGCCGTCGGAGGCGGCGCGGGCGGCGTCGCGCAGGGCCGCGGCCGCCGCCTCGTACTCCTTGAAGTTCGCGCCCGACTCGGCGAGGTCGACCGCCGCCCACAGCAGATCGACGGCACGGCGCAGCGTCGCCCCGGTCGACGACTGCCGTACGCAGGCCAGAAGGGGGACCGCCTCGCAGTAGAGCCAGTCCTGGGCGGCGCGGCGGTCGGGGAAGACCAGCCCGGGCACGCCGGTCGGCTCCAGGTGGTCCACCAGCCGGTCCCCGGGCCGCTCGATCGCGTACACCCCTGCCGCGGTGGCCAGATAGAAGTCCAGCAACCGGGACAGGGCGCCCTCCCGTTCGCTCGGCGGCTGTTCGTCCCGCTCCGCGCAGGCGCGGGCGTAGAGCCGTACGAGGTCGTGGAAGCGGTAGCGTCCGGGGGCCGCGGACTCCAGGAGCGAGGTGTCGACCAGGGACTCCAGCAGGTCTTCCGTCTCCTCCGCCGGGAGGTCCAGGACCGCCGCTGCCGCCGCCAGGGACAGGTCCGGGCCGTCGGCCAGGCCCAGCAGCCGGAAGGCGCGGGCCTGGGCGGGCTCCAGCTGGCCGTAGCCGAGTTCGAAGGTGGCCTCGACGGCGAGGTCGCCGGCCTGGAGTTCGTCGAGGCGGCGGCGTTCGTCCGCCAGCTTCGCGGCGAGCACCGCGACCGTCCAGGTGCGGCGCGCGGCCAGGCGGGAGGCGGCGATACGGATCGCCAGGGGGAGGAAGCCGCAGGCGGCGACCACGTCCAGGGCGGCCTTGCGTTCGGCTGCCACCCGCTCCTCGCCGACGATCCTCGTGAACAGGGCGAGGGCCTCCTCGGGGGACATCACGTCCAGGTCCACCAGGTGCGCGCCGGCCAGGCCGACCATGCGGACCCGCGAGGTGACCAGGGCGGCGCAGCCCTCGGTGCCCGGCAGCAGGGGGCGTACCTGCGCCGCGTCCCTGGCGTTGTCCAGCAGGACCAGGACCCGGCGGCCGTCGAGGACCGAGCGGTAGAGGGCCGCGCGCTCCTCCAGGGAGTCGGGGACGGCGGAGTCGGCGGTGCCGAGGGCGCGCAGGAAGGAGCCGAGGACCGTCTCGGGCTCGGCGGGGCGGGGACCGGCGCCCTGGAGGTCGACGTAGAGCTGGCCGTCGGGGAAGGTGGGGCGGGCCCGGTGGGCGACGTGGACCGCGAGGGTCGTCTTGCCGACGCCGCCGATCCCGGCGAGCGCCGACACGGCCATCACCCGGCCCTCCGTGTCCGACGGCGACGCGAGGACGCCGCTCAGTTCGGAGACGACGGACATGCGCCCGGTGAAGTCGGGCACCGATGCCGGGAGTTGGGCCGGGCGCACCTGGGCGGCGGAAGGCCGCGCGGCAGGCGCCGGCGGCTCCGCCAGGGCAGGGTCGGCCCGCAGGATGCGCTGCTGGAGCTCTCTGAGGCCCGGTCGCGGGTCCACGCCCAGCTCCTCCGCCAGCAGACGCCGGGTGTCCGCGTACACGGCCAGTGCCTCCGCCTGCCGGCCGCTGCGGTACAGCGCCAGCATCAGCAGCTCGCGCAGCCGCTCGCGCAGGGGGTGGGCCGCCGTCAGCGCGGTCAGCTCCGAGACGGCCTCCGCGTGGCAGCCCTGCTCCAGGTCCATGTCGAGCCGGGAGTCCAGGAGTTGGAGGCGCCACTCCTCCAGGCGCACCCGCTGGGCGTCGGCGTACGGCCCCGGAACCCCGGCCAGCGTCTCGCCGTCCCACAGGGCCAGCGCCCGGTTCAGGATCTCGCGCGCCCGGCACGGGTCACCGGCGCCCCGCGCCTTCTCCGCCCGCGCCGCCAACTCCTGTGCCGCCACGAGGTCGAGGGCCCCGTCGCCCAGCCCGCGCACCGCGTAGCCGCCCGACTCGCTGACCAGGACCCCGGGTCCCAGCACCTTGCGCAGCCGGGAGGCGTACGTCCGCAGCGCCGCCAGCGCCTGCGACGGCGGTTCGGTGCCCCAGAGCGCGTCGATCAGCTCCGCCGCGGTCGCCGTACGGCCCTCGCGCAGCAGCAGAGCTGCCAGCAGGGCGCGTTGCTGCGGCGAACCGGTGTGGAGCGGCTCCTCCCCGTGCCAGGCCCGCACCGGACCGAGCACGCCGAAGCGCACTCCGGCCGGCTCGGCGCCGACGGCGGGGCCGGAGCGCCGCTGCTCAGGTACTCGCGGCCCACCGTCCATGCGTAAGTCCCCCTAGGCATCCGAACAACTCCGCCAGTTTGCCTTGTTCACGCCGGTTGCGTCAGCCGTGGGAGATGCCGATCACAGCACCGTGCCCCCGGTTCCACGACATCCCCACACGCCCGCCGTCATCGGCGGCCCCCCATCACCCCGGCATCGGCCGCCGGGCCGCCCCGGGCACCCCGTACGGACCCTCCCGCGGGCCACTCCCGTACCGCCGCGCGGATGCTGTGACGGCCTTGTGAGGGCATGTGCCGTTCCGAACTGATCTGCGAATGACGCGTGTTAGCCTCCCGCGGTCGTGACGAGGGTATTGGGGGGAGCGCGATGGGCGGCCATACCGATGGCTACACGGTCAAGTCGGGCGTAGCGGGCCAGGCGAACGAACTGGACGGCGCGGGCAACGACACGGGCAAGATACGCCAGGCGGTCCGACCCGGGCTCTGCTATCCGGACGACGCGCTGGGCGGGCCCGACTCGGCCGCCGCGTTCAATGCGTTCGCCGCCGCCTGGGAGGCCGAGGCCGGCACCCTGGAGTCGGCCCTGCACGAACTGGCGGACAAGACAAGGCTGTCCAAGAAGGCGTACGGCGACAGCGACGGTGCCGTCGGCACCCGGGCCCACGCCGTTCCCGCCGGTGGCGGCGCCCTCACCACGATGCCCACCCGCGCCGGTACGCCCGTTCCCGCCGCCGAGGGCGGGGCCACCACCATGCCCGCCCACGCCCCCCGCCCGTCGGCGCTGGCCGACTACTGAGAGGGCGCGCGATGACGGAGTCCACGACCGACCGCCGCAAGCGGCTGGCCGAGCTGAGCGGGCGCATCTCCTCGGCCGGCAGCAAGAACGACCTGATCGACGCCATCGAGGACGCGCTCGGCGTCCGCGCCCCGGTGGGCGATCCGGCGACCCTGGAAGCTTTGGGCAAGCGCTACCGCGGTCAGGCCGACGACGCCGTCCGGGTGCGGGAACGCGTCGACAAGGTGGCCCGCAAGGGCCTGCCGGAGGTATGGGTCGGTGACACGAGCGTCCTCGCCTCCGAGGCGGTGTCGGCGGCCGGCCGGGACGCGACGCAGATGTCGGAGGCGTTCGAGGGCGGGGGCAAGGCCCTGCTCGAACTCGCCGACTCGGTGAAGGACGCGCAGACCCAGGACGTCGAGGGACGGGCCAAGCTGCACGAGGCCCGCCGGACGCTCGGCGGCAGGGACGGCTTCTTCGACGACTGGCACGAGGACGACGACGAGGAGAGCACCCGGATGAAGGCCCGCTCGGTCGCCTCCGCGGGTGTCGCCCTGCTGCACAAGGCCGCCGTGACCGCCGACGACGCCGCCCGCGCGGCGGCCCGCGACCTCGACAAGTGGGCCGCCGAGGCCCGCGCAGGCAAGATGCGCACCGACGAGCTGTCGGCGGTCGACCGGCTGATGCTGGCCGACACCGGCAACGTGGGCGGCGACCGCGAGCTGAACGAGATCCTCACCGCCAACGACCTCGAACGCTCGGGCCGCGCCATGGAGAAGCTCCCGCCCGCCGACCGGGCCCGGATGGAACTGCTCCTGACCGGCGCGTCGACGCCGCAGGAGAAGGCGTACCTGATGAAGGCCCTCGCCGCCGGCTACTCCGTCGACGAGGTCGAGACGTTCGGCGGCAAGATCCATGGCAAGGACGAGGTGTGGCTGCGGGAGCACCTCGCGCCGGTGACGACGGGTAACGGCCCGTCGGCGACGGGCCAGGAGGACCAGGACTTCAACGGAAAGCTGTGGGACCAGGACGGCGAGACCTGTGTGCCCTCCTCAACCGTCACCGCGCGCGCCATCGTCGATCCCGTGTACGCCCTGGAGTTGACCGGCGGACCCGACGGTACCGACGACGACCCGGAACACTTCCGCGAGCGCCTGACCGACGAACAGCTCCGCATGCACGACGAGGGCGACGGCTCCAACTCGGGCTGGCTGTGGGACCGCAAGCCCGCCGGCATGGACGCGGACGGGCAGGTGGAGATCTCCGGCAAGGAGCTGGGCCCGCACACCGGCGCCGGCTACCAGGCCCAGGAGATGGGGAGTGCGGACGACCGGCGCGACGTCCTGCCCGACATCGAGAAGTCCGTCGCCGAGGGCAAGCCCGTCCCCATCAACATCGAGCGGTACGACGAGAACGGCGACTGGCACGGCCACAGCATGATGATCATCGGCCAGGAGGGGGACCGGCTCCAGATCTACAACCCCTGGGGCGTCACCACCTGGGTGAGCGAGGAGGACTTCGTCAAGGGAGACCTCAGCGCGGCCGCGGACGACCGCTACTCGGCCGCGCACAAGGGCAACGTCAAACGCGTCTACATCGGGCAGGACTGAGCGACCGTGAACATGCGCACCGTACCGACCTCCCTGGCCGCCGCGGCCGCCGGAGTCCTCTTCCTGACCGGCTGCGGCGGCGCGGGCGGAGCCGACGAGTACGGAGTCGGCAAGCGCGCGATCGCCGTGGACGCCGGAGACGAGTTCACTCTGAAGGTGCCGGCGAACCCGGCGCTCGGGCAGAACTGGTATCTGGCCGAGCCCCGGCCGGACAAGGCCGTACTGAAGTACCGGGGCAAGCGGGAAGAGGAGGAGGGCGGCGGCGATCTCATCGGAGGCGGCGACGGCACCCAGTTCTTCGACTTCACGGCGCTCAGATCCGGCAAGGCCACGGTGAAGCTCCTGCACTGCCCCATGGGCCGCTGCCACAGCGGCACCGAGTCGGCCGCCCCGTACCCGAGCGCGTCCGTCTCCGGTACGGCCTCGGCGAGCCCGTACCCGACCGCGACGGGCACGCCGGGCGACAGGCCCGCGTTCTTCGTCTACACGATCACGGTCCGCTGACCCTCCGACGACCGGAAGCGTTCACCATGTCCTTCGCACCCCGCACCGACGACGAGGTCCTCGCCGCCACCGACGTCGGCGTTCTGCTGCGCTACGGCCTGACGCAGGACGCCTTCCGCGCCGCCCTGTTCGGCGACGGCGCCGTCGCGGCGGCCGTGACCCTCGACCGGCTGAGCGTGGTGCCGCGGTCGGTGGCCTTCGTGGCGGAGGTCGTACGGGCGGGCGGCCTGGCGTACGCCGCGCGGCTGCCCGAGCCTCTGCCGTCCCCGCAGGCGGCGGAGGTGCTGCGGGACTGGCTGGGCGACGCCGCGCAGACCGCGACCACACCGGAGGCGGAGACCCGGGCCGTCCGCTGGCTGGAGGCGGTCGCGGAGATCATCGCCCTGCGCCGGGCCACCCGGGACGGTGCGGCGTAAGCATCGCCGCCTCCTCCTCCTCTTCCTCCTCCGGCCGGGCCGCTGTCACGGCCGGGCGGGCCCGAGGAAGACGGGGTTGGTGAACGCGGACATCGCCCCCGGCACCGGTCCCAGCGCCGCCTCGTGCCGCAGTTCGGCGCGTACGTAAGCCGCGTGGGCCGCGGTGGTACGCCACTGCACCGTGCCCGCGCCCGACACCGGCAGAGGGCGGCCGGTGAACAACACGCCTTGGTCGGTGACGAGGCGGACCGTGCGGCGCGGGGCGCCGGAGACCTCCAGACGGACGGTCACCGGGGCGTCGGCGTCGAGGACCGCCAGCCGTTCGCCGATGCCCGCCCGAGCGCCGTGCTCCGCGGTCGCGGTGAGGGCGAGCTGGATGTGCCGGGACTCCGCCACGTACGAGCGGCCCGCGCGCAGGCCCTCCTGGACCGCCTCGCGGGTGAGGTCGTCGGCGAGGACGACCGTCTGGGGCAGGCCGATCGCGTCGGGGGCGCGGTGGGCGTCGCTGTTGCCCATCGCGGGGAGCCAGGCACCCCGGTCGCCGCCGCCCAGGCAGAGCCGGGCGTCCCACGCGGCCAGGGCCACCTCGTCGTCGGGGGTCCACGGCCCGTTCCACACCTCGACGGCGTCCGCCTCCGCGAACCCGTACTTCCAGGCGCACCCGATACAGGCGGCGTACGGGTGCGCGGGTACGACCAGTCCGCCGGCCTGCCGGATCACGCGCGCGAAGTGTCCCCAGTGGCCGTCCCGGGCCCGGTGGCGCCAGTCCACGAAGGTGCCCGGGTCCGTGCCGAGGGCCAGCACGTGACCGTTCCTCGTGGTGACCTCCTCGCCCAGCAGCACCAGGAGGTCGTCGCCGGCAACGTCGGCCCAATGGGCGTGCGAGGCCGTGGTGTTGTGGTCGGAGCTGTTGACGAAGTCCAGCCCGGCCGCGCGGGCCAGCTCCGCGATCCGTGCCGGGGTGCGGCGGCCGTCCGAGTGCACGGAGTGCAGGTGGCAGTCCCCGCGGTACCAGGCCCGCCCCCGGCCGGCGGCGCGAGGCGGTGGATACACCGGCCGCGGGGTCCTTCCGGGCGCCCCGGGCGTGAGCGTCACCGTCAGCTCGTACGACAGCCCCTGGGGCGCCACCGCGTACGGGCCGAGCGCGATGTGCCAGGTGCCGGGGTTGAGCGGGCCGGGAAGATAACCGGGGGTCGCCTCGTCCGCGCGGACGAAGAACTCCGTACGCGCCCCGCCCGACCAGCCCCGGAAGCCGCGCCCGCCCAGCTCCGTGCCCCGCTCGTCGAAGAGGCCGATGTCGAGCGCGTTGCCGCGGGTGCCGGCGGGCACGGAGGGCCGGTCGTAGGTGTAGGAGACGTGCAGTTCGGCGGTGCCGGGAGGGACGTCGACCGGCACGTACACGTAGTCCGGGGAGCCCGGGGGCAGGGCGCCGCGCAGGGTGGTCACCTCTCCAACGTATGCCGGTCCCGAAGCGGCGGGGCGGTTTCCGGCCCGCGGCCCGCCGCCTCCGTACGCCCGCGGTGCCGCCTCCATACGCCCCCGCCCCCGTCCCCGTCCGCGCCCGGCCCCGCCCCCGCATGCCATGCCGACCGGCTGGTATGGACGAGGGTCCTCCCCCTGGGTACAGATGACCCATGCGTATCGCAGTCACCATCTTCCTGACCGACGAGACCATCGCCCCCGCGCCGCTCGCCCGCGAACTCGAGCAGCGCGGCTTCGCCGGGCTCTACGTGCCCGAGCACACCCACATCCCCGTCGAGCGGACCAGCCCGTACCCGGCCGGCGGCGAGCTGCCGCGCGAGTACTGCCGTACCCTCGACCCCTTCGTCGCGCTCGCCCAGGCCGCGGCCGTCACCGAGCGGCTGGGCGTCGGCACCGGCATCACGCTGGTCGCCCAGCACGACCCGATCGGCCTCGCCAAGCAGATCGCCACCCTCGACTTCCTCTCCGGCGGCCGCTTCACCCTCGGCGTCGGCTACGGCTGGAACGTGGAGGAGGCCGCCGACCACGGCGTCGAGTGGCGCACCCGCCGGGAGCTGATCCGCGACCGCATGGCCCTCATGCGGGCGCTGTGGGCGGAGGAACCCACCGGCCACGAGGGGCCGTACGGCAGCGTGCGGGCCAGCCACGCGTACCCCAAGCCGGCGCAGAAGCCGCGCGGTCCGGTCGTCGGCCCCCGCACCCTGATCGGCGGTGCCGCCGGGCCCAAGCTGTTCGCGCACATCGCGGAGTACGCCGACGGCTGGCTGCCGATCGGCGGCCACGGCCTGGCCGAGTCGCTGCCCGTCCTGCGGGCCGTGTGGGCCGACGCGGGCCGCGACCCGGCCGCCCTCCAGGTCGTCCCGTACGCCGTCCGTCCCACCCCCGGCAAGCTCGACCGCCTCGCCGAACTGGGCATCGAGGAGGTCGTCGTCCAGCTTCCCCCGGCGGGCGAGGCGGACGTCCTGCGCGTACTGGACGCGTACGGTCCCCTCGTGGCCGGCGACACCCCGTAGGGCCCCCGCGGGCGAGGGCACGGCGCCGGAGGGCGCGGAGGGGGGCCGGTCAGGGCCGCCGCAACCGTCCCTCCGTCCCTCCGGCGCTGATCAACCCGCCCGTATCCTCGAGGGATGACGACTTCCGCGACCTCCGGAACCGGCCCCACCGAGAACTCCATGCGTCGCGCCCTCAAACGTGCGCGGGACGGCGTCGCGCTCGACGCCGCCGAGGCCGCGGTGCTGCTCCAGGCCCGCGGGGAGGCCCTGACCGACCTCACCGCGTCCGCTGCCCGGGTGCGGGACGCGGGGCTGGACGCGGCCGGCAGGCCCGGCGTCATCACCTACTCGAAGAGCGTCTTCATCCCCCTCACCCGGCTGTGCCGGGACAAGTGCCACTACTGCACGTTCGTCACCGTCCCCGGCAAGCTGCGCCGCGCCGGACACGGGATGTTCATGTCCCCGGACGAGGTGCTGGACATCGCCCGCAAGGGTGCCGCCCTCGGCTGCAAGGAAGCCCTCATCACCCTCGGCGACAAGCCCGAGGACCGCTGGCCGGAGGCGCGCGAGTGGCTGGACGCGCACGGCTACGACGACACCATCGCCTACGTCCGCGCGATCTCCATCCGCATCCTGGAGGAGACGGGCCTGCTGCCCCACCTCAACCCGGGCGTGATGAGCTGGACGGACTTCCAGCGCCTGAAGCCCGTCGCGCCCTCCATGGGCATGATGCTGGAGACCACCGCGACCCGCCTCTGGTCCGAGCCCGGCGGCCCCCACCACGGCTCCCCGGACAAGGAACCGGCCGTACGGCTGCGGGTGTTGGAGGACGCCGGCCGGTCCTCCGTCCCCTTCACCTCCGGCCTGCTGATCGGCATCGGCGAGACCTACGAGGAGCGCGCCGAGTCCCTCTTCGCGCTGCGCAAGGTCGCCCGCGCCTACCACGGCGTCCAGGAACTGATCATCCAGAACTTCCGCGCCAAGCCGGACACGGCGATGCGCGGCATGCCGGACGCCGAACTGGACGAGCTGGTCGCCACCGTCGCCCTCGCCCGGCACATCATGGGCCCGAGCGCCTGCCTCCAGGCCCCGCCGAACCTCGTCGAGGGCGAGTACGAGCGGCTCATCGGCGCCGGCATCGACGACTGGGGCGGCGTCTCCCCGCTCACCATCGACCACGTCAACCCCGAACGCCCCTGGCCGCAGATCGAGGACCTCACCGAGCGCTCCCGCGCGGCCGGCTTCGAACTGCGCGAACGCCTCTGCGTCTACCCGGAGTTCGTCCGCCGCGGCGAGCCCTGGCTGGACCCGCGCCTGCGCCCGCACGTCGCCGCGCTCGCCGACCCGGAGACCGGACTCGCGCGCGCGGACGCGGTCGTCGAGGGCCGGCCGTGGCAGGAGCCCGAGGAGGTCTTCACCGCCTCCGGCCGCACCGACCTGCACGCCTCGATCGACACCGAGGGCCGTACGACCGACCGGCGCGACGACTTCGACGAGGTGTACGGCGACTGGACGGCCCTGCGCGAGGCGGCGGCACCCGGCATGGTCCCCGAGCGGATCGACACGGACGTACGCCAGGCGCTGCGCACCGCCGCCGACGACCCGACCCGGCTCACCGACGCCGAGGCCCTCGCCCTGCTGCACGCGGACGGCCCGGCGCTGGACGCGCTGTGCCAAGTGGCCGACGACGTCCGCAAGTCGGTGGTCGGCGACGACGTCACCTACATCGTCACCCGCAACATCAACTTCACCAACGTCTGCTACACCGGCTGCCGCTTCTGCGCCTTCGCCCAGCGCCGCACCGACGCGGACGCCTACACCCTCTCCCTGTCCCAGGTCGCCGACCGCGCCCAGCAGGCATGGGACGTGGGCGCGGTGGAGGTGTGCATGCAGGGCGGCATCCACCCCGACCTGCCGGGCACGGCGTACTTCGACATCGCCAAGGCGGTGAAGGAGCGCGTCCCGGGGATGCACGTCCACGCCTTCTCCCCGATGGAGGTCGTGAACGGCGCGACCAGGACCGGGATGTCGATCCGCGAGTGGCTCACCGCCGCCAAGGAGGCCGGTCTGGACTCCGTCCCCGGCACGGCCGCCGAGATCCTGGACGACGAGGTCCGCTGGGTGCTGACCAAGGGCAAGCTGCCCGCGGCCACCTGGATCGAGGTCATCACCACGGCCCACGAGCTGGGTGTCCGGTCGTCCTCCACGATGATGTACGGCCACGTCGACCAGCCCCGCCACTGGCTCGGCCACCTGCGCACCCTGGCCGGCATCCAGCAGCGCACGGGCGGCTTCACCGAGTTCGTGACGCTGCCCTTCATCCACACCAACGCCCCCGTCTACCTGGCCGGCATCGCCCGCCCGGGCCCGACCATGCGGGACAACCGCGCGGTGACGGCGATGGCCCGCCTCCTCCTGCACCCCCACATCCCCAACATCCAGACGAGCTGGGTGAAGCTGGGCGCCGAGGGCGCGGCGGAGATGCTCCGCTCCGGCGCGAACGACCTCGGCGGCACGCTGATGGAGGAGACGATCTCGCGGATGGCGGGCTCGTCGTACGGCTCGTACAAGTCGGTCCGGGACCTGGAGGCGGTGGCGCAGGCGGCCGGACGGCCCGCGAAACCCCGCACCACGCTGTACGGCGAGGTGCCCGAGGAGCGCCGGCGGGCGGCGGCCGCCTCTGACGGGCACCTCCCTGACCTGCTCCCTGTCCTGGACTGAGCGGGGACTGAGTACGATGATCCGACCCCGACGCTGAGACGGGGGACTCATAGCGGAGGAGATGCGTACCCGTGGCTGCCCGACTGCCCTCGTGGGCCTGGGTCTCCGGCCTGACGGTGGGGGCCACCGCCGCCGTCATAGCCCTCGCGATACAGGCGAACCACGGGGCGCATCCCGCGGCCGCGGTGGTCACACCGCGGCCCGCGGTCTCGTCCACCGCGTCGCCTCGCACACACACGTCGGCCGCCCCCGCGCCGCCGGCCGCACCGGCACTGCCCGAGCAGTCCGGCACGGGCCGGCGGATCGTCTACTCGCTCGGTGAGAAGCGGGTGTGGATGGTCGACGCGACCGGCAAGGCCACCCGCACCTTCACCGTGTGGCCGGGCGCGGTGGGCCCGCAGCCGGGCCGGTACTCCATCACCCTGCGCACACCGGCCGGTACCGGCTCCGACGGCGTCGCGGTCGAGCACCTTCTGTACTTCACCCTGGCGTCGAACGGCGCGAACGTCGCCTTCTCCAACGCCATCGACGGCTCTTCGCCGCCGCCCACGAACGGCGTGCAGACCGGCGGCATCCGCCTCCACAAGGCGGACGGCGCCGCGCTGTGGGCCTTCGGTGACGTGAAGACCCCGGTGGCGGTCGTCGCGTAGCGGTCAGTCGTTGCCCCGCGGCGGCTGCCCGCCGCCCGGCAACTGGTTGACGATCAGGGCCACTCCGGCGAGCAGGAACACCCGGGTCGCCGCGTCCAGCCCGTTCCAGGTCTTCGACTGCCACATGGCGAACCACTCGCCGCCTATGGCGATGAATCCGGCACCGAACAGCAGCAGGAGCATCAGCAGGCCGTAGGTGGACACGCGCCGGGCCCGCTCGTGCCGGCGGCGCATCCACAGCAGGGTGCCCCAGACGAGGACGACGGCCGCCACCGACTCCCACACGATGATCGCGTCGTAGGCGGCGTCCTGGAGCCCGGTGCCGGTGATGGCCCGGCCCATCAGGTCGTCGTCCCCGAACGTCGTGTCCATCGCCAGCACATGCCGGACGAACTGCTGGTTCGTGCCGTAGTCGGTGATGTTCCCGAGCGCGACCAGGGCGATGTAGAGGGCGAGGATGCCCGTGAGCACTCCCGAGGCCAGGGACAGGCCGGTGCGGCGCGTGGTCCCGGCGGGGCTGGTGATGTCGGTGGGGGTGGTGGTCATGGATCAATTCTCCCTGCGGGAAGCCGAGTTCTCGCGTGTGCATTGCGCCAGAATGAGAGCGCCGGCGTCGGGGGAAGGGCAGGCTGATGACACAGGGACGGCCGTCGATGCAGGAACTGATCGGACGGCGCAGACGGGCCGGGTTCGTCGGCCGGAGCGACGAACGGGCCGCGTTCCGGGAGAACCTGGACCTTCCGCCCGAGGACGAACGCCACCGCTTCCTCTTCCACATCCACGGCAACGCGGGCGTCGGCAAGACGTTCCTGGTCCGGGAGCTGGAGCAGACCGCGCGGGACCGGGGCGCGCTGACGGCCTACGTGGACGAGGGCGCGGGCAGCGTGCCGGAGGCGCTGGCGGTGATCAGCCGCGAATGCGCCCGGCAGGGACACGAGTTCAGGAAACTCGATCGCGCGCTGGCGTCGTACCGGGAGCGCCGGCACGAGGCCGAAGCCGTGGCCGCGGGACTCGAGTCCGCACCGGACGCCCCGTCGCCGGTGACCACCACCGCCGTCCGGGCCGGACTGGCGGGCCTGGGGCTGATCCCCGGCGCCGGACCGTTCGTGGGCGCGGTCGACCCGGCCCAGCTCAGCCAGTACGCCGACCGGCTGCGCCGCGGACTGAGCGCGCGGTTCAGCAACCAGGACGACGTCCAGCTGGTGCTGTCCCCCGAACGGGCGCTGACCCCCAAGCTGCTGGACGAGCTGGCGGACGTGGCGGCCGGCGTGCCGTGGATCATCCTGTTCTTCGACACGTACGAGCGGACCGGGCCGGTTCTCGACAGCTGGCTGCACGACCTCATGACCACCGACCAGTACGGCGCCCTGCCGTCCAACGTGGTCATGGTCACCGCCGGACAGCACCCCTTCGACACAGCCCGCTGGGGCGGCTTCGCGGACTTCATGACGGAGGTGCCGCTCGGGCCGTTCACGGAGGCGGAGGCGCGAGGGCTGCTCGCCGACCGTGGCGTGGTGGCCGAGCCGGTCGTGGCGGAGGTCCTGCGGCTGACCGGAGGACTGCCCCTGCTGGTGTCGACGCTGGCCGAACAGCGCCCCGCCGACCTCGACGGCATCGGCGACCCCAGCGCGACGGCGGTCGAACGCTTCCTGAAGTGGGAGCGGGATCCGGTACGCCGAGCGGTGGCACTCGCCTGCGCCCTGCCCCGGGGGCTGGACATGGACGTGTTCCGCGCGGCCGTGGACAGCACGGAGGAGGAGTCGGAGGGCCTCTTCACCTGGCTGCGGGGACTCTCCTTCGTGGACGACCGGGGCGACCGGCCGCGCTACCACGACCTGGTGCGCGAGACGATGCTGCGGTTGCTGCGCCGACGCTCTCCCCAGGGGTGGCGGGAACGCCACGAAGGGCTCGCGGCGATCTACGGCCGCTGGTGCGGGGAGGCCGCCGACGGCATCCCCCCGGTGGAGGTGTGGCAGCAGAAGCGGTGGCGCGAACTGCGCCTGGAGCAGGCGTACCACCTCCTGTGCGCCCGGCCGCGCACGGAACTGGCCGGGGCGCTGAAGACCGTGATCGAGGCCTGCCGCTGGGAGCAGGCGGACGGCCGTCGCTGGGCCCGCATGCTGGAGGAGGCGGGCGGCGCGGCGGACGACGCGGAGCTGCGCGACTGGGGCCGACGGCTCCGGGACGCACTCGCGGACGACCAGCAGGGGATGATCAGCGCCGTGGACCTGCTCCTGTCCCGCCCCGGGCTCGACACCTCCGGGCGAGCGCTGGCGCACGGCCTCAAGGGGAGGCAGCTGCGCAGGGGAGGCGAGTACCGGCGGGCACTGGCCGAATACGACCGGGCGGTGGCGCTCAGCGAGCGCGCGGCCCTGCCGGACACCGACCTCGCCTTTCTGTACTACGGCCGCGGCGCCACTCACCAGTCGCTGACCGACTTCCCGTCCGCGCTGGCCGACCTCGACCGGGCGGACGCGCTGTGCCCCGACGACGCGGAGATCCTCGGCGAGCGCGCGGAGACCTATCGCATGGCCGGACGGTTCGAGGAAGCCGGCACGGAGTTCGACCGTGCCGTAGCCCTGGACCCGGCGGACTCCTACGCGCTCGCGTGCCGCGCGGTCTGCCGGCACGCGCTCGGACGACTGGACGAAGCGCTGGCCGACTTCGACCGGGCTCTCGCCCTGGACGGCACCTACACATGGGCACTGGTCCGCAGAGCGCGACTGCGGCGCGCCCGCGGGGAGTTGGACGAGTCGTTCGCGGATCTCGACCTGGCTGTCTCCCTCGCGGGGTCGTCGGCCTGGGTGGCGTCCGAGCGAGGCGACGCCTACCGGCTGGCAAGCCGGTACGAGGAAGCGGTCACCGAGCTGAGCCGGGCCGTCGAGCTGCAACCCGAATACGCCTCGGCCCTGGCGAGCCGTGGTGTGGCCTGCCGTGAACTGGGCCGCCACGAAGAGGCGTTGGCGGACCTCGACCGCGCGATCGCGCTCGTCCCCGGCTACTCCTGGGCGCTGGGGCACCGGGCGCAGTGCAAGCGGGAACTGGGCGACGAGGAAGGGATGTTCGCCGATCTGCGGCTGGCCGTCGAGGCGGATCCGGACCTCGACTGGATCCACACCGAGCTGGGCGACGCCCACCGGCGCGCCGGCCGGTACCAGGAGGCGCTGCCCTTCCTCCGGCGTGCGCGGGAACTGGATCCCGACGACGCCTGGACGCTGGCCGTCCTGGGCGCCGTCCACCTCGGACTGAGGGACTACCCGAACGCCTTCCGGCACCTGGACCGCGCGTTGACCCTGGACCCCGAGTACGGCTGGGCGCTGACCCAGCGCGCGCCGGCCGCCCTGGAGACCGGCCGCACGGAGCGGGCCCTGGCCGACCTGGACCGGTGCGTCGCCCTGGAGGTGAGCGTGGACTGGGCCCGCGGTCAGGCCGTGGATCTGCTGATGCGGTGCGGCCGATGGCCGGAAGCACACGCACGGCTGGCGGAGGCCGACCGCTCGGGGCTCCCGGGGGAAGTCCTGGAGGAACAGCGCGCGGAGGCCTACCGGCACACCCGGCAGTGGGCGGCGGCCGGACGGGAAGCCGAGCGGATGCGCGTACGGGACCCCCTCGCCGGTGCCGTCTGTCTCGCCCTGGCCGTCACCGGGGCGCACGGCGCGAGCACGGCGGAACCACTGTGGCGGGAGGCGCCACGGCTGCTGGATCAGGCCGACCTCCACGCCCCGTTCGTCCAGTGCCTCGTGGGCTGTGCCGTGGGTGAGTGGAGCGTCGCCGACGCGGCACTCGCCGAGTTGCTGGCCGCGGAGCCGCCCTGGGACGGCCTGGCCCTGCTGGCCGACGCGCTCGTCGAGCTCATGACCGCCCCCGGAGCGGACCGAGCCCGCATCGCACCCCGCTTGGCGACGGTGGCGGCGACCCGGGACGCCGTCCAGGCACGCTACGCGGAGTGAGCGGCGAAGCCCGGGACTTCCGTCCGGGTGGCGCCGGTGCCGGCCACGGCGACCTCGACGCGGCGGCCGGGGCTGTGACGTGCGGGGACGGTGCGCCGTACGCAGTCACCGCCATCGTCACCGTCGCGACGGTGTCTGCGACTGTGCCTGCTTCTGCGTCTGCAATGTTGCGACGTACCGCCGGCCCCCTGCCCGGCCGCTGTCGCCCCTCGCGGTTCCGCTCCCGGGCGGAATCTCGACCGGGCATTGCGCTCATAGCTGGGCGGGAATGACCTGGTGGGGTCGATTTGCCCCCGTGAACCGACCGTCCTTGGTCGATTACCGAGACTCTGGGTCGGACGACCCAGGCCGGAATCCCTGGACTTTAGGCCGGGGAGCACGTCAAAGTGCTCCCCGTCGTACGTACGTACGGACGGTGCCGCGAGGAGGTCTGGGTGAGTGCGACAACCGGTGCCGTCTGGGGCCGTGTCGAACAGCAGGACTTCCGCAGCCGGGTGCGCGGCACCCTGCTCGGCGTCGCCCTCGGGGACGCGCTGGGCGGGCCGGTGGACGCGCTCGCCCTGGACGAGATCAGGGCGTCCTGCGGCGGGGAGGGCCTGCTGGACCTCGCCTACGGGCACGGGCGGCGCGGCACGGTCACCCACCACACCCAGCTCACCCTCTTCACGGTGGACGGCCTCATCCGCGCACAGGTGCGCCGCGACACCGGCGCCTGGCACCCGCCGACCGACGTGCACCGGGCGTACCGGCGGTGGGCCGCCACCCAGCGGGACTGGGGACCGGACGAGCGCCGCAAGGAAGACGGCTGGCTGGCGCGCGAGGAGTGGCTGTACGCCCGCCGCGATCCCACCCGCTCGCTGCTCATCGGCTTCGGCGACGACACCATGGGCACCCTGGAGAAGCCGAAGAACCCCGGCGAACTCGGCCCGGAGGCGGTGGCCCGCTCGGCCCCCTTCGGCCTACTCGTCGGCTGGGAGCCCCAACTCGTCCTCCAACTGGCCATCGAGTGCGCGGCCCAGACCCACGGCCACCCCATCTCCTGCCTCGCGGCGGGCGCGTACGCCGTCATCGTCCACGGGCTGGCGCGCGGCGAGAGCCTGGACGGCGCCGTCCAGCGCGCCCTCGTCCTCCTCGCCGGCCGCCCCGGGTACCAGCCCGTCGCCGGCGCCCTCCAGCACGCCCTCGGCGCCGTACGCCAGGGCATGCCCACCCCGACACGCGTCGAGGAACTCGCCGGGGACGGCACGGCCGACGGCCTCCTCGCCGCCTCCGTCTACTGCGCCCTGGTCGGCGAGGACGTACGCCACGGCCTGTGCCTGTCCATCAACCAGAGCGGCCCCAGCGCGGCGGCGGGCGCCCTCACCGGCGGCCTCCTGGGCGCCCTGCACGGCGAGACGGCCCTCCCCCCGGCCTGGCTGACCGAACTGGAGGGCCGCCCCACCCTCCTGGAACTCGCGGACGACTTCGCCATGGAAATGACCCAGGGCCCCGCCCTGCACGGCCCCGCCGGCTCCTCCCCAGCCTGGCTCACCCGCTACCCCAGAGCCTGACCCCACCCCCCGGCAACCCCCTCAGGGGCGCGAGGAACTGCGCGCCCAGCCCCCACGAACCCGCAGGGGGCAAAACCACCCCCGCCAGGCCCCCCGCCCCCCGAAGCCAACGCCCCCGACAACCCCCTCAGGGGCGCGGGGAACTGCGCGACAAGCCCCCACGGACCCGCAGGGGGAAAGCCACCTCCGTCAGGCTCCCCCCGCCTCCCGAAGCCAACGCCCCCGCCAACCCCCTCAGGGGCGCGAGGAACTGCGCGCCCAGCCCCCACGGACCCGCAGGGGAAAGCCACCCCCCAGTCAGGCTCCCTGCCCCCCCGAGGCCGAGGCCCCCGACAACCCCCTCAGGGGCGCGGGGAACTGCGCGACAAGCCCCCACGGACCCGCACCCACCACACCACCGCACCCCAACGGCGCTCCCCGCCCACTACTCCCGCGCCTGCGCCCCCCGAACCTCGTCCCCCGCCCCCGAAGGCGCCGGCACCGCAGCGACCCCGTCCCCATCCGTGTTGATCCGCTCGATCACAGCCACCCGCTCCGGCGTGTCCTCGGGCTTCACGTACCCGATCAGCACGTACAGCACCAGCGAGACCGCCAGCGGCACGGAGACCTGGTACTGCAGCGGAACTCCCCCGTCGACCTGCCAGTTGATGGGGTAGTTGACCAGCCAGAAGGCCAGCAGCCCCGCCGCCCAGCTGGTGAGCGCGGCCGTCGGACCGGAGCGGCGGAACGGCCGCAGCAGCCCCAGCATCATCGGGATGGCGATCGGCCCCATGAGACCGGCCACCCACTTGATGACCACCGTGATGATGTCCTTGAACGTGGGGGAGCTGACCTGCGTGGCCACCGCCATGGAGAGCGCAAGGAAGACGACCGTCGTGACCCGGGCCGCCAGCAGCCCCGACCGCTCGCCCCACGCCCGCGCCCGCCGCGACACCACGGGCGCCACATCACGCGTGAAGACCGCCGCGATCGCGTTCGCGTCCGACGAGCACATGGCCATCGTGTGGGAGAAGAAGCCGACGATCACCAGCCCCAGCAGCCCGTGCGGCAGCAGCTGTTCCGTCATCAGCCCGTAGGAGTCCGAGCCGTCCGGCTTCTGCGCGTGCACCAGGAGCGGGGACATCCACATGGGGAAGAAGAGGACCACCGGCCAGACCAGCCAGAGGAGCGCGGACAGGCGCGCCGAGCGCTCGGCCTCGCGCGCACTGCCCGTCGCCATGTAGCGCTGGGCCTGGTTGAGCATGCCGCCGTTGTACTCGAAGAGCTTGATGAAGAGGAACGCGAGGAGGAAGACCGTTCCGTAGGGCCCGACCAGAGGCTTGCCGTGCCCGTGCAGCGCCGGCTCGTCCCAGGCCCCGAGGAACCCGATGTTCTTGTCGCTCAGCTTCAGCACGACCGCGACGAACATCGAGACACCGGCCAGCAACTGGATCACGAACTGGCCGAGTTCGGTCAGCGCGTCCGCCCACAGGCCGCCGATCGTGCAGTAGACGGCGGTGATCGCGCCCGTGATGAGGATGCCCTGGTTCAGCGAGACACCCGTGAACACCGACAGCAGTGTCGCGATCGCCGCCCACTTGGCCGCCACGTCCACGATCTTCAGCAGCATCCCCGACCAGGCCAGCGCCTGCTGGGTGGGGAGGTTGTACCGGTTCCTCAGGTACTCCAGCGGAGAGGCCACGTGGAGCCGCGACCGCAGCCGGTTGACGCGCGGCGCGAAGAGTCTGGAGCCGATGGCGATGCCGAGGGCGATCGGGAAGGACCAGGTGACGAACGAGGTGACGCCGTAGGTGTACGCGATGCCCGCGTACCCGGTGAACATCACCGCGCTGTAGCCCGACATGTGGTGCGAGATGCCGGAGAGCCACCAGGGCATCTTGCCGCCGGCCGTGAAGAAGTCGCTGACGTTGTCCACGCGCTTGTGCGACCAGACGCCGATCGCGACCATCACACCGAAGTAGCCGATGAGTACGGCCCAGTCGAGACCGTTCATGTCTCCCCTTCCAGCGTTCGCACCAGGGTCAGGAATGTGAACTCTGGTTTCGAACATGGACACGCGGCAAGGAAGGGGAAGGTCAAGAGGAAGTAAAGATGTTCGCTTTGATGACCTCAGTTCACGGACATGAACGCAATCGGGGTGTGGCCGAGGCTAGCCCAGCCCTTCGGGGCACGGCGTGCCCCGCGGCAGCTGGTACGGCGCCGCCAGCCGGTAGGTCCCCGCCTTCGGCGCCAGCAGCACGGTCCACCTGTCCCCCTGCGCGTCCTCCGGCGTCTCCGTCAGACACCCGTTGACGTTGTCGTACGTCTTCGGCGCGTCCTCGGCCCGGCGCTTGGACGCCGGCGTCTCCTGCGGCGGCTCCAGGCTCCTGCCCTGCTCGTCCACGATGCTCAGCCACGGCGAGTACGGAATCCTGATCACCACCCGCCCGGCCTCGCGCACCTCCAGCGTCATCTCGCCCTGCTCGGCCCGGTCCACGACCGCGTTCGGCTCGGCCAGCGGCGCGGGGTCGGTCACCCGGAACAGCTGCCAGTTGGCGTCGCCCCAGACCTGCGTCAGATACGGCATCCCGCGCCGCACCAGTGCCCGCTCGCGCTCACCGCCGTCCCCGTCCGGGTCGTCCTTCGGCAGCACCACGAAGTGCACGGCCCACCGCTGGAGCCACGCGTGGTAGTTCGCCGAGTTGAGCGTGTCGTCGTAGAAGAGCGGGTTGCGCTCCATGTCGGCCTGCCGGTTCCAGCCGCGCGCCAGGTTGACGTACGGCGCGAGCGCGGAGGCCTCGCGGTGCGAGCGGGGCGGGACCACCTCGACCCGGCCCTTCTGCGCGCCGGCCCGCTGCAGCTCGTGGACCAGCGGGGCCAGTTCAAGGGCCCAGGACGGTGTCGGGGTCGTGTGGATGATGTCGTCGACCGACTTGAAGCCGATCCAGCCCGTGAAGCCCAGACAGGCCAGCACGGTCGCGTACCACTTGCGCGAGCGCGGCACCGTGAACGGCAGCGCGGCGACCAGCGCGACGCCCGCGAACAGCATCGGCAGCCGCGAGATGTTCGAGCCGATCTGCGAGCTGATCAGCCACACCAGGACCACGGACAGGCTGTAGACGCCCGCCGTCAGCCGGACGGTGACCCACTGCTTCGGCACGAGGAACACGCACAGCAGCCCGTACAGCAGGGGCATGATCACCGAGCCGAACGTCATCGGCTGCGTGCCGGAGAACGGGAACAGCCACGCCGAGACGGCCACGACGGCCGCGGGCGCGAGACCGAGCGCCCACGCGCCCGGCCGCCGCTTCTGCAGGAACAGTGCGACCGCGACCAGTCCCACGAAGAGCCCGGCGACCGGCGAGGACATGGTGGCGAGCGCCGCGAGCGGGGCGGCGGTCAGAGCCTTCGCCCAGCGTTTGAACCGCCACCGGTACGGCCAGCAGAAGACGGCCGCGACCGAGCCGAGCGCGAACATCGTGCCGAGCCCGAACGTCACCCGCCCGGACACCGCGTTGCACAGCAGCGCGAAGACCCCGGCGAGCGTGGCCCCCAGCGGGTTCCGCACCGTCCGCCCGCGGACCAGGATCAGCGTCAGCAGGCCCGCCGAGACGGTCCCGGCGATCATCATCGTCGTACGGACGCCGAGCACCGACATCAGATACGGCGACACCACGCTGTACGACACCGGGTGCATGCCCCCGTACCAGGCGAGGTTGTACGCCGAGTCCGGGTGCCGCCCGACGAACTCCGCCCAGGCGTCCTGCGCCGCGAGGTCGCCGCCACTGTTCGCGAACGTGAAGAACCAGATGACGTGCAGCACGGCCGCGAGGGCGGTGACGGACAGCACGGGGTACTTCAGGAACGTCTGCCGAAGGGGTTCGGCGGCGAGGCGGGCGCGGACGAGCCAGAGGGGCACGCCGGTGTATGTGCCATGGTCGTGCGCGCCGGTACGGCCGTCCCCGTCCCCGTCCGCGTCCCTGTCCGCGTCCGCGTCGCTGTCCCCGTCCGCGGAGGCCGGGGCCGGGGCCGGGGCCGGGGTGACGGCGGTCGCGTGGGTACGCGTGGCGCTCCGGCGGTCCGTGCGGTTCTCGCGCGGTGCGCGATTACCGTCCGTGTCCGTCGCGGATGGGTGTATTCGCGGGCCGGGCCCCCGATCGGGGTCGGCGTCGTCGGCGCGCGTCGGCTCGGCTGTGGCCACCTGAAGGCACTCCCCGTGTGTCCCGTCTTCTGTTCTCGACCGTGTCCCACGCTGTTCCCGGCCGCTTCTCGTTCAGCTCGCGGCCCGTCCCGTGACCGGCGACCTGCCCCGATTCGTGACGCTAGCACGCACCCCGCCACGGAGCCCCCGGGTGGGGGCTCCGCGACGGGGTGCGCGGGCGGAGCGGTGGTGGCCGACGGCGGTGCGATCGGCCCGGACGGGTCAGCCCAGACGGGTCAGCCGGGCCGAGAAGCCGGGCTCGGCCAGATCGTCCCGCAGGGCCACCGGAACCTTCACCGCACCGGCCGAACCGTCACCCACGGTGAGCGTTCCGACCTTGGTGCCGGCCTTGGCGGTGTGCGGTACGGGGGTGGAGGCGAAGGAGAGCCTCACCTTCAGGCCGGACCAGCCGGCCGCCGTGACGTCCTGCGTGGCCACGACCGGGGTGCGGCCGCCGAGACCGTCGTCGACGTACCCGACGACATCGCCCTTCTTCAGGATCGTCGCCGACTTCAGCGCGCCCTGGGCGGCCCGGATCAGCTTGTCGCCCGCGTCCAGGACACCGCTGATGATCGTGTTGTCGAAGCCGCCGGCGGGCTGGCGCATCGCGGCACCGATGACCAGGCGCGTCTCGCCGCCCACCTCCTGCTTCGCCGCGAAGACGAGGTTGCCGAGGGCGGAGGTGGTGGTGCCGGTCTTGATGCCGACGACGTTGTTGTGACCGACCAGGCGGTTGTAGTTCGAGTGGTTGACGCCCTTGTAGTCGTCGTACGACATCATCGCCGAGACCTCGCGGAAGGCGGGCATCTCCATCGCGGCCTTGGCCAGCTTCACCTGGTCCACGGCGGTGCTGACCGTCGAGTCCGTGAGCCCCGAGGGGTCGGTGTACGTGGTGTTGCTCATGCCGAGCTTCTTGGCGGCGGCGTTCATCTTCGTCACGAACGCCTTCTCCGAGCCCGAGTCCCAGCGGGCGAGGAGACGGGCCACGTTGTTCGCGGACGGCAGGAGGATCGCCTCCAGCGCCTCGCGCTCGGAGATGTGGTCGCCCTCGGTGACGCGGACGGTCGACTCCTGGCCCGCGTCCGACTGCTGCTCGGCCTGCTTGTCGATCCTGATCTTCGGTCCGGCCTCACCGCTCTTGAGGGGATGCTCGCGCAGGATGACGTACGCCGTCATGACCTTCGCGACGCTCGCCGTCGGCACGGGCTTCTGCTCGCCGGAGGACCCGAAGGTGCCGATGCCCTGGACGTCGAGAGCGGCCTGGCCCGAGGCCGGCCACGGGATGTCCGCCTTCGCGCCGTCGAAGGTGTAGCTGTCCTTCGCGGTGAGCGAGAGGGTGGGCTGGGGGAGCGGCCGGAAGTTCTGTACGACCGCGAAGACGACCGCCAGGAGCAGGACCAGCGGGGTCCAGATCTTGACCCGCCGGACCGCGGTGCGGACCGGCGTCTCCGGGGGCGGCGGCGTGTTCGTCAGCTCCGCCAGCAGGTCCAGCGGGGGCCTGGGGGGCAGCGGTTGCTGCGTGGTGCGCTCGGGGCCGACCTGGGGGACGGGACGGGTCGCGTCCGCGGGCCTGGCGGGGGGCGCCGGCCTGAGGTCGGGCTTCAGCGCGACGAACCTGCTGGTGCGCTCGGGATCGGGCGTGGGGGTGTCCGCGTCCGCGTCCGTCTTCGTGTCCGCCTTGGCGGGCTCGGGGGACTTGGGCTTCGCCCCGAGCTTGAGCATGGTCGTCGGCTGGTCGACTTCCGGCTTCTTGGGGCGTACGGCCTTGAAGACGGTGGTGGGGTGATCGACGGGGGGCGCGTCCGCGGTCTCTTCCGCGGCCGCCTCGGCTTCGCCTTCGGTGGTCGCTTCGCCTTCGGCGTCCGTGTCCGGGCCCGCATCATCCGCGCGGGGCTCGCCGTCGGGTGCGGGTGACCCCTGCGGGGTGTCCTCGCCGTCGGCGGCCGCCGGTGCGTCGTCGGCGGTATCCGCGTCCTTGCCGTCGCCTATGGTCCGCGCCTCGGGCTTGGGTTCTGCCTTGGGTTCGGCTCCGGCCTTGGGTTCGGCTCCGGCCTTGGGCTCGGCCTTGGGCTCGGACTTGGGCTCGGCCTTGGCCTCGGGCTCGGCGGCCTCGGCGTCGGTCTCCTCGGTGTCGGCGTCGGGCTCGGCCTCGTCCACCTGCTCCGGGGCGTCACCGCCGGCGGTCTTCGCCCGCTGCCCGGCCTCGGGGGCCGCTGCGGAGCCGTTCCCGGCCTCGGCGGTGTCCCGCGGCTCGTCCTGCTCCGAAGCGGTCTCGGCGGTCTCGGCGGCCTCGGCGGCTTCCGCGGGCTCCGGTTCGTCCTCGGACGTGGCCTCCGCGGAGTCCTCGGCCTCGGGCTCCTTGTCGGGCGTCGCCGGCGCGGCCTCGTCCGTGGTCTTCGCGTCCTCGGCCGCGGCGTCCGGGGTCTCGTCCCCGGTCCCGGGGCCGTTCGGCTCCTCGGCGTCCGACTTGGCCGCGTCCGCCTCGGAGTTGGGCGTCTTCGCCGAGCGGACCCAGGACGAGACTGCCTCGCGAAGGTCGGCGTCGTTGTCGCCGGACTTGGTGTCCCGGATCGTCAGGACCTTCGTCGCCGTGTCAGCCGCGACACCTGAGGAATCCTTTTCGCGGGAGACCGACGGCCGCGGATCGCGAGCCTCGGGAACCGAACCCCCGCTCCCCGACTTCCGTTCCGCCGACGACTCGTGCTGCTTCGACCTGTCGGGGGACTCGCCCGCCACCGATGCCTCCTCCATGCGCCGCACGCGCACTCGCGCGCCCTGTCCGAACCATGTACCAGTGTCCTGTGTGAGAGCCTGGCCCCTGCGGTAGACGAGAACGACATACCTGCCGGTTCCCTCACGAAGTGGTCACGCACCCTCGACAGATGAATGTGAGAGGCGTCACCCTGTCATTCATCCACGCGGGGAGGCATGGATGGGCAGGAGCCGCAGAACAATTCCGGAGGAGCTTCTGCTGCTGGCACTGGACCCGGCCACGGGTACCACTGCACAGCCGCAGTCGCTCGACCTCGGTCTGGCCGGTGCACAGCTAGTGGAGCTGGCGCTGGCCGGACGGATAGCCCCAGACGGGGATCGTATCGCCGTGGTGGTGCCACGGCCGACAGGAGATCCGACTCTGGACTGCGCGTTGGAGTTGCTGCGAAGGCGCGGCGCTCCGGTACGGGCCGTCCATTGGATCGGCGGGCCACGACTAGGACTGCGTCAGACCTATCTCTCGCATCTGGAACGCTGCGGCATGGTCGCCGCCGTGGCCGGCCAGATGTGCGGGGTGCTGCCGACGACGCGGTACCAGGCGACGGACACCGCCATCAGCCGGGAGATCCGATCCCGGCTGGACTCCGCGATCCGCACCGGCGTACCGCCGGACCCGCGGACCGCGGCGCTCGCCGCGCTGGCCCACGCAGTCGGTCTCGGCAAGCACCTGTATCCGGGGAACGAGGGGCGTTCGTCCCGGTCCCGGCTGCGGGATCTGATCCGGCACGACCCGATGGGCGGCCTGGTCGCACACGCCGTCATGGACGTGCAGAACGGCGTTGGCGCACAGCCTCGGCGCGGGCCGGCGGCACCCGGCAGGCCCGGTGGGCCCGGCGGACCCGGCGTGCCCGGAGTCAGGGCGGCCGCGGCGGAGCCCGCGCACGTGGTGCCGATGCAGCAGCACCACAGCCCCATGGAGCGTGCCGTGGCGCACTGAACCGCGGGCCGGCGGAGCCCAGGGCCCGGACGACCGGTGCCCGGGATCAGGCCGGTGCCCTGCACCGGTCCGGAGTCCAAAGCCGGTACGGGAGACGCTGGTTCGAGCGGGGCGGTGGGACCTTCGGGGTCCCGCCGCCCCGCTCGACCGCTTTCGCGTGTGTGCGATATGTGCCCTAACTGGCGCGTACGCGCCGCATATCCACCGTTTCCCAGCGGTACGAAGTGCCTTGGTGGCAGTCTGCTCAGCAGCAGATACGCAAAGTGTCAGAAACAGGCAGGCAGCCGGAGGTGCACGTCCCGTGGCGTCCAATGTCAATCCCACCGTCAGGAGGCGCCGGCTGGGTCAGGAGCTGCGCAGGCTCCGTGAGCTCAAGGGCATGACGGCCGAAGAGGTCGCGGAGCGGCTGCTCGTGTCCCAGTCGAAGATCAGCCGGCTGGAGAACGGCCGCAGAAGCATCAGCCAGCGCGATGTGCGCGACCTGTGCGGGGTGTACGAGGTCGAGGACCAGCGGATCGTCGACTCGCTGATGGAGATGGCCCGCGACTCGCGTCAGCAGGGCTGGTGGCACACGTTCGGCGACATCCCGTACAGCGTGTACATCGGCCTGGAGACCGACGCGGAGTCGCTGCGCGTGTACGAACCCCAGCTGGTGACCGGTCTGTTGCAGACCCGCGCCTACGCGGAGGCCCTGGTGCAGGGCGCGTTGCCGGAGACCTCGACGGCCGAGATCGAGAAGCGCGTGCAGGTCCGTATGCGGCGACAGGAACGTATCACCGCCGATGCCGGGCCGCTCCGGCTCTGGGTGGTGCTGGACGAGGCCGCGCTGCGCCGGGAGGTGGGCAGCAAACTGGTGATGCGGGAGCAGCTGGAGCACCTGGTCGAGATGTCCCAGCTGCCGCACGTCACCGTGCAGGTGCTCCCCTTCGAGGTGGGCGCCCATCCGGGGCTCAACGGCCAGTACGCCATCCTGGAGTTCGCCGACGCGGCCGACTCCAGCGTGGTCTACCTGGAGGGCGTCACCAGCGACCTGTACCTGGAGAAGGCGCCTGACGTGCAGAAGTACGCCGTGATGTACGAGCACCTGCGGGCGCAGTCGCTGAACGTGGAGCAGTCCCGGCACCTGATCGCCGAGGTCGCCAAGAAGTACGCCGACTGAGCCGAGGGACGGAAAGCGCCGGATCGTACAGGGCGGTCGGCTCAGGCGGAAGGAACCTCCGGAATATGCCATCCGCTTGAGTGAACGGCTACTCCGCGAGGGGCAGTTGAGCGGTAGCGTCGATCACGCCAATCAGCCGACACGGTTGGCGTGAACCGCACTACCGCAACTCGCAACAGGAGTGGACATGGCACTGATTCAGGGCGCTTCGGAGACGTGGATGAAGTCCTCCTATTCCGCGGGCAACGGCGCCTGCGTCGAGGTCAAGTCGCCCATCGTCACGGCACTCGCCGTACGCGACTCCAAGGACGTCGAGGGCCCGACGCTGGCGTTCCCCGCCGAGGCGTGGAACGCCTTCGTGGCCTCGGTCAAGGCCTAGGGGGACCTCCCCGACCTTGCGCCGTAAACGCTCGACGAAAACTGCACAAGCACCACCCGCGGAGCCCTCTCGACCAGTCGCCGTCCTTGCCGAGGGGGCTCGGCTCGTCCCCGCGGGGCTCACCCGGCGCAAAGCCGCCGGGGAGCCCCGCGGGGAACGGGGCGAGGTACGTCAGGGGTGACGTACCGGGAACGCCACGTCACACACCGGGTCCTCGGCCCCGGCCGCGCCCCAGTCCGCGAAGTACACCTCCCGGCAGGGCCCTGCGGCCTCCAGCCCCTCCCGCGCCACCCACTGCTCCACCGCCTCGAAGGCGGCGAGGATCTGCGGATGCGCCACCCGCGCCTTGGTGATCCTGGTGTACGCCAGCCGGGCCGCAGGCTCCAGCCGCACCCGCGTGGCCCACGGCCCGCCGTGCTCCGCCACCCACGCCCGGGCAGCCGCCTCGTCGGCCACCGGCACGCAGGACTCGGCGGGTCCGTCGCTCTCCATGGACACCTCGGCGTGGTAGACGACGAACGGCGCCCCGGTGACACCCCCGCACGCGCGGGCCGCCGCCTCCAGCCGGCCCAGCGACGCGCCGATCCAGGCCGGCAGCTCGTCCGCCAGCGTGTGCCGCGACTCGGTGATCACCACCCGCGCCGGCACGTCCACCGTCTCGACCGCGAAATCCTCGTACATCTCGAAGCTCCTCCCCGACAGCCGTCCACGGAGGTACGCGGCGAGGGTCCGCTGCCCGGCCACCCGGGCCTCGACGTCCGCCCAGTAGGCGCTGAGCCGCTCGGCCGCTTCGTCGCCCTCGGCCCCGACCACCTCGGCGATCCGGGCCAGCGGCATGTCCAGCTGCCGCAGCAGCGCGACCAGACGGGCGCGCTCCACCTGGCCCGCGCGGTAGTAGCGGTAGCCGCTGACCGCGTCGACGTACGCCGGGGCCAGCAGGCCGAGCCGGTCGTACAGCCGCAGCGCCTTGGCCGACAGCCGGGAGCGCGCGGCGAACGCGCCGATGGTGAGCAGCTCCTCGTCCACGATGTCATCCTCCGTCACCGGGCGGCTCTTTCCGCCCGGTGACAGGGACGCTCACCCCTGCCCCTGGGGCAAGGTCAAACGGGCCACTCCGGTCAGCCGAGCAGGCCCTCGACGGCCGCCACGATCTCGGCGGACTCCGGCTCGGTCTGCGGGGAGAAGCGCGCCACGACCTGCCCGTCGGGGCCGATCAGGAACTTCTCGAAGTTCCAGCGGATGTCACCGGTGTGCCCCTCGCCGTCGGCGAAGCCCACCAGACGCTCGTAGAGCGGGTGCCGGCCCTCGCCGTTCACCTCGGCCTTCTCGGTCAGCGGGAAGGTCACGCCGTACGTCGCCGAGCAGAACTCGGCGATCTCCTCGGCGGTGCCGGGCTCCTGCCCGAGGAACTGGTTGCAGGGCACCCCGAGCACGGTGAACCCCTGCCCGGCGAACCGCTCCTGCAGCCGCTCCAGCCCCGAGTACTGCGGGGTCAGCCCGCACTTGGAAGCCACGTTCACGATCAGTACGGTCTTGCCCGCGTACTGCGCCAGTTCGGCGGAGCCTCCTTGGAGGGCCCCGATCTCGACGTCCAGCACGGAGCCGTTGTTGTGGTCGGTAGTCGTCATGAGCGGATGCTAACTCCGGCCACGCCCATCCCCGCGCCGCCCCCGGCCCAGCCCCCGGCCCAGGCGCAGGCGCAGGCCCAGGCCCTGGCCCCGCGACCGGCGGGCATCGACGGCCGCCGTCCCGGCTCCGGCCCTGCGGTCGGCGCCTTTCTGGCTGTTGCTGCCGCTGTCTGTCGCTGTCGCTGCCGCCCTGGCGCTCTCTGGCCCTGCGGTCGGTGCTCGCCGGCCCTCGGATGCCCTCGCCAGCCCTCGGCTGCCCGTAGAGGGCCGTTCGGGCGGCGTCCCCCGGTGCCGGCGCTGCTGCTGGGTCCGGCCCGCGGCCGCCGCCTCAGCTGCCGTCGTCCGCCCGTGCCGCCCCGGCCGCGCGCGTCGCCCCGTCCGGGCGGTGCTCCTCCGCCCTGCCTCCCGTCGCGGCCTCCACCAGCACCTCGCCCGCCGCCGTCCGCGCGTACAGCACCGACCGGCCGTCCCTCCACCGCGTCACCAGGCCCGCGTCCCGCAGCACCTTCAGGTGCCGGCCCACCGACCCCAGGCCCTGCCCGGTCAGGGCCGTCAGCTGGGTGGTGCTCAGCGGGGAGTCGAGCAGCACGAGCACCCCGGCGCGGGACTCGCCGAGCAGCGCGCCCAGGCTCGCGGGCACGGGGCGGTCGCCGTGGCCGGCCAGGACTCCGGCGCAGGGGTAGACGACGGCGTACCGCTCCCGCTCCTCCCAGGACACCCAGCCGTGCCGCTGTGCGGTCACCGGCGCGAACAACAGCTCGGCACCCGAGATCTCGCGGGGCGGATACTCGTGCAGGTTCACCTGGAACCGGTCACCCCCGAGCCAGCGTGTCCCGCCCGGCCGCAGCGAGTCCAGCACACCGGCCCAGCCGCCCGGCTCACCTGAGCGGTCCGCGCCATCACGTCGGCCTCCAGCACCCGCCGGCGCCGCTCCCAGTACGGCCGTACGGTCGTCTCCCACACCCACTCCAGCAGGACGGCCGCCCGCTCGGGCAGGTCCTCCCGGTCCAGCACGGCGGGGAGCGGCCCGGCGAGGGAGACCCGCAGCTGCGCCCGGGCCGCCGCGGGGCGGACCGCCCGTATCCGGGCGACCTCGACGGCGAAGTCCTCGCCGCCCCGGGGCGCGGGCGTCAGGAAGTCGGCGATCCACTCCCGGCCCAGCCCCGCCCGCACCAGCCGTGCCGTCACCGGGTCGCCCGCGAGCAGCGCCCGGTATCCGGGCAGATGGTCCCGCAGCCACACCTGCTCACCGGGATGCGTACCGGCGCCCGCGTGCAGCAGCTTCAGGCTCGCGAAGGTCTCGGCGAGCGGCGAGATGACGAACCGGCTCCGGGCCAGCGTGTCCGCGTTGAGCTGCCACCACCCCATGAAGTCGATTCCCCTCAGCCGTACGGCCGTTCCGCCCTGCCGCCGACGTCCGCCTCGCCGCCGGCCTCCGCCCTTCCAGCGGCCTCCGCCTCGCCGCCGGCATCCGCCCCACCACGACCTTTCGCGTGGCGGCGAAACAATAACGAGTCCGCGGGAGCCGGCCGGAGACTCCCGGTATGCCCAGACCCAGTTACCGATCCCTGTTCCGCACACCGGAGTTCACCCCGCTGTTCCTCGGCGGGGCCGCGCAGTCCGCCGCGCAGACGCTCGGCGCACTCGCCCTCGGCACGCTCGTGTACCGGGCGACCGGCTCCCCGCTGCTGGCGGCGGTGAGCATGTTCGGCCCGAGCCTGGCCCAGGTGCTGGGCGCGACATTCCTGCTCTCCGGCGCCGACCGGCTTCCCCCGCGTACGGCCCTGTCGGCGATCGGACTGGCCTTCGCGGCCGGTACGGCGCTCCAGGCGCTGCCCGGCCTGCCGACGGGGGCCCTCCTGGGCGTCGTACTGCTGCTGGGTCTGGTCGCCTCGCTCGGGGGCGGGGTCCGCTGGGGGCTGCTGAACGAGATCCTCACCAAGGACGGCTATCTGCCCGGGCGTTCACTGTTCAACATGATGAACGGGCTTGCGCAGATCACCGGCTTCGCCACCGGCGGCGCCCTGCTCGCCGCCCTCTCCCCGCGAGCGTGTCTGCTGCTGTCGGCGGCGCTGTACCTGACGGCCGCGCTGGTCCTGCGACTCGGCCTCACCCGGCGCCCGCCCCGCGCCGCGGGCCGTCCCTCCCCGGCGGCGACCTGGCGCACCAACGCCCTGTTGTGGTCGGAGCGTTCGCGCCGGCTGACCTACCTGGGTCTGTGGCTGCCCAACGGCCTGGTGGTCGGCGGCGAGTCGCTGTACGTGTCGTACGCCCCCGACGCGGCCGGCACCCTGTTCGCCTGCGCGGCGCTGGGCATGCTCGCCGGGGACGTGACCGTGTGCCGGCTGCTCCCACCCGCCGTGCGGGCCCGCCTGGCGACCCCGCTGCTGCTGCTCCTCGCGGCGCCGTACCTGCTGTTCGTCGCGCGCCCGGCGCTGCCCGTGGCGGTGGTCTGCGTGACCGTGGCCTCGGTCGGTTTCGGGGCGAGCCTGGTGCAGCAGGAGCGGCTGATGAGCCTGACCCCCGACGAACTCGCGGGCCACGCCCTGGGGTTGCACTCGGCGGGCATGCTGACGATGCAGGGTGTGGGCGCGGCGCTGGCCGGCTCGGTGGCCCAGCTCACCTCGCCGGCCGCCGCGATGACGGTGATGGCGGCCGGCTCCGTGGCCGTGACCCTGGCGCTGGCTACGGCTGCTCGGCGTTCTCCTGCGGCTGCTGCGCCGGAACCTTCCTTGCGTTGAGGTCGGAGCCGATCTGCTGGGCGGCCTTGTCGAAGTAGCGCAGCAGCTCGACGGGGAACGGCATGACGAGCGTGGAGTTCTTCTCGGCGGCGACCTCGACGACCGTCTGGAGGAGCCGGAGCTGCATGGCCTCCGGCGTGTCGGACATGATCCGCGAGGCGTTGGCGAGCTGCTGAGCGGCCTGGAACTCACCGTCGGCGGTGATCACCCGGGCCCGCCGCTCCCGCTCGGCCTCGGCCTGGCGCGACATGGACCGCTTCAGCGACTCGGGCAGCTGGACGTCCTTGATCTCGACCCGGTCGATGTGGACGCCCCACCCCGTGGCCGGGCTGTCGATCATCAGGGCCAGTCCCTCGTGCAGCCGCTCACGGTCGCTGAGCAGGTCGTCCAGGTCGCTCTTGCCGATGATGGACCGCAAAGAGGACTGGGCGACCTGCCCGACGGCGAAGACGTAGTCCTGCACCTCGATGGCGGCGCGCAGCGGGTCGATCACGCGGAAGTACACGACGGCGTCGACCTTCACCGACACGTTGTCCTTGGTGATGCCCTCCTGGGTCGGCACGGGCATCGTCACGATCTGCACGTTCACCTTGCGCATCCGGTCGGCGAACGGGATGAGGAAGGTGATCCCGGGCTGCCGGTGGGTCGGCAGGGCCTTCCCCCGCCGGAACACGACCCCGCGCTCCACCTGGTTGACGACCCGCGTCCCGCTCTTCAGCACGAGCAGCAGAAACACGATCGCGAACACCACTGCGACGACGGTGCCTTCCATGGCACTCCATTCTCCGACGCGAGATCCATCCGGTTCCGGACATGGGTGAGGACACCAGGGTGGGGGGCACCGGATCCGCCGGGCGCGTCAGGGAACCGTAAAGAAACCGGGACGGGGGAGGTGGGGGAGTGCCGGGTGCCGGAGAGCCGAGGAATACATACGGGTACGGCGTCGTTTTTACCTGAATGGAAGATTCATCCAGTAATGCCGGTTTCGGTTTCGTGCCGGCCGAGCGTGCGGTCGCCGAGCGTGATGCGGTCCGGGAGCGGCTGGCGGCGCGGCGTGCCGCCACGCAGGCCCAGATCGAGGCCCTCGACCGCGACTTCAAGACGATCATCGAGGCGAACGCCCTGGTGGCCGTCGACGACGAGCACGACCCGGAGGGCCAGACCACCGCCTTCGAGCGCCAGCACGTCGCGGCCCTCCTGGCGCGAGCGCGCGACGACCTGGAGAAGTCCGACCAGGCCCTGGAACGGCTGGAACAGGGCGACTACGGCCGCTGCGAGGTCTGCGGCATCCAGATCCCGGCCGAACGCCTGGAGATCCGCCCGGCGACCACCATGTGCGTCCACTGTGCCGCGGCCCCCCGTCGCCGCTGACCCGTCCCTCGCCGCCGCTGACCCCGTCCCCCGTCGGCCCCTACCTCCCCGAGGCCCCCTTCTCGCCAGGGCTCTCTTCCCCGGGCCCCCCTTCTCCCTCAGGGCCCTCTTGTTCCGCCTGGGCGGCCTTCTTCGGCCTGGGGCTCACCACTGGCCCCCACCCCTCCCCGGACGCCGTACGCCCCGCCGCAGACGCCACCACTCGACCACCGAGCCCGTCTCCCCGCGCCGGTGGGGCGGCACCAGGAACCTCGGCCGGTTGAACCACGCGATCGTGGCATGGCACACCAGCAGCGGGAACGACCCCAACAGCACCACCCCGCCCGCCACTTCGGCACCGGCGGCCGCGACCACGATGCCGACCGTCAGCCCCAGCAGCCACGCCGCGAGGGCGACGACACCCCGCTCGTGGCCCCTGGCGACCGACGGACTCGCCGACGTCCAGCTCGTCGACAGGTCGGGCGCCCGCTCCGAACCGGTCCAGTGCAGCCACGCGGCCCGGGCGAGCACCAGGCACCCGCCGACCACGACCAGCGCGACGAAGACACCGAAAGCGACGTCCGCCACAGCCCCTCCCCGACCCGTCCGCCGAAGTCTCCCTCCCCACCGCGAAGCCCCCGAACCCTGCCGGAACAGCTCCCGCGAGGCCCTCGCCCGACACCGCCCGGCACATGCCCCGATGCATTCGCAACGGAGCAGGTGATCGGCATCCGCCGCGGTTGGGATAACGTCCTGCTCGTTCGGGCGAGCGAGAGGGATGCGGTGCGGTTTCGGTTGCGCGGGCGGGGAGCCCCTTGGTGGATCACGCTCGGAGTCACGGCCTTCGGGCTGTTGTTCCTGACCATCGGCTGTGCCCTGACATGGCAGTCGATATCGTTCCTGACAGGCGCGGACCGCGCCCGGGGAACGGTCGTATCGGTCGAGTGGCGGACCGACCACGACAGCTACAGCGGGTCCTCCCGCCACAGGAAGCGCAACTCGCCGATGGCGTACCCGGTCGTCGAGTTCACGCCGGCGAACGGCCCGTCCAGGACCTTCGAGAGCTCCTCGGGCGCCAACCCGCCGTCCTACGACGAAGGCGACGACGTCGAGGTCCTCTACCGCGCCGATGCCCCCGGCGACGCCCGGATCAACAGCTTCGGCGACTTGTGGCTGGCACCGGTGATCTTCGGCGGCTTCGGCCTCCTGGCAACGGCGATCCCCATGACGATCGTCGTGCTGAGGCGCCGCCGGCGCCCCCGTAAGTCACTTCTGGCCGCATAGCCGCCTAGCCGACGAGGCGGTCGGCGCACGGCCGCTGCGCCGCCCCGGCCATGGAGTTTCACGCGCGCCGACGCCAGTAGCGGACACAGAGAATGCCCCGGACCACGATCGGCCCGGGGCATTCCCGCTTCTCGCCCCCCTACAGGATTCGAACCTGTGGCTCCCGCTTCAGGAGTGGGATCGCAACCTCGATCGGGGGTGTGTGTTCATGCCGGGCTTTTCACCCATTCGACGAGTCGGGTCCACCAGCCGTCGCCCGACCGGCCCGGTGAACTCCCTGGGTGGTGCCGAGGAGCACGTGCGCGTCGCGGTGATCCGTCCGGTCGGGCCGGTCCCGGTCCTGATGGAGTCGTAGCCTCCGCCGCGCGTGCACGCCCGCGCTCCGCCGACTCGCACGTGCACCGCCGGGGAGCCGGCACGTCCGCGAGCACTTGCTCCACGTGCTTCCCGCATCCCTCATAGGTCGCCTTCCGGCACGTCCGGCAGACAGCGCGCTGACACATGATTCCCCTCCGTCGGTTTCTTCATTCACAGTTTGCAATATTCGCAACTTCACTACAATCAACTCCAATATGCACGCCCTCTCCATGAATGGCTGACGTGTATCAGTGGAGGACGCGACCGTGAGGTCGGACAACGATCCGAGTGACCCCCTCGTCGGCCGCGAATATCCGGATATGAGAGAGGCGGCCTCAACCGCCGCGTGACGCAGCTCACCAGGTGATGCCAATTGGTTCGGCTGAATAACTCCCTGAAGTTGCTCGGGGTGGCGAAACAGTGGTTCCATCTCGCCTGACCGCGCTGACGGACTTTCACAATACGGCGCTGCGCCTGCATTTCTGGACGCATTGATCGCCGACCGGGCGCAGCAAGGATCAAGAACCGAGAACGGCAACCGCCCTCCCTGAACGGGCGCTGTGCGCCGGTCAGGAGGGAGCAACATGAGTTGCTCGCACGCCGTGGGATGTCCCCTTTTCCCCCTGCTCAGAGCAAGCTTGCAAGGCTGGCGCGACCACTACTGCGACAGTGACGAGCAGTGGCACGACTGTGCGCGCTACCAGATGTCCCTCACCGGCGAGCGCGTGCCGATCAGCCTGCTGCCCAACGGAGCCCGCGCGCGGCACCTCGAAGTCGAGGCCGACGCGAACGGGTCCGGCGCGGCCAACCCGGGGCAGGTGCGCCGACAGGCACCGCCGCGGCAGCCCGACCCGCGGACACCGGCGACCGGGTCCCGGCCCCAGCCGGCACCGGCCCCGTCACCTGAGCCGTCGGGGTATGGAGCCGCGACACCGGAGATCATGGCCCAGTACGGGGCCGTACCCCCGCCGGCGCCGGTCTGGCATCACCAGCCGCCACCACCCGTGCGGATACCTCAGCCCTCGGACCACCACGCTCGGCGCACGCGGCAAGCGCCCGCCCCGAAGCGCGGCCTGTGGGCTCGACTCGCCGACTGGATGAGAGGGCCCGCATGAGCGCCTACTGGCCCTGGTGGGCGGGCGCTATAGGGCTCGCTCTGGTCACCATCAACTACACCCTCACCACCGATCGGTCTTTCGGGGTGTCATCCGCGTGGGATCGCGTGCTGCACTGGCGCAGCGAACGCGATCTCGAGCAGATGGACGACGAGTTCGCCGACGACCAGGCCCTCGCCGAGGCGCTCGCCGCGGCCACCGCGGAACACTTCGGCACGATTACCGGCGCGTCCACCGTGCCGCCGGTTTCCTACGGGGAGTCGCGGCCGCTCGAACCGGACGTCGAACCGGACGCCGAACCGGCGGCGGGTGAGAGCCCCTCGGTCACGAGCCTGCGCCCGGCCCCGCTGGTCACCCAGGCCGCCCTGCTGGTGTCGGTCTTCCTCGGCGGACTGATCGCCGCGGTCACTTCCGGGCGGTTCAAGCTCCGCTTCGACATGGGCCCGGGTTTCCGGAACCTGGTCACCGCCAATCCGATCGCCATGGTCGCCCTGTTGTTCGTGGGAGGCGTGCTGGTCGGCTTCGGCACCCGACTGGCCGGCGGGTGCAGCTCGGGCCACGGGCTCAACGGCTGCGGCCGTCTGCGCCCGGTCAGCATCGTCGCGACCGCCGTGTTCTTCGGCACCGCCGTCGCGGTGTCGTTCCTCTTGTGGAAGGTGATCTGATGCGTACCCGGGGCGCGATTCTGCTGGCCAACATCATCACCGGACTGGCCCTCGGCTACACCGTCTCCAACATCGGCTTCGGCGACTACGCCGAGCTGAACCGCATGTTCACCTTCCAGGACCTGCGCATGTTCCTGTCCTTCGCCGGCGCCGTCGCGATCATCGTGTGCGCGTTCGCCCTGCTGCGGGTCCGCCGTACCCCGGGGCGCATCCACGCGGGCGTGATCCCCGGCGCGGTGTTGTTCGGTACGGGCTGGGCGATCTCGGGCGGGTGTCCGGCGATCCCGATCATCCAGGTCGCCGGCGGCTACCTGCCCGCCCTGGTCACCATCGCCGGCGTCGCCGTCGGAATCCGGCTGTGCCGCTGGGCCAACGCCCGGTACTTCCACCTCGACCGCGGCTCCTGCGGCCTGTGACCACGGGGCGCCCCCGACGCCGTGCGTCAGCCGGCTCCGCTGTCCAAGGGCTGCTCACCCCTCGACGCCGAGGGGTGAGCAGCCCTTCCCCTTGCGCCCCGGCAGGCTTCGAACCTGCGACACCCGCTTGGCATGAGCGTGGTTCACGTTCGTGGCCTGATTCGCGGTTAACCGCGCGCTGCCCTGATGCCGTTGAACAGGTTGATGACCACGCCCAGGACCAGGAACCAGCCGAAGAAGAGGTAGATGCGGCCCGTCACCCGCTTGCTCTTGCGGGGCGGCGCGTCGGGGAGCAGGGCATCGGCTACACGCACAGGCCTGTCGGGGTTGATGATGCCGCGCCCTGTTCGGCGCTGATGACGGCCGACCGCGATGAGCGTCACTGCCACGACAAGACAGAAAGCCGCTGTCTGGAAGTACGTCTCAGGTGGCGACAGTTGCGCTGCGGAGTACCAGTGCATCACGTATTACCCCCTCCAGGATTCGAATGTGCGAGTGATCTCCTCACGAGGCAAGGCAGCACGTCAACCAGGTAATGGTTCGGCCTGTGGCGAGGTCGGCCGAGCCGTGACTGCCTTCATCACTGCGCTTCCGGGAGCGGGCGTCGCTCCGTTCGGCCGAGGTGCCGAAGTCCGGGATGGGGCACAGCGCGACCCGCGCCGCGCTGATCCACCAGCACATGGTCAACGGCCGTGACCGTGAGGTCGCCGATCGGCTCGGCTCGATGATCCGGAAGGAGGGTGGGGATGTGGCACCGAGTGGCGTTTCTGGCACGGGTGCGGCGCGGCCGTGATCACGGCAAAGGGCCGGTTCGAGGGGATCATCCCCCTGAACTGGACCTTGGTCGCGTGCCCCCGGCAGGATTCGAACCTGCGACACCCGCTTTAGGAGTTTCCCCTGGGCCGGGCTGTGTCCTGCGGAAACTGCGGCCTCAGGGTGCCTGGCCCGGGAGCACATCACTCCGTGGTTCTCACGTGTCCACGGGGTTTCCCGGCCTCATGTGCGCTGAATCCGTTCTGGCGGGTCCTGTCCGAGGGCGACCGTCGGCCTTGTGCGAGACGGTGACACTCGTCGGTCGGAACCGCGGTCGGCCACGCCACGTCAGCGCGGCGCCTGGTCGACGGCGGCAGCCGCCACGACCACACGGCTCTGAGTGCCAGGATCAACTGGGTGACGTCACTGCGGTGGCCGCCGGCCGAAGTCGAGCGGCTGCGGCAGATGGGTACTGATGCAGAACCTTTCACTCGTATGGACTGAAATCTGTTGTGGCTGATGTAGACATGCATCCGTGACGGGGGTAGCGTGCTTGCTGTAGCCAGGAAGTCAGTGAGGCGTGGCAGGCATGAACTGCCCGTATGCAAAACAGAGGTTGTGGCACGGCGGTGGAGTGGTGGGGCCGGATTGGGCTTTGGGGCCCCGTCGCTGACCGCCGGGCCGGTGGCCTCATGAGGGCTGCCAGCAGTACGCAGGATCCGCAGTATCAAGAGGTTCATCAGAAGGAAGAGAGAAGGAGGCGGACGCCATCAGGACCGCCTGGGCGAGAACGGTCCGCCCGGGTACCGCAGACCCCGGAACGGAAGGTGGTCCCACGGTCACGCATTCGCGACCCCCGCACTCTCCGCCCCCCGTTGGGGGTTGGTGCGGAAACAGAAGGCCGGCATCGCAGTAGCCGGCCGATGGTGTTACAAATCCCTCGGGGCCTTGGTGCCGTACGGCACCAAGGCCCCTCGGCGCGTTCCCCAAGCAGAGGTGCAGATGACCGCAGACACACCGCTCGACCGAATCGACGACGACGACTACCCCGCTTACACCATGGGACGAGCAGCAGAGATGCTCGGTACCGCGCCCGCCTTCCTGCGGGCCCTCGGTGAAGCCCGGCTGATCACGCCACTGCGCTCCGAGGGCGGACACCGGCGCTACTCCCGCTATCAGCTGCGTATCGCCGCCCGTGCCCGCGAGATGGTTGACCAGGGCACCTCCATCGAGGCGGCTTGCCGCATCATCATTCTGGAAGACCAACTCGAAGAGGCCCGGCGCATCAACGACGAACTGCGACGCGGTGATGTCGGGTCCCCCGAGGCGGGCGCCTGACCTGCGCTCTCACATCGGACGGTAGCCCCACCAGGCTCGTAGCCGGCAGCCGATCAGGCCGGGCGTCGCGGTCCGGCCTGGGACGGCAGCCCGAGGAGACGAGTGGCCGGGCTGCTGTGTCGACATTCGGACCGGCAATCGAGTCCCACCGGTGGATCTCCGGGGTCAGTACGACGACGAAGGCATTGGGTGCCACGATGTGCTGTCGGCCGCCCCGGCTCGGTGGGCAGCAGGTAGCCCCCACACATTTGCCGCCCAGCGCTCCGTGACGTGTTCGCTTGTGCGTAAGGGCCTCATCGGGGCGCTTACGCCATCAAGTCTGTTCGCAGGCTGCACCGCAGAGCCGATGCCCCGGCTGTAAGAGATCACGCCAACCTGCTCGACCGGCTGACGAGGTCGGGGAAACAAGCCGGCTCGGGCCCTCACTGTTGTCCTGGTGCCGGCTCGCGCCTGTCCCGTCGGTCAGATGGGCATGGGGGCGCCAAGCGCCGCGGAAGCCCGCTGGAGCGGGTCGACGATCCTCGCGGCCGCGACCTTGGGGACGGTGCGGCAGGTGAAGCCGAGCTGGGTCATGGCCCTGAGGACTTCGCCGCCGCTGAAATCGCGGCGGTCCTGGCGGGTGATGACCTGGCCGACCTGCTTGGCGGGGTAGTGGCGGCGCCCGACGATCACGGAGTCGCCAGTGACCGGCTCGGGCTTGACGTCCTTCATCGATTCCAGCACTCCACCCTTGGTGAGCTCGAACGGAAAGCGGGCGATGACACAACGCATGGTGCCTCACAAGGAGAAGGAGGGGAGGGGCCGGCCGTGGTGAGGCGGTTCAGCGGGAGAGCGCGAGGACCCCGAGAGCGGTGCCGTGTTCGTCGACCACAGGCAGGGCCCCGAGCCGCCGGTGTCGCATCGCGTGCTCGGCTTCGGCCACCGTGGTCAGCGGCGAGGCGAAGGGCCCGCCGGCGTCGGTGATGTCGCGCAGGCGGACCCGGTCCGTGTATCCGGAACTGTCCCGCAGGGTGGTGAGCCGGGCCCGGGTGACCAGGTTGGTGCACTGGCCGTCCTCGTCACAAACGAGGAGATGACCTGTGCGGGCGGCGGCCATGACGGACAGTGCCACCTCGACGGTCATGTCGTCCGGGACCTGAGGCCCGGCCGCGTCCATGGCATCGGCAACCGTCCTGTGCGCGGCGTCGGTGCTCATTGCGCGGGGGTGCGTCTGGACCAGCGTCAAGAGGTGCCTCCTGCAGAGATGGGTCAGCTTCCTGATCAGGACGGTTCTAGGCTGCCGCGTCGGAGACGGACCGCCGTGCGGGCGCGCGCCGGGTCGCCGAAGCCGGGCGGCGTCGGCCGCGTGAGACGGCGCTGCGCTTGGGGCGTTCGACCACGGGTGCGGTGATGACGACCGGGATGCCGGAAGGGGCTTGGGCGCCGGTGATGCGGTGCAGGGCCTCCGCGCCGGCGCGGACCTGGGTGGTCTGCGGGACGATGCCGGCCGTTGCCATGAGGCGGGTCATGGCGCGACGCTGGCTCGGGGTGACCAGGGTGACGACGCTGCCGGACTCGCCGGCGCGGGCCGTGCGGCCGCCGCGGTGGAGGTAGTCCTTGTGGTCGGTCGGAGGGTCGACGTTGACGACGAGGTCGAGACTGTCGACGTGGATGCCGCGCGCAGCGACGTTGGTCGCCACCAGCACGCTGACGTGCCCGTTCTTGAACTGCGTCAGCGTACGGGTGCGCTGCGGCTGCGACTTGCCCCCGTGCAGGGCGGCGGCCCGTACCCCGCTGTTCAGGAGGTGCTCGGTGAGGCGGTCGACGGCGTGCTTGGTGTCCAGGAACATGATCACGCGGCCGTCGCGTGCGGCGATCTCCGTGATGGCCGCGTGTTTGTCGGCGCCGTGGACGTGGAGTACGTGGTGCTCCATCGTCGTGACCGCACCGGCCGACGCATCGACGGAGTGCACGACGGGGTCGCTCAGGTAGCGGCGCACGAGCAGATCGACGTTACGGTCGAGAGTGGCGGAGAACAGCATGCGCTGGCCTTGAGGGCGGACCTGGTCGAGCAGGGCGGTGACCTGCGGCATGAAGCCCATGTCGGCCATCTGGTCCGCTTCGTCGAGGACGGTGACGGAGACCTGGTCCAGCCGGCAGTCGCCGCGTTCGATGAGGTCCTTGAGGCGTCCGGGGGTGGCGACGACGACCTCGACGCCGCCGCGCAGCGCGCTGGCCTGCCTGCCGATCGGCATCCCTCCCACGACCGTGGCCAGGCGCAGCTTCACCGAGCGGGCGTACGGCGTGAGCGCGTCGGTGACCTGCTGTGCCAGCTCACGCGTCGGTACGAGGATCAGCCCCAGCGGCTGCCGGGCTTCGGCGCGCTGCCCAGCCGTACGGGCCAGCAGGGCCAGCCCGAAGGCGAGGGTCTTGCCGGAACCGGTGCGCCCCCGGCCGAGGACGTCGCGGCCGGCGAGGGAGTTCGGCAGCGTCGCGGCCTGGATCGGGAACGGTACGGTCACGCCCTGCGAGCCGAGCGCGGCCAGCAGCTCCGCGGGCATGTCGAGATCGACGAAGCTCGCCGCGGCGGGCAGCGCCGGGGTGATCGTCTCCGGGAGGGCGAACTCACCCTGGAGGGCGGCGGGGCGGCGGCTGTGACCGTTGGAACGGATCGGTCCGCCGGAGCGGCTCGGGGGCGATGAGCCGAACCGGTTGCCATTCTTCCCGGGGGCGGCGCTGCCGTTCCGAGTGCGGGCGAAGCGGTCGTTCGTGCGTGTGCGGTTCATGCGGAACCTTCCTCGATGCGGCACATATCAAGGAATTCCCGCAGCAGGGAGCGGCGTGGAGAATTGCAAGAATGGGCCGAATGGAACGCGAAAGTAAATCGTGCGCTGCGATACGGTCGAGAGGAGATGTGTGGGCATCCTCGAAAGGGAATCCGTGTGCTTAAGCCTGCGGATCCCTCGCAGTCGTCCCGCAGGAGAAACCGCTGCGGGAAGTACGTGCAGCTGGGGCCCGCACCCCGAAGGATGCGGGCCCCAGCTGCAAAGTGCGCGTCGGCGTCAGGCGGGAACGATGTTCTCGGCCGTCGGACCCTTCTGCCCCTGCGCGATGTCGAAGCTCACCTTCTGGCCTTCGAGCAGCTCGCGGAAGCCCTGGGCGGCGATGTTCGAGTAGTGGGCGAACACGTCAGCGCCGCCACCGTCCTGCTCGATGAAGCCGAATCCCTTTTCCGCGTTGAACCACTTCACGGTGCCAGTAGCCATGTCTTGTCTCCTTCGGGGCAGTGAGTCGGCATTCGCACTGTACGGATGCCGTGTCGCCGCGATGATCACCCCGCCCGGAAAAAGACCGGTGCCAAAAAGCACTTCCAGTGACGCAGAAGTCGACTGAGAGGAACTTGGAATTCGGGAACCACGACTGCAACTGGGGTCGACAGTAGCACGCTGTTGCGGTCCGTGTGCGTTGAATAATTCCACTCTGTTCATTACTGCAAAGAAACTGTCCGCACGTTTCGTAAAATTCTTACCCCGCGATTGCAGATATAATGTTGTCCAGACCCTGCGGGTCCGTAAATCCCCGGCTCCGGCCGCCAGGGCGAAGACCGGACCGATCAGCGGGGTGGGGGCTTCCGGCCTCGTCTGATCCTCCCCTGTCTCTGCTTGGCCTTCCGTTCCCATGAGGGCTCCATGTAGCCGTGGGGACGAGGGCGGGAGAGTCGGCTGAGGCCGGCTGGGAAGGGCGAAGCGGTGAGCACCGCAGACCCTTTGGGGGCGACAAAGGCCCCGCCCCCATCAGCGGTCGAGGCCCTCGGCCGTCTACGCGGCCCTGTAGAGGCCGCTGAGCACCGGCTAGCGGCTCGGGAGTTCGACAAGCTGCGTCCGCAAGGCGCCGAGGGGGCAGTTCCACCGGTCCAGGTGCACCCCCTGTTGACCACCGTGCACCGTCCCTGACGGCCCTCGCGATTGTCCGCGCAAGAGATCGGACGTTGAAGGTCATAAGGGCTGCCGGGAGGCCGATGAGAGGCAGTCTTGGGCGCTGCCAGTTGCTGGGATTGCTGTACTTCGCTGCTGTACAGCAACTGTACGAGGGCTCTGAAGGTGCAGTGGCATCCGGCTGTTGATCCCGGCTCCGCTGAGAGACCCTTCAGCTCTCGTACCAGCCTCCCGAGGCCCTTACGCATCAGAGTCTCCGGCCGTATGGTCCCTCCTGGCAGATACACGATCGGCGGGGGCATGTCGGGACAGCTATTCACCTTGATCGGTGTGCTCGTCGGCGCGGTTGCGTCCTACGTCGGCGGAGCCTTGACGGAGAGATCTCGGTGGCGGCGCCAACTTTCCACACGGTGGGACGAACGCCGCCTGGAGTGCTATCTCCGGTATGCCGACGCGATCAAGAGGTTCACCTCGCTGGCGGGCCGTCTGGCTGCAGGTAAGGGACTCTTCGACCTGCCGCAGCCACTCGCCAGGGAGGCCGGCCTGGAGCTGCTGGCCGAAGCTGAGCTTGAGCGTGGCTACGCGTTCGAGGCCGTGCTCCTCGTGGGAGAAGCGGAGACCATCTCGGCAGCCAGGTCTTTGCAGCGGCATGCCTGGGTACTGGAACAGTTCGTTCGGGACATGCGTCCAGGTACGCCAGACGATTGGATGAGGGCGTTCCGGGAGTTCCAGGGGAAGCGTGACGATTTCTACATCGCCGCACGCAACAGCCTGGGAGTCCATGCAAAGTTCCGGCTGCGATCCGAGGATCCAGCCATCCTCAGCCCGGATCCTCGCCACGTCTAGACACATCTGTGGTCGGCGACCAGCACTCTTTCCAAATCTCGGGGGCTGGCGCCCCGTCCGCTCACGCACCGCTCACGCAAACGGCCCCGGACGGGGAGTCCGAGGCCGAATAGGGTGTCTCCCTGGGGGAGAAACCCCAGGTCAGCGACTTAATGCGTTGTGCCCCCGGCAGGATTCGAACCTGCGACACCCGCTTCAGGAGTGGGATCGAATCCTTGCCGGGGAATGTCCGATGCTGCCGCGTGGTGCTGTCTCGCCTGGTCAGCGCCGCGCGGCTCCGTACGCGATCCGGCTCATGACGCCTCGTGCGGAACAGTCCGCTCACGCATCGCGCACGCACAGAGGGATGTGAGTGTGGGCTCTCCGCAGGGCACCAGGGGGGCATCCGCCGATCTGCCGCCGACAACGGCGCGCCTCCCAATATGCGTAGGAGTGAGAAGGCGTCCGCATTCTGTTCGGCGGTCTTGAACAGTCGAACGATGAGTTCTTGCGGGTTGCCGGGTCGGTACGGACATGACTGCAATGAACACGCCGCCGGTCGCCTCCCGCACGGAGTGGCTGGCCGCAATCGACGCTCTGCGAGGCCGGGAGAAGGCGCACACCCGGGAGGGCGACGCGATCGCCGCCGTACGGCGACGGCTGCCCATGACCGAGGTGGACCCGTCGACTCCGCTCGTCGGAGGCGACGGAGCCGTCCCCCTGGTCGACGTCTTCGAGGGCCTCACCCAGCTGTTCGTGTCCTATCACATGTGGCACGACGGCCGCCCCGCCGCGGACCAGTGTGAAGGCTGTGGCCTTGGCTTCCAGCTCGGTGATCTCGGCCTCGACGTGCTCTTCTTCCGCTGTCAGCCGTCCGTAGCTCATCGCCTTGTACTTGGAGGTGTTGGCCTTCAACTTCGTGCCGTCCACGGCGACGCGGCCCATCTTGACCATGCCCAGCCTCCGGGCCAGGTGCAGGCACTGGGAGAACAGTTCCGCGACGGCGTCCAGATGGAGGCGGAACCGGGCGATCGACCGGTAGTCCGGGCCCTGGTCGGCAGCCAGGAACCGGAAAGCGACATCGTCCACAACTTGCGCTCGATCGCACGGGAGGAGCGGACCCCAGTGGTGTGCCGTAGACCAGCAGGCGCACCATCAGCCGCGGATCGTAGGGCGGGAACCCGCGCGTTCCGGTGCCTTGTCACTCCTCCTCGAAGGGGAGCCGGGCGAGGGGCGCTTCCTGGGCGAAGAACGTCTTGGCACGGGAGGCCGCCCGTTCGTCGGTGAGCACCTGGCCGGGCCGGGAGCCATTGCCGAGGAGTACGCCGCCGAATCGCATGCCCATGAATGCCGCGGTGTGGTGCAAGGTGAGGATCAAGGGCTCGGCGACGACTTCCTCGCGGTGTGCCATGGCCGTCACGCCCCACAGGGTGCGCCCGGCCATCTTCGCCTTGAAGCCGGGGTCAGGGGTGGCCAGCCACCTCGACCAGTAGTCGAGGTAACGCTTGGCGTAGGACGACACGGAGTACCAGTACAGCGGCGAGGCGATCACGATGTCGGTGGCAGCCGTCGTTGCCTCCCACAACAGTGCCTCGTCGCCTTCCGCCTGCGGCCATGAGTCCACTGAATGGCGCGCGTCGTCATAGTCGGGCAGACGGAGCTCCGCCAGGTCCAGCCACCGCTGCTCGGTATCGCCCGGCAGTTGCTCCGCTGCGGCGCGGGCCAGCAGTTCGGTGTTGCCATCCGCGCGGGCGCTGCCGAGGAGAAAGAGGAACGAACGGGCCATGGAGCCCTCCAAAATCAGTCCGGGGTGTCAACTTCCGTACTCCAGAACGCGGTTGAGTTCGCCGTCTCCAACCGACCTCCATCGGCCGATATTCCGGCAGCGGAGCGCGGTCACGCCTCTCAGGCAAGGCTGACGAACGCGAGACCCCGCTGGACCTCCTCGCCGCCGAATCGGAACTTGTCGCCTCCGGGTCCGGCCACACGCTGATCGGAGACAAGAACCACGTCGGCCAGGGCTGCGAACCCGAACTGGCCGAGCAGGACATCCGGCTGTCGCGGCCGACCTGCAATGACGAGCCGGAACGGCCCGGGACGAGAGGTTCGAGGCCGAACAAGTCTTCCCCCGCTCATTCGGCGCGCGGACCGGACGCCGCCACCCCGTTCCGCCGCTGTCCCGTGCGATGACGGAAGACGTGGCGGTACGTCTGGGGAGAGACCCCGGTGAGTCGGCCGAAGTGGTGCCGCAGATTGGCGGCGCTCCCGAAGCCGGTGCGCTGCGCGACACTCTCCACCGGCTCGTCGGTCTCCTCCAGCAACTCCTGAGCCAGCCGGACCCGTTCCTGCAGGATCCACTGCAGGGGCGTCGTGCCGAGCGTCTCGCGGAACCGGCGGGCGAAGGTGCGCTCGCTCAGCCCCGCCTCGCGGGCGAGCTGCGGCACCGTCAACTGCTCGTGCAGCCGGCTGCGGGCCTGCTCCAGGACGGGCGTGAGGGTGTCGTTCGTCCTGCGCACCCGGAGGGGTGGCCGCGCGTACTGGGCCGGTCCGCCCTCGCGGTGCGGCGGAACGACCATGCGCCGGGCCACTTCGTTGGCGACCGCGGAGCCGCGGTCCTGGCGGACCAGGTGGAGCAGAGGTCGATGGCGGATCCCGTGCCCGCCGAGGTGCGGATGACGTCTCACACTTAGGTGAGACAGGAGAGCGCAAATCATCTCGGAGAACTGTGGGCATCTTGTCGCGCTGCCGTAGTTCCTAGAGCGCTGCAGCCAGGACCGCGGCCAGCGCGAAAACGCTGGCCAGTACGGAGCAGACGATCGCAGCGACGAGGTGGGTGCGCCGGTAGTTCTCCTCGTCCTGTACCACCACCGCGGTACGCGGCCTGCCCTTCCAGTAGGCGATCTCCACCACGTCGCCAGCCTCGAATCGTGGAGAACCATAGCCCTGAACCGCAACCCGTCTGCTCTTGCCGTCCGGAGTGACGAACGAACACCAGGCGCTCGCGTCGCCGTCGTCCCAGGTGACGTAGTCGCACACGCCACGTGCGCGCTCGCCATGGGCTATGACGTGACGGATGGCATGCGCCTTCCTGGCCGGGATCAAACCCAGCAGGCCGAAGAAGACGGCCGCGGCTATGTAGGCACTCATCAGTCCCCCTCAAGACATGACGGCGATCATGCCGCACTCGCCTACAGAGATGCAGGGGCCTTCCCCCGTGATGGTGGACACGCTTCGTTAATCACGCGGCGAGCGTGAGCTTAGCGGTGTGGTGTCGGCGTTCGTATTCGTTGGGGCTGAGGTGGCCGTTGGCGGAGTGCCGGCGGCGGGTGTTGTAGCGGGTCAGCCAGGCGAAGACCCTGTTTCTGCAGGTGGCGGGGTCGCCGTAGTCGTGGGCGCCCTGGAGGGTCTCTCGCTTGAGGGACGCGTGGAAGCTCTCGCAAGCCGCGTTGTCCGCGCTGGTGCCGACCGCGCCCATCGACCGGGTGACCCCGAGCTGGATGCAGAGGTCGGCGAAGGCCCTGGAGCCGTATTGGGCTCCGTGGTCGGAGTGGAACACCGCCCCGTCCAGGCCGCCGCGGGTCGCCGCCGTCATCCTCAGAGCGTCGGCTACCAGATCCGTGCGCATGTGGTCGGCGATGGACCAGCCGACGACCTTGCGGCTGAAGCAGTCCAGCACTGTCGCGAGGTAGAGGAACTCACCGCCCGCGAGAGGGAGATACGTGATGTCGCCCATGTATTTCAGGCCGGGTTCGACCGCGGTGAAGTCCCGCTGGAACAGGTCCGGAACCAACCTGGCGGCCGGGTCCGGATCAGTGGTGCGGACGCGTCTGCGCAGGCGGATGCCGGTGATGGAGAACGTCCGCATCACCCGGGCGATCCGCTTCTCGTTGACTCGCAGGCCCTTCGCGCGGAGTTCAGCGGTCACCCGCGGAGAGCCGTAGGCGCCGCCGGACTCGCCGTGGACCTCGCGGATCCGTTCGGCCAGGAGCCGGTCCTCATGCGCGCCTGGGTGGAGACCGGCCGCGCCTTCACCAGGGAGAACGGCGAGATGCTCCACCCCGCCAACGTCACACGGCGCTTCATCGAGCTGTACGAGGAGATCGGTCTCCCGCCCGTCCGGCTCCACGACCTCCGCCACGGCGCGGCAACGCTGGCCCACGCGGCCGGGGCCGGTCTGAAGGACATCCAGGAGATGCTCGGCCACTCCTCGATCACCATCACGGCCGACACCTACACGAGCCTGCTTCCCGAGGCGGATCTGGCGATCGCCGAGGCCGCGGCCCGGCTCGTGCCGCGCGCACAGCGCGTGCTGGATGGTGCTGATCCATCCGGAGAGATATCGGGGTCTGGCGCCCCGTCCGCTCACGCACCGCTCACGCACCGCTCACGCAAACGGCCCCGGACGGGGAGTCCGAGGCCGAATAGGGTGCCTCCCTGGGGGAGAAACCCCAGGTCAGCGGCTTAACGTGTTGTGCCCCCGGCAGGATTCGAACCTGCGACACCCGCTTTAGGAGAGCGGTGCTCTATCCCCTGAGCTACGAAGGCGTGCTGCACTCGGTGGACAGGGTACCGGATCAGGAGGTCGCAGCGTGAGGAGGTAATGGTGGGGGCGTGGGGCGTCAGCTGCGGGTGACGCGCACCTTGTACTCGCCGTCCAGGTCGGCGCTCGCCACGTGGACGGTGATGCCGTGGCGGGGGTCCTTGAAGGTCTCGCCGGGGGCGAAGGGGGCGTCGGAGAGTTCGGCCTGGACGTTGGGGCTGCGGGTGCAGCCGCCGCTGTCGCGGTGGGCGTCGAAGACGGTGATGGGGCCGCGTCCGGTGTCCACGGTGGCGTCGACCCTGTAGATGAGGATGCCCGGCTTGCAGATCGCCTCGTCGTTGCCGCCCTGTGCGCGCAGTTCGAGCGCGTAGGAGGAGCGTGCGTCGACGGGGATGATGACCAGCTTGCCGCCGCCCGCCTTGGAGAGCGGTGTCAGCGTGTACTCCGCGCTGCCCTTGGCCGACACGCAGCCGACCTGGGTGGCGTCCAGCCAGCCCAGTTTCCACTTGTGCCAGCCGAGCAGGTCGTTGTTGGCGCCCCAGTCCTCGCTCATGATGTCCCAGTGCCCGACCGTGCCCCCGCCGTCCTGGGTGTAGAGGTCGGGCAGGCCGAAGGTGTGGCCGTTCTCGTGCGGCAGCACCCGGTACCCGGTGTGCGTGTAGGTGCCGGAGCCGTCGTCCTGGCGGGAGTAGACGAAGGACGCGTTGGAGATGGGGACCCCGTCGGCGACCGGGGCCTCGCCGTTGCCGGCGAAGGTCACGGAGAGCACGGTGTCCAGGGCGGAGGGGCCGGCGTTCGGGGTGACCAGCACGTTCAGCAGGTCGTACGAGCGGAAGTCCACGTCGGGATCGGCGGCGGCCACGATGTCCTGGACCAGGTCCCGGTAGCCGGGATCGAAGGGGGCGCCGCGCTCTATGCCGTAGTCCCTGAAGGACTTGGGCATCCGCAGCCAGGTGGTGATGGGGGTCTCGGGGCGGTAGTCGAGGTGGCCGTACGACGCCGTGCGGAACCATTCCTGGGTCTGCGGGAAGAACTCGTGGAAGCGGTCGAGGGCGCTGCCCTGTCCGGGCGCGTCGGAGAAGTCGACCATCAGCGTCAGGGCGCGGACGGTGCCGGTGGAGTGGGAGTAGCCGGTCGGTGTCGGAAGGCCCTCCGTCATCTGCACGTCGGCGCCGCCGCGGATCAGGCAGGGCACGAGGGCGGAGGAGCGGGCCGGGCCGACGGGCCCGGCGGTGGTGGGCGCCGCCAGATGTCCGGTCCCCGCCGAGGTGCTGACCGCGAAGGTCAGCGCGATCACCGAGGCGAGGGTGGCCACGCGGCGCGGGCGTATGCGGCGTCGGGGTGACTGAGGCTGCATGAACGCACCTCTCGCTCCACGGCAGCCTCCGGTCTCCGACTGCACCCTTGCGCTCACCCTGTGTCGCCGCGGCGGAGGGCGCGCGCTGGGAGAGACCGATCGTGCTATTTCGACGCACCCCGGTGTGAATCACGTCTAGTAGGGTGAATCGCGTCGAGTGGTGCGAGGTGGGTGAAGTGCGTCGCGCCGGGCGGACGGAGCATGTGGCGCAGGTCACATGGATTGGGTTCGGGAGAGGGAAATAAGCGGGGATCCTCTCCCCGTTTAGACCTGTGTCCGCGCGAAACGGGGAACTCCTCCCCGGATCACCGCAGGCGCCCAGCAAGCCCAGTGCCAGTGATCCCCAGAGGTCCTCAGTGATCCCCGGGGACGCGTGGTGATCCGCATTCGTCCGACTTGGAGTACGCCGTGCAGACCGCAGTCCCCGCTCGCAAGGCGCACCGGCCCCGTGCCGACGCGCTGCGCAACCGGGAGCGGATCGTCACCGCCGCCCGGGAGATGTTCGTCGAGTACGGCCCTGACGTGCCGCTCGACGAGATCGCCCGCCGGGCCGGTGTCGGCAACGCCACGCTGTACCGGAACTTCCCGGACCGCGACGCCCTCGTCCGCGAGGTCGTCTGTTCCGTGATGGGCCGTACGGCCGAGGCGGCCGCGGGAGCGCTCGCGGAGACCGGTGACGCGTTCGCCGCCCTCGAGCACTTCGTGCACACCGCGGCGGACGAACGCATCAGCGCACTGTGTCCGATGATCTCCAGCACCTTCGATCAGCATCACCCCGACCTGGAAGCGGCGGGACAACGGGTCGAGCAGCTGATCGGGGAGGTCATGGACCGCGCCAGGACGGCCGGGCAGCTCCGGCCGGACGTCGGGACCGGCGACCTGCTGGTCGCCGTGGCCCAGCTGAGCCGGCCCCCGGCCGGTGCGGCGTGCTTCAGCGCCGACCGCTTCGTGCACCGCCATCTGCAGTTGTTCCTGGACGGTCTGCGGGCTCCGGCCCGCACCGTTCTGCCGGGCACGGCCGTGACCATGGAGGATCTGCGCCAGTCCTGACCGACCGATGACCGACCGGATCGCCACGACGACCGGACCGCCACGACCGACATGACCGACCGGGCCGGACCGGCATGACCGACCGGACCGCCACGACCAATCCGGGCTGACCGACCAACCCGGGCTGACCGATCCGACCGATCCGACCGATCGGGCCCGCTGGACCGACCAGGTCTGCCGGGACGGTGATTCGGGGGCCGGATCCCGGTCCTCCTGCCCAGCAAGCCCTCAGCTTCCGGCCGTCGACGGGGACGGCCGTTCCTCCTTCGCGCGCCCGCGCGGACCCGCGCGTGCGCACGCGCGGGTCCGTACCGGCACGCACGGCACGCGCGAGCCCGCACGCCCGCGCGCGTCTCCTTACACCTTTTCCGCAACGAAGTCCCGAAGTGGGTACCTCCATGTCTCGATCAGCCAGCAAGGATCCCGGAGTCGCCGCGCCGAGCGGTGGCGACGCCAACCGCTGGAAGGCGCTCGCCTTCATCGCGCTCGCCCAGCTGATGGTCGTCCTCGACGCCACCATCGTGAACATCGCCCTGCCGTCCGCGCAGACGGACCTCGGCATATCCGACGGCAACCGGCAGTGGGTCGTCACCGCCTACGCCCTCGCCTTCGGCGGTCTGCTGCTCTTCGGCGGCCGCATCGCCGACCTGTGGGGCCGCAAGCGCGCCTTCGTCCTCGGCCTGGCCGGTTTCGCCGCCGCCTCCGCGCTCGGCGGCGTCGCCACCTCCGGCGCCATGATGTTCGGCGCCCGCGCGCTGCAGGGTGCCTTCGGTGCCCTGCTCGCCCCGGCCGCGCTCTCGCTGCTCGCCGTGATGTTCACGGACGCCAAGGAGCGCGCCAAGGCGTTCGGCATCTACGGCGCGATCGCCGGCGGCGGCGGCGCCGTCGGCCTGATCCTCGGCGGCTTCCTCACCGAGTACCTGGACTGGCGCTGGACGTTCTTCGTGAACATCCCGTTCGCCATCATCGCCGGTGTCGGCGCCTACCTGGTCATCCGTGAGCCCGAGGGCGGCCGCAACCGCTCCCCGCTCGACATCCCCGGCGTGATCCTGTCCACCCTCGGCCTGGTCGCCCTGGTGTACGGCTTCACCCGCGCCGAGTCCGACGGCTGGAGCGACGCCGTCACCATCTCGATGTTCGTCGCGTCCGTGGTGCTGCTGTCGACCTTCGTGGTGGTCGAGTCCAAGGTCAAGGCCCCGCTGCTGCCGCTGCGCGTGATCACCGACCGCAACCGCGGCGGCATCTACCTCTCCCTCGGCCTCGCGATCATCGGCATGTTCGGCCTGTTCCTCTTCCTGACCTACTACCTCCAGGTCGTGAAGGGCTACTCGCCGGTCAAGACCGGCTTCGCGTTCCTGCCGATGGTGGCCGGCATGATCACCGGCTCCACCCAGATCGGCGCCCGCCTGATGACCCGCGTGCGGGCCCGCTACCTGATGGGCCCCGGCTTCTTCGTCGCCGGCGTCGGCATGCTGCTGCTGACCCAGCTGGAGGTCGGCTCCTCGTACGCCGCCCTGCTGCTGCCCGCGATGGTGCTGCTCGGCCTCGGCATGGGTACGGCGTTCATGCCGGCCATGTCCCTGGCCACCCAGGGCGTCGAGCCCCGGGACGCCGGTGTCGCCTCCGCGATGGTCAACACCTCGCAGCAGGTGGGCGGCGCGATCGGCACCGCCCTGCTGAACACCATCGCCGCCTCCGCGCAGGCGTCGTACATCAAGGACCACATCGCCACCGCGGTCTCCAAGCCGCAGGCGCAGCTGGTCACGCTGGACGGCATGGTGCACGGCTACACCGCGGCGATCTGGCTCGCCGTCGCCATCCTGGCGGCCGCCTCGCTGATCGCCTTCACCTTCGTCAACGCCGGCCGTCCGGGCTCCACTCCGGTGGCCTCCGGCAGCGGTGACGGTGTGGAGGACGAGGTGCCGGTGCCGGTGGTCGCTCACTGAGCGAGCGCGAGGCGCCGTGACGGACGGTGACTCAGCGGAGCCAGGGCAGGTCCGCACCCGCTTCGTCGGGCTGAAGGCCCTCGGCGACGATCTCCATGATCTCGCCGAGGGCCTTCTGCTGTCCGGGGGTCAGCCGCTCGAACAGCGCCTGCCGTACGGCGGTCACATGGCCCGGGGCGGTCTCGCGCAGCACCTCGGTCCCCTCCTCGGTGAGCACCGCGAACTGGCCGCGCTTGTCCGAGGGGCAGTCCTCGCGGCGGACCCAGCCGTTGCGCTCCAGCCGCGCGATCGCGTGCGACAGCCGGGAGCGGGTGATCTTCGCCTTCATCGCCAGCTCGGTCATCCGCAGCCTGCGGCGGGGCGCCTCGGCGAGGGTGACGAGGAGGCCGTAGTAGATGTGCGGCATCCCCGCGTCGCGCTGGAGCTGGCGGTCGAGGTGGTCCTCCAGCAGCGTGGTGGCGTGCAGATAGGCGCGCCAGACGCGCTGTTCCTCGTCGGTGAGCCAGCGGTGCCGGCCGGCGGAGTCCGTTGCCGAGTTCATGGGTCCCACTGTACGAGCCACCTCCTTGAAACTTGAACAAGTCGGGCGTACGCTCTTCGCGTAATGCTTGAGAGTTAAAGCATCTGCCGAACGCCACGTGGACCGAGACCGCAGGGAGCCGCCGCCATGTCCGACGCAGCCGTCGACGCCGTACCGCAGCCGTCCGCCACCGGGCGTGAGCGCATGCCCGCCCTCTACCTCAGCCACGGCGCCCCGCCGCTCGCCGACGATCCCGTCTGGCCCGGCCAGCTCGCCGCCTGGTCCGCGGCCCTGCCCCGGCCCAGGGCGATCCTCGTCGTCTCCGCCCACTGGGAGGAGGCCCCGCTCGCCCTCGGCGCCGTCACCACCGTCCCACTGGTCTACGACTTCTGGGGCTTCCCCGAGCACTACTACCAGGTGCGATACGACGCCCCCGGCGCACCGGAGCTCGCCGAGTCCGTCCGCAAGCTGCTGCGCGCCCCCGGCACCCCCGTCCAGGACATCCCCGACCGCGGGCTCGACCACGGCGCGTACGTCCCCCTGGTCGAGATGTTCCCGGACGCCGACATCTCCGTCCTGCAGATCTCCATGCCCACCCTCGACCCGGTCCGCCTGATGGACATCGGCCGCAGGCTCGCTCCGCTGCGCGACGAGGGCGTACTGATCGTCGGCTCCGGATTCTTCACCCACAACCTGGCCGCCCTGCGCCACGCGGGCGGCGTGCCGAGCTGGTCCTCCGAGTTCGACGACTGGGGCAGGCGGGCCCTGGAGGCCCGGGACTGGGACGCCCTGCTGGACTTCCTGAACAAGGCCCCGGCCGGCCGCTACGCCCATCCGCGCACCGAGCACTTCGCACCGCTCTTCGTCACCATGGGCGCGGCGGAGGCGGGCGGCGAGCTCGACACGCAGAAGTCGGTGATCGACGGGTTCTGGATGGGGCTGGCGAAGAGGTCGGCGCAGTTCGGCTGACCCGGCTTCGCCCGGGAGCCGGGTGGGGAGCTGGGGGAGCCGGGGGCTACAGGTCCTTCTCGTACCAGGCCACGTCCCAGTAGTGGCCGAACTTGCGGCCCACCTCGCGGTACGTGCCGACGTGCCGGAAGCCGAAGCGGGCGTGCAGCCGCTCGGAGGCCTCGTTCGGCTGCGCGATCCCGGCGTAGGCGCGGTGTACGTCCTCCTCGGCCAGGGCCTTGAAGAGGGCGGCGTAGAGGAGGCCGCCGATGCCGCGCCGGCCGGCGGTGCCCCCTCTGAGGGAGTCCGGGGCGACGTACACCGACGTCTCCACGGAGGTGGCGTAGGCGGGCTTCGGCCGGTAGGGGCTGGATGTGGCGTACCCCAGAATCTCCTGAGAGTCCGTGTCCGTGGCAACCATCAGGCGGTGCGGGCCGTCTTCCGGGTGGGAGAGCAGCCAGGGACGGCGCTCCCGCGGAGTGAAGACCGCCGTGTCGAACGTGATGGCCGTCTCACGTACGTAGTGGTTGTAGAGGGCCGTGAGGGCATCGAGATCCGCCTCGACTCCCGGCCTGACCTGCACCTCTGTACGCCCGGTCGACATCACGCCTCCCTGTGTGGCGAAACAGGGTACTGCATGATCAGAAAAATAGGGGGACGGGTTGGGAATTCTGTCCGGATTCCAGTCGTTGTTTCCCACAGATGCAGGGCACTCGAGGAGAGTCCCAGAGGAAGTCCCGGAGTGCTGAGCGTTCGCCAGGACCACCCGCCAGCCCTCCCCCGAGCTCTCGGCTTCGGCCGAGCAGGGGGGACCCCAACGCAAGGGAGCACGCATGGCAACCCGTGCCGTCGCCCGTCGTAAGTCCGCCACTGGCGAGACGGCCGACTCGGCAAGCAGTGTTCGCGCACACGGCGGCGAGATCGCGGACCGTGATCTGGTCGGCATGTACCTCGACGAGATCGCGCGCACGCCGCTGCTCGACGCCGCCAAGGAGGTCGAGCTGTCCCAGATCATCGAAGCGGGTGTGTTCGCACGGCAGCTCCTCGACGGGCACGAGGAGACGAGGGTCGGGGCGACCCGTGACGAGCTGGAGGCGCTGATCGTCGACGCCGAGCGGGCCAAGGACGTCTTCATCCGTTCCAACCTCCGCCTGGTCGTGGCGGTCGCGCGGCGCTACCCGCGAGCGGGCCTGCCCCTCCTCGACCTGATCCAGGAGGGCAACGCCGGTCTGGTGCGCGCGGTCGAGAAGTTCGACTACCGCAAGGGCTTCAAGTTCTCGACGTACGCCACCTGGTGGATCCGCCAGGCCATCACCCGCTCCATCGCCGACCAGTCCCGCACCATCCGGCTCCCCGTCCACCTGGTGGAGGAGCTGGGCCGCATCCGCCGCGTGCAGCGCGAGTTCAACCGCGAGCACGGGCGCGAGGCGGAGCCCGCGGAGATCGCCGCCGAGCTGGGCTCGACGCCGGAGCGCGTGACCGACGTGCTCGACTGGTCCCGCGACCCGGTCTCGCTGAACATGCCGGTGGACGACCAGGGTGAGACGCAGTTCGGTGACCTGCTGGAGGACACCTCCGCGGTCTCTCCCGAGCAGTCCGTCCTCAGCCTGCTGCGCAGCGAGGAGCTGGACGACCTGATCGGCCGCCTGGACGAGCGCACGGCCTCCATCATCAAGATGCGGTACGGCATCGACGACGGCCGCGAGCGCACCCTCACGGAGGTGGGCAAGGAGCACGGTCTGACCCGTGAACGCATCCGGCAGATCGAGAAGCACGCGCTGCTCGAACTGAAGAAGCTGGCCCGCGACACCGGCTTCGACGCGGCGGCGTGACATCACGGGGCGTACGCCCGGTGGCGAAAGACGGCGCAAACATGGCGCGGTACCGTCGCTTCAACCCCGGGGTCCGAGGGAACAACCCTTCCGGGCCCGGGAATTGAACCCGAGGATCGCACCCAGGGAACGAAGCCCGGGGGCCGCACTCCCTCACCGCGCCACTTGAGCCATGTCCCCCACGCCAGTTGAACCACGTCCCGACGCAATCCCCCCCGGCGCCGGGACCTTCCCAGCCGGGCCCCGGCGCCTACCCCCCCCCAGGCGCCGGGGCCCGGTTTTTCTTGTGTGTGGGGGCGGGCGAGTTCCGGTCCCTGTCGGGGGTCGGGTTCGGGGCCGAGGTCGGGGTCGGGGTTGTGCTTGGGCCTGGGACTGGCCGGGATCGGGGGGTGGGCGAGTTCGGGAAAGCGCACCCCGGGCGTCCGGAACATCCACGGACATGCTGGAATGGCGGGCCACCCCGTACCTGAACCCCGGGGTGGCCCGCCGGATGGCAGATTCTGCCACATCGGCATAGCCTGCCAACGTGAGCACCCCCCGCACCACCGGCACCACCGGCACCTCCCGCACCACTGGCACTCCCCGCATCACCGGTACTTCCCGCATCACCGGCGTCATTGGCACTGGCGGTACCACTGGTACTGGCGGTGCCACTGGTACTGGCGGTCCTGCCGGATTTACCGGCACCGCCATCCACCGGCAGCTTTTTCCGGCCTCCCCGTCGGCGTCCCTCACCGAACGCCGCAAGGCCGAGACCCGCATGGAGATCGCCCAGGCGGCGGCCACGCTCTTCGTGCGCCACGGACTGCGGAACACCCGGGCCGAGGACATCGCCCAGGCGGCGGGCATCGCCCCGCGCACGTTCTACCGGTACTTCGCCTCCAAGGAAGAGGCGGTGGCCCCCCTCTACGCGGCCGGCGCCCAGCTCTGGACGGCGGCGGTCCACCACGCCCCGGCCTCCCTGACCATCCCCGAGGCGCTCCGCCACGCGGTCGACCAGACCCTCGCCCCCGGCTCCGGCCTCTCCGCCTCGTCCTGGGAGTGGGCCCGCACCTTGATCCACCTCGCCGACACGAGCCCGGCGCTCCGCAAGGTGTGGGCCGAGGTGTGCCAGGCGGCGGAGGAGGAACTGGCCCCGGTTCTGGCCGTGCGCCTGGCTTCGGCGAGAGGGGCGTCGGCTTCGGCCGCCTCCGTGGACAACGTTGCCGAGACCGGCACGGCCGACGCCGATGCGCACGCCCTCCTCCCCGCCGACGCCACCGTCACCCCGCACCTCCGGTTCGCCGCGGCGGTCGCCTGCGCGGCCGTCCGCGTGGCGGTCGAGGCATGGGCCGCCACCACCTCCCCGCACACCGGCCCCGGCGGCCCGGCCGCCCTGGCACTGCGCAACCTCACGGCGCTGGGGGACTTCGGGTGGGGCGGATCGGCCTGAGCGGCCGACTGGGCCGACTGGATTGGCAGGGCCGACAGGGCCGACTGGGCTGACGGCTGAGTTGAGGGTCGGGTCGGTCGGCCCGGCTCGGCCGGTCCTTTCGGTGCGGGCCGCCGTCGCCGCCACGCCGAGACGGGTGGCGCCTACCCGGGTGGCGCGACCTCCGCCCCCGCCGCCCCGGCCCTGCTCATCCGCGCACCCAAGTCCCGTACGCACGCGCCCAGTTCATCCGGTGCCAGGACCGCGAACTCGCACCCCACCATCGCCAGCCGCACCGCCAGCCACTCCACCGGGTCCCCGCTCTCCCCTCGCAGGACGCACCCGCCCGCCCCGTCCGCCTCGGGTGTCCCGACCCACCCCGGAATCCGCGAGGCGACGGCCTCCGGCGGTGCGGCGAAGCGCACGGTGAACGCGTACGTCTCCTGCTGCCCCCGGATCGAGCGGCGCAGGTACTCCGCGGCGCTCCCCTCCGGCAACTCCCGCGGAGTGAACCGCGCCCCGGTGGCGGCGGGTTCGCTCACCCGGTCCACCCGGAAGGTGCGCCAGTCCTCGCGGTCGAGGTCGTACGCGACGAGGTACCAGCGCCGCCCCGTGGACACCAGCCGGTACGGCTCGGTGAGCCGGCGTGACTCGCTGCCGTCCTTGGCGCGGTAGGCGAACCGCAGCCGCTCCCGGCCCGCGACCGTCGACGCCATGACGGTCAGGGTCTCGGGCGCGATGCTCGCCCCGTCCCCGCCGGCCAGCGGGGTCGTCGCGGCCTGGAGGGTGGACACCCGGTGCCGCAGTCGCGCAGGCAGCACCTGTTCCAGCTTCGCCAGCGCCCGTACGGACGCCTCGTCGACGCCCGCCACCGCGTGCCCGGCCCCGGCGCGCAGGCCGACCGCGATCGCCACGGCCTCCTCGTCGTCGAGCACCAGCGGGGGCATCGCCTTGCCCGCGACCAGCCGGTACCCGCCGTCGGAGCCCTTCGTGGCCTGCACGGGATAGCCCAGCTCACGCAGCCGGTCGACGTCCCGCCGCACCGTGCGCCGGGACACCCCGAGCCGCTCGGCCAGCTCGCCGCCGGGCCATTCGCGCGGGGTCTGCAGGAGGGAGAGGAGCTGGAGGATGCGACCCGGGGTGTCCGTCGTCATGCCTCTCAGCATGGCGTACATCTAGGACACGATCTGACCTAATGAGGTCTTAGCTTGCGGACATGACATCCACGGAACAGACCTCCGGCGCCCAGCCGGCGCAGGCCCGGGCGCAGGCCCAGGACCGGGCCGAGGTGCAGGCGCAGGTCCCGGCACAGGGCCAGGCTCAGGCACCGGCTCAAGCCGAGGCGCAGGGCGACCGCCGCCGTTGGTTCGCGCTCGCGATCGTGATGACCGCGGCCTTCATGGACCTCGTCGACGTCACGATCGTCAACATCGCGATCCCCTCCATCGAGCACGACGCGGGCGCCTCCTTCAGCCAGATCCAGTGGATAACCGCCGGCTACGCCCTCGCCTTCGCCGCGGGCCTGATCACCGGCGGCCGGCTCGGCGACATCCACGGCCGCAAGCGTCTGTTCCTCCTGGGTATCGCCGGCTTCACCGTCGCCTCCGCCCTCTGCGGTTTCGCCGCGAACCCCGAGATGCTGGTCGCCTCCCGCATCCTGCAGGGCGCCATGGCGGCGATGATGGTCCCGCAGGTCCTGTCGATCGTGCACGCCACCTTCCCGGCCCATGAACGCGGCAAGGTGTTCGGCCTGTTCGGCGCGATCGTCGGCCTCGGCGCGGTCTCCGGACCGCTGCTCGGCGCGCTGCTGACGGAGTGGAACCTGTTCGGCCTGGAGTGGCGGCCGATCTTCCTGATCAACCTGCCCGTCGGCCTCGTCGCCCTCTTCCTCGGCCGCCGCTACATCACCGAGTCCCGCGCCCCGAAGGCGCTGAAGCTGGACCTCGTCGGCGTCGCCCTGGTCACGCTGGGCCTGCTCATGCTGCTGTACCCGCTCACCCGCGGCCGCGAGCTGGGCTGGCCGCTGTGGGGGTACGTCTCGATGGCGGGCGCGTTCGTCGTCTTCGCGGTGCTGGTGGCGTACGAGCGCCGCAAGGCGGACCGCGACGGCTCCCCGCTGATCGAGCTGTCCCTGTTCCGGGTGAAGAGCTTCGCCGCCGGCATCGCCGTACAGACCGTCTTCGGTGTCGCGCTCGGCATCTTCTTCCTGGTCTGGACGCTGTACATGCAGATCGGCCTCGGCTGGCGCCCGCTGCGGGCCGGACTGACCGGCGTGCCGTTCTCGCTCGCCGTGTCCACGGCCGCCGGCCTGTCCGTGCAGAAGCTGGTCCCGCGGTTCGGGCGCAAGGTCCTCCAGGCCGGCGCGCTGGTGATGGGGGCGGGCGTGCTGATCTACATCGGGGAGGCCCACCGTTACGGCCTCGCCATCGCCTCCTGGCAGATGACCCTGCCGCTGGTCGTGATGGGCGCCGGCATGGGCCTGATCGTCGCCCCGCTCACCGACGCGGTCCTCTCCGAAGTGCCGCGCGAGCACGCCGGATCCGCGTCCGGCCTGATCAACACCGTGCAGCAGATGGGCAACGCGCTCGGCCTCGGCCTGGTGTCGGTCGTCTTCTTCGGGGTGATCGACGACCGGCTGGCCCGGACGCAGGTCGGCCCGGCCTTCGCGCACGCCTTCCAGCACGCGCTGTGGTGGGTGGCCGCCGTCATGGGCGTGATCTTCCTGCTGATGTTCGCGCTGCCCAAGCGCCCGGCGCAGCACGTCGAGGGCGCGGAGGATGCGGAGGGCGCGGCGGATGCGGAGGACGCGGCGGACGAGGCGGCTCCGGCGACGGAGGGTGCGGGCGAACTCGTCCACTGACCTGCCGTCGGCTCTCTGCCGTCGACCTGCCGTCGGCTCTCAGCCGTCCGCCACGAAAGGGCCCGGCACCGGAAGGTGTCCGGGCCCTCGGGCTGCCCGGACGCGGCGCCAGTCCCAGGCGTCCCAGGCGTGACGGGCGTGACGGGCGTGACGGGCGTGACGGGTGCGACCGGCACGGTGGGTACGACGTGTGCGACCGGCACGACGGAAGTCCATATGTGCCCGGATGACGTCCGAACCTGTTTACTTCCCGGAGGTCAGGGCGTAGCCTCCGCCGTAACCCACACGTTCGGGCATGACTCGGAGGCGAGCGGACATGTACGCACCGGAGCGGCAGCAGGAGATCCTCCGGCTCGCCCGGGACGCCGGCCGGGTGGACGTCCTCTCGCTCGCCGAGACGTTCCAGGTGACGGCGGAGACGATCCGCCGCGACCTCAAGGCCCTCGACCGCGCCGGCCTCGTCCGCCGCGTGCACGGCGGTGCGATTCCGGCCGGCCGCCTCGACTTCGAGCCGGACCTCGCCGAACGCGAGTCCACCGCCGCGGACGAGAAGGACCGCATCGCCAAGGCCGCCCTCGCCGAACTGCCCACCGAGGGCACGGTGATCCTCGACGCCGGTACGACGGTGGCACGGGTCGCCGCCGCGATCCCGCTGGAGAGCTCGCTCACCGTCGTGACGCACAGCCTGCCCATCGCCGCCCGCCTCGCCGACCACCCGGGCATCCAGCTCCACCTGATCGGGGGGCGGGTACGGCACCGTACGCGCGCCGCCGTGGACGCCTGGGCGCTGCGCGCGTACGGCGAGATCCGCGCCGACGTCGCGTTCGTCGCCGCCAACGGCTTCTCCGCCGGGCACGGTCTGACCACGCCCGACCTCGCCGAGGCCGCGGTCAAGCGAGCGGCCGTCGCCGCCGCCCGCCGCGTGGTCCTCCTCGCCGACTCCGCCAAGCACGGCCAGGAGCACTTCGCCCGCTTCGGCACCCTCGGTGACGTGGACCTGCTGATCACCGACAGCGGGCTGAGCCCCGAGGACGCCGCCGACATCGAGCGCGGCGGCACGGAAGTGGTACGCGCGTGATCCTCACCGTCACCCCCAACCCGTCCCTCGACCGCACCTACGAGGTCCCCGCCCTGGAGCGGGGCGAGGTCATCCGTGCCTCCGGCGAGCGGATGGACCCCGGCGGCAAGGGCGTGAACGTCTCGCGCGCGGTCGCCGCCGCCGGACGCCGTACGGTCGCCGTGCTGCCCCTGGGCGGTGCGCCGGGAGCGCTCGTCGCCGATCTGCTCGACGCGCAGGGGATCGAGGTCGCAGCGGTCCCGGTCGCCGGAGCCACCCGCTCCAACATCGCCCTCGCGGAGGCCGACGGCATCCTGACGAAGATCAACGCGCCCGGCCCGGAGCTGTCACCGGCCGAGCAGGAACTCCTGCTGGACACCGTCCGCGAGCGGTCGCGCGCCGCCGACTGGATCGCGTGCTGCGGGAGCCTGCCGCGCGGACTCGCACCCTCCTGGTACGCCGACGTCGTCAGGCAGGCGCACGCCGTGGGCGCGCGTATCGCGCTGGACACCTCCGGGCGCGCGCTCCTGGAGGCGCTGAGCGCCCGGCCCGACGTGGTGAAGCCGAACGCCGAGGAACTGGCGGAGGCCGTGGGGCGCCCCCTGGCGACCGTGGGCGACGCGGTGAAGGCGGCCGAGGAACTGCGCGCGATGGGCGCGCGCGCCGTGCTCGCGAGCCTGGGCGCCGACGGGCAGTTGCTCGTGGACGACGCGGGGGCCTGGTTCGGTACCGCGCGCGTGGACACCGTCCGCAGCAACGTCGGCGCCGGCGACTCCTCCCTCGCCGGCTTCCTCGTCGCGGGCGGCGGCGGCCCCGACGCCCTCGCCTCCGCCGTGGCCCACGGCGCCGCCGCCGTCCGGCTGCCCGGCAGCGTGATGCCGGGCCCGGCCGACCTGGACCCGGCCGCGGTGACCGTCACGTCCGACGTGCCGTCCACCCGCGCCCTCACGGAGCCGGTGTCATGAACGGCCCGCCCCACTCCCGTACGACAGCTCCGGCTTCGTCCGGTACGACGACTCCGGGCCGCCCGCGTACGACTGCTCCGGCCTCGTCCCGTACGGCCGATCCGAGCCGCCCCCGTACGACTGCTGCAGCCCTGCCCCGTACGACCGCTCGGGAACAGGACCGGACGCGGCGGGAGTTCCCCTCGCCCACGCCGCGCCCCGCACCGCCCGCTCACCCCCACAGCGCCACCCCCGTCCCCGTCACCGCCCACTCCGCTCCCCGGGCGATACGCGTGCATTGGAGCCCGCGATGACCGACCTGATCACTGCGGACCTGGTCGACCTCGACCTGTCCGCCGGCACCAAGGAAGCAGCGGCGCGCGCGCTCGCCGTACGCATGGCGGCCCTCGGCCGGGTCACCGACCTGGAGGGCTTCCTCGCCGATGTCGCCGCCCGCGAGGCCCAGATGCCGACCGGCCTCGACGGAGGCATCGGCATCCCGCACTGCCGCAGCGCCCATGTCACCGAGCCGACCCTCGCCTTCGGCCGCAGCGCCGCCGGTATCGACTTCGGCGCGCCGGACGGTCCGGCCGACCTGATCTTCCTCATCGCCGCCCCGGCCGGCGCCGACGACGCCCACCTCACGATCCTCTCCGCCCTGGCCCGCCGACTGATGAACCCGGAGTTCACGACGGCACTGCGCTCCCTGGCCGACCCGGAGACGGCGGCGGCACTGATCCGGGGAGAGGAGGCGCCTTCGGCTCCCGAGCAGCCCGCGAGCGCCCCCGAAGACACCGCCGCGACGCCGGCGGCGGCCTCCGCCGGCGCCGCGGCGGGCAGTACGGCGCGGGTGACTGCGGGGCCCGAGGGCGCCGCGGCCGGGGAGGCGCGGCCTTTCCGGATCGTCGCCGTCACCTCCTGCCCGACCGGCATCGCGCACACGTACATGGCGGCCGAGTCCCTGCAGAACGCCGGCCGCGAGGCGGGTGTCGAGGTCGTCGTGGAGACACAGGGCTCGGCGGGCTTCACCCGGCTCGCCCCGGCGGTGATCGCGGCGGCGGACGGCGTGATCTTCGCGCACGACCTTCCCGTACGCGACAAGGACCGCTTCGCCGGCAAGCCGACCGTCGACGTCGGTGTGAAGGCGGGCGTCAACCGCCCCGCCGAACTGGTGGCGGAGGTCCGGCAGAAGGCAGAGCGCGGCGAGACGAGCGCACCCGCGTCCGTGTCCGCTTCTGCGTCCGCGTCCGCGTCCGCGTCCGAGTCCGGTGGCACGCCGGTCGAGCGCGCGGGGGACTCCACCGAGGGCTACGGCACCAAGTTCCGCAAATGGCTGATGTCGGGCGTGAGTTACATGGTCCCGTTCGTCGCCGCGGGCGGCCTGCTGATCGCCCTGGGCTTCGCGATCAGCGGATACGAGGTCAAGGCGGCGCCCTCGGTGCTCCAGCACTTCGTGTGGACCCAGAGCGACAGCTGGGGCGCCCTGCTGTTCCAGATCGGCGGCGTGGCCTTCGGCTTCCTCGTCCCCGTGCTGGCCGGCTACATCGCCTACGGCATGGCGGACCGGCCCGGCCTGGTCCCCGGTTTCGTGGGCGGCATGATCGCGTCCACGATCAACGCGGGCTTCCTCGGCGGCCTGGTGGCCGGTCTGATCGCCGGTGCCGTGGTGTTGTCGGTGCAGCGGGTGCGGATTCCCGGCGCCCTACGCGGCATCATGCCCGTGGTGGTGATCCCGCTGATCTCCTCCGCGATCGTCGGGTTCCTGATGTTCGTGGTGATCGGCAAGCCCATCGCCTCCGCGCAGAAGGCCATGACCGACTGGCTGGGCGGCCTCAGCGGCACCAACGCCGTCCTGCTGGGCGCCCTGCTCGGCCTGATGATGTGCTTCGACCTGGGCGGCCCGGTCAACAAGGTGGCCTACACCTTCGCCACGGCCGGTATCGCGGTCGCCGACCCGACCGGCTCCGCGATGAAGATCATGGCCGCGGTGATGGCGGCCGGTATGGTCCCGCCGCTGGCGATGGCCCTGGCCACCACAGTGCGCGGCCGGTTGTTCACCCGGACCGAGCGCGAGAACGGCAAGGCCGCCTGGGTGCTGGGCGCCTCCTTCATCACCGAGGGCGCGATCCCGTTCGCGGCGGCCGACCCGCTGCGGGTCATCCCCTCGTCCATGGTGGGCGGCGCCGTCACCGGCGCGCTGTCGATGTCCTTCGGCGCCACCCTGCGCGCCCCGCACGGCGGCGTCTTCGTGGTCCCGCTGATCGGCAACCCGTTCCTCTACCTGCTCGCCGTCCTGGCCGGCGTGTGCGTGACCACCGCGCTCGTGGTCCTGCTCAAGGGGACGCGCAAGCAGGCCCCGGACGCCGTGGACGCCAACCGCGGTGCGAGCCGGACCGCGGCCGCCCACGAGCCCCAGCAGCCGGTCGCCGCCTGACTGTCAGGCCGTAGCCGTAGCCGTACCCGTCGCGGTCCGGGGCCGACGCCCCGGACCGCGGTGCGTGACAGGGCACCCGATGAGCCCGCTCGGAACCCGGACGGATCCCTTGCTTGTTCCGGGGCAGGGGCAGGGGCAGGGGCAGGGGTACGGGCTTGTTCCGGGCCCGGAACTGGGGTCGGGCCCGGAACTGAGGCCGGACCGCGGGACGCGCTAGCTCTGCCGCGCCGCCCGCCGCTCCATGGCCTCCCGGGCCCTGTCCTCCGACGGGTACACCTCGCACATGTGCCGTCCGTCGGGCGTCGCCGTGTGCTCGACCTCCCACAGGGAGATCTCCCGGCCGTCCGGCAGCAGGAACGCGTGCTCGTACAGGGCGAAGCTCAGGCCCGCGCGGCCGGTCCGGCCGGGGCGGCCGAACGCCTGGGTGATCTGGTGCGCGGCCGCCGTCGCGAGCAGGGCCGCAGTCTCCGCGTCCGGCCGGTCCGCGTTCTCCGCGCGGCGCAGCAGCCGGCGCGCGTGGTCCGCCGAGTCGTCGGGGGCGTACACGTGCCGGGGCTCGGGGATGGCCGACAGGTGCGTCAGCATGGGCAGTTCGAAGTCGGGTGTGTCCGCCGGCAGTGCCAGCCGGGCCGTGGAGGCCTGCAGCTCCTCCTCGTCGGTGTACACCTCGTGCTGGGCCTCACCGTCCGGCGCGGTGTTGTGGACCAGCTCCCACAGGGTCACCGCGTCGCCGTCGGCGAGCAGCCAGGTGTGCCGGTACGTCTCGCGGTGTAACCCGGCGCTGTGGTGCGCGGAGTGCAGCGAACTGTCGTGCGCCAGCGCGCAGTCGAGTCTGCGTATGACCTCGTCGGGCAGCTCGAAGGAGTTCAGGGCACGGCCGAGGAGTCGCGCGAGGTGCTCCTCCGGAGACTCCGGCGACTCGGCTGATTCGTACGCTGCCGTCTCGTACGGAACGCTCAAGGCTTCTCCCGGCGTTGCTGCATGTCACCTAGTGGGTGCATACCGTAGCCCCTCGGTCGGACATCATGTCCGGGATCCGAGAAAACGTACGCCGGGAAAACGCGCGGGCCGCGCGGGAAGTTCCCGCACGGCCCCGCATTCCGTCAGAACCCGCCGCTCAGACCGCGCTTCCCGCGGTCCAGGCGCTCCACGCCATGTTCCAGCCGTTGAGTCCGTTGTCCGGTGCCACCGTGGAGTCCGGGGAGTTCCGCACGACCACCACGTCTCCGACGAGCGAGTTGTCGAAGAACCACTTGGCCGTCGTGGCGCCCCCCGCGCCCTGCACGTCCGCGAGCCCGACGCAGCCGTGACTGGTGCCCTCACGGCCGAAGGGCGGGTTGCCCTTGTTGTACCAGTAGTTGCCGTGGACGAAGGTGCCGGACGCCGTCAGGCGCATCGCGTGCGGCACGTCCGAGATGTCGTACTCCCCGCCGAACCCGACCGTCGAGCCGTCCATGCGGGTCTGCGTGAACTTCTCGGAGATCACCATCTTCCCGTTGTACGTGGTGTGCTGCGGGCTGCCCGCGGAGATCGGCACCGTCCTGAGGGTCCTGCCGTCCCGTGTCACCGTCATGGTCTGCGTGCGGGCGTCCACCGTGGAGACCTGCGAGCGCCCGACGGTGAAGGACACTGTCCTCTTCTGTACGCCGTAGACGCCGTTCGCGCCCTGGACGCCGTCCAGGTCGATGCGCATCGTGACCTTGGAGCCGGCCTTCCAGTAGTCGTCCGGGCGGAAGTCCAGGCGCTGGTCGCCGAACCAGTGCCCCACGACCTGCTGGCCGCTGCTGGAGCTGACCGCGATGTGCGACTGCACGGCCTTCTTGTCGGTGATGGACTTGTCGAAGGTGAACGACACCGGCATGCCCACGCCCACCGTCGTGCCGTCGTCCGGCGTGTAGGTGCCGATGAAGCTGTTGGAGGTGGTGACCGTCGTGAAGATGGCGTTGGCCGCGGCCGTGCGTCCGCCCGCGTCCTTCGCGGTCGCCTCTATCTCGTACTTCGTCCCACGCTCCAGCCGCTGCTTGGGCTTCCAGCTGCCGCCGTCCGCCGACATCGCGCCCGCCACGCTCCGACCCGACCCCGCCGCGGTCATCCTCACCTCGGTCAGCCGCCCCCCGCTGACCTTCACCCCGGTCGCGTTGATGGACGCGCCGGTCGAACCGTCCTTGGCCGAGATCGCTATCTTCGCCGTCGACGTCCGGGAAGAGTTCTTTCCGTTCTCGCCGCCACCGTTGGTGGCGTTGGCGTTGCCACCGCACCCCGTGAGGGTGAGGGCGCCGACCACCAGGGCGGCACAGGCCCCCAGTACGCGCCGCGCTGCAATGTCCGGCGTTGTCACGGGCTGCTCCAGGTTCGTGTGATGTGCGTGATCCGTTCCAGTGCGTGGAGAAAGAGGATCAGGCCGCGGGAAAGGTTCCCTCCGTTCCCCGCGGCGGCCGTCGCGTGACAGAACCGCGACAAAACACACTCAGCCGGGACTCCCTGACGCCGCGACATATCCGTTCGCGTCAGGCCGCCTCCGGCCGCGTCAGCACGCTTCGGGCCGTGTCACCACGCTTCCGGCGTGTCAGTGCGCTTCGGGCCGGCCGCCGTACAACTCCTCGTAGGACGGCCACACTCCGCCGGGTCCGTCCACCCCCTGCGCCGCGCGTACGGCCCGCACGATCGCGCGCGTCACCAGGTCCGCACCGGCCGCGAGGATCTCGTTGAGCGCCAACGGGTCCTGGGCGTCCAGCGGGCGCGCGCCGGTGGCCAGCGCGAAGACCGTGTCGCCGTCGTCCAGCAGATGAACCGGCCGCACGGCGCGCGCGATGCCGTCGTGCGCCGTGCCCGCCACCTTCTGCGCCTGTGCCTTGGAGAGGTCCGCGTCGGTCGCGACCACGGCGAGCGTGGTGTTGAGCGGCGGGGGCGCGTGCGTCGCCGTGGTCTCGGCCAGACGCCGCCGCGCGGCCTCGTGCACACCCTCCTCCGGACAGGTCACGCGGCCCTGGAACAACTCCCCGTACAGGACGCCCGTTTCCGGAGCCAGCACGGACCCCGCCGCGTTCACCACCACCAGCGCGGCGACCGTGATCCCGGAGTCGAGCACGGTGCTCGCGGACCCCACCCCGCCCTTGATCCGGCCCGCCACGGCGCCCGTGCCGGCGCCCACGCACCCCTCGGCCACCGGCGCCCCCGGCTCGGTCGCCGCGGCCGCCTCGATCGCGGCCCGGCCCATCGCAGCGTCCGGGCGGGCGCGGAAGTCGCCGCCGCGTCCCAGGTCGAAGACGCACGCCGCGGGTACCACCGGCACCACCTGCGCCGGATCCGCCCCGACCCGTACCCCGCGCCCCTGTTCCTCCAGCCAGGCCATCACCCCCGTCGTCGTGTCGAGCCCGTACGCGCTGCCTCCGGTGAGCACGACCGCGTCGACCTTGCGCACCAGGTTGCGCGGGTCCAGGGCGTCGGTCTCCTTGGTGCCGGGGCCGCCCCCGCGCACGTCCACCGCGGCGACCGCGCCGCCCTCGGGGGCGAGCACCACCGTGGTCCCGGTGAGCCAGCCCGCCTCGCCGCGCGCGGCGTGTCCCACCCGGAGCCCCGCGACGTCCGTCAGCGCGTCAACTGTCATGCGGGCCAGTCTGGCCCACTTCGGGTCGCCTCAGGAGGAGGGTCAGGGGGTCGGAGCCGCGGTGCCGTGGCGCCGCCGGCGGGCGGACGGGCCCGCCGTCAGCACCACCCCGGTGGCCACCGCGGCCGCCGACACGAGCCCCGCCGCGAGCACTGCCCAGCTGCCGAGGAAGGTGCAGCAGAGCACCAGCAGCGTCGTGACCGGAAGCACCAGCTGCTGCCCGGTGCCGACCTTGAAGTGCCGCGCGTGCAGGAGCCAGACCGTCAGCAGGTACAACGCCGTCGGCAGGGTCACGGACGCCGAGGCGGCCTGCGTGGAGATGTGGGCCGTGCCGACCGCCTGCTCCACGGCCACCTCCAGTCCGGCGCCGATCGCGGCCGCGGACGCGAAGATGAAGTAGTGGCCGTAGCCCCACAGGAACGGGTTCCCGCCGGCGCGCAGATGACCGTGGATCGGCACCACGAAGTAGATCCACCACGCGGAGAAGACGATCAGCAGACCGCCCGCCGCGATCGGCAACAGCTGGCCCAGCGCGTCGTGTTCGTCGCCCCCCGACTTCACGGCGACCGTGGCCGCGGCGATCGTCTCGCCGAGCACGATGATCGTGAACAGGCCGTACCGCTCGGCGATGTGGTGCGGGTGCCAGGACGTCGAGTGGTTCAGCTCCGCGTACAGCGGCACGCACAGTTCCGCGACCACCATCACCACGAACACCCAGGGCCGCGCCGGCCCGGGCAGCACCACCAGCCCCACCCAGCCGACCTGACACAGCAGGACACCGCAGGCGTACCGCAGGTCCATGGTTCTCTCGGGGCCCGTGGCCGACCTCGCCGCTCTCAGCCACTGGGAGGCCATCGCCACCCGCATGATGACGTAGCCGAGCCAGACGAGCAGGAAGTCGTGCCGGTCGAACGCCCGGGAGACACCGGCGGCCAGCACCAGGACGCCGGCGATCTGGACGAGGGTGACGATCCGGTAGAGCACGTCGTCGTTGTCGTACGCCGAGGCGAACCAGGTGAAGTTCATCCACGCCCACCAGATGGCGAAGAAGACCATCGCGTAGTTGAGGATGCCCTCGCCCGGGTGCCCGTGGGCCACGGCCTGTACGAGCTGCACGCCCGCCTGCGCGATGGCGACGACGAAACACAGGTCGAAGAAGAGCTCCAGCGGGGAGGAGACGCGGTGTGCCTCGTCACGCCCGCGTGCGGTGAGCCGGCGTACAGGCCCCTGGGAGTACGGCGCACCCGGTGCGGCGGGCGGTGGAGTGGAACTCGACGTCATGCGTCCCAGGACAGCAGAAATCCGGGACAAAATCCTGCCGCGGGCCGGGCCGTACCCTGGAGGCATGAGTACCGCCCCCGCACCCGAGCCGCGCGACCCCAAGGCCGCGCTGATCTTCGACGACCCACTGAACCAGCAGTCCTCGGACGACACCGACCGGGGGTGGGGCGAGCGGGCGGATGCCGACAGCGCCGCCGACCTCAAGCGCTTCCTCGACGAGAAGCCGCCCCACCACATCTGACCGGCTTCGCTCCGCCGAGGGGCCCGGCTCCGCTCAGGCCGAGCCAGGCCCTCCGGGAGTGCCTCTAGGGCCTCTCTTCCGGATCTTGCCGGGGTCGCGGGGTCTGGTGCGCACTCCCCCAAGCTCTGCGAGCAGGGGGTACCCCCAGCGGCGTTGTCGTCTGTTGCCGACGCTCCGCGTCGACTCCCTCCTCCGCCTTGCAGCTGCACGCACCAGACCCCGCTCGGGTCGGCCAGAAGGCACCGCAGACCGGAGCCGGCCTGATCCGGAAGAAAGACCCTAACGGCCCCCGTGGCTCGGGTACCGCTCGTTCGGGCCGGGACCGCGCTGCGAGACCAGCGCGTCGCGGATCTCCTTGAGTACGTCGACCTCGGTCACCTCGGGCGTCTCGACGACCTCGGGCGTGCCGTCCTTCTCCTTCTTGCGGGCCGCGGCCCGGGCCAGGTACTTGGCCATGGGCAGGACCATCAGGAAGTAGACGACCGCCGCGGTGATCACGAACTGGAGCGTGGCGCCGAGGACGGAGCCCCACATCAGCCGGATGCCGTCGTTGCCCTCGCACGACGAGCTCAGGCACGAGCTGTAGTGGTCGAGGTTCTGGGTGCCGATCGCTCCGACGATCGGGTTGATGATCCCCTTCACCACCGCGTTGACGATATTGGTGAAGGCGGCGCCGATGACCACCGCTACTGCCAGATCGACGACGTTGCCGCGCATCAGGAAGGCTTTGAAGCCGTCCAGGACACCCGGTTCCTTCTTCGCGCTCACCTCGGGGACTCTCCTCGCATGCACAGGGTGTGGAACAAAGCGCTCCGCAACCTACGGCACGGTGAGGCCATTGTGTCCAATCCCGTCGCTCGATCGAGGGACTTGACGGAACTCCTTCGAGAAAATGACCGACGGGGCTCACCACAGTGTCACCGCCAGCCGGGTCATGGCGCTCGCCCCGACCAGCCGCGCCGCGGTGGCACGCGGCACCGACAGGACGACCAGCGCCCCGTTCACGGAAACGCCGTCGGACAGTCCGTCGGTGACGCCGCCCGTCGGCCCCCGGGCCGGTCCGTCCGCTCCACCACCCGGTCCGCCCGGTCCGCCCGGTCCACCTGGTCCACCTGGTCCACCTGGTCCGGCTGTCCCACCTGGTCCTGCCGTTCCGACTGTTCCTGCTGTTCCGCCCTGGAACTCCGGCAGCCTCGTCACCCGTGCTCCACGGGCCAGCACCCGGGTGCCGCCCCCGGTGGACGGGTCCTCGGCGGCGATCACATCGACCCGGTCGCCGGGGCGCAGCAGCCGTACGGTGCCGGCGTCGGCGATCCGCACCGGAGCCCGCACCACGTCCGCCGGTTCGCGCCGGCCCGCGGGGGGCCTGCGCACGGGGTCCGCGACAGGGTGCCGGCGGGGCCGCTCGGCGCGGTGCGGCTCGGTCCCCGTGCCCGGACCCGCCGCCACGAGCGCGGCCGCGGTGACGGCGAGGCCGGCCGCGAGGGCCCGCCCGCGGTGTCGTGACAGCCGGCGCAGGCGATACCGCCCGCCCCGTACGAGCACGGGCGCGAACTGGGGCACCTCGTAGGTCGCGGGAGCGTCGGTACCCAGCGGATCCGGGAGCCGTAGCGGCGGCGGGCCAGGGGGAGGGGGCGACGTGGGGAAGGCAGGGGAAGGACGGGAGGGGGGAGGCGTGGGGGACGACGGGGACAAGGGCACCGGGATCACCGCCTGCGACGAGGGAACGGGCTTGCGATCCCACGATGACGCCTCGCGCCGAAGTCCGCCGGAGCCGGTGGACCACGGCCCGGTTGTGGACAACTCGCCCACCCGAACGGGGAATTCCGCCCGCTGCCGGAGCCTCAGCTCACGCCCACACGCCTGACGCCCACACGCCTGACGTCCACACCCCTCACGCCCGCACGTTTCACCACCTCAGGCCGGCCCCCAGCCGGCCGCACCTCACGGCAGTTCGAAGCCCGGATCCATTCCGCCGAGCGCGTTCACGCACAGGCAGTCCCGGTCCGTCGCCTCCGGGAGCGCGGCCACCGCGTCGAACAGGACCCCGCGCAGTCGGTCCACGTTGGACGCGAACACCTGGAGCACCTCGTCGTGCGAGACGCCCTCGCCGGTCTCGGCGCCGGCGTCGAGGTCGGTGACCAGGGTCAGGGAGGTGTAGCAGAGCTCCAGCTCGCGGGCGAGCGCCGCCTCGGGGTGGCCGGTCATACCCACCACGGACCAGCCCTGCGCCTGGTGCCACAGGGATTCGGCGCGGGTCGAGAAGCGCGGCCCCTCGACCACGACCAGCGTGCCTCCGTCCACCGGCTCCCAGTCCTGTCCGCGTGCCGCCTTCAGCGCGGCGGCCCGCCCGGCGGGGCAGTAGGGGTCGGCCATGGACACGTGCACCACGTTGGGCACCGTGCCGTCGGGCAGCGGCAGCCCGTCGAAGTACGTCTGCGCCCGGGACTTCGTACGGTCCGCGAACTGGTCCGGTACGAGCAGGGTGCCGGGGCCGTACTCGGGGCGCAGGCCGCCGACCGCGCACGGGCCGAGGACCTGGCGGACGCCGACCGAGCGCAGGGCCCACAGGTTGGCCCGGTAGTTGATGCGGTGCGGCGGCAGGTGGTGACCGCGGCCGTGCCGGGGCAGGAAGGCCACCCGCCGGCCGGCGATCTCGCCGAGGAAGAGGGAGTCGCTGGGTGCGCCGTAGGGGGTGTCCACCTGGACCTCGGTCACGTCATCGAGGAACGAGTAGAAACCCGAACCGCCGATTACGCCGATCTCTGCGTTCGCCATGACGAGCACACTAGCTGGCCGCCAAAACCCGGGGGAGCCGGATTCCGGGGAACGCCTGGAACGCCGGAAATGCCAAGAACGCCGGGGACTCCAGGGGCTTCAGGAACGCCGAGGACGCTTCAGGAACGCGAGGAGCTTCGAGTAACGCCGAGGAGCTCCAGGAACGCCGAGGAGCTCCAGGAACGCCGAGGACCCCGCCGTCGCATGACGGCAGGGTCCTGGAAGCGAGAAACGAGATCTCAGGCGGCGGAGCTGGCGGAGCCCGACGACGAAGTCGTGGACGACGACGTCGAAGAGCCCGAGGACGTCGAAGAACCCGATGACGCCGACGCCGACTTCGAGTCGGACGATGCCGAGCTGCTGCTCGACTTCGACGCCGGGCTGCTGCTCGACGAGGCACCGCGTGAATCGTTGCGGTAGAAGCCGGAGCCCTTGAAGACAATGCCGACGGCGGAGAACACCTTCTTCAGGGGGCCACCGCAGCTGGGGCATTCGGTGAGGGCGTCGTCGGTGAACTTCTGCACCGCCTCAAGGCCCTCGCCGCAGTCCTTGCACTGGTACTGGTAGGTCGGCACTGTCTTCCTCCTGGCACTCTCACTCAATGAGTGCTAACGACGGTCCATACTGACGTATTCCCGGGGATCAGTCCACCGCGACCGGCGCGCGGTGACCGACGCCACGCGCGACGGTCCGGTTCCGGGGTGGTGCGGCCAGCCGGGAACGCAGCGCCAGCAGGGTCGCCAGCGCGAGCACGGTCCCGGCCATCGGGACCAGGAATCCGGCCCCGCCCCACAGCCGGTCCTCCAGCTGTCCGGCGACGGTGACGGCGGCCGCCTGGCCGAGCGCGACCGCGCCGGTCAGCCAGGTGAACGCCTCGGTGCGGGCCCCGGCCGGGACCAGGGTCTCGACCAGTGTGTAGCCGGTGATCAGCGCGGGCGCGATGCACATGCCGACGAGCAGGCCGAGCGCGGCCAGCGGCAGCGCCGAGTGCGCCGTCCACAGCGCGGAGGCGGTCAGCGCGAGCGCGGCGTAGCCCACGAGGAGGCGCCGCTGCGGGACGGCCTTCCAGGCGATCGCGCCGCACACGATGCCGGAGAGCATGTTGCCCGCGGCGAAGACGCCGTAAAGAACGCCGTTCATACCGGGCTCGCCGATCGACTCGGTGAACGCCGCCAGCGAGACCTGCATGCCGCCGAAGACCGACCCGATGCCCAGGAAGGTCACGACCAGCACGCGCACGCCCGGGATACGCAGGGCGGACGCGTGCTCCACGCGCGCGTGCCCGCTTTCGCCGGTCACCGCCGGCTGCGTGCTCTTGCGCGCGGCGAACAGCAGGCCGCCGACGAGGGTCAGCGCGGCCTCGGTGACGAGGCCCGCGGACGGGGTGACGGCGGTGCACAGGGCGGTCGCCAGCAGCGGGCCGACGACGAAGGTCAGCTCGTCCGTGACGGACTCGAACGCCGCCGCGGTGGACATCAGCGGCGAGCCCTGGAGCCGCACGCCCCAGCGGGCGCGGACCATCGGGCCGACCTGCGGCACCGAGGCGCCGGTCGGTACGGCCGCGGCGAACAGCGCCCACAGAGGGGCGTGCGCCAGCGCGAGCGCGGTCAGGGTCAGGCCCGACAGCGCGTGCACGAGGACGCCGGGGACCAGGACGGCGCGCTGGCCGTGGCGGTCGGCCAGGCGGCCGCTGTAGGGCGCGAACAGCGCCATGGACGCCCCGGTGGCGGCCGCGGCGGCGCCGGCGGCGCCGTACGAGCCGGTGGTGTGCTGCACGAGCAGCACGATGGAGATCGTGAGCATCGCGAACGGCTGGCGCGCCGCGAAGCCGGGGAGCAGGAACGTCCAGGCGCCACGGGTGCGCAGCAGCTGTCCGTATCCGGGGCGGGGCGGCGCCGGCGTGTTCTCGGCCGGCTCGGTGGTGACCGTGGATGCCACGGCCCGTGCCTTTCTTCCGCCTGGTAGCGCGCCCCTTTTTCGCGGCTCGATCGCCTCAGGGGGCGCCAAAAGCCGGTGTCGGGGTCGCCGAGAGCTGTCCTCTTGCGCGGATCTGCGGTAGATACCGGTGCCACTGACAAGGACGTTCCGGCCGCCATACGGTCGCGCCAGCTCTGCGTCAGACAGAGTTGGTTCGATCTGGTGCACTGATCGTACAGGGGGCGTGGTCGTGTGCCCCTGTGAAGACGAGCACCTCAGGGGCGGCCGCCGGCCCGTCGGTGCCGGTGCTCCCGGCCCTGCCGTACCCGGTGCTCCCGGCCCTGCCGTACCCAGCGCACCCGACCCGTCCGCGCCGGTGCTCCCGGCCGTCAGTGCTTGTGCCGGCCGTGGTCGCTGTCCGTGCCCAGCCAGCCGGCCAGCTTGCCGCCGTGGGCGACCGCGCGCAGGCGCCGTTCCGCCGCGTCGCGGACCGGGTCCGTGGCGACCACGAGCAGTTCGTCCCCGTGCCGCAGCATCGTCGTGGGCAGCGGGACGAACGATTCGTCGCCGCGCACCACGAGGGTGACGGCGGCCCCGGGCGGCAGCCGCAGCTCGCTGACCTCCACACCGTGCATCCGTGAGTCCTCGGGGATCGAGAGCGACAGCAGGTGGCCGCGCAGATGCTCCAGGGGCGCCGACTCGATGCCGAGGTCGGCGGCCTCGCCGTCCTCGCCGAGGCGCAGCGTGCGCGCCAGCCAGGGCAGCGTCGGGCCCTGGACCAGGGTGTAGACGACGACCAGTACGAAGACGATGTTGAAGATGCGCTGGCTGCCCGCGACGCCGTTCACCATGGGGATGGTCGCCAGGATGATGGGCACGGCGCCGCGCAGTCCGGCCCACGACATCAGTGCCTGTTCCGCCCACGGCACCCGGAACGGCGTCAGGCTGACCACCACGCTCAGCGGGCGCGCGACCATGGTCAGGGCCAGCCCGATGATCAGGGCGGGCACGATGTCGTCGCCCAGTTCGTGCGGCGTGACGAGCAGGCCGAGCAGGACGAACATGCCGATCTGGGCGATCCAGCCGAGTCCCTCGGCGAAGCCGCGGGTGGCGGGCCAGTGCGGGAGCTTGGCGTTGCCGAGCATCATCGAGGCCAGGTAGACGGCCAGGAAGCCGCTGCCGTGCGCCAGCGCGCCGGCGGCGTACGCCGTGACGGCGATGGCCAGTACGGCGATCGGGTAGAGGCCGGAGGCCGGCAGCGCGACGCGCTTGAGCGCCCAGGAGCCGAGCCAGCCCACCGCGAGGCCGATGGCGGCGCCGATGGCCAGCTCCAGCGCGATCTCGCCGAGCAGGACGTACCAGTGCTCGACCGGGCCGGCCATGCTGAAGGCGACGACCAGGATGACCACCGGGGCGTCGTTGAAGCCGGACTCGGCTTCGAGCATGCCCGTCACGCGCGCGGGGAGGGGGATTCTCCGCAGCACCGAGAAGACGGCCGCCGCGTCCGTCGAGGAGACCACCGCGCCGATGATGAGCGCCTGCCGCCACTCCAGCCCGACCAGGTAGTGCGCGCCGGCCGCCGTGACCCCGACGCTCACCGCGACCCCCACCAGTGCCAGCACGGAGGCCGGCGCGATGACGGGCCGCACCTCTTTCCACTTCGTGCCCAGACCGCCCTCGGCGAGGATCACGACCAGGGCCGCGTACCCGATGACCTGGGTCATCTCGGCGTTGTCGAAGCGGACGTGCCCGAGGCCGTCCTGGCCCATGACGATGCCGATCCCCAGGTACACGAGCAGGCTGGGGAGCCCGCTGCGCGAGGAGATCCGCACGGCCGCCACGGCGACCAGGAGGACGAGGGAGCAGGCGAGCAGGACCTGGTTGAGGTGGTGGACAGTCAGCGGCGGTTCCCTTCCTTGGCCCGCGCGCGGAGGGCGGGGGGCACACGTACACAAGACCCGAGGCTGCGGCGCACCGCAGCCAAGTACTTCGTTACCTTACCTAACTCTTGACGCTTTCTTGACGCTCTTCGAGGCAAGATCGAACGCCCGTGCGTGCTGGATTCCGACTCCGCTTCAAGTGGCTCGGGGCCGTGCCCCTATGGTTGCTCCAGCGCTCATTCAAAGTCACAGCCCGACCTGCCGCTCGCGTTAGGACAGCAAGGACAGCGATGCCTCCCAATACCACCGCCGCAACCGGTGACAAGCCCGGCACGCCCGGCAGGAAGAAGGGACGCAAAGCTCGACTCGTCGTGATCGTCCTGGTCCTGGCCGTCATCGGCGGCATCGCCGGCGGGTCCTACTGGTCGATCAGCACCGTCCGTGCGTCCTTCCCGCAGACCAAGGGATCGATCACGCTCCACGGCCTGTCCGGGCCCGTCGACGTGAAGCGGGACGGTTACGGCATCCCGCAGGTCTACGCCTCGTCCGACGAGGACCTGTTCATGGCGCAGGGCTACGTCCAGGCGCAGGACCGGTTCTACGAGATGGACGTACGCCGCCATCTGACCTCCGGCCGCCTGTCGGAGATGTTCGGCAAGGGCCAGGTCAAGAACGACGCCTTCCTGCGTACCCTCGGCTGGGACCGGGTCGCCCGGCAGGAGTACGACACCAAGCTGTCGGCCGCCACGAAGAAGTACCTCCAGGCCTACGCCAAGGGGGTCAACGCCTACCTCCAGGGCAAGGACGGCAAGGACATCTCCCTGGAGTACGCGGCCCTGGGGCTCACCGGCGACTACAAGCCCGCGCAGTGGACCCCGGTCGACTCCGTCTCCTGGCTGAAGGCGATGGCCTGGGACCTGCGCGGCAACATGCAGGACGAGGTCGACCGCGCCCTGATGACGAGCCGCCTCGGCCCGCAGCAGATCCGGGACCTGTACCCGGCGTACCCGTACGGCCGGAACAAGCCGATCGTGCAGGAGGGCCAGTACGACGAGCTGAGCAAGAGCTTCCGGCAGAGCGGCGCCACGGGCGGCGGCCAGAGCACGACGACCGGCACCACCGGTACGACCGGCACGACGGGCACCACCGGCACGACGGGCACGACCGGAACCCAGGGCGGCGCCACGGGCACCCCTCAGGGGTCGACGGGCACGACGGGCTCCACCGGTTCCTCGACCTCCGGTTCCGGCCTCACGGGCCAGCTGACGGGCCTGTACAAGGTCCTCGACGACATTCCCGCCGCCGTCGGAGTGAACGGCCAGGGCATAGGTTCCAACTCCTGGGTCGTCGCCGGGTCGCACACGATCACCGGCCAGCCCCTGCTGGCCAACGACCCGCACCTCGGACCGGCGCTGCCGTCCGTCTGGTACCAGATGGGCCTGCACTGCCGCACCGTCTCGGCCACGTGCCAGTACGACGTCACCGGCTACACGTTCGCCGGCATGCCCGGTGTGGTCATCGGCCACAACGCCGACATCGCCTGGGGCCTGACGAACTCCGGGGTCGACGTCACCGACCTGTACCTGGAGAAGCTCACCGGCGACGGCTACCTGTACGACGGCAAGGTCCGGCCCTTCAGGACCCGCGAGGAGACCATCAAGGTCGCCGGCGGCCCGTCCAAGAAGATCGTCGTGCGCCAGACCGCCGACGGGATGCCGCTGCTGTCCGACCGTGACGACGAGCTCGTCCAGGTCGGCAAGGCGGCCACGGTCAACACCGCCGCGCCCGACCGCGGCGACGGCTACGGCGTCGCCCTGCGGTGGACGGCGCTCGACCCGGGCACCTCCATGGACGCGATCTTCGCCCTCGACAAGGCGTCCGACTGGAGCGGCTTCCGCTCGGCGGCGGCCCTGTTCGACGTCCCCTCGCAGAACCTGATCTTCGCCGACTCCAAGCACATCGGGTACACGCTGCCGGGCAAGATCCCCACGCGCTCCGCCACGGACGACGGCTCCATCCCGGCCCCGGGCTGGGACTCCAAGTACCGCTGGACCGGCTTCATCAAGCAGAACGAGCTGCCGTACGAGTTCGACCCCGAGCGCGGCTACATCGTCACCGCCAACCAGGCCGTGGTCGGCAAGGGCACGTACCCGTACACGCTGACCACCGACTGGGGCTACGGCACCCGCAGCCAGCGCATCACCGACCTGATCGAGTCCAAGATCAAGGACGGCGGCAAGATCTCCACCGACGACATGCGCCAGATGCAGCTGGACAACAGCAGCGAGATCGCCAAGCTCCTGGTGCCCTCGCTGCTGAAGATCAACCTCAAGGACAAGCACGTCCGCGAGGCCCAGAAGCTGCTGGAGGGCTGGGACTACACCCAGGACGCCGACTCCGCGGCGGCCGCGTACTTCAACGCCGTCTGGCGCAACGTCCTCAAGCTCGCCTTCGGCAACAAGCTCCCCAAGGAGCTGCGCGTCAAGGGCCAGTGCCTGTGGGTCGACAAGGCCGACAACACCGGTCCGGTGGACGACGACACCAAGGTGCGCGAGTGCGGCACGCGCGACGCCGACCAGGCGCAGCCGGACGGCGGCGACCGCTGGTTCGAGGTCGTACGGACGCTGATGGACAAGCCGGACAGCGACTGGTGGAAGACCTCCCGCTCCGGCACCCGCCCGGCGGCGGAGAACCGGGACCAGCTGTTCGCCCGGGCCATGATCGACGCCCGCTGGGAGCTGACCGCCAAGCTCGGCAAGGACATCGACACCTGGAGCTGGGGCCGGCTGCACCGGCTGTTCCTGAAGAACCAGACGCTCGGCACCGGCGGCCCCGAGGCCCTGCAGTACGTCCTCAACCGCGGTCCCTGGAAGCTCGGCGGCGGCGAGGCCACCGTCGACGCCACCGGCTGGAACGCCGCCGGCGGCTACAACGTGGTCTGGGTGCCGTCCATGCGGATGGTGGTCAACCTCGCCGACCTCGACAAGTCCAAGTGGATCAACCTGACCGGTGCCTCGGGCCACGCCTTCAGCGCCCACTACACCGACCAGACCGGCAAGTGGACCAAGGGCGAACTGCTGCCCTGGTCGTTCTCGGACAAGGCGGTCGGCAAGAGCACGACCGACACCCTCGTCCTCAAGCCGTGAGCCACTGACGGCGGTTCGACCGAAACGGCCCTCCACGCGTGCGTGGAGGGCCGTTTCGCGTACCGGGGCCAGGTCAGGCGCCGCCGAAGCGCCGCACGCCCGACGGCGTCACCACGGCGTGCACCGGCCGGTCGTGCGCCTCCGCGGGGACGCGGGGGACGACCTCCGCGTCGTACAGGAGCACCACCAGCGCGGGGCGGGCGTCCGCCCGTTCCAGCCGCGCGAGCACACGGTCGTACGACCCGCCGCCGCGGCCCAGCCGCATGCCGTGCGCGTCCACCGCGAGTCCGGGCAGCAGCACGACGTCCGCGGAGGTCACGGCGCCGGGTCCGAGGCGGACACCGGAAGGCTCGAACAGCGCCATCTTCCCGCCGTGCCGGACCCGGACGAGGGAGTCGGGGCCGGTGTACTCGCCCCAGTCCAGGTCGTTGTCGGGCAACAGCGCGGGCAGCAGCACGCGCACGCCCCGCGCGCGCAGCGCTTCCAGCAGCGCGAGGGTGCCGGGCTCGGTCCCGACGGAGACGTACGCCGCCACCGTGCGCGCACCGGCCAGTTCGGGCAGCCCGAGGGCCTGTTCGGCCAGAGAGGCGCCCGTTTCCCGGACGACATCCTCCGTCAACCCGTTCCTCACCGCGAGGAACTCCCGTCGCCATACGCGCTTGTCAGACTCGGTCATGCGTCCTTCGCGTTCCACGGGTCTCTCTTACACCTTTCATAATGCGGTCATATGAGAGCCAGCCAACCGGAGCCACCGATTCCGCGCATAGGCACCGGATAAGGTTGCGGGCATGACTCAGTCGCACCCCAGGATCAGCAAGGCTGTCATTCCCGCAGCAGGCCTCGGGACCCGGTTCCTGCCGGCCACCAAGGCCACTCCCAAGGAGATGCTGCCGGTCGTGGACAAGCCTGCGATCCAGTACGTGGTCGAGGAGGCCGTGTCGGCGGGGCTCGACGACGTCCTCATGATCACCGGACGCAACAAGCGTCCCCTTGAGGACCACTTCGACCGCAACTACGAGCTCGAGTCCGCCCTGCAGAAGAAGGGCGACGCCGAACGGCTCGCGAAGGTGCAGGAGTCCAGCGACCTGGCCACGATGCACTACGTGCGCCAGGGCGACCCCAAGGGCCTCGGCCACGCCGTGCTGTGCGCCGCCCCGCACGTCGGCCGCGAGCCCTTCGCCGTCCTCCTCGGTGACGACCTGATCGACCCCCGCGACCCCCTGCTCAAGCGGATGATCGAGATCCAGGAGCAGCACGGCGGCAGCGTGATCGCCCTCATGGAGGTCGCCCCCGAGCAGATCCACCTCTACGGCTGCGCGGCGGTCGAGGCCACCTCCGACGGCGACGTCGTCAAGATCACCGGCCTGGTCGAGAAGCCGGAGCCGGCGGACGCCCCGTCGAGCTACGCGATCATCGGGCGCTACGTGCTCGACCCGCACATCTTCGACATACTCCGCCAGACCGAGCCCGGCCGCGGCGGCGAGATCCAGCTCACCGACGCCCTCCAGCAGCTGGCCGAGGACGAGAAGGTCGGCGGCCCGGTGCACGGCGTCGTCTTCCAGGGCCGCCGTTATGACACCGGCGACCGCGGCGACTACCTGCGTGCCATTGTCAGACTGGCATGCGAACGTGAAGACCTGGGACCGGACTTCCGGACCTGGCTTCGCACGTACGTAGCCGAGGAGATGCAGGAACGTTGAGCAGCGCCGCGCCCCGCCCCGCCGGACCGGACCACCTGTGGTCGGTGGACGAGCACCTGGACGACATCCTCAGCACCGTCCGTCCGCTCGAACCCATCGAGCTGCGGCTCCTCGAAGCCCAGGGCTGCGTCCTGGTCGACGACGTCATGGTGCCGGTGACCCTGCCCCCGTTCGACAACAGCTCCATGGACGGGTACGCGGTGCGGGTCGCGGACGTCGAGGGCGCCGGTGAGGAGTTCCCCGCGGTCCTGGAGGTCGTCGGGGACGTTGCGGCGGGCGCGGCCGACCTGGTGCGGGTCGGCCCCGGCCAGGCCGCGCGCATCATGACCGGCGCCCCGCTCCCGCCCGGCGCCGAGGCCGTCGTCCCCGTCGAGTGGACCGACGGCGGGCTCGGCGAGGGACCCGCGAGCGGTATGCGGGCGCGCAGCCTGGCACCCGAGGGCGCCGAGGGGCAGGTGCGCGTGTACCGGTCCGTCGAGGCACGCGCGCACGTCCGCGACAAGGGCGGCGACGTGCGGGCCGGTGACCGCGCCCTGGCCGCCGGCACGGTCCTCGGGCCGCCGCAGATCGGGCTGTTGTCCGCGATCGGCTACGGCACGGTGCGCGTGCGCCCCCGCCCGCGCGTGGTCGTCATGTCCACCGGCAGCGAACTCGTCCAGCCCGGCGAGGCGCTGGGCCCCGGACAGATCTACGACTCCAACAGCTTCGCCCTCACCGCGGCCGCCCGGGACGCGGGCGCCATCGCCTACCGCGTGGGCGCCGTCGCCGACGACGCCGACACCCTGCGCTCCACCATCGAGGACCAGCTCGTCCGCGCCGACCTGATGGTGACCACGGGCGGAGTCAGCGTCGGGGCGTACGACGTCGTCAAGGAGGCGCTGTCGCACGTCGGCGACGAGGACGAGGCCGGCGGCGGTGTCGACTTCCGCAAGCTCGCCATGCAGCCCGGCAAGCCCCAGGGCTTCGGCTCGATCGGCCCCGACCACACCCCGCTGCTGGCCCTGCCCGGCAACCCCGTGTCGTCGTACGTCTCCTTCGAGCTGTTCGTCCGCCCCGCGATCCGCACCCTGATGGGCCTGGAGGACGTCCACCGGCCCCGCGTCCGGGCCACCCTGCGGACGGACGAGGCGCTGCGCTCGCCCAAGGGCCGCCGGCAGTTCCTGCGCGGGGTGTACGCCGACGGCGAGGTGAGCACCGTGGGCGGCGCCGGCTCCCACCTGATCGCCGCGCTGGCGCACGCCGACGCGCTGATCGTCCTCCCCGAGGACGTGGAGTCCGCCGAGCCCGGCTCCGAGGTCGAGGTCGTCCTGCTGGGCTGACCGGCCGCCTCCCGCGCGAGCACCCGGCCCGCCCCGCGCGGGAGGGCCTTCGGACGGCTCCCAGGGCGCCGCGCGGGCGTCCCGCCGGCTGCTCGGGACAGGCTTCGCGGGCGGCCCGGGACAGGCGCCGCGGAGGTCCTGATCCGGTGTCCGTGCCGACTTGGCGGTACCGTGTCGCGCACAGCAGGCCCGTGCATCCCCTGACGGCGGGCCATGACCGGGAGCGCCGCACAGCATGAGTACGCAGGACCGACTGACGCACATCGACGAGGCGGGCGCGGCCCGGATGGTCGACGTTTCCGGGAAGGACGTGACCGCGCGTACCGCCCGTGCCAGTGGCCGGGTTCTCGTCTCGCCCCGGGTGATCGAGCTGCTGCGCGGCGAGGGTGTCCCCAAGGGTGACGCCCTGGCGACCGCGCGGATCGCGGGGATCATGGGTGCCAAGCGCACCCCGGACCTCATCCCGCTGTGCCATCCGCTGTCGGTGTCGGGTGTGACACTGGACCTGTCGGTCGCGGACGACGCCGTGGAGATCTACGCCACCGTGAGGACGGCGGACCGTACGGGTGTCGAGATGGAGGCGCTGACGGCGGTGTCCGTCGCCGCGCTGACCGTGATCGACATGGTGAAGGCGGTCGACAAGGGAGCGGTCATCACGGACGTACGGGTGGAGGAGAAGACGGGCGGCAAGTCCGGCCACTGGAGCCGGGCGTGAGCGGCGGCCCGACCCTCGGCGGTGCCCTGACGGCGCGCTACAGCGCCCTGGTCGTCACCGCCTCCAACCGCGCCTCCGCGGGCGTCTACGAGGACCGGGGCGGCCCCGCGGTCGCACGGGGCCTGGAAGGCTTCGGGTTCGCCGTGGACGGCCCACAGGTGGTGCCCGACGGGGATCCGGTGGAGGCGGCCCTGAGGGCGGCCGTGGAGGCCGGGTACGACGTCGTGGTCACCACCGGAGGCACCGGCATCTCGCCCACCGACCGCACGCCCGAGGCGACCCGCCGGGTCATCGACTACGAGGTGCCGGGCATCGCGGAGGCGATCCGGGCGTTCGGCCGGGAGAAGGTGCCGACCGCCGCGCTGTCGCGGGGCCTCGCCGGAGTGGCGGCGGGCACGCTGATCGTCAACCTGCCCGGGTCCGGCGGCGGCGTGAAGGACGGCCTGGCCGTCCTGGAACCGCTGCTGGTCCACGCCGTCGACCAGATCCGCGGCGGCGACCACCCGCTTCCGGCGGTGGGCTCCGCCCCGGCCGGCGGGGAGCACCCCGGACGCGCCGGGGGTGCGAGCTGAACAGCCCTTCCTGGCCCGTCGTGCTGACGGACGGCGACGTCGTCCTCCGGCCGATAAAACTGCGCGACCAGCGGGCCTGGCGCGAGGTGAACCGGCGCAACCGGGACTGGCTGCGCCCCTGGGAGGCGACCATCCCGCCGCCCACGCCCAGCGGGCCGATCACCCACCGGCCGACCTACCGGCAGATGGTCCGGCACCTGCGTTCCGAGGCCGGCTCGGGCCGGATGCTGCCCTTCGTCATCGAGTACCAGGGGCGGCTCGTCGGGCAGTTGACGGTCGCCGGGATCACCTGGGGGTCGATGTGCTCGGGGCACGTCGGCTACTGGGTGGACGAGAGCGTGGCCGGACGCGGGGTGATGCCTACGGCCGTCGCGCTCGTGGTGGACCACTGTTTCCGCACCGTCGGGCTGCACCGCGTCGAGGTCTGCATTCGCCCGGAGAACCGGCCCAGCCGCCGGGTGGTGGAGAAACTCGGATTCCGCGAGGAGGGACTGCGGCCGCGTTATCTGCACATCGACGGAGCCTGGCGCGACCACCTCGTCTACGCGCTCACGGCCGAGGAAGTCCCCGACGGGCTGCTCTCGCGCTGGCGGCGGGCCCGCGCGGAGCGGACGGCCCGCTCCGAGGGCGCCACCCAGGGGCCGCGGAGCACCCCGGACACCCCGGGGAATGCCGCACAGCCCCGAAATTGAATAAGTGTTCGAATTTGATCGGCCGATGACCGCCTCGGGGCATTCATTTCGCTACTTCGGCGGTCGGTTGATCGCACCGGTCGCAAAAAAAGCTCGAAATATCAGCCAGATCGTGCGACACACCGGCCCAATTGGCGGATGGCCTCACGCAAACCCCTCTACGGTGTGAGGCGTGAGCAGCAGCGGCCTCATCTACGCAGTCATTGTCGGGGCCTGGGCCGCCTACTTGGTGCCTATGTGGCTCCGTAGGCAGGACGAGCTGAATGAGGCCCGTCCGACGGAACGCTTCAGCACCGCCATCCGGCTGCTTTCCGGACGGGCGGGGATGGAGCGCCGGTACGCCAAGGACCTGCGGGCGCGCTCCGCCCAGGAGGGGGAGCCGGACGCCGGCGACCCGGACGCCGCCACCGACGCGGTGGACGTCCGGGCCTTCGCCATGCCTCCGACGCACCGTCAGGCGCGCGCGGAGGCCGAGCCGGAGGCTCCCGGGCGGACCGAACCGGCACGTGACCAGAGCGCCTTGCCGGCCCCCGAGTCCCCGTCGACGTCCGAACACCACCACACCGGAGCACCCGTGCACACGTCCGGCTCGGCATCGGTGCCGGCGCCCGCACCCGCGCAGAAGCGGGTACCGGACGTGCGCCGTACGCCCCCCTCGTCGCAGGCGGCAGCAGCGCGCGCCCAGCGCTCGAAGGTCCTCGCGCGCCGCCGGCGCACCACCGTGATGCTCTTCCTCGCCTTCACGTTCGGTGCGGTCGTCGCCGCCGTCGGAGGACTCACCTTCCTCTGGGCGCCTGCCGCACCCGCCGTCATGCTCAGCGCGTACATCGCCTACCTGCGCATCCAGGAGCGCCGCCGCTTCGCCTACCAGATGGACCGCCGGCACGCCGAGGCCGCGGCCCAGCGCCTGCGGGAGCGCGCGCGCCAGCCGCGCCGCCGTGCCGTGGCCGCGGACCTCGGCGCCGGTGAACCGGACGAGGGACCGGGACCCGAGACCGACCCCGCCCTGTCCGCCGCGCTCGCCGCCGACCGGCGCGCCCTCGTCGAGCAGACCGACCACGCCGAATGGGTCGACCAGCAGCGCGAGCGGCAGCGGCGCCCCGGCCACGGCGACAGCTGGGACCCGGTGCCGGTACCCCTGCCGACCTACGTGACCGCTCCCGTCGCCCCCCGGGCCACCTCCGACGTGGACCTGGGGGCACCCGACACCTGGAGCTCGGCGCGCTCCAGCACGGTCGCGCCGGAGCAGGAGGCGGGGTACGCGCCGGAGGAGCACGCGGAGGAGGCGGCCGACTCCGAGGACAGGCCGGCGGACGGCCGCAGCGACGCCCGCCGCGCCGCCTCCGCCCGCCGCGCGCGCGAGCGCGGCCGCACGCCCCTGTTCGACCAGTACGAGGACGGCGGCCGCCCACGGGCCGCCAACGCGTGACGGTGGTGACCGCGGTGACCGCGGTGACTACGGTCACAGGACGGGAAGCGGCGCCTCTGACCAGTCCGGGAGCGGATTTCCGAGCACCCGGATCGGGATGCTAGAGTTCCACTCGTTGCAAGGGCCTGTGGCGCAGTCCGGTAGCGCACCTCGTTCGCATCGAGGGGGTCAGGGGTTCGAATCCCCTCAGGTCCACGCAGCATGAAGCCCCAGTCGGCGAAAGTCGACTGGGGCTTCAGCACGTTCACAGCTGCTTCGCGTAGCAGCGGCTCTCCTCGTGGTGGCGGTAGTAGCCGAACTTGGTGCAGGGCTCGTAGCCGCTCGACGTGTACAGCGCGATGGCCTCCGGCTGCTTGGTGCCGGTCTCCAGGACCATGCGCAGGCGGCCCGCCGCGCGGGCGTCCTCCTCCAGCGCCGCGAGAACGCGGCGCGCCAGCCCCCGGCCACGCATCCGGTCGACCACGAACATGCGCTTCAGCTCGGCGTCGCCGTCCTCGTTGCCCTCGCCGTTGCCGTCCTGGCCGCGCCAGCCGCCCGTGGCGACCGGGTGGCCGTGCTCGTCGTAGGCGATCAGGTACACGCCCCGGGGCGGGTCGAAGTCCGTCGCGTCCAGGGCGGTCGCGTCGCCGCCGTCGCCGTACCGTACGTGGTACTCGGCCTGGACCTCGTCGTTGAGCTTGACGGCGTCGGGGTGATCGAAACGGACGCGGCGTATGTTCATGCTGGCCATCGCACTTCTCTGCGCACTGCGGGACACGGACTCGCACCAGTGTGCCGGTATCGTGCCCTGGTGCTGACTGTGACCTCGGTGAACGTGAACGGGCTGCGGGCCGCCGCCAAAAAGGGCTTCGTGGAGTGGCTCGCCCAGACCTCCGCGGACGTCGTGTGCCTGCAAGAGGTACGCGCCGAACCGCACCAGCTGCCCGAGGAGGTGCGGCAGCCCGACGGCTGGCACGTCGTGCACGCCCCGGCCGCCGCCAAGGGCCGCGCCGGCGTCTCCCTCTACACCCGCCGCGAACCCGACCGCGTGCGCGTCGGCTTCGGCTCGGACGAGTTCGACGGCAGCGGACGCTACGTCGAGGCCGACCTGCCCGGCGTCACCGTCGCCTCCCTCTACCTGCCCTCCGGCGAGGTCGGCACCGAGCGGCAGGACGAGAAGACGCGCTTCATGGACGTCTTCCTCACCCACCTCAAGGACCTGCGCGCCCGCGCCGCCGCCGACGGCCGCGAGGTGCTCGTCTGCGGCGACTGGAACATCGCCCACCAGCAGGCCGACCTCAAGAACTGGCGCGGCAACACCAAGAACTCCGGCTTCCTCCCCGAGGAACGCGACTGGCTCACCCGCGTCCTCACCGACGGGGACGGCGGCTACGTCGACGTCGTCCGCTCCCTGCATCCGGACACCGAGGGCCCGTACACCTGGTGGTCGTACCGGGGGCGGGCTTTCGACAACGATTCAGGTTGGCGGATCGACTACGAAATGGCCACGCCCCGGCTCGCCGGGAAGGCGGTCAAGGCCTTCGTCGAGCGAGCGGCCACACACACCGAGCGGTGGTCGGACCACGCGCCGGTGACCGCGGTGTACGACCTGTAGGGCTGCGGCCGGCGGCTCGGCCCCTCTCGGTCCTGCTCGGCCCCGCTCGGCCCCTCTCGGTCCCGCTCGGTCCCGCCAGGTCCCGCTCAGTCCCGCTTGGTCAGGCGTCGGTCCAGTGCCAGGGAGAGTTCCGCCTCCACCACGCTCCTGGCGAGCGGGCGCAGGCGCTGGAGGTCTTCCTCGGGGCCGTGGCGGAGGACCAGGGTGGCGAAGAGTTCGGCCAGGGCGTCGGCGTGTTCGCGGACGCGTGCGCCGGCCGCCAGGACCTCCGCGAGGGGTATGCCCTCGCGGACCAGGGCGGAGGAGACGTCCAGGAGGCGGCGGCTTATGTGGACGATCTCGTCGCCGTCGGTGCCGAGGTAGCCGAGATCCATCGCCGCGGCGAGGTTGTCGGGGGTGACCTGGCCCTCGAAGCGGGCGGCGAGTGCTTCGGGGGTGAGGCGGACCGGCTCCTCCTCGGTGGGGGTGGCGACACCGAGCAGGTCGGCGACGTCCCGGCCGTGGTCGAGGGCCTCGGCCAGCTCCGCGATGCCGTTCAGGGTGTGGCCGCGCTCCAGGAGCGCCGAGATCGTGCGCAGGCGGGCCAGGTGGTGGTCGTCGTACCAGGCGATGCGGCCCTCGCGGCGGGGCGGCGGGATCAGCTTGCGCTCGCGGTAGAAGCGCAGGGTGCGCACGGTGATGCCGGCGAGGCGGGCCAGCTCCTCCATGCGGTACTCGCGCGGTCCGCCGGGCCGTCCGGTGCCCTGTCCTGCGATGTGTTCGCCGTCGTCTGCCACGCCCGCAGCCTAAGGCGTACCGCCGGTAGCCGCGGCGGCAGCCGCTGATGCGAACGTCCTCCTCCCGGCCCCTACCGCTCAGTACGGGCCTGCTCTACAGTCCCATTGCGCCAGTGTTCACTGGCGCAGTCCGAGGCGACGCGTGGAGGCTCCGGGATGGCCGAGCACGAGCATGTACGGGTGGCGGTGATCGGGTCCGGCTTCGGCGGGCTGGGAGCCGCCGTGCGGCTGCGCCGCGAAGGGATCACCGACTTCGTCGTCCTGGAACGGGCCGACAGTGTGGGCGGCACCTGGCGGGACAACAGCTACCCCGGGTGTGCGTGCGACGTGCCCTCGCACCTGTACTCCTTCTCCTTCGCGCCCAACCCCGACTGGCCGCGCACCTTCTCCGGGCAGGAGCACATCCGCGCCTACCTGGAGCACGTCACGGACGTCTTCGGGCTGCGCCCGCACATCCGCTTCGGTGCCGAGGTGAAGCTGATGAGCTGGGACGCCGAGCGGATGCGCTGGAACATCGAGACCGCCCGGGGTCCGCTCTCCGCCGACGTCGTCGTCTCCGCGACCGGGCCGCTGTCCGATCCGAAGATCCCCGAGATCCCGGGACTGGAGTCCTTCCCCGGCAAGGTGTTCCACTCCGCCCGCTGGGACCACGACTACGACCTGAGCGGCAAGCGCGTCGCCATGGTCGGCACCGGCGCCTCCGCCATCCAGATCGTGCCCGCCATCCAGCCCCGGGTCGGCCGGCTCACCCTCTTCCAGCGCACCCCGCCCTGGGTGATGCCACGCATGGACCGCGAGGTCAGCGGCATCGAGCGCCGGCTGCACCGCGCGCTGCCCCTCACCACCCAGCTCAGGCGTGGCGTGCTGTGGGGCATCCGGGAACTCCAGGTGCAGGCGTTCACCAAGCACCCCGACGAACTCGGCCTGATCGAGCGGCTCGCCCGGCGCAACATGGCCCGCGCCGTCAAGGACCCGGCCCTGCGCGCCAAGCTCACCCCCGACTACCGCATCGGCTGCAAGCGCATCCTGCTGTCCAGCACGTACTACCCGGCGCTGGCGCGGTCCAACGTGGACGTCGTCGCCGCCGGGCTCAGCGAGATCCGCGGGTCGACCGTCGTCGCCGCCGACGGCACCGAGACCGAGGTCGACGCGATCATCTTCGGCACGGGCTTCCACGTCACGGACATGCCCATCGCCGAGCGCGTGGTCGGCGCGGAGGGCATCACCCTCGCCGAGGCGTGGAAGGGCGGCATGCGGGCGCTGCGCGGCGCCTCGGCCGCGGGGTTCCCGAACTGGATGACGATCATCGGGCCCAACACCGGCCTCGGGAACTCCTCCATGATCCTCATGATCGAGTCGGCGCTGAACTACATGGCCGACTATCTGCGCCAGCTCGCCGTCCTCGACGGCCTGGGGGTCCCCCCAGGCCGTCAAGGCACTGGGGGAGGCCGTACCGCGCTCGACGCCCGGCCCGCCGCCGTCGAGGCCTGGAACGACAGGGTCCAGGAGCGCATGAAGCGGACCGTGTGGAACACCGGCGGCTGCACCAGCTGGTATCTCGACGCGAGCGGTCGCAACACCACCATCTGGCCCGGTACGACCACGGAGTTCCGCCGCGCGACCCGGCGGGTGGACCTCGCGGAGTACCAGGTCCTCCGGAAGACCGTGACGAAGGCCGGGACGAAGGCCGGCGCGGAGACCGGCGCGGAGACCGGCGCGGAGACCGGGACGAAGACCGAGGGGAAGGCGGAGGAGAGGGACGTGGTGAAGAAGGACGCGGTGAAGAAGGACGTGGGGAAGAAGGACGCGGTGAAGAAGGACGTGGGGAAGAAGGGCACGGTGAAGGCCGGGAGCGAGACGGCCGGGACCGGGAACAGCGAGGCCGCCGTATGAGCCGCGTCGCCTCCGTCGCCGGCGGTCCCTACGCCCCGCCGGCCCCCGCCCGCACCCTGCGCATAGCCTCCGCCGACGGCGCGCGGCTGCACGTCGAGGTGCACGGGCCCGAGGGTGCGCCCGCCGTCGTGCTCTCGCACGGCTGGACCTGCTCGACCGCCTTCTGGGCGGCGCAGATCCGGGAGCTGGCCACCGACCACCGGGTGATCGCGTACGACCAGAGGGGGCACGGGAGCAGTCCCGCGAGCTCCGCGTGCAGCACCACCGCGCTGGCGGACGACCTGGAGGCGGTGCTCGCCGGGACGCTCGCGCCGGGTGAGAAGGCCGTGGTCGTCGGCCACTCGATGGGCGGCATGACCGTCATGGCCGCGGCCTCGCGCCCCCGGTTCGCCGAACACGCCGCGGCCGTCCTGCTGTGCAGCACCGGCAGTTCGCGGCTGGTCGCGGAGGCGCGGGTGGTGCCGCTGGGTGCCGGGCGCGTGCGCACCTGGATCACCGGGCGCGTCATCGGTTCGCGCGCTCCCCTCGGGCCGGTCACGCCGGTCGCGAAACGCGTCCTCAAGTACGCGACCATGGGCGCCCGTTCCGCCCCGCACATGGTGGAGGCGTGCGCGCGGATCGTGCACGCCTGCCCGCGCGCCGTACGGCACGCGTGGGGCGGGGTGCTGGCCGCGCTCGATCTCGACCACGGCGTACGGGAGTTGCGCGTGCCCACCGCGGTACTGCACGGCGCGGCCGACCGGCTCACGCCGTCCGTGCACGCCCGTGCGCTGGTCGCGGCGCTGCCGCACTGCGTCGGACTCACCGAGCTGCCCGGCATCGGCCACATGTCCCCGGTCGAGGCGCCCGGGCCGGTGACCGGGAAGATCCGGGAACTCGTCATCACGTACGTCACGGGGAGCACCCCAGGGACCCCCGCCACCCCCGGTATGTCCGGGTCCCGTTCCACCCCCGTGCAGGCCAAGGAGGGCGCATGAGCAGGGTCAGCCTCGAAGGACAGGTCGCCGTCGTCACCGGAGCGGCGCGCGGCGTCGGCGAGTTGCTCGCCCGCAAGCTCTCCGCCCGCGGCGCCAAGGTGGCGCTGGTCGGTCTGGAGGAGGAGGCGCTGAAGGAGGTCTCCGGGCGGCTGCACAGTGAGAGCGCCTACTGGTACGCCGACGTCACCGACCACGAGGCGATGAGCCGGGTGGCGGGGGAGGTGAAGGAGCGTTTCGGGAAGGTCGACATCGTGGTCGCCAACGCCGGTGTGGCCACCGGCGGTCCGTTCGTGGACTCCGATCCGCAGGCCTGGCGGCGGGTGATCGAGGTGAACCTGATCGGTTCGGCGGTGACGGCCCGCGCGTTCCTGCCGGTGCTGATCGAGAGCCGCGGCTATCTGCTGCAGATCGCCTCGCTCGCCGCGATGACCCCGGCGCCGATGATGTCGGCGTACTGCGCCTCCAAGTCGGGCGTGGAGGCGTACGCGCACAGCCTGCGCGCCGAGGTCGGCTACCAGGGCGTGCGCGTCGGCGTCGCGTACCTGTCGTGGACCGACACCGACATGGTGCGGGGCGCCGACCAGGACGACGTCATGCGGGAGCTGCGGCAGCGGCTGCCGTGGCCGTCGAACAAGACGTACCCGCTGGGTCCCGCGGTGGACCGGATCGTCGACGGGATCGAGCGGCGCTCGGCGCATGTGTACGGGCAGTGGTGGCTGCGGGGGATGCAGGGGGTGCGCGGGTACCTGCCGGGGATCATCGGCGCCGTCGGGCAGCGTGAGATGCGGCGGTTCGCGCCCCGGCTGCAGGGGATGAGCTCGCGGCTCGTCGGCGCAGGTGGGGAGGCGGACGAGGCCGCGAGCGCTACGCACCGTAACTGATCGACATGCGCAGCGTGTTCACCCGTGTGAGTCTGGTCGAGGCCCCACTCAGGGGCCAACCCCCACCTCACCCTCAAGGGGAGTGAACCCACATGGGTATCAAGGACAAGTCGACCCAGCAGCAGGGCCAGTCCAAGCAGAAGGCCGGTCAGTCGCACGGCACGCCGCAGCGTGGCATGCAGCCGGGCCAGCCGCAGACGGGTCAGCAGCCGGGCCGGCCGCAGACGGGCCAGGCGCAGCGCGGCAAGCAGGCCGAGCGCGGCCACCAGAACACCCGTGACATCAAGGACACGGAGACGCACGTGGAAGACCGCTTCGACCGGGACCAAGAGGTCTAGTCGCCGCGCCCGGCTCCGGCCGATGACGTGGGGTGCCCTCTCGTGGGGCACCCCATGTTCGTGCGTGGCCCGTCGTGCGTGGCCTGTCGTGCGTGGCCTGTCGTGCGTGACCTGAAAGCACGCCCCGCGCGCGTGCGCGGGGCGAACCGTCAGGCCGAACCGTCAGGTGGACCTCGGTGGCAGCTTCGGGCGCGAGCGGTCCGGTACGTCGCTGTAGTCCGGCGGGATCGCCGCGGGGTTGGTCTCCAGCAGGTCCAGCGCGAGCCGCACCGCGTCGTCGAGCTGGGCGTAGCGGCCCTCGGCCCAGTCCAGGGGGGTGCGCAGGGCCTCCAGGTCGGGGGTGACGCCGTGGTTCTCGACGGACCAGCCGTAGGCGTCGAACCAGGCGGCGTTCATGGGCACCGTGATGACCGTGCCGTCGCCGAGCCGGTGCCGGCCGGTCATGCCGACCACGCCGCCCCAGGTGCGCTGCCCGACCACCGGACCGATGCCCAGCTGTTTGAAGGCGGCGGTGATCATGTCGCCGTCGGAGGAGGTCGCCTCGTCCGCGAGGGCCACGACCGAACCCCGGGGGGCGTTGGAGGCGTACGACACCGGTTGCGCGTCCCGGGTCAGGTCCCAGCCCATGATCGTGCGGGTCAGCTTCTCGATGACGAGTTCACTGATGTGCCCGCCGGCGTTGCCGCGCACGTCCACGATCAGCGCGGGCCGGGACACCTCCATGCGCAGGTCGCGGTTGAACTGGGCCCAGCCGGAGCCGCCCATGTCGGGGATGTGCAGGTAGCCGCACTTGCCGCCGCTCAACTCCCGCGTGACCTGGCGGCGTTTGGCCACCCAGTGCTGGTAGCGCAGCGGCCGTTCGTCGATGAGCGGGACGACGGCGACCCGGCGCGCGCGTCCCGGACCGCCGCCCGGCGGGATGAACGTCAGCTCCACGGTCGTCCCGCCCGCGCCGGCGAGCAGCGGATAGGGGCCGGTCACCGGGTCGACGGGGGTGCCGTTCACGTGGGTCAGGGCTGCGCCCTCGCGGACGCCCGCGCCGGCCAGCGGGGAGCGTGCCTTGGAGTCGGAGGACTCGCCGGGGAGGATGCGCCGGACCACCCACTGGCCGTCGCGGCGCACGAAGTCGGCGCCGAGCAGGCCCTGCCAGCGCTGGTAGTGGGGCGGGCCCTCGTTGCGGCGGGCGGCGGTGACGTAGGCGTGCGAGGTGCCCAGTTCGCCGAGGACCTCGCGCAGCAGGTCGGCGAACTCGTCCGGGGAGCTGACCCGTTCGACCAGCGGCCGGTACTGCTCGAGCACCGCGTCCCAGTCGATGCCGCACATGCCGGGGTCCCAGAAGTAGTCGCGGGTGAGGCGTCCGGCCTCGGCGTAGGCCTGGCGCCATTCGGCGGGCGGGTCGACCTCGTGCAGGATGCGGCGCAGGTCGATCCACACGGTGGAGTCGCTGTCGCCGGGCTCGGTCGACGGCACCGCGCGCAGTTCGCCCTCGTCGACCACCACCAGCCGGCTCCCGTCACCGCTCACCCCGAACCAGTCCAGGTGGCTGACCAGTTCGGACTTCTTCGCCTTGGTGATGTTGAAGTGCTCCAGCGTGGGCCGGCCCGTGGTGTCGGCGGGGTTGGCGAAGGTCTCGCCGAGCGCGCCGGAGATCGGCCAGCGCAGCCAGACCAGGCCGCCGCCCGCGACCGGCTGCAGCGCCGAGTACTTGGAGGCGATGACCGGGAACGGCGTGACCCTGCTCTCCAGGCCCTCGACCTCGACGGTCACGGTGCCGTCGCCGGGTTCCTCGTCCTCCAGCGGGTCGAGTCCGCCGGCGGCGGGCCGCCCCTCGGGGTTGAGGGCGAAGGGGGAGGGGGTCGCGGAGGAGAGCGGGACGAGGTACGGGCGGCAGCCGAGCGGGAAGGACAGGTCGCCGGTGTGCACGTCGTACACCGGGTCGAAGCCGCGCCAGGACAGGAAGGCGAGGTAGCGGCCGTCGCGGGTGAAGACGGGGTTCTCGTCCTCGAAGCGGCCGTTGGTGACGTCCACGATGAGCCGGTCCTTGATGCGGGCCAGCTTGATCTGCCGCAGTGAGCGGCCGATGCCCGGGTGGGACCAGGTGAGCCAGGCGCCGTCCGGGGAGAAGGCGAGGTCGCGCACGGGGCCGTTGGTGGAGTGGATCAGCTCGGTGACCGTGCCGGCGGCCTCTGCCGACCCGTCGGTGGGCTCTTCCCCCTCCGCTCCCTCGGTCACGTCGATCAGCAGCAGCCGTCCGTCGTTGGAGGCGACGGCGAGCCGTTCGCCCTGCGGGTCGGAGACGGTCTCCAGGACGTGGCCCAGTTCGCCCTGGGCCAGCAGGCGCGTCGTGCGGTCGCCGCTGGCACGGGGGAGCTGGGCGATCTCGACGGCGTCGTCGCCCTCGGCGTCGGTGACGTAGGCGACCTGTCCGGTGGAGCCCAGCATCTCCGGGAGCCGGACCCGCACTCCGGGCGTGTCGGCGATCGTACGGGCGGGGCCGTCGCGGTGGGTGAGCCAGTACAGGCTGCCGCGGATGACGACGGCGCTGGCGCGGCCGGTCTCGTCCACGGAGAGGCCGTCCACGTTCTGCGCGGCCGGCACCTGGTAGGGGCGGCGTCCCGGGCTGGGGCCGCCGAGCTTGATGTCGAGCTTGCGCGGCACTCCGTTCGGGGAGAAGTCGTCCACCATCCACAGGTCGCCCGCGCACTGGTAGACCACCCGGTCGCCGTCGGTGGAGGCGTTGCGGGCGTAGAAGGCGTCGTGGTCGGTGTGGCGGCGCAGGTCGGTGCCGTCGTAGGCGCAGGAGTAGAGGTTGCCGACGCCCTCGTGGTCGGAGAGGAAGGCGATGCGGCCGGCGACGAACATGGGGGCGCACAGCTGGCCGTCGATGTCCGGCAGCAGCCGCTGTCCGTGCAGCCAGAGCCGGCCCATGGCGCCGCCCCGGTACCGCTTCCAGGCGGCCGGTTCGTGCGGCGGGGTGCCGGTGAGCAGCAGGGTCTTGTGCTCGCCGTCGAGGTCGGCGACCTGGAGGTCGGCGACCGGTCCCCAGGGCAGGCGTCCGCCCGGGTCGCCGTCGGTGGGGACCTTGTAGGCCCAGGAGAAGTAGGAGAACGGTTGTCCGTGGGAGGAGACGGCCAGGATGTCGCTGCGGCCGTCGGCGTCCGGCGGGGTCCAGCCGCACACCTGGGTGTCGGCGCTGCCCCAGTACGTCAGCTGCCGGGTGGGGCCGCCGTCGACGCCGACGAGATGGATCTCGGGCACGAGGCTGCGCCAGGTCGTGTAGGCGATGTGGCGGCCGTCGGGCGAGAAACGGGGCGTGCCGGCCTTGGTGCGGTCCGCGGTGAGCCGCCAGGGGCGGCCGGGGGCGTCGAGGGGTGCCAGCCAGAGGTCGTCCTCGGCCACGAAGGTCAGCATGTCACCGCTGAGGTGGGGCAGGCGCAGATAGCTCACCTTTCCATGCTTTTCCGGGCGAGGGGGCCCAGCAACTCGTGCGGCCGTTTCCGTGGGGTGTGCGGGCGCTTATGCGGAGCCGACACCCGTGACCCAGGACACGTACGAAACTGTTTCGTTTCGTAGGGGGGTGCGATACATTCATCGGGTACGAAGTCACGTACGAAGCAGTGTCGTTCGGAGCGGGAAAGGGGTGAGGGAGATGGCTGAGGTCGCCGCCGCGCGTCGCAGTCGGATCACCCCCGAGCGTGAGGCCGAGTTGTACGAGGCCGTGCTCGACCTGCTCCGGGAAGTCGGCTACGACGCCCTCACCATGGACGCCGTGGCCGCGCGCACCCGGTCCAGCAAGGCCACCCTCTACCGCCAGTGGGGCGGCAAGGCCGAACTGGTCGCCAAGGCGATCCGGCACACCAAGCCGGGCAGCATCGCCGACGTCGACACCGGGTCGCTGCGAGGCGACTTCCACGCCCTCGCCACCCGCGAGGACGACTGCGCCATGGAACAGAACCAGGCCCTGATGCGGGGGCTGGCCATGGCCACGCACACCAACCCGGACCTCCTCGAGGCCTTCCGGGAACAGCTGGTCGAACCCGAGACGGTGGAACTCCGCCGTGTGCTGCAGCGAGCCGTCGACCGAGGTGAGGTCGACCCGGACAATCCGGCGCTGCGGTTCGTGGTGCACATGATGATCGGCGCGTTCGCCACGCGCGCGCTCATCGACGGCCGGCCTCCGACGCAGGCGTTCCTGCGCTCGTACATCGACGCCGTGGTCCTCCCCGCCCTCGGTGTCGCCGTCGTCCCCTCGTGATCGCCTGATCACGCTCCCCAGCAAGCCCACTCTCTGACGTCACCTCCCCCATCGCCTCCGCGGGCATGGGTGGTGTCCCCAACGTCGTCGGGCTGATCGCTCCTGCCCTGATGAACCCCACGACCTGACCGGGAGACGCCCTCGTGGCCACGTTCCTCTACAGAATCGGCCGGCTCGCCTTCCGGCGACGGCACTTCGCCGCCCTCATATGGGTGGCGCTGCTGACCCTCGCCGGAGTGGGCGCGGCCTCCGCGCCGGCCCCTGGCAACTCGTCCTTCTCGATCCCCGGCACCGAGGCGCAGAAGGCCTTCGACCTGCTGGAACAGCGCTTCCCCGGGATGAGCGCCGACGGCGCGACCGCACGCGTCGTCTTCAAGGCGCCGAGCGGCGAGAAGATGACGGACGCCGGCAACAAGGCGACCGTCGAGAAGACCGTCAAGGAGCTGGGCAACGGCTCCGAGGTCGCCTCCGTCGCCGACCCCTACGCCGGGCACGCCGTCAGCAAGGACGGCCGGATCGCCTACGCGTCGGTGAAGTACAAGGTCTCCGGCATGGAGCTGAAGGACTCCTCCCGGGACGCGCTGAAGGCGGCCGCGCAGGACGCCCGGCACGGCGGGCTGACCGTCGAGGTCGGCGGTGACGCACTGAGCGCCGCCCCCGAGACCGGCTCCAGCGAGGTCATCGGCATTGCGATCGCCGCCGTCGTCCTCGTGATCACCTTCGGTTCGCTGCTGGCCGCCGGACTCCCGCTGCTGACCGCGATCATCGGCGTCGGCATCGGCGTCTCCACGATCGCCGCGCTGGCCAACCCCCTCGACCTGGGCTCCACCACCTCCACCCTGGCGACGATGATCGGCCTCGCCGTCGGCATCGACTACGCCCTGTTCATCGTCTCCCGCTACCGCGCCGAACTCGCCGAGGGCCGCGAGCGCGAGGAGGCCGCCGGACGGGCCGTCGGCACGGCCGGCTCGGCGGTGGTCTTCGCGGGCCTGACCGTCGTCATCGCCCTGGTCGGCCTGTCCGTGGTCAACATCCCGATGCTGACCAAGATGGGCGTGGCCGCCGCGGGCACCGTCGTCATCGCCGTCCTCATCGCCCTCACCCTGATCCCTGCGCTCCTCGGCTACGCCGGCCGCAGGATCAAGCCGGCCGGCGAGAAGAGCAGGCTGCTCGGCGGCGGGCGCGCGAAGAGCGAGCAGAAGCGGTCCCGCCCGAACATGGGTACCCGCTGGGCGAGCTTCGTCGTACGGCGCCCGGTCGCCGTCCTGCTGCTCGGCGTGGTCGGCCTCGGCGCCGCCGCGGTGCCGGCCGCCTCCCTCCAGCTGGGCCTGCCCGACGACGGCTCCCAGCCGGTCTCCACCACCCAGCGCCGCGCCTACGACCTGCTCTCCGAGGGCTTCGGCCCGGGCTTCAACGGCCCGCTGATGGTCGTCGTCGACGCCAAGGACAGCCACGACCCGAAGGCGGCCTTCACCAAGGTCGGCGACGAGATCAAGGGCCTGACGGACGTCGTCACGGTCACCCCGGCGATGCCCAACAAGGCCGGCGACACCGCGACGATCACCGTCGTGCCGAACTCCAAGCCGTCCTCGGCCACCACCGAGGACCTGGTGCACGCCATCCGCGGCAAGGGCGCCGGCATCACCTCCGCGACCGACGCGAAGGTGCTGGTCACCGGTGCGACGGCGATGAACATCGACGTCTCGCAGAAGCTGAACGACGCCCTGCTGCCCTACCTCGCCCTGGTGGTCGGCCTCGCCTTCCTCCTGCTGATCGTGGTCTTCCGCTCCGTCCTCGTCCCGCTGAAGGCGGCCCTCGGCTTCCTGCTCAGCGTGCTGGCGGCCCTCGGCGCCGTGGTCGCGGTCTTCCAGTGGGGCTGGCTGTCCGGCCTGATGAACGTCGAGGAGACCGGCCCGGTCATGTCGATGATGCCGATCTTCATGGTCGGCGTGGTCTTCGGACTCGCCATGGACTACGAGGTGTTCCTCGTGACCCGCATGCGGGAGGCCTACGTCCACGGCGAGAAGCCGAGGCAGGCCGTCGTGACCGGCTTCAAGTACAGCGCACGCGTGGTCACCGCCGCCGCCGTCATCATGATCGCCGTCTTCTCCGGCTTCATCGGCTCCAGCGAGGCGATGATCAAGATGATCGGCTTCGGCCTCGCCATCGCCGTCTTCTTCGACGCGTTCGTCGTCCGCATGGCCATCGTCCCGGCGGTGCTCGCACTGCTCGGCAAGCGGGCCTGGTGGCTGCCGAGGTGGCTGGACCGCGTCCTGCCCAACGTCGACGTCGAGGGCGAGGGTCTGCGCGCCGAGTCCGACCCCGATGAGGTGAAGCAGCTCGTACGCGCCTGACGTACCGGTCGTCCGACGACCGCTCGTCAACAGACCGCCGGTGAGGGCTCCGTGGGGACGGGGCGCCCTCACCGGCTCTTTTCTGCTCGCCCGCCCCCCGCGGTGACCGCTAGCGTGCCTCGCATGACGACAGCCGCCACTGACGCCGAAGAGTCCGGAGCCCACCCCCGATTCGCCGAGGCGCTGCGCGCCCTCGGGCTCGACGAACTGCTCGCCCGTACCCGCCGGTTCCCCGAGGCGACGCGCACCGCGGCCGAGGCCGCCACCGCGATCGGGTGCGAACTGAGCCAGATCTGCAAGTCGTTGATCTTCGTCGCCTGGGGGTCCCCCCTGCTCGATCGAGACCGAGAGCCTGGGGAGGGAGTTCCGGTGCTGGTGCTGATGGACGGTGCCTCGCGGGTGGACGTGGAGCGGGTGCGGGAGGAGCTCGGGGCGCGGAAGGTCACCCGGGCCGACGCCGCCGTCGTACGCGAGACCACCGGGTACGCCATCGGCGGCGTACCGCCCTTCGGGCACCGCACACGCACCCGCGTCCTCGCCGACCGCTCACTGCTCGCGCACGACCTGGTGTGGGCGGCGGCCGGGACGCCGTACACCGTCTTCCCGGTCGGGCCGAAGGAACTGGTCGCCCACGCGGGCGCCACCCTGGTCGACGTGCGCGAGTCCGCCGAGTGACCCCGCTGGTCACGGCCGCCGTACTGCTCGCGGCCTTCACGCACGCCGGCTGGAACGCGATCGCCCACCGCATCACCGACAAACTCGTCGGCTTCACGCTGATCTCCGGCGGCGGGCTGCTGATCGGGCTGGCGCTGACGCCGTTCACGGCGTTCCCGGCGGGCCCCGCCTGGCCGTTCCTGCTCACCTCCGCCTGCGTCCACGTCGCCTACTACGCGCTGCTGATGACCTCGTTCCGGCTGGGCGACTTCGGGCAGGCCTACCCGCTCGCGCGCGGCAGCGCACCGCTGGTGGTGACCGTCCTGGCGGCCCTGTTCGCACACGAGGTGCCCGGCGGCTGGGCGCTGGCCGGGATCGCCGTGTCCTGCCTCGGGCTCGGCGGCGTCGGACTGTGGGGACTGCGCGGGCACCGGCCGAACTGGGCCGCGATCGGCGCCGCCCTCGCGACCGGGCTGACGATCGCCGTGTACACGGTGATCGACGGCATGGGCGTACGCACCGCCCACACCCCGCTCGGCTACATCGCCTGGCTGATGGCTCTCCAGGGCGCCTTCATCCCCGCGTACATGTACGTGCGCCTGCGCGGCGAAACCGTCCGCCTGCTGCGCCCGTACGCCGGCCTCGGCCTGCTCGGCGCGGCGCTCTCCGTCGCCGCCTACGCCCTCGTCCTGTGGGCCCAGACCCGCGCCGCACTCGCCCCCGTCGCCGCCCTGCGCGAGTCCTCGATCATCGTCGGCGCGGCCATCGGCGCGCTCTTCTTCAAGGAGCGGTTCGGGGCACCCCGTATCGCGGCGGCGGGCCTGCTGGTCGTCGGGATCGGGCTGATGCTGCACGCCGGGTAGGAAGATGACAGGTGATCACAGCGCTTCCGCACCGCTCGACAAGGAGCAGTTCATGACCGACAAGCCGACCGTCGCCGTCCTTGGCACCGGCATCATGGGGGCCGCCATGGCCCGCAACCTGGCCCGGGCCGGGCTCGGCGTCAGGGCCTGGAACCGCACCCGTGCGAAGGCCGAGCCGCTGGCCGCGGACGGGATCCGGGTGACCGGCACGCCCGCCGAGGCCGTCGAGGGCGCCGACGTCGTCCTGACCATGCTGTACGACGGCGACAGCGTCCTCCAGGCCATGCGCGAGGCCGCCCCCGCGCTGCGCGCGGGCCTGGTGTGGGCGCAGTGCACCACCGCCGGGACCGAGCTGGTCGGCGACCTGGCCGCCTTCGCCCGCGAGTACGGGCTGGTGTTCTACGACGCCCCCGTCCTCGGCACCCGTCAGCCCGCCGAGGCCGGTCAGCTGACCGTACTGGCAGCAGGGCCCGAGGAGGGCCGCGAGACGGTCACGCCCGTCTTCGACGCGGTCGGCGCCAGGACCGTGTGGACCGGAGCGGACGGGGCCGCGGGCAGCGCGAGCCGGCTGAAGCTGGTGGCCAACAGCTGGGTGCTCGCGGCCACCGCGGCGACCGGCGAGGTGCTGGCCCTCTCCCAGGCGCTCGGCGTCGACCCGCGGGACTTCTTCGACCTCATCGAGGGCGGCCCGCTGGACATGGGGTACCTGCGGGCCAAGTCCGCGCTGGTGCTCGACGGCAAGCTGAGCCCGGCCTCCTTCGCCGTGGCCACCGCCGAGAAGGACGCGCGGCTGATCGTCGAGGCGGGCGAGCGCAACGGCGTACGGCTGGACGTGGCCGCCGCGACCGCCGAACGCCTCGCCCGGGCCGCGGCCCAGGGACACGCCGACGAGGACATGGTCGCCGCCTACTTCGCCAGCTTCGACGAGAAGTCCGGGGACTGATCGAGGACTGATCGGGGGCTGATCGGGGACTGATCGGGGACTGATCCGGGGAGCGGACGGCGTCCGGTGCGGTGCGGGCGCGAGTCGCCGATGTGACGTTCCGCGCCCCGGGGAGCACCCTGGAATCACCGGGGTTCGGTGGTTTTTCCGGAGGTGGTCGACATGACACACGCCCCTGTGGGATGGCACGTCGAGATGGAGTTCCAGGAAGACGATCTGCACACGCGGGCGGTCGCCCTGCTGCGGTTGCCCGACGGCAACGAGGTCCGCACCCACGGGCATGCCAGCCGGCACACCGTGGACGCGAACCAGCCGCGGGTCGGCGAGGAGATAGCGGGTGCCCGCGCCCTCAACGAACTGGCCATGCGGCTGCTGGCCAAGGCGCACGAGGAGATAGACGAGGACTCCGGACGGATCTCGCATCCGATCCACGTCTGAAGGCCAGGGTCAGAAGGCCCAGACCCGAAGGCCCAGACCCGAAGGCCCAGACCCAGAAGGCCCAGGTCAGAAGGTCTGAGTCTGAAGGCCCGCGTCAGAAGGTCGTCAGAGGGGCCGCGTCTGCGGGCGTAGCCCCTTACCCGAGCGTCGTGAGCGACGTGCGGACCGCCCGTACCAGGGCCTGCGCCCTCGGGTCCGCCGTCACGCTCTTGCGGAAACCGTTGGTGACATAGCCGAAGGCGATGCCCGTCTCCGGGTCGGCGAACGCGAGGGCGCCGCCCCGGCCCGGGTGTCCGAAGGAGCCGGCGGACAGCAGCGGGGAGGCGGCCCCGTGCAGCATGTAGCCGAGGCCGAACCGGGTGCCCACCACGAGGACCCGGTCGGGTCCGGCGGACTGCTCCCCGCGCGCCAGTTCCATGGTCTCCGGCGTGAACAGGCGGGTGCCGGCCTCCACTTCGCCGATCAGCGAGGCGTAGACGCGGGCCAGGCCGTCGGCGGTGGCGATGCCGTTGGAGGCGGGCAGCGCGGCGGCGCGGTAGGCGGGCGCGTTCTCGTCCGGGAGCGGGGTGATCGCGGCGAAGGCGCGGCGGGTCAGTGACCCGGGGTCGGCGTAGGCCTCGGCGACCGCGCGCTTGGGCCGGGTCTTCAGGGCGCCGGCCGTCTCGGGCGGCTCCACCGGGCCGACGCGGCCCACGCGCGCCTGCTCCGCCTCCGGCAGCCCGAGCCACAGCCCGGCACCGGTGGGCGCGGCGATCTCGGCGGCGATCCACTCGCCGGCCGGGCGCCCGGTGATCCGCCGGATCAGCTCGCCGGTCAGCCAGCTGTAGGTCTGCGCGTGGTAGCCGTGGTCCGTGCCCGGCTCCCAGGCCGGTGCCTGGTCCGCGACGGCCGCCGCGCCGAGGTCCGGGTCGGCCGCCTGCGCGGGAGTCAGCGGCCGGTCCAGCACCGGCACGCCGGCGCGGTGCGCGAGCAGGTGCCGTACGAGGGTGTGCTCCTTGCCGGCCGCCTTGTACTCGGGCCAGTAGGCGGCCACCGGGGCGTCCAGGTCCAGTTCGCCGCGCTGGTGCAGCAGCAGGAGCGCGGTGGCGGCGACGCCCTTGGTCGCCGAGCGGACTATCTGCGCGGTGCCGGGCTCCCAGGGCGCGGTGCCGTCCACGTCCTTGGTCCCGCCCCGGAGGTCGACGACCTTGCGGCCGCCCCGGTACACGGTGACGGCAGCGCCCCGTTCGCCGAGCAGCGCGAAGTTCGCCGCGAAGGCCTCCCCGACCGGCTCGAAGCCCTCGGCCACCACGCCGTTCACGACGCCATCGACGCCCTCGACGACCTTCACGTTCGCTCACTTCCCTCGGCTCGCCTTCGACAGCGGGCCCAACACCCACCCAAAGCCTGGGATTCCTTCGTGCAGCTAGCCGAGGACGATCGTTACGTCGATGTTGCCCCGGGTGGCGTTCGAGTACGGGCACACCTGGTGTGCCGCGTCCACCAGTCGCGCCGCGACCTCCTGGTCCAGGACCGGCAGGGAGACGCTGAGGGCGACCGCCAGGCCGTAGCCGTGCTGCCGGTTCGGGCCGATGCCCACCTTCGCGGCGACCGTGGAGCCGGTCAGGTCGTAGCCCGCGCGGTTGCCGACGAGGATCAGCGCGTTGTGGAAACAGGAGCTGTAACCGGCCGCGAACAGCTGTTCCGGGTTGGTGCCGTCGCCGGCGCCGCCCAGCTCCGGCGGCATCGTGACCTTCAGTCCGATCCGGCCGTCCTGGCTGGTGACGTACCCGTCCCGGCCGCCGTGGGCGGTGGCCTCGGCGACGTACATGATCTTCGTCGGACGGGTGTCGACACCGGTGTCCGATGCGGTGCCGTCGGTCATGGCCTGCCTCCCCAGATCAGGTGGTGCACAAGTACATCGTGCACAAGGTAATGGCTCGTCAGGGTGCGGTTGTCGGCAGGGGTGGCAACCGTGGGTAACCCCGCGGCGAGGGCGAATCGAAAGCGACCGGAAGCGGACCGGAAGAGGGCCGGAAGGAGATCGTGGACGGGCGGAGGCGCCCTGAGGGAGTTGCCGCAGGTCAGTGCGGGGTCGGCCCAGGTCGGCCCAGGTCGGTCCGGGCCGGTCCGGGGCGGCGCCGATTGCGGGACCGCCCGGGATCAGCGGCCGTTCGCCGCCGCGTCGACACGCTCGGTGAGCCGCCACAGGTCCTCGCGCAGCCGCGCGACCTCCCGCGTGTCGAGCCCCGTCGCCGCGAGCAGGGCGTCCGGCAGCCGTGCCGCGCGCTCCTGGAGCTGCTCGCCGCGCCCGGTGCAGGTGACGAGCACCGAGCGCTCGTCGGCCGCCGCGCGCTCCCGGCGGACCAGGCCCGCCGCCTCCAGCCGCTTCAGCAGCGGCGAGACGGTCCCGTAGTCCAGGCGCAGGGCGCCCGCCAGCTCCTTCACGCCGATCTCGCCGCGCTCCCAGAGGACCAGCAGCACGAGGTACTGCGGGTAGGTGAGCCCCAGGTCGTCGAGGAGCGGGCGGTAGGCGGCGGTCACGGCGCGCTGGGCGGCGTACAGCGCGAAGCACAGCTGGTCGTCCAGCAGCGGCGACCCGGCGGCCTCGTTCTCGTCCCGTTCGTCTTGACGCGTCACGCGCCCATTGTCACGGACTTCGGCGAGAAGCCGAAGGGCAGCTCCAGGCGGTTCGCCCGCATGAGGGCGTCGTCGGAGAGCAGCTCGCCGGTCGGGCCGTCCGCCGCGATCACGCCGTCGCTGAGGATCAGCGAGCGCGGGCACAGCTCCAGGGCGTACGGCAGGTCGTGCGTGACCATGAGGACCGTGACGTCCAGGGAGCGCAGGATCTCGGCGAGTTCGCGCCGCGAGGCCGGGTCGAGGTTGGAGGACGGCTCGTCCAGGACGAGGATCTCGGGCTCCATCGCGAGCACGGTGGCGACGGCGACCCGGCGGCGCTGCCCGAAGGACAGGTGATGCGGGGGCCGGCCGGCGAAGTCCGCCATGCCGACCCGCTCCAGGGCGGTGCGCACCCGCTCCTCCAGCGCGGCCCCCTTGATCCCGGCGGCCGCCGGGCCGAAGGCCACGTCCTCGCGGACGGTCGGCATGAACAGCTGGTCGTCCGGGTCCTGGAAGACGATGCCGACCTTCTGGCGGATCTCGGCCATGTGCCGCTTGCCGACCGGCAGTCCGGCCACGGTCACCGTGCCGGTGCCGCCGCCGAGGATGCCGTTCAGGTGCAGGACGAGGGTGGTCTTGCCGGCGCCGTTCGGGCCGAGCAGCGCGACCCGTTCGCCGCGCGCGACCGAGAAGTCCACGCCGAACAGGGCCTGGTGGCCGTCGGGGTAGGCGAAGGCGAGGCCGGAGACCTCCAGAGAGGCGGGTGCGGTCACAGGATCCATCCCAGCAGGCAGACGACGAAGGCGGTGAGGGGGAGCGTGAGGGCGTGACGCCACTGGGCGCGGGAGGCGGTCGCCTCGTCGATGACCGGCATCGAACCGGCGTACCCCCGGCTCACCATGGCCAGGTGCACGCGCTCCCCGCGCTCGTAGGAGCGGATGAACAGCGCGCCGGCGGACTTGGCGAGGACACCCCAGTGCCGCACGCCGCGCGCCTCGAAGCCGCGCGACTCCCGCGCGATCCGCATCCGGCGCATCTCGTCGGTGATGACGTCGCCGTAGCGGATCATGAAGGAGGCGATCTGCACGAGCAGCGGTGGCAGTTTCAGCCGCTGGAGCCCGAGCAGCAGTTCGCGCAGCTCGGTGGTGGCGGCCAGCAGCACGGAGGCGGCGACGCCGAGGGTGCCCTTGGCGAGCACGTTCCAGGCGCCCCACAGCCCGTTCACGCTGAGCGAGAGGCCGAGGACGTGCACGCGCTCGCCCTCCGCCACGAACGGCATGAGCACCGCGAACGCGACGAACGGCACCTCGATCAGCAGCCGCTTGAGCAGGAAGGCGGCCGGCACCCGTGCCCGGTGGGCGACGCACGCGAGCAGCACGGCGTACGCGGCGAACGCCCACATCGCCTCGCGCGGGGTCGACACCACGACCACGACGAAGGCGAAGGCCGCGGCCAGCTTGGTGTGCGGCGGCAGGGCGTGCACGGGGGAGTGCGCGTGCCGGTAGAGGCGGTGGGCGTGTCCGGCGCCCATGTCAGGCGCCCGTTCCGGCGGTCGAGGCGGGGGAGGTGTCGGTGTCGCGGCGCCTGCGCACCGCCCAGAACACCGCGCTGCCCGCCACGATCGTGACGCCGACGCCGATCACGCCCGCGAGCCCGCCGGACAGCCGGGTGTCGGAGACGTCCCGGACGCCGTAGCCGGCGAGCGGGGAGTCCTCGGAGGCGTGCTTGGCGGCCTTCTTGTCGATGCCCTTGTCGTGCGCGACCTTCTCCAGACCGTCGGGGCTGGCGGAGGCGTAGAAACTGACGAACCCGGCGAGCACCAGGGAGGCGAGCAGGCCGGTGATCCACAGGGTGCGCCGGGACGTGCGCGCCGCCACGGGCGCCGCGGCCGCCGGGGCGTCGACCAGCTCGCCGTCCACCCGCAGCTTCAGCCGCTGTCCCAGTCCGCGCGCGCCGTGCACCAGGTCCGGACGTACCGCGATGACGGCGCTCACCGTGAGCGCGGTGATCACCGCCTCGCCGATGCCGATCAGGACGTGGACGCCGATCATCGCGGTCGCCACCTTGCCGATCGCGACGTCGGTGGTGCCGCCGATCGCGTAGATCAGCGTGAACACGACGGCGGCGGCCGGGACGGACAGCAGCGCGGCGACGAAGGCCGCGACGGTCACCGAGCGCCGCTTGCGGGGCAGTACGGCGAGCAGCAGGCGGAAGAGGGCGTACGAGACGACCGTCGTGGTGAGTGCCATGTCGGTGATGTTCACGCCGAGCGCGGTCAGCCCGCCGTCGGCGAACAGCACGCCCTGCATCAGCAGCACGACCGACACGCACAGCACGCCCGTGTAGGGCCCGACGAGTATCGCGGCGAGCGCGCCGCCCAGTAGGTGGCCGCTTGTTCCGGCCGCGACGGGGAAGTTGAGCATCTGTACGGCGAAGATGAACGCCGCCACCAGCCCGGCCAGCGGGGCGGTCCGTTCGTCGAGTTCGCGGCGGGCGCCGCGCAGGCTCACCGCGAGGGCGCCGGCCGCGACCACTCCCGTGACCGCGGAGGTGGGGGCGTCGATGAATCCGTCAGGTACATGCACCATGCGATTTTAGAGCCTTCTTGCGAACAGTTTGCAAGAGAGAGGGAGTCTCCCTTCGATGCCGGACGCAGGAAAGGGTGCGAAATGCTCATACATGCACAAACCGGAAAATATGCGACATTGGAGGGGGAGTGAGACGCACTACTTCCGTAAAGGTCACCGAGCGTGAGAGGGCGTCCCGATGTCTGTAGTCGAGCAGTACGCGCGCGCCCATATCGTCACGGTCGCGGACCAGGGCCAGCAGGACCCCGCGGCCGTGCCCGTGGTGCTGCGTTACGACCCCGACACCGACCCCTCGTCGGTCCGGATCGCACTGCCCGGCCCCCAGGAGTGGACCGTCCCGCGCGAACTGCTGGAGCGGGGACTGCGGACGCCCGCCGAGAGCGGTGACGTACGGGTGTGGCCGTGCGGGCGCGTGCAGACCGTCGTCGAGTTCCACTCCGCGCAGGGCGCGGAGGTGGTGCAGTTCGACCTGAAGACGCTGGTCAGATTCCTGCGCCGGACCTACACGGCCGAACCCGTACGGAGCTGAACCCGTACGGGGGCTGAACCCGTACGGGGCGGAAGGTGTACGGGGCTGAACCCGTATGAGGCCGAAGGTGTGCCGGGCTGAACCCGTACGGGGCTGCTCAGCCGCCGCGCTTCAGCAGTGCCGCGACGATCGGGCCGGCCGTGTCGCCGCCGTGGCCGCCCGCCTCGCACACGCCCGCCGCGACGAGGTCGCCCTTGTAGGCGGTGAACCAGCCGTTCGGCTTCTTCTGCCCGTCGACCTCCGCCGAGCCCGTCTTGGCGCCGTAGTCCGGACCCAGGCCCGCCATCGCCTTGGCGGCCGTGCCGTACGCCGCCGTGAACTGCATGACCTCCTTCAGCTGGGCCTGCGTCTTCTTCGACATGGTGCGCTGGGCCTTCGCCAGCGTGCGGTGGTCCACCGAGGGGGCGACCAGGAAGGGCTGGTGGAAGATGCCCGACCGTACCGTCGCCGACACCGACGCCATGTTCAGCGGGTTCATGCGCACGCCGCCCTGGCCGATCAGCGCGGCGCCCATCTGCGCGCCGCTCTGCACCGGGACGGAGCCGTCGAAGGAGGGGACACCGATGGACCAGTTGTCCATGCCGAGGCCGTAGACCTGCTGGGCCTCCTTCGTCAGGTCACTGTTCGACAGCTTCGGCGCGAAGTTGATGAAGGCGTTGTTGCAGGAGGCCCCGAAGCTCAGCTTGAACGAGCCCTTCTTGATCTCCGAGTCGGCGTCGTTGTGGAACGTCCACCCGGCGAGCTTGTACGTCTTGGGGCACGGGTGCGACGCGTCCGGGGTGACGAGCTTCTTCTCGAACAGCATCGTCGACGTCACGATCTTCATCGTGGAGCCGGGCGCCAGCGAACCCTGGAAGCCGACGTTGAAGCCGTGCGCGCTGTTGGCGACCGCGAGGATCTCCCCCGTGGAGGACCGCAGGGCGACCACCGAGGCCCGCGGCCTCTTGCCGACCTGCTCCTCGGCCGCCGCCTGCATCGTCGGGCTCAGCGTGGTCCGCACGGTGCCCGGGGTGCCCTCGCTCAGCTCCAGAACGGTCTTGTCGGACAGCCCGGCCTTCACCGACGCCTTGCTGCGCACCACGCGCAGCTCGATGCCCGCCTTGCCGCCCGCCGTCTTGCCGTACTTCTCGCGCAGCCCGTCCAGCACCGAGCCCAGCGACGGGTACTTGGCGGCCGTCAGCTCGCCGCCCTCACGGTCCAGGGCCTTGACGGGCGGGGTGCCGGACTCGCCGGCGACGAGGATGTCGCCGTCCTTCAGGTCGGGCTGGATCACGGCGGCCTGCCAGCCGACCACCGGGGCGCCGTCGGTCTTGCGCCGCACGACGGTGAGCGAGTTCTCGTACGCCAGCGGCTTGTTCAGGTCCTGGTACGCCACCGTCGCCTTGACGGAGAACGGCACCTTGGCGCCGGTCGCGGTGCCCGCGGTGAGGGTGACGTCCTTCAGGTGGGCGTCCTTGAGCGCGGCACCGAGCTGCTCGGCCGCCGCGGACGGGTTGTCGGTCGCGGCCGACGCCTGGTCGGCCCGGCCCTGCTGCCAGGCCGTCAGGAACCGGGTGGAGGCAGTCCGGACCTCCGCCGCTGTCAGCGGGCCCGTCTTGACCGCCTTGCGGGTGGTCGCCTGCGCGTCCGCCGCCGCCCCGCCGTACAGCGCGTAGGCGCCGAAGCCGACCCCGCCCACGACCACCGCGATCACCCCGCCCAGTACGGCGGGTCTCGCCTTTGCCTTCCGTTGCTCGGCGACACGCCTTCTCTTGCCCACAGCCTCAGTTCCTCCGTACCTTCCCCAGGGTCCCCGTAGCCCTCACACTCCCCAACGACGGCAACCAGCCTAGAGTCCTCACCCTCACGAGTGATCCCACCCGGCACTCCGTAGCAGGCTTGCGACAATCGGGGCAGCCGAACTTCCCCGAGGTCCGGGCCACTTGGCCACCCAGAGGCGGCCCGGAAACGGTAAGCCCGGAAACGGTGAACCCGGAACCGCGACTCAGACCCAGGTGTCCAGCCACATCCGCGACCGCCACTGGTCGATCGGGATGGCCGTGCCCGTGTACAGGGGCCAGAAGTAGATGAAGTTCCAGGCGATCAGCAGGACCAGGACGCCGGCCGCCGAGGCGCCGACCACGCGGCGGGTGTCGGAGGAGCCCCGGGGGCCGATGACCGCGCCGATCAGCATCGCGACCGCCAGGCAGAGGAAGGGCAGGAAGACGTCCGCGTAGAACAGGAAGATCGTCCGCTCCTGGTACTGGAACCACGGCAGATAGCCGGCCGCGATCGCGCAGGCGATGGCACCGGCCCGCCAGTCGCGGCGGAAGGCCCAGCGCCACAGGACGTACAGGATCGCGAAGCAGGCGAGCCACCACAGCACCGGCGTGCCGAGGGCCAGCACCTCGCGGGCGCACTTCTCGCCGGCGTCGTCCGGACAGCCGTCGGTGCCGGGCATGGGGGACTCGTAGAAGTACGACACCGGGCGGCCCAGCACGAGCCAGCTCCACGGGTTGGACTGGTAGGTGTGCGGCGTCGAGAGGTGGACGTGGAAGTTGTAGACCTCGTGCTCGTAGTGCCACAGGCTGCGCAGCCAGTCCGGCAGGAAGGTCCAGCTGCCGCCCCTGCCGTCGGTCGCGGCCCAGTTGCGGAAGTAGCCGCCGCTGCCGTCGGCCGGGGAGAGGATCCAGCCGGTCCAGGACGCCAGGTACACGGCGAAGGCCACCGGGACCGTCGCGAGGAACGTGAGGCCCGTGTCGTACTTGAGCGCCGCCACGTACGGATGCCAGGCGCCGGCCACCTTGCGCGTGCCGACGTCCCACAGCAGCGCCATCACGCAGAACGCGGCCAGGATGTACAGGCCGTTCCACTTCGTGCCGAAGGCCAGGCCCAGCATCAGCCCGGCCGCCCAGCGCCAGGGGCGCCACCCGAAGCGGAAGGTGTCGCCGACGTCCCCGTCCGGACGGGCCCTGCCGTCCGGGCCGACCGGCAGCGCGGCCGCCAGCCGCTCCCGGCAACGGTCCCGGTCGACGACCAGGCAGCCGAACGCGGCGACCACGAAGAACATCAGCACGCCGTCGAGCAGCGAGGTCCGGCTCATCACGAAGTGCAGGCCGTCCACCGCCATCAGCGCGCCCGCCAGACAGCCCAGGAACGTCGAACGGAAGAGCCGGCGCCCGATCCGGCACACCAGCAGCACGCTGAGCGTGCCCAGCAGCGCGGTCATGAACCGCCAGCCGAACGGGTCGAACCCGAAGAGCAGCTCGCCGAGCCCGATCACGTACTTGCCGACCGGCGGGTGCACGACATACGCCGCGTCCGCGGGGATGTGCAGATGGCCGTGCGTCTGCAGGACCAGGTCGTTGGCGTTCTTGTCCCAGTTGACCTCGTAACCGCGGTGGACGAGCGCCCAGGCGTCCTTGGCGTAGTACGTCTCGTCGAATATCACCGCGTGCGGACTGCCCAGGTTCCAGAACCGCAGCAGGCCCGCCATCAGCGTCACCAGCAGCGGTCCGCCCCAGCCCGACCAGCGCGTGATCCGGTCGGCCAGGACCGGCGGCACGCCCAGCACCTGCCACAGCCGCGGGCCTGGCTCGGCGTACGGCGGCACCAGCAGATCGCGGACGTCGCTCGCCGGGCCGCCCGGCGGGGGCGTGTGGCCGAAGCGGCGCAGCCGCTGCTGCCAGGCCGGACGCTGGTCGTGCGGTGCCTGGCCCTGCCGGAGGTCCATGGAGGACGCGGTACTGGTCACCGCGCCATCGTAGGGAACCGTTCTGTGTGAGTCCCGCGCATGTGAGGTACCGGTCGGGATACGGTCGTTTTCCCCCCTCCCGGCGGCCCTGGGAGGATGGGGGCGTGACTGGAACCCTTGTCCTGGCAGGAACACCCATCGGCGACGTCGCTGACGCGCCGCCCCGGCTCGCCGAAGAGCTCGCGGGCGCCGACCTCGTGGCCGCCGAGGACACCCGGCGGCTGCGCCGGCTGACCCAGGCCCTCGGCGTGACGCCCAGGGGCCGCGTGGTGTCCTACTTCGAGGGCAACGAGTCCGCGCGCACCCCCGAACTGGTCGAGGAGCTGCTCGGCGGCGCCCGTGTGCTGCTCGTCACGGACGCCGGCATGCCCTCGGTCTCCGACCCCGGCTACCGGTTGGTCGCGGCGGCCGTCGAGAAGGACATCAAGGTCACCGCGGTCCCCGGACCGTCCGCCGTGCTGACCGCGCTCGCCCTGTCCGGGCTGCCCGTCGACCGCTTCTGCTTCGAGGGCTTCCTGCCCCGCAAGGCGGGGGAACGGCTGTCCCGGCTGCGCGAGGTCGCCGCCGAGCGGCGGACCCTCGTCTACTTCGAGGCCCCGCACCGGCTCGACGACACCCTCGCCGCCATGGCCGAGGCCTTCGGCGCGGACCGCCGCGCCGCCGTGTGCCGTGAGCTGACCAAGACGTACGAGGAGATCAAGCGGGGGCCGCTCGGCGAGCTGGCCGCCTGGGCGGCCGAGGGCGTGCGCGGCGAGATCACCGTCGTCGTCGAGGGCGCGCCCGAGACCGGGCCCGAGGAACTCGACGCCGAGGAGCTGGTGCGCCGGGTGCGGGTGCGCGAGGAGGCAGGCGAGCGGCGCAAGGAGGCCATCGCCGCCGTCGCGGTGGAGGCCGGGCTGCCCAAGAGGGTCGTGTTCGACGCGGTGGTCGCCGCCAAGCGGACTGATCGGTAGGCGGCGTCCCGGGTGGCCTGCGCGCCGCCCGGGAGCGGCTGCGCGCTCCGCCGACGGTCACGTGTGCGCCCCATGCACGGGCAAAGGCGGGGCGCGGAAAGCAAAGGGCTTGTCCGCTGCTCAGGGGGGTTCTGGCAAGGATCGCCCAAGACGGGTCCAACAGTCGACAGGAGGGCTGCGTTCGCGCTCGTGAAGGCGTCCACTGGGTCCAGGGACGAACCGTCCCTCACCCCTAGGGATTCCGGGGGAATCCCGGCACCGGGGTGCTTGTCCAGCGGACAAGAGGAGCTGGAATGAGCGAGATCGCAGGGCAGACCGGCCTCAGCGGCACGGGCACCGCCACCGTCCACGAGTCGTACGCGTTCGCCTGCATGCGATGCGGGCACGGCTGGGAGCAGTCGTACGCGATAGAGCACCACACCGATGCCAAGGGCCAGGAGTTCATCAGGTACGTGGCCGACGGCCGGGTCGTGCCGTCCCCGCTGAGCCGGCCGGCGTGCCAGAACTGCGACGGCCACGTCGTGCGAATCATGCGCGCGGGGCAGGTCTCGTCGGTGCGCGGCGCGGCCGTACGGGCCCACCGCGCCACGCCGGCGGCGGCCGTCGAGGTCACCGGGGCCCGGGAAGAGCACCACTGGCATCTGTCCGATCTCCTGCATCCGTTCCAGCGCCGGGCGAGCTGACCCGGGGGCCAGGGCGGGGCCGAGGCCCGAGGTCCGGTGTCGTCCGGGGGCCGAGGCCCGGGGCCCGAGGTCAGGGGCGGGTCCGGCGGAATCGATCAGGCATGGCCCTTTCGTAGGATCGGGTCATGCCTTCGAACGCCGGTCCCGCCGGTCACGCCGCCCATGCCGGCCACGCCGCCAAGGACGACAAGCGCGACAAGCACGCCGCTCCGCCGCTCCCGGCGCCCCTGCGGGTGCCCGTCGCCGACTCGCACACCCACCTCGACATGCAGTCGGGCACGGTCGAGGAGGGCCTCGCGAAGGCGGCGTCGGTCGGCGTGACGACCGTCGTGCAGGTCGGCTGCGACATCAACGGCTCACGGTGGGCCGCCGAGACGGCCGCCGCGTTCGAGAACGTGCACGCCGCCGTGGCCCTGCACCCCAACGAGGCCCCGCGCATCGTGCACGGCGACCCCGACGGCTGGTCCCGGCAGGGCGCGCGGGGGCCGGGCGGGCAGGCCGCGCTGGACGAGGCCCTGGCCGAGATCGACCGGCTCGCCGCGCTGCCGCAGGTCAAGGGCGTCGGCGAGACCGGCCTGGACCACTTCCGCACCGGCCCCGAGGGCAAGGAGGCGCAGGAGGCGTCCTTCCGCGCCCACATCGAGATCGCCAAGCGGCACGGCAAGGCCCTGGTCATCCACGACCGCGACGCCCACGACGACGTCCTGCGCGTGCTGCGGGAGGAGGGTGCCCCCGAGCGCACCGTCTTCCACTGCTACTCCGGCGACGCCGAGATGGCCGAGGTCTGCGCGCGCGAGGGCTACTACATGTCCTTCGCCGGGAACGTCACCTTCAAGAACGCCCAGAACCTGCGGGACGCGCTGGCCGTGGCCCCGCTGGAGCTGGTCCTCGTCGAGACCGACGCGCCCTTCCTGACCCCGGCGCCTTACCGCGGACGGCCGAACGCCCCCTATCTGGTCCCGGTCACCGTGCGCGCGATGGCCGCCGTGCGCGGCATCGACGAGGACGCGCTGGCGACGGCCCTGGGCGCGAACACGGCCCGCGCCTTCGGTTACTGAGCACCGGAGCGCCAGTTCGAGGCGCGACTGTGCGTAGTCGCGTCGCTTTGGAGAGTGACGCCCGCTCCGCTAGGTTCTGGGGGCCCGATCCGGACCCCTCTGGCCCCCTGGAGCGTGTCGGCGTGAGCAAGTCGCCGTACGAGACGTACGACCCCTACGGCCACGACGCCTCCGTACACACCGCGGAGACGCTGCCGTACGGGATGTGCGAGGACACCTACCGGCCCGCCTACGAGGCCGAGGCGTACTTCGTCACCGAGCCGGTACTGCCGCTGCCGAGGCAGGCGGCGAGCGCACCCGAGATGCCGGCCCTCGACTTCGACGCGGCGGCCTGTGGCCCCGCGGCGACGGTTCCCGACTTCGAGGCGTGGGCGCCCGGCGTGGCCGCGGAGCCTGCGGGAGCCGTGCGAAAGGGCGGCCGTGGCACGCGCCGCCGCAAGGGGCGCTGTGTCGAGCGCCCGGAGTCCGCGGTGCGCCGGCTGCTGCCGCAGGCGCTGGTCGTCGCGTTCCTCGCCGGCGGCACCACCGCCTTCGTGGCCAAGGACAAGGCGATCGAGCTGAGCGTCGACGGCCGGCCGCGCACCCTGCACACCTTCGCCGACGACGTGAGCGAACTGCTCGCCGAGGAGGGCGTACGCGTGGGCGCCCACGACATGGTCGCGCCCGCCCCCGGCGAGGCGCTCGCCAGCGGCGACGAGGTCGCGGTGCGCTACGGCCGCCCCGTCCGGCTCACCCTGGACGGCGAGCGGCGCGAGGTGTGGACGACGGCGGACACCGTGGACGGGGCGCTCCGGGAACTGGGGGTGCGCGCCGAGGGCGCGTATCTGTCGGCCTCCCGCTCCCAGGGCATCGGACGCGCCGGCCTCGCGCTCGACGTGCGCACCGAGCGGGCCGTCACGATCATGGCGGACGGCCGCACCCGGACCGTCCGCACCAACGCGGCCACCGTCCGCGAGGTCGTCGAGGAGGCCGGGGTCACCCTGCGCGGCCAGGACACCACCTCCGTTCCGGGCGCCGGCTTCCCGCGCGACGGGCAGACCGTGACCGTGCTGCGGGTGACCGGCAGCCGGGAGGTCCACGAGGAGCCGATCCCGTTCGGCGTCGAGCGCACGAACGACCCCACGCTCTTCAAGGGCACCGAGGTCGTCGAACGGCCCGGCCGGCCCGGACTGCGGCGGATCACCTACCTCGTGCGCACCGTGAACGGCGTCCGGGAGAGACCGCGCCAGGAGGGCTCCGAGGTGGTGCGCGAGCCACGCCGGCAGCTGGTGAAGATCGGCACCAAGCCCCGCCCGGCCTCCGTGAGCGGGGCGGACGGCCTCAACTGGCACGCGCTGGCCGCCTGCGAGTCCGGCAGCCGCCCCGGCGCCGTCGACCCCTCGGGCACCTACGGCGGCCTCTACCAGTTCGACACTCGCACCTGGCACAGCCTCGGCGGCAACGGCCGCCCACAGGACGCCCCGGCGGAGGAGCAGACCTTCCGGGCGAAGAAGCTGTACGTCCACCGCGGCGACACTCCGTGGCCGCACTGCGGGGCACGGCTGCACTCGTAGTGACCCTGGGGAAGCGGGGGTGCGCTCTGGCGTGTGGTGGGCGGGGTGGTCGGGGGCGGGGGTTGGGGTGCGGACCCGTCGTGGCTGGTCGCGCAGTTCCCCGCGCCCCTGGGGAAGTCGCGGTGTCGTCGGCCGGGTCGTGGACGGCGACTTCGCGGCAGAACCGGGCCGTGCTCCCCACCTCGTCCGGCTACCGCACCGGCCACCTGGCAGCCCCGGCGGATTCGCCCCCGTACCCTTGTCCCGTGAGCAGCCCCACCCCCGACGCCCTCCTCGGTCCCGCCGACATCCGTGAGCTGGCGGCAGCGCTCGGTGTTCGTCCCACCAAGCAGCGCGGCCAGAACTTCGTGATCGACGCCAACACGGTCCGGCGCATCGTCCGTACCGCCGACGTCCGCCCCGACGACGTGGTCGTCGAGGTCGGCCCGGGGCTCGGCTCCCTGACGCTCGGGCTGCTGGAGGCCGCCGACCGGGTCGTCGCCGTCGAGATCGACGACGTGCTGGCCTCCGCGCTTCCCCCGACCGTCGCCGCCCGCATGCCGGAGCGCGCCGACCGCTTCGCGCTGGTCCACTCCGACGCGATGCACGTCACCGAGCTGCCCGGGCCGCCCCCGACGGCCCTGGTCGCGAACCTGCCCTACAACGTCGCCGTCCCCGTCCTGCTGCACATGCTCGCCACCTTCCCGAGCATCGAGCGGACGCTGGTGATGGTGCAGTCCGAGGTCGCCGACCGCCTCGCCGCCGCGCCCGGCAACAAGGTGTACGGCGTGCCGTCCGTGAAGGCCAACTGGTACGCCCACGTGAAGCGGGCCGGTGCCATCGGGCGCAACGTCTTCTGGCCCGCGCCGAACGTCGACAGCGGCCTGGTCTCCCTGGTCCGGCGCACCGAGCCGGTCGACACGACGGCCTCCAAGAAGGAGGTCTTCGCGGTCGTGGACGCCGCCTTCGCGCAGCGCCGCAAGACCTTGCGCGCGGCGCTGGCCGGCTGGGCCGGGTCCGCGCCCGCCGCCGAGGCCGCCCTGGTCGCCGCGGGCATCTCGCCGCAGGCGCGCGGGGAGGCCCTGACCGTCGAGGAGTTCGCGCGGATCGCCGAGCACAAGCAGCAGGGGGAGAGCGGCAAGTGAGCGTCACCGTGCGAGTCCCGGCCAAGGTCAACGTCCAGCTCGCGGTGGGCGCCGCCCGCCCCGACGGCTTCCACGACCTGGCCAACGTCTTCCTCGCCGTCGGCCTGTACGACGAGGTCACGGTGACCCCCGCCGACGAGCTGCGCGTCACCTGCGAGGGCCCGGACGCCGCCCAGGTCCCCCTGGACCGCACCAACCTCGCCGCGCGTGCCGCGATCGCCCTCGCCGGGCGGCGCGGCATCGAGCCGAACGTGCACATCCACATCGCCAAGGACATCCCGGTCGCCGGCGGCATGGCGGGCGGCAGCGCGGACGGCGCGGGCGCCCTGGTGGCCTGCGACGCGCTGTGGGGCACCGGTGCCTCCCGCGCCGAACTCCTCGACATCTGCGCCGAGCTGGGCAGCGACGTGCCGTTCAGCCTGGTCGGCGGCGCCGCCCTCGGTACCGGACGCGGCGAGAAGCTGACGCCCCTGGAAGTCGGCGGCACCTTCCACTGGGTCTTCGCGATGGCCGAGCGCGGCCTGTCCACCCCGGCGGTCTTCCGCGAGTTCGACCGGCTGGCGGAAGGGCGGGAGATCCCGGAGCCGGTGGCGTCCCAGCCGCTGCTCGACGCCCTGGCCAAGGGCGACCCGGAGGCGCTGGCGGCCACTGTCTCGAACGACCTCCAGCCCGCCGCGCTGTCCCTGTTCCCGGAGCTGGCGGACACGCTGGCGGCCGGACGCGAGGCCGGTGCGCTCGCCGCGCTGGTCTCGGGGTCGGGTCCGACGACGGCGTTCCTCACCCGCGATGCCGAGTCGGCGGAGAAGGTGGCCGCGGCCCTGCGGACCTCCGGTACATGCCGGTCGGTGCGTACGGCGCCGGGACCTGCGGCGGGGGCCACGGTGTGCTGAGGCACGCGGGCTCAGAAGGCGTCGATGGCGGTCAGGTCGATGTCGATCGGGTAGGGCTTGGTGACGTCGATCGCGTCGCGATGCATACCCGCGTGCACATAGGTCCTGGTGACCGGGTCGAGTTCGTAGACGTGGACGACGGGCCTGCCGGAGTGTCCGTCCTCCTCGACGCGCCAGAAGTTCTCGATTCCGGCCGCCGCGTACTTCCGTGGCTTGGTCGTGCGGTCGCGGGACTCCGAGTCAGGTGAGACGACCTCGATGGCCAGGACCACGTCCTTGGCCTCGAAACTCGTCTGGGCGGGCCCGGTGATCGCGTCCGCCCTGATCACACTGACGTCCGGCTCGGGACCGTTGCGCTTGTCGAGGACGACCGTCATCTCGCGGCTAACCCTGAACTCGGTTGGCAGGATCTGGCGCAGGCCGTTGACCAGCAGATCGATGACGTTGGCATGGAAACGGCGCTGCGGGCTCACGAAGACCAGACTTCCGTCGATCAACTCGGTGTGCGGCGGGAGGTCGGGCAGGGTGAACAGGTCGTCCACGCTCCAACCGTCCGCCGGAGGCACCGGCCAAGGCGAGGTCGGCTCGGAGGCGGGCTCCGCGGCCTCGGAGATCGGCTCGGCAGTCATGGTTCCTCCCATGGACAGGATCCTGTGGCCTGCCTTCCCACCGTAACCGTGGATCGTGGATCACGTCACCACAATGAGTGACCACCCCCGCCCGCCCCGCCCAGCCGGCCGCAGGCCCTACGCTTGAAGGCTGACCGACCCCCCTGCACAGGAGTGAAATGGCCGTCAATCTGGTCAATGTCGAGAACGTCAGCAAGGTGTACGGCACCCGTGCCCTGCTGGACGGCGTCTCGCTCGGTGTGTCGGAAGGGGACCGGATCGGCGTCGTCGGGCGCAACGGCGACGGCAAGACCACCCTCATCCGGATGCTCGCCAAGCTGGAGGAGGCCGACACCGGGCGGGTCACCCACCTCGGCGGGCTGCGGCTCGGCGTGCTCACGCAGCACGACTCGCTCGACCCCGAGGCCACCGTCCGCCACGAGGTCATCGGCGACATGGCCGACCACGAGTGGGCCGGCAACGCCAAGGTCAGGGACGTGCTGACCGGACTGTTCGGCGGACTGGACCTGCCGGGCTTCCCCAAGGGGCTCGACACCGTCATCGGCCCCCTCTCCGGTGGCGAGCGGCGCCGCATCGCGCTCGCCAAGCTGCTCATCGAGGAGCAGGAGCTGATCGTCCTCGACGAGCCCACCAACCACCTCGACGTCGAGGGCATCGCCTGGCTCGCCGAGCACCTGCGCAACCGTCGCTCGGCGCTCGTCTGCGTGACCCACGACCGGTGGTTCCTGGACCAGGTCAGCACCCGCATGTGGGACGTGCAGCGCGGCGCGGTCTACGAGTACGAGGGCGGCTACTCCGACTACGTCTTCGCCCGTGCCGAGCGCGAGCGCATCGCCGCCACCGAGGAGACCAAGCGGCAGAACCTGGTCCGCAAGGAGCTGGCCTGGCTGCGGCGCGGCGCCCCGGCCCGTACCTCCAAGCCGCGCTTCCGGGTCGAGGCCGCCAACGAGCTGATCAAGGACGTGCCGCCGCCCCGGGACAGCAGCGAGCTGATGAAGTTCGCCTCCTCCCGGCTCGGCAAGACCGTCTTCGACCTCGAGAACGTCAGCGTGCACGCCGGCCCCAAGGAGCTGCTCAAGCACGTCACCTGGCAGCTCGGCCCCGGCGACCGCATCGGCCTGGTCGGCGTCAACGGCGCCGGCAAGACCTCCCTGCTGCGGGCGATGGCGGAGGCGGCCCGGAGCGAGGGTGAGACGCAGCCGGCCGGTGGACGCATCGCCGTCGGCAAGACCGTCAAGCTCGCCTACCTGTCCCAGGAGGTCGCCGAACTCGACCCGAACCTGCGGGTCCTGGAGGCCGTGGCGCAGGTCCGTGAGCGCGTCGACCTCGGCAAGGGCCGCGAGATGACCGCCGGCCAGCTGTGCGAGACGTTCGGCTTCAACAAGGAGAAGCAGTGGACGCCGGTCGGTGACCTGTCCGGCGGTGAGCGCCGCCGCCTGCAGCTGCTGCGCCTGCTCATGGACGAGCCCAACGTTCTTTTCCTCGACGAGCCCACCAACGACCTCGACATCGAGACCCTGACCCAGCTGGAGGACGTCCTCGACGGCTGGCCCGGATCGATGATCGTCATCTCCCACGACCGGTTCTTCGTCGAGCGCACCACCGACCGCGTCTTCGCCCTCCTCGGCGACCGCGCCCTGCGCATGCTGCCGCGGGGCATCGAGGAGTACCTGGAGCGCCGTCAGCGCCTGGAGGAGGCGGTCGCCGCCTCGGGCGCCGCCGCGGCGCCGAAGACGGCGGCTCCGGCGGTGAGCGCCGCCGACCAGCGCGCCGCCAAGAAGGAACTCCAGAAGATCGAGCGCCAGTTGGACAAGCTCTCCGAGAAGGAGTCCAAGCTGCACGCCCAGATCGCCGACAACGCCACCGACTTCGGCAAGGTCGCCGAACTGGACGCCCAGCTGCGGGACCTGGACAACGAGCGCGAGGAACTGGAGCTGCGCTGGCTGGAGCTGGCGGAGGACGCGTGACGGGGAACGCGTAACGGGGAACGCGTAACGGGCCGCGCGTCACGGGGGGACGTGGGCGCGTGACGGGGGACGTACGACGGGCACGTGTGACGGGGGACGCGTGACGGCAGACGAGAGGGGCGTGCGCAGCGAAGGCGTACGCCCCTCGACTCGTTCCCGGCCACCGGCGCGTACCGCGTGATCCGGCCGCGCGAGAGGCTCGTGCGCGCGCTGCGTGAAGGGGGCGTGAAGGCGGGTAACGGCGGCATCACGGGCCGGTCGTCCCTTGGGAACAGCGGCCCGCGCACCCCCGTGCACCGTCGGTGGCGGGTGATAGAAAGAGCCGACTGAGAACTGTCTGAGCGACCTTGGGTCCGTCACGAACCTCAGGGTGTGGCTAAAAATCAGTGAACGAGGGGGATGGCGCTGATGACTCAGCCGCCCGGCCGGCCGCCGCAGGACGGCTTCGGAGCACCACAGGACCAGCCGCCGTACGACGGTGGATCCGGTGCCTCGCAGACACCGCCGCAAGTACCGCCGCAAGTACCGCCACAGGTACCGCCGCAGACACCACCGCAGGCACCTCCGCAGCCGCCCCAGCCCGGCTACGGCCACCCTCAGCAGCCCGGCTACGGCCACCCCCAGCCGCCCGGCCCCTACGCCCAGCCCGGCCCCTACGGCACGCCCAACACCCCCGGACCGTACGGCGTCCCCCCTCAGCCGGGCCCGTACGCCCCGCAGCCCGGCTACGGCTACCCGCAGTCCGGCCCCTACGCCCCGCAGCCCGGCTACGGCTACCCGCAGCAGCCGCCCTACCCGGGCGCGCCCGGCTACGGCGGCGGGCAGCCGGCGACGGCGCCCAAGCGGAAGAAAGCGCTGATCATCGGCGCCGCGGTGGCCGCGCTGCTCGTCATCGGCGGCACCGTCTACGCGGTCACCGGCGACGGCGACGGCGGCACGCGGAAGCCGGTCGCGCAGCGGAGCGACGACGCCAAGCCGTCCGCCTCCGACGCTCCCGTGAACCCCGGTGACGGCAGGGGCGACGGCGGCGCCGACCCGGAGAACCTCAACGAGGGCCGCGCGCCCGGCGAGGCGAAGGTGCTCTGGTACAAGAGCGCACCCGACGCCCCCGGTTCCGGCGCCGACGCACCCGGCCTGTGGATCACCGGCGACACGGCGGTGAAGGCCGCGTACAAGCAGGTCTTCGGCTACCGCGTCGGCGACGGCGCTCCCGCCTGGGACCCCGTCTCCTTCCCGCAGAAGATCTGCGCGGTCACCCCGCGGCAGTCGGCGGACGGCAAGGTCGTCGTGGCCTACATGAGCGGCGTCAGTGACCGCGCCAAGTGCAACCAGCTCCAGCAGATCGACCTGGACACCGGCAAGAAGGGCTGGAGCGCCGAGGTCGCCGACGGCGCGCTGTTCGACAGCGCCCTCAACGTGGAACTGTCCGTCAGCGGTACGACCCTGATGGTCGGCCGCTCGCAGTCCGGCACGGCCTACGACATCGGCAGCGGCCACAAGCTCTACGACAAGAAGAAGTACGGCGCCGCCTGCTTCCCGGTGGCGTTCGCGGGCGACGGCGGCCGGCTGATCCAGGTGGCCTCCTGCGGCGCCGGCGGCGACGACGAGCACGACGAGATCCAGGAACTCACCCCCTCCACCGGCAAGGTCAAGTGGACCCGGAAGGTCAAGAAGGGCTGGAAGGTCGCGCGGACCTACTCCCTCGACCCGCTCGTGGTGTACCTGACCAACCAGAGCAAGAAGGCCTGGAACATCACGACCTTCGCCAAGGACGGCACGTTCCGCTCGGAGGTCAAGGTCGACGAGAAGTTCGCCCCGCGCTGCGGCTGGGCGATCCTCGAACGCGACCTCCAGGGCTGCCAGGGCGTCGCCGTCGACTCCGGCAGGCTCTACCTGCCCACCGACATCAGGACCGGCGCCAACGAGATCGTCGCGATCAGCCTCGCCACCGGCAAGGAGGAGTGGCGGGTCAAGTCCCCGGTGGCCGAGCCGATGTCCCCGCTGAAGACCGAGGGCGGCAAGCTCATCGCGTACGTGCAGCCGTCGTACGACAGCGGCGGCCGGATCGTCTCCGTCCCGGTTTCCGGCGGCTCGCACCGGCCGGCCACGCTGCTGCGGAACCCGGCGGGCACGGCGGAGATCGAGGACGGCTTCTTCGACGGGGACGTCGAGTGGGCCGGCGGACGCTTCTTCATCTCCTCCTCCCGGCTGTCCGGCAACGACGAGTCCCAGGAGAAGCTGATGATGGCCTTCGGCAAGTGAGCCCCGGTCCGCCGCCCTCGCCTGCCCCTGTCGGCTCTTCCCCTCCCTCTCCCTTGCCGTTTCCCTCTCTCGCCGTTCCCGCGCCGCCCGGCCCCGAGCGCTTCACCGAGGTACCTCAGCCATGACCCAGCCGCCTCCGCCCCCACCCCACCAGCCCCCGCAGCCGGGCGGTTTCGGCCCCCCGCAGCAACCCCCGGCCGCACCCCGGCCACCCCAGCCCCAGCCCGGCTACGGCTACCCCGGTGCACCGGCGCCGCAGCCCGGCTACGGCTACCCGGGGGCACCGGCGCCGCAGCCCGGTCACCACCCCGGCGCGCAGCAGAACCCGTACGCCCAGCCGGTCCCGCCCGTGTCGCCGTACGGCCCGCAGCCCGGGCACGGTTACCCGGGCGGACCCGGCATGCCCACGCAGCCGATGGCCGTACCGCCCGGCGGCGGGAAGAACCGCGCCGCCCTCGTCATCATCGTCGCGGCGGTCGCCGCGATCGCGCTGATCGTCGGCGGCGGCATCTGGTACTCCCACTCCTCCGGCGACGACGGCAAGACGCACGACACCGCGGGCGCCGACGGGGGCACCGGCGGCGGGAACGGCTCCGGGGGCACCTCGGGCGGCAAGGAGAAGGTGCCGTCCGACCCGGCCGCCGACGTCCTCTTCCAGGTCCCGCTGCCCCAGCCGAAGGACAGCGTCGTCACCGTCGGCTCCTGGCTGACCGGCACGGTGTACGCCAAGACCGGGATCGCGCAGATCGTCGGCTACGACCCCGCCAAGGGCAGCACGCTGTGGACGCTCGAGCTGCCCGGCCCGGTGTGCGCGGCCGCCAGGACCGCCACCGAGGACGGCAGGACCGCGATCCTCTACCAGCCCTCCGGCAAGTCCGGCGCCGGATGCAGCCAGATCGCGGGCGTCGACCTCACCAAGGGCACCAAGCTGTGGACGCGGACGGTCCGCACCGGTGACGTCCCGGTCAACTTCTCGAACGTGACGGTCGGCCGGAACACCGTGGCCGCCGGCGGCCTCGGCGGCGGCGCCGCGTTCGACCTCGGCTCCGGCAAGGTGCTCTGGCAGCCCAAGCCCGGCGACGACTGCGACGACGTCGGCTACGGTGGCGGCGCCAAGCTGGTCGCGGTGCGCAAGTGCGGCAGCTTCGACAACCCCACGCTGCACATCCAGACCATCGACTCCACCTCGGGCCGGGTCGTCTCCGAGTACAAGATGGACCCGGGCATCGAGTACGCGAGCATCGTCTCCACCGACCCCCTGGTGGTGGCCGCCGACGTCGGCGACAGCGCGGGCGACGGCAGCGGCATCTCCGACTACTTCTCCATCGACGACAGGACGGGCAAGCTGCTCGCCCGCATCCCCGCACCCCGCGACACCTACGCCGGACAGTGCGACGGCATCACCCGCGTCGAGGACTGCAAGGGGGTCGTCGCCGGCGAGGGCAAGCTGTACGTGCCGACCCAGGAGCGCGACGACAGCGGCTCGTTCGAGGAGAGCAACGAGGTCATCGCCTTCGACCTGGCCACCGGGAAGCAGACCGGTCAGCGCGCCGCGTCCGGCAAGGGCTACACGCTCCACCCGCTGCGCATGGACGGCGGCAACCTGCTGGCTTACGAGCGCCCGCCGTACGACAAGGGCGGCCGCGTCGTCAGCATCGACGGCTCCTCCTTCAAGGCCACCACCCTGCTGGAGAACCCGGCCGCGCAGAACGTGCGGGAGGCGGAGACCGGCATGCTCCCCGACTCCGCGGAGATCCTGTACGGCGACGGCCGGCTGTACATGTCGGCGGTGTACGCGCACAAGGTCACCTCCGGCAGGGAGTACCTGGCGCTCGCCTACGGCACGAGCGGCTGACCGCACGCCCCAATCAAGGAGAAGTGCCCCGGATTTCATCGATCCGGGGCACTTCTCCTGCATAGAGGCAGCGCGACGTCGAACAAAGCGTGTAACTTCCGGGGTCATGACGGACGAGGCGCCGGGGGGCCCTCTGTCCATGGGACCGGTGGGCGTCCATAGTGGGGCATCCGTGGGGGTACTGGGGGGTTGCTCTATGGGAGTGCGGCTCATGGTCGTCGACGACCACCGCTTGCTGGCGGAGGCGTTGGCGTCGGCGCTGAAACTGCGCGGGCACCGGGTGCTCGCCGCGGCGGCGCCGGCCGCGGGTGCGGCCGAGCTGGTGATCACGCGGGCACCGGAGGTGTGCCTGCTGGGCACGGCGGCTCCGGCCGAGCCGGGCGCGTTCGACCCGGTGGTGCGGATCAAGCGGGAGCGGCCCCAGGTCGCGGTGCTGGTGCTGGGCCCGGTGCCCTCACCGCGCGGCATCGCGGCGGCCTTCGCGGCCGGCGCGTCGGGCTACGTTCGGCACGACGAGCGCATCGAGGGCGTCGAGCGGGCCATCATGAAGGCCAGGGCCGGTGAGGCGGCGGTCGCCCCGCAGCTCCTGCAGGGCGCCTTCGGCGAGCTGCTCAACCCCGCCGCCCAGCCCGACGACGAGGGCCGGCGCCTGCTGGAGATGCTCACGCCGCGCGAGGTCGAGGTCCTCGTCCGGGTCGCCGACGGCGAGGACACCCGGCTCATCGCCGCCGGCATGGGCATCGCCCCCAGCACCGCCCGCACCCATGTGCAGCGGGTGCTGATGAAGCTGGGGGTCGGCTCCCGCCTGGAGGCGGCGGCGCTGGCGGCACGGACGGGACTGCTGGACCGGGCGGCCGCGGAGTCGTAGCGCCCCCGGTGCCTGGCCGGCCGGGCGGGAGCGCCCGGCAACACCGTCACGTGCCGCGCCCCCTTTACGGTGCTTTCGCCCCCTCCTCGGCGTCCTCGGCGTCCGCGGCGGGCGGCGGCGGGGGAGTGGGCCGCAGCTTCAGCCACGCCAGGAAGAAGACGCCGAGGAGCAGCATCCCGATCCCGGTCCACAGGTTGATGTTGACGCCCTGCGCCTTGTCGATGGCGGACTGGGAGTCGGTGATCCCGGCGATCGTGACGATGACGCCGTAGAGCACGAACAGGCCGCCGATGATGCGGCGCAGGTCGAAGATGCGGGCGGCCGTCGCGGACTTGCCCTCCAGCTCGGTGACCTCCCGCTGGACGTCCCGCTCGGAGTAGTCGTGGTGCTCGGTCATGGTTTCCTCATCCTCCCGCGGTCAGAACGAGAACGGGATGTAGCAGGCGGCGGCGATGATCACGGCACCCCAGCCCAGCAGGGCCGGCTTGCGGTACCACGCGTCGTCGCCCGCGGCGGGCGGCTCGGACATGCCGGGGGACCGGGTGCCGTAGACGAGACCCTGGAGGTCTTCTGCCGGCTTCGGCTTGGTGAACAGCGACACCGCGACCATCACGACCGCACCGGCGACGAACCCCGCGATCGCGGAGACGAAGTTGGCGCCCTGGTCGGTGGGGATCGAGATGATGCCCTTCTTGTAGAAGACGAAGTAGTTGACCATCGCGGTCGCGGTGCCGGCGAGCAGACCCCAGAAGCCGGACTTGGCCGAGGCCCGCTTCCAGAACATGCCGACGATGAAGACGACGAACATCGGCACGTTGAAGAAGGAGAACAGCGTCTGGAGGTAGCTCATGATGTTCGAGAACGAGGACGCCAGGAACGCCGTGCCGACCGAGGCGGCCACGCCGATCACGGTGATCCAGCGGCCGAAGCGGACGTAATAGGCGTCCTCCTGGCCGGGCTTGACGTAGCGGGCCCAGATGTCGGTGGTGAACACCGTGTTGAACGACGACACGTTGGCCGCCATGCCGGCCATGAACGCGGCGAGCAGACCGGTGACCGCGATGCCGAGCACGCCGTTGGGCAGCAGCTCCTGCATCAGGTAGGGGATGGCGTCGTTGTACTGGAGGCCGGAGCCGGGGGTGCCGATCTTCGGGACCAGGGCTGCGGCGACCAGGCCCGGGATCATCACCAGGAAGACGATGAAGATCTTCGGGTAGGCGGCGATCAGCGGGGTGCGCCGGGAGGCGGAGAGGTTCTTCGCGGACAGCGCGCGCTGCACCTCGGCGAAGTTGGTCGTCCAGTAGCCGAAGGACAGCACGAAGCCGAGGCCGAGCACGATGGTCAGCCAGTTGGCGCCGAGCGGGTTGGCGTGGCCGATGCCGGTGCCGCCCCAGGCCGTGGTGAAGTTGTGGCCGTGCGCCGCGTCGAGCTTGTGGGTCAGCCCGCCCCAGCCGCCGGCCTTCTTCAGGCCGAGGACGGTGATCGGGATGAGGGCGGCCAGGATCACGAAGAACTGGAGCACCTCGTTGTAGATCGCCGAGGACAGGCCGCCGAGGGTGATGTACCCCAGCACGAAGGCGCCGGCGACCACGATGGCCACCCACTGCGGCCAGCCCAGCAGGGCCTCGACCACGATCGCGAGGGCGTAGAGGTTGACGCCCGCGATCAGGATGGCGGCGAAGGCGAACAGGATCGAACTGAGCAGGTGAGCGGCTTTGTCGAAGCGCAGCAGCAGGAACTCGGGTACCGAGCGGACCTTGCTTCCGTAGTAGAAGGGCATCATCACCAGGCCCAGGAAGACCATGGCGGGGATGGCGCCGATCCAGTACCAGTGCACGGTGTAGGCGCCGTACTGGGCGCTGTTCGCCGCCATGCCGAGGATCTCGGTGGCGGCCAGGTTGGCCGAGATGAAGGCGAGGCCGGTGATCCAGGCGGGCAGGGAGCGGCCGGAGAGGAAGAAGTCGAGGCTGGTCTTGACCGAGCGGCGGGCCGCGAAGCCGATGCCGAGGACGACGACGAAGTAGATCGCCAGGATCGTGTAGTCCAGCCAGTTGGTGGGGAGCCGTAGCTCCGCCGCCAGATAGGTGGGGCCGTATGGGCGGGTTTGCATGAGAACTCGCTTCGTTGCGCGAACTGATCCAGAGCGGAACCTACGCCGCCGCATTCAGATTTTGAACAGTTCTGTTGATGTTCTTTGTTTGATTGTGATCGTCCCCGCGTTGTCGAGTTGTGGTCTGTTATGTTTGATTGTGTTGGTCGATCGGGTGGAGCGACCCTCGGCACAGATGGAAGGCGAGTTGCTGTGAAGAAGACCTCGACCCGGCTGGCCGACGGTCGTGAGCTGATCTACTACGACCTGCGCGACGACACCGTGCGCGACGCGGCCGACCACCGCCCGCTGGAGCCCACGGCCACCACGTCCGAGATCCGCCACGACGTGCTGCTCGGCGACGCGGTCGCCGTCGCCTCCCACCGCCAGGGCCGCACCTACCACCCGCCCGCCGACCAGTGCCCGCTCTGCCCGACCCGGGGCGAGCGCCTCAGCGAGATCCCCGACTCCTCCTACGACGTCGTCGTCTTCGAGAACCGCTTCCCCTCACTGGCCGGCGACTCCGGCCGCTGCGAGGTCGTCTGCTTCACCCCCGACCACGACGCCTCCTTCGCCGACCTCACCGAGGACCGCGCACGGCTGGTGCTGGACGCCTGGACGGACCGCACGGCGGAACTGTCCCAACTCCCCTCCGTGGAACAGGTGTTCTGTTTCGAGAACCGGGGCGAGGAGATCGGCGTGACCCTCGGCCACCCGCACGGCCAGATCTACGCCTACCCCTTCATCACCCCCCGCACCGCGCTGATGCTCCGCTCGCTCGCCGCGCACAAGGCCGAGACCGGCGGCGAGAACCTCTTCGACGCCGTCCTGGAACGCGAACTCGCCTCGGAACGGGTCGTCCTTGAGGGTGAACACTGGGTCGCCTTCGTCCCGTACGCCGCACACTGGCCGTACGAGGTCCACCTGTACCCCAGGCGCCGCGTGCCCGATCTGCTCGCGCTCGACGAGGACGCACGCACAGAATTCCCCCAGGTCTATCTGGAACTCTTGAGGCGCTTCGACCGGATCTTCGGCGAGAGGGAGTCCGTGACGCCGTACATCGCCGCCTGGCACCAGGCCCCGTTCGGCGCGACCTGGCCCGAGGGGGTCGTACGGGACGAATTCGCCCTCCACCTGGAGCTGTTCACGATCCGCCGTACGTCCGGCAAGCTGAAGTTCCTCGCGGGCTCCGAGTCCGGCATGAACGTGTTCATCAACGACGTGCCGCCGGAGCGCGCGGCCCAGCGACTGCGAGAGGTAGCGAGTTCATGAAGTACCTGGTGACGGGTGGCGCGGGTTACGTCGGCAGTGTCGTGGCCCAGCATCTGCTGGAGGCCGGCCACGAGGTCACCGTCCTCGACAACCTCTCCACCGGCTTTCGCGCGAGCGTGCCCGACGGCGCCGCGTTCATCGAGGGCGACATCCGCGACGCCGCCAAGTGGCTCGACGCCTCCTACGACGGCGTGCTGCACTTCGCCGCGTCCTCGCAGGTCGGCGAGTCGGTGGTGAAGCCGGAGAAGTACTGGGAGAACAACGTCGCCGGCAGCCTGGCCCTGATCACCGCGATGCGCGAGGCGGGCGTGCGCCGACTGGTGTTCTCCTCCACGGCCGCCACCTACGGCGAGCCCGAGCGGGTCCCGATCGTGGAGAGCGCCCCCACGCGGCCCACCAACCCCTACGGCGCGACCAAGCTCGCCGTCGACCACATGATCACCAGCGAGGCGGGCGCCCACGGCCTTGCCGCGGTCTCCCTGCGCTACTTCAACGTGGCGGGCGCGTACGGCGCGTACGGCGAACGCCACGACCCCGAGTCGCACCTCATCCCGCTCGTCCTCCAGGTCGCCCAGGGCCGCCGCGACGCGATCTCCGTCTACGGCGACGACTACCCCACCCCCGACGGCACCTGCGTACGCGACTACATCCACGTCGCCGACCTCGCCGAGGCCCACCTGCTGGCCCTGACCGCCGCACGCCCCGGCGAGCACCTCATCTGCAACCTCGGCAACGGCAACGGCTTCTCCGTCCGCGAGGTCGTCGAGACCGTCCGCGAGGTCACCGGTCACCCCGTCCCCGAAGTCACCGCCCCGCGCCGCGGCGGCGACCCGGCGGTCCTGGTCGCCTCGGCGGACACCGCCCGCGAGACACTGGGCTGGAACCCGTCCCGCGCGGACCTCGCCGGGATCGTCGCGGACGCGTGGGAATTCGCGCAGAGCATCGCAAGGGAGCAGTAGTGGGGGCACAGCAGGCGCAGGTCCGAGGCCGCTTCGCCGAGTTGTACGGAGCGGCACCGGAGGGGGTGTGGGCGGCGCCGGGCCGGGTCAACCTGATCGGCGAACACACCGACTACAACGACGGCTTCGTCATGCCGTTCGCACTGCCGCACCAGGTCACGGCGGCGGTCTCCCGCCGCACCGACGGCGTCCTGCGCCTGCACTCCGCCGACGTCGAGGGCGGCGTCGCGGAACTCTCCCTGGACGCGCTCGCCCCGGGCGGCGACCCGCAGTGGACGGCGTACCCCGCGGGCGTCGTCTGGGCCCTGCGCGAGGCGGGCCACCCGGTCACCGGCGCGGACATCCACCTGTCCTCCACGGTCCCGACCGGCGCCGGCCTGTCCTCCTCGGCGGCCCTGGAGGTCGTCGTCGCACTCGCGCTGAACGACCTCTACGAACTCGGCCTCCAGCGCTGGCAACTGGCCCGCCTGTGCCAGCGAGCCGAGAACGTCTACGTCGGCGCGCCGACCGGCATCATGGACCAGACCGCCTCGGCCTGCTGCGAGTCCGGGCACGCCCTGTTCCTCGACACCCGCGACCTGTCCCAGCGGCAGATCCCCTTCGACCTCGCCGCCGAGGGCCTGCGCCTGCTGGTCGTCGACACCCAGGTCAAGCACGCCCACAGCGGCGGCGAGTACGGCAAGCGCCGGGCCGGCTGCGAGAAGGGCGCCGCCCTGCTCGGCGTCGACGCCCTGCGCGACATCGCCCACGCCGACCTGGACGAGGCCCTGGCCCGGCTCGGCGACGAGGAGGTCGTCCGCCTGGTCCGCCACATCGTCACCGAGAACCACCGCGTGGAGCGCGTGGTGTCCCTCCTGCACGCCGGCGACACCCGCGCCATCGGCCCGGTCCTCTCCGAGGGCCACGCCTCCCTGCGCGACGACTTCCGCATCTCGTGCCCCGAACTGGACTTGGTCGTCGACACCGCGCTGGCCTTTGGCGCCCTCGGCGCCCGCATGACCGGCGGCGGCTTCGGCGGCTCGGCGATCGTCCTGACGGAGGCGACCGAGGTCGACACGGTCACCAAGGCGATCGAGGAGGCCTTCGCCGCGGCCGCCTTCACGACCCCCCGAGTCTTCGAAGCGGTCCCGTCCGCAGGCGCCCACCACCTGAACTGACCCCGCCCCACCCCCCGTTCCCCACCGGCCTCGCCCCCGAACCCCGGACGGCGAGGCCGGCCCCGTCCGCCCCGGCCCCCGAACCGATATGGCGCATCAGCCACTTGGCAAAGAACACCGATGTGCAAGGCTGTTGCCGCGGTGTCCGCCGTGCGACGGGGGACACGGGTGCACGGATGACACGGGGGAGACCACACATGGCATGGCAGGAGTGGGAACAGCCGGAGGAACTGCCGCGCTACGAGGGCCGCTGATGAAGGACGACGAGATGCGGTCCCGTTTCGACGGGCGGGGGATGGTGGAGATACGGCTGCGCGGTTCGGTGAGGGCGCGGGCCGAGGCGATCGGTCATGTGCTGGGGTACGAGCTGCTGTCGGGCCACCGGGTCAGGCGGGGGGTGTACCTGCTCGTGTTCCGGCGCGACGACGATCCCCGGGCCCGGCGCCGGGCCGAGCGGACCGTCGAGAGACTGCTGGCGGGGGGTCCGGTGCTGGTGGAGGACGAGCCGCCGCTGCCTCCTCCTCCGCCTCCGGCCCCGGCTCCGCCACTCGACTTCCGGCCGCCGGCGCCCCGGCCCCGGCGCTCGATGGAGCCCCAGCCGCCGCCACCGGTGGGGCCGCCCGGGACGCGGATCCCGCCTCGGCCGTCCCACCCGCCGGCGTCCGCCCCGCCTCCGCCTCCGTTCGCCCCGCCCCCGCCCCCGTTCGCGCCGCCCCGGCCCCCGTTCGCCCCGCCTTCGCAGGCGGAGTGACCGGCCGTCAGGCCAGTCGCTTCGTGAGTGTGAACTCCGTCAGGCCCGGGGGGTAGTCGGGGATCACGCACACCACGTCGTAGCCCTGCTTCTTGTAGAAGTCCGGGGCCTGGAAGTCCCAGGTCTCCAGGCGGGCCGCCGTGCAGGCGTGGTCGGTGCGGGCGAGGTGTTCCGCCTCGGCGAGGAGGCGGGAGCCGAGGCCGGTGCCGCGGTGGGGGGCGTCGACCCAGAGGTAGGTGACGTGCAGCCAGCCCGCCCAGGTGTGGCCGACCAGTCCGCCCGCCAGGGCGCCGGAGTCGTCCAGGGCCCAGACGTGCAGGGGCGCTTGGCGCTCGGCGGGGGTTCCGCGCAGGGCGGCGAGGACCGGGGATGCCGCCGTGTTGGTTTCCAGGAGCCGGGCGCGGAGCAGATCACGTCGGTCTTTGTCGACTTCCGCCTCGATACGAAACATGCGGCACACCATAAACGCGACGGACGGCCAGTTCTGTAAATCGGCTTCCGCCGGGGCATCCCATCCGTACTCTGATGAGCAGCACCGGTGGGGGCCGGTGCTGATCAGGGGGCGAGACAGGCGGGTACGGCGCCTGCGGTGGGGGTAGCAGTCTCCGCAACGGCGGCGGCCGTGCGGTCGGCGTTCACCATGGTGTCGTACCCGCGTGGGCCGTAGTTCTCTCCGGACCTTGGTAGTCCCCTGCTCCACGCGGAGCCTGGGGAAGGGGGTTTCGTGGTTCGCATCCGAGTCCTGGTCGTCGACGACCACCGCATCTTCGCCGAGTCGCTGGCCGCCGCCCTGGCCGCCGAGCCCGACGTCGACGTGTCCGCCGCGGGCAGCGGCCCGGCCGCGCTGCGCTGTCTGGAGCGGGGGGCCGGTGAGGGCCGCCGTTACGACGTCCTCCTCGTCGACACCGACCTCGGCGGCGGCCTGTCCGGCGTCCGCCCCGCGGTGTCCGTGCGGGACGCCGACGAGGACGGCCTGGTCGACGGGATCTCGCTGGTCGCGGGGGTGCGGGCGGCGCACCCCGCCGTGCGGACCGTCGTGCTCGCCGAGAAGGACGACCCCCGGCGCGCGGCCCTCGCGCTCCAGGCCGGCGCCTCCGGCTGGGTCGCCAAGGACTGCTCGCTGTCGCGGCTGCTGACGGTGATACGAGGCGTGCTGCGCGACGAGACCCATCTGCCGGCCGCCCTGCTCACCGGCGTCCTCAAGGAGCTGACGGCGACACGCAAGCACCGCACCGAGAGCGAGCGGCTGGTGCAGTCGCTGACCCCGCGGGAGCGGGAGGTGCTGCGCTGCATGGTCGCGGGCCTGGGCAGAAAGGCGGTCGCCGAGCGGCTGTTCCTGTCCCCGCACACCGTGCGCACCCACATGCAGAACGTCCTCGGCAAGCTGGGCGTCCACTCGACGCTCGCCGCCGTCGCCCTGGCGAGACGGGCCGGGGTGGGGCCGGCCGACCTAACCGGGGATGTTGTCGAACGGGGCGGTCAGCTGGCGTAGCAGACCGGCCAGCTCGGCACGCTGTCCGCCGGACAGCTCGGCGAGGATCGCCCGCTCCTGCTCCAGCAGGCCCGCCAGCGCCAGGTCCGCGCGGTCCCGGCCGGTGTCGGTCAGCCGGACCAGCACGCCCCGCCGGTCGCTGGGGTCGGGCAGCCGTTCCACCAGGCCCTTCTTGGCGAGCCGGTCGATCCGGTTGGTCATCGTGCCCGAGGTGACCAGGGTCTGCGTCAGCAGTTGCCCGGGGGAGAGCTGGTACGGCGTTCCCGCGCGCCTGAGCGCGGTCAGCACGTCGAACTCCCAGGGTTCGAGGTGGTGCTCGGAGAAAGCGAGCCGACGTGCGCGGTCCAGGTGCCGGGCCAGCCTGCTCACCCGGCTGAGTACCTCGAGCGGCTCCACGTCGAGGTCCGGGCGCTCCCGGCGCCATGCTGCGACCAGCCGATCGACCTCGTCCTCCATGGAGATCAGTGTAGTGGTTGTGTCGACGTGAAGTCTCTTGACTTCAAGTGTCTTGACATCGAGATATTTGGATGGGGAAGGTGTGCCCCATGACGAATCCCACCTGGGACCCGGCCCAGTACCTGCGCCACGCCGGCCACCGCGCCCGCCCCTTCGCCGACCTCCTCGCCCGCGTCCCCCCGCTCCCCGACCGCCCAGGCCACCGGCCCCGCGTCGCCGACCTCGGCTGCGGCCCCGGCAACGTCACCGCCCTGCTCGCCGAACGCCTGCCCACCGCGCACATCACCGGCTACGACAACTCCCCCGACATGCTCGACAGGGCCCGCGCCGGTCACGAGGGCCCCACGGCTGGGGGTACCTCCCTGTTCGAGCGAAGCCGAGAACTTGGGGGAGGAGGCCTCCTCGACTTCGCCCACGCCGACGTCCGCACCTGGACCCCCGCGCAGCCGCACGACCTGATCGTCTCCAACGCCACCCTCCAGTGGGTGCCCGGCCACGCCGACCGCTTCGCCGACTGGATCGCCGCCCTCGAACCCGGCGGCGCCTTCGCCTTCCAGGTCCCGGACAACATCGACGCCCCGCTGCACACCCTGATGCGCGAACTGGCCGCCACTCCCCGCTGGAAGCCCCGCCTCGCCCACGTCCTGCGCGCCACCGACTCCGTCCACGGCCCCGCCGCCTACCTGGACCGCCTCGCCCGCCTCGGCTGCGCCACCGACGTGTGGCGGACGACGTACCTGCACGTCCTCCAGGGCGAGGACCCCGTCCTGGACTGGGTCAAGGGCACCGGCCTGCGCCCCGTCCTCACCGCGCTCGCCGACGACCCCGAGGCCCGCGACGCCTTCGTCACCGAGTACCGGAACCTGCTGCGGGGGGCCTACCCGAGTGCGCCGTACGGCACGGTCATGGCCTTCCGCCGGCTCTTCGCCGTCGCCGTGAAGGAGGGTCACGCGTGATCAGCGCGATCGACCACGTCCAGCTCGCGACCCCCGCCGGGTCCGAGGACGACCTGCGTGCCTTCTACGCCGGCGCCCTCGGTATGACCGAGATACCCAAGCCGCCGGCGCTCGCCGCGCGCGGGGGCTGCTGGTTCCAGACGGGCCCGGTCCAGCTCCACCTGGGGATCGAGAGGAACTTCAGCCCGGCGAAGAAAGCCCATCCCGGGCTGCGCGTGACCGGCATCGAGGCCTTCGCGGCCCGCCTCACCGCCCACGGGGTCAACGTGACCTGGGACGACGACCTCCCCGGCCACCTGCGCTTCTTCGCCCACGACCCGGTGGGCAACCGCCTGGAGTTCCTGGAGCCGGTCACGCCGTCCGGCCGAGGTGAGTGACGAGGATGCGGATGACGTCTTCATTGATGAGGTAGAGGACGCGGTAGTCGCCCACGTGCAGGCGGCGTACATCCTGCGAGCCGTAAGGAATGGACGAGGGTGGACGAGGGTGGGTGGCCAAGGCGTCAACGGCCTCGTAGACCGCGGCCAGTCCGGCCGGATCGTCGTGGAGGAACCGCGCGGCCGCGTTGGTGGCGCGCGGCTCCCAGATGATCTCGTAGGTCACTTACGCAGTCCCAGCATCCTGCCGACCTCTTCGTGGGGGATGCCCGGGCCCAAGGTCCCGCGCTCCTTGCGCAGCTCGTACTCCGCCAGCGCCAGGGCGTCTTCGTAGTCCTCTATCACCTGTGGGGAAACGAGAAGCGCCGCCACGTGCCCGTGATCGGTGAGCGCGATGGTCTCGCGGCCGTGGGCCGCACGGCGGACCAGGTCACCGAGCTGGGAACGGGCTGCGCTGATCGCGATCTCAGTCATGCAGTCATGGTTCCACAAGGTGCATCTTGCGGTCTATTGATGTCACTCCCTGGAGTGGCGTCAGCTCTTCCTGTGCCCTATCAGCCGCGGCTTCTGCTCCAGTCCGTCCAGGCCGTGCCAGGCCAGGTTCACCAGGTGCGCCGCGACCTCCGCCTTCTTCGGGCGGCGCACGTCCAGCCACCACTGGCCGGTCAGCGCGACCATGCCGACCAGGGCCTGCGCGTACAGGGGAGCCAGCTTCGAGTCGAAGCCGCGGGACTTGAACTCGCGGCCCAGGATGTCCTCCACCTGGGTGGCGATGTCGGAGATCAGCGAGGCGAAGGAACCCGTGGACTGGGGGATGGGGGAGTCGCGGACCAGGATCCGGAACCCGTCCGTGTACTCCTCGATGTAGTCCAGCAGGGCGAAGGCCGCCTGCTCGCACAGCTCACGCGGGTGGCCGGCGGTCAGCGAGCCGGTCACCATCTCCAGCAGCCGCCGCATCTCGCGGTCCACCACCACCGCGTACAGCCCCTCCTTGCCGCCGAAGTGCTCGTACACCACCGGTTTGGACACCCCGGCCTTCGCCGCGATCTCCTCCACCGACGTGCCCTCGAAGCCCTTCGCCGCGAAGAGGGTGCGACCGATCTCCAGCAACTGCTGACGGCGCTCGGCGCCGGTCATACGGGTCCGGCGAGTCCGCCGCTGCTTGTCGTTGCTGGGGGTGCTGGAGTCGGTCGCCACGGCGTCAATCATGCCGCCTCGGCGGTCTTCTTCCCGCGCCGGGAGTCGTCTTCCCCGGTGTTGCGCCGCGAATCGATACGCGAGCGTGACGGCCAGCGCACGTCGTACGCCCAGCCGCACAGCTCGAACCAGCGGATGATCCGCGCGGAGGAATCGATCTGCCCGCGCTCCACACCGTGCCGCGCGGACGTCGGGTCGGCGTGGTGCAGGTTGTGCCAGGACTCCCCGCACGACAGCACCGCCAGCCACCACACGTTGCCCGAACGGTCACGCGACTTGAACGGCCGCTTGCCCACCGCGTGACAGATCGAATTGATCGACCACGTCACGTGATGCAGCAGAGCCACCCGAACGAGCGAACCCCAGAAGAACCCGGTGAACGCGCCCCACCAGGACATCGTCACCAGCCCGCCGATCACGGCCGGCAGCGCCAGCGACAGCACCGTCCACAGCACGAACTGGCGGGAGATCGCCCGCATCGCCGGGTCCTTGACCAGGTCCGGCGCGAACTTCTCCTGCGGAGTCTGCTCCTCGTCGAACATCCAGGCGATGTGCGCCCACCACAGGCCCTTCATCAGCGCCGGAAGCGTCTCCCCGAACCGCCACGGCGAATGCGGGTCGCCCTCGGCGTCGGAGAACTTGTGATGCCTGCGGTGATCGGCCACCCAGCGCACCAGCGGACCCTCGACCGCCATCGACCCCATGATCGCCAGCGCGATCCGCAGCGGCCGCCTGGCCTTGAACGCACCATGGGTGAAGTACCGGTGGAAACCGATCGTGATGCCATGACAGCCGAGGTAGTAGAAGAACACCAGCAGCCCGATGTCGAGCCAGCTCACCCCCCAGCCCCACGCCAGCGGCACGGCCGCGACCAGGGCCACGAACGGCACGACGATGAACACCAGCAGCGCGATCTGCTCGATCGAACGCTTCTGCTCGCCGCCCAGCGTGGCGGAGGCTCCGGTGCCCTGTGCTTCGTCGATCACATCGGAACTTGAGGTCATGCGCGTCCCCTGTGGGGTCGAGGGTCGAGGCAGATGCCAGGCCGCCGGGACCCGGCGGGAGTCGAAACGGTATTACCTACGACTCCGTAACTTACGGCGTCGTAAGTATGGCAGCGTGTCGCCCGGCGGCAAGGGCCCAGGCGACTGCGCGCCCGCACGGACACCTATCCTTGGAAACGGTCGGACAGCGCGGTCCGCTCTCAATCCTTCCCGGACGTTCCGGCCCTTATGCGGCATTCGCCGCGTGGTGGATGGGATGACCGGGTTCCCTCCCAGACGAGCTTCAACACCGCAAGGAGCCGCACCTGTGAGCAGTGCCGACGACCAGACCACCACGACCAGCAGCGAGCTGCGCGCCGACATCCGGCGCCTGGGCGACCTCCTGGGCGAGACGCTCGTACGGCAGGAAGGCCCCGAACTCCTCGAACTCGTCGAGACGGTCCGCCACCTCACCCGCGAGGACGGAGAGGCGGCCGCCGAGCTGCTGCGCGGCACCGAGCTGGAGACCGCCGCGAAGCTGGTCCGCGCCTTCTCCACCTACTTCCACCTCGCCAACGTCACCGAACAGGTACACCGCGGCCGCGAGCTGCGCGCCCGCCGCGCCGCCGAGGGCGGCCTGCTCGCCCGCACCGCCGACCGCCTCAAGGACGCCGACCCAGAGCACCTCCAGCAGGCCGTCGAGCACCTCAACGTCCGCCCCGTGTTCACCGCACACCCCACCGAGGCCGCACGCCGGTCCGTCCTCAACAAGCTCCGGCGCATCGCCGAGCTCCTGGACACCCCCGTCCTGCCCTCCGACCGGCGCCGCCACGACATCCGCCTCGCCGAGAACATCGACCTCGTCTGGCAGACCGACGAGCTGCGCGTCGTACGCCCCGAGCCCGCCGACGAGGCCCGCAACGCCATCTACTACCTCGACGAGCTGCACGCCCACGCCGTCGGCGACGTCCTTGAGGACCTCACCGCCGAACTGGAGCGCGTCGGCGTCAGGCTCCCCGACGAGACCCGCCCCCTGACCTTCGGCACCTGGATCGGCGGCGACCGCGACGGCAACCCCAACGTCACCCCCCAGGTCACCTGGGACGTCCTCATCCTCCAGCACGAACACGGCATCAACGACGCCCTGGAGATGATCGACGAGCTGCGCGGCCTGCTCTCCAACTCCATCCGCTACACCGGCGCCACCGAGGAACTCCTGGAGTCCCTCCAGGCCGACCTCGAACGCCTGCCCGAGATCAGCCCCCGCTACAAGCGCCTCAACGCCGAAGAGCCCTACCGCCTCAAGGCCACCTGCATCCGGCAGAAGCTCGAGAACACCAAGCAGCGCCTCGCCACCGGCACCCCCCACGAAGCCGGCCGCGACTACCTCGGCACCAGCGAGCTCCTGAGCGACCTGCGGATCATCCAGACCTCCCTGCGCGAACACCGCGGCGCCCTCCTCGCCGACGGCCGCCTGGCCCGCACCATCCGCACCCTCGCCGCCTTCGGCCTCCAGCTCGCCACCATGGACGTCCGCGAGCACGCCGACGCCCACCACCACGCCCTCGGCCAGCTCTTCGACCGGCTCGGCGAGGAATCCTGGTGCTACGCCGACATGCCCCGCGACTACCGGGCCAAGCTCCTCGCCAAGGAACTCAGGTCCAGGAGGCCGCTGGCCCCCAGCCCGGCCCCCGTCGACGCCGCCGGAGAGAAGACCCTCGGCGTCTTCCAGACCGTCAAGCGCGCCCTGAAGACCTTCGGCCCCGAAGTCGTCGAGTCCTACATCATCTCCATGTGCCAGGGCGCCGACGACGTCTTCGCCGCAACCGTCCTCGCCCGCGAGGCCGGCCTCATCGACCTGCACGCCGGCTGGGCCCGGATCGGCATCGTCCCCCTCCTGGAGACCACCGACGAGCTCAAGGCCGCCGACACCATCCTCGAGGACATGCTCTCCGACCCGTCCTACCGGCGCCTGGTCGCGCTGCGCGGCGACGTCCAGGAGGTCATGCTCGGCTACTCCGACTCCTCCAAGTTCGGCGGCATCACCACCAGCCAGTGGGAGATCCACCGCGCCCAGCGCCGGCTGCGCGACGTCGCCCACCGCTACGGCGTCCGCCTGCGCCTCTTCCACGGCCGCGGCGGCACCGTCGGCCGCGGTGGCGGCCCCTCCCACGACGCGATCCTCGCCCAGCCCTGGGGCACCCTCGAAGGCGAGATCAAGGTCACCGAACAGGGCGAGGTCATCTCCGACAAGTACCTCATCCCCTCGCTGGCCCGGGAGAACCTGGAACTGACGGTCGCCGCCACCCTCCAGGCCTCCGCCCTGCACACCGCCCCCCGCCAGTCCGGCGAAGCCCTCGCCCGCTGGGACGCCGCCATGGACGTCGTCTCCGACGCCGCCCACCGCGCCTACCGCCACCTCGTCGAGGACCCCGACCTCCCGGCGTACTTCTTCGCCTCCACCCCCGTCGACCAGCTCGCCGACCTCCACCTCGGCTCGCGCCCGTCGAGGAGGCCCGACTCCGGCGCCGGACTCGACGGCCTGCGCGCCATCCCGTGGGTGTTCGGCTGGACCCAGTCCCGGCAGATCGTCCCCGGCTGGTTCGGCGTCGGCTCCGGCCTCAAGGCCCTGCGCGAAGCCGGCCTCGACACCGTCCTCGACGAGATGCACGAGCAGTGGCACTTCTTCCGCAACTTCATCTCCAACGTCGAGATGACCCTCGCCAAGACCGACCTCAGGATCGCCCAGCACTACGTCGACACCCTGGTCCCCGACGACCTCAAGCACGTCTTCGACACCATCAGGGCCGAACACGAGCTGACCGTCCGCGAGGTGCTCCGCATCACCGGTGAGGACACCCTCCTCGACGCGACCCCCGACCTCCAGCAGACCCTCACCGTCCGCGACGCCTACCTGGACCCCATCTCCTACCTCCAGGTCGCCCTCCTCAAGCGCCAGCGCGACGAGGCCGCCACCGGCGCCGACCCCGACCCCCTCCTCGCCCGCGCCCTGCTCCTCACCGTCAACGGCGTCGCGGCAGGCCTGCGCAACACCGGCTGACACCCCGCCCCACGCACACACGAAGGTGCCCCCGGAGTCACAGACCCCGGGGGCACCTTCACGTACATCACGGCACCGCACGGTTCACATGCGTCCGGTCACTCCACGGGTCACGTGCGTCCGGTCACTTCACGGTTCACATGCGTACGGTCACTTCACGGTTCACATGCGTACGGTCACTTCACGGTTCACATGCGTACGGTCACTTCACGGTTCACACGCGGCCACTCACTGCACGGCCACGAACGCCGCCGTCAGCAACACCGCCCCCGAACCACCCAGCACCCACGCCACCCGCGAGAGCCGCAGCCCACCCGAGGCCACCACCGCCGCCAGCAGCAACGCACCCCCCAGCGGCACCCAGGCGTACAGCACCCCCGCCGTCCCCGAACGCAACGCCTGCGCCGTACCGGGCTTCAGAACCACCTCGTACGACCGGCCCGCACGCACCGCCACCGACCGCGCCAGCACCACCCGCGCATGCGCCGGAGCACCCGCCGCCGCCGGCCTGAACGGACCCGAGCACCGCTCCCCGGCACACCGCGTCACCTCGACCGTGCCCGTCTCACGCCCCTTGCTCAGCATCACGTGCTGCGCGGTCCCCCAGGACCCCCACACCCCCGCGAACAGGATCAACAAGGTGATCGCGCCCATCGTCACGACCCGCCCGAACCGCAACGCGGACACGGACGCCTGGCGAGTGGAGGCGGCTGAGGCAGGCATGGCCGGGATCATTGGCCATACCCGCACGACCGGTCAACTCCGGCCCACCGCAAGGCAGGGCAAGTCAGGAGTTGTACGTCCCCTGCGCCCGCTCCAGACCCTCCACCACCAGACACTCCACCGCGTCCGCCGCACGGTCCACGAAATAGTCCAGCTCCTTGCGCTCCGCCGAAGCGAAGTCCTTCAGCACGAAATCCGCCACCTGCATACGCCCCGGCGGCCGCCCGATCCCGAACCGCACCCGGTGATAGTCCGCACCCATCGCCTTCGTCATCGACTTCAGACCGTTGTGCCCGTTGTCCCCGCCACCCAGCTTCAGCCGCAACGCCCCGTGATCGATGTCCAGCTCGTCATGGACCGCCACGATGTTCGCCACCGGCACCTTGTAGAAGTCCCGCAGCGCGTTCACCGGCCCCCCGGACAGGTTCATGAACGACATGGGCTTCGCCAGGATCACCCGGCGATTCGCCGGACCGACAGGACCGATCCGCCCCTCCAGCACCTGCGCCTGCGCCTTGCCCGCCCGCTTGAACTTGCCGCCCATCCGCTCCGCGAGCAGATCCACCACCATGAACCCGACGTTGTGACGGTTCATCGCGTACTCCGGCCCGGGATTACCCAGCCCGACGACGAGCCAGGGAGCGTTGGCGGGAGTGGTCACGTTCATCTCTCCTTGATACGCCCGACGGGCGGTCCGTGATACACGCCAGCCGCTGCCCCCCGAAGGGAACAGCGGCTGACCCGATGATGACTACGAGGCTCAGGCCTCGGCGACCTCGTCGCCCGCGGCGGCCTCGCCAGCGGCGGCCTCCTCGGCCTGCGCCTGCAGGACCTGCAGGACGACAGCGTCGCCCTCGACGGCCAGCGAGACGCCGGACGGCAGGGTGATGTCCTTGGCGTGGACGGAGGCACCGGCCTCCAGGCCCTCGATGGAGACCGTGACGGACTCGGGGATGTGCGTGGCCTCGGCCTCGACCGGCAGCGCGTTCAGCACGTGCTCGAGCAGGTTGCCACCCGGGGCCAGCTCACCCTCGGTGTGCACCGGGATCTCGACCATGACCTTCTCGCCACGCTTGACCAGCAGCAGGTCGACGTGCTCCAGGGAGCCCTTCAGCGGGTCACGCTGCACGGCCTTCGGGATCGCCAGCTCGTTGGTCTTGCCGTCGATGTCCAGCGAGATCAGGACGTTCGGCGTACGCAGCGCCAGGTGCAGCTCGTGACCCGGCAGGGTCAGGTGCAGCGGCTCGGAACCGTGGCCGTACAGCACACCGGGAACCTTGCCGTCACGACGGGTACGACGGGCGGCACCCTTGCCGAACTCGCTGCGAGTCTCGGCGGCGATCTTCACCTCGGACATATGGATCACTCCTCGTAGAACTAGGTACGGACTGGTCACCCGGCCACGAACGGCCTGCTACGAAGAGCGCGTCGATAACGGACCGCCACAGTCGCGAAAACGACTGCGGCCTCCCTCGCCGAGCAACTTGAGCAGTCTACTCGGGAAGGGAGGCCACACCCAAAAGGATCTTTCAGCAGGCCACGGCGGCCTACTGCTCGTCGAACAGGCTCGTCACCGAACCGTCCTCGAACACCTCACGCACAGCGTTCGCGATCGTCGGAGCGATCGACAGCACCTTGATCTTGTCCAGATCCGCCGCCAGCTCACCCGGCGTCGGCAGCGTGTTCGTGAACACGAACTCACTCACCCGCGAGTTCTTCAGCCGGTCCACCGCCGGACCCGACAGCACACCGTGCGTCGCCGTCACGATGACGTCCTCCGCACCGTGCGCGAACAGCGCGTCCGCCGCGGCACAGATCGTGCCACCCGTGTCGATCATGTCGTCGACCAGCACGCACACCCGGCCCTCGACCTCACCCACGACCTCGTGGACGGTCACCTGGTTCGCCACGTCCTTGTCACGACGCTTGTGCACGATCGCCAGCGGCGCACCGAGCCGGTCGCACCAGCGGTCCGCGACCCGCACCCGGCCGGCGTCCGGGGACACGACCGTCAGCTTGTTCCGGTCGACCTTGTCGCCCACGTAGTCCGCCAGCAGCGGCAGCGCGAACAGATGGTCCACCGGACCGTCGAAGAAGCCCTGGATCTGGTCCGTGTGCAGGTCCACCGTCAGAATCCGGTTCGCACCCGCGGTCTTCATCAGGTCCGCGATCAGACGCGCCGAGATCGGTTCACGACCACGGTGCTTCTTGTCCTGCCGCGCGTAACCGTAGAACGGCACGATCACCGTGATGGAGCGGGCCGACGCGCGCTTCAGCGCGTCGATCATGATCAGCTGCTCCATGATCCACTTGTTGATCGGAGCCGTGTGGCTCTGGATCAGGAAGCAGTCCGCACCACGAGCCGACTCCTGGTAGCGGACGTAGATCTCACCATTGGCGAAGTCGAAGGCCTTCGTCGGGACGACCCCGACACCCAGCTGGTGGGCGACCTCCTCGGCAAGCTCGGGGTGGGCGCGCCCGGAGAAGAACATCATCTTCTTCTCGCCGGTCGTCTTGATCCCGGTCACAGCACTGTCTCCTCAGAGGGTGTCTCAGCCAGCCGGCCGCTCGGCGGCCTCTCGGCTGGGTATGAGAGGCCGAATCGGCTGGTAGGGGTGCGGGTGTGCACTTATCACGGTACGCCGTATTTGGCGCACCTGTTTCCGGTCAGTCCTCGCCCGAGCCCTGGCGTGAAGCCGCCTCAGCCGCCTGCGCGGCAGCACTCCCAGGACGCTTACGAGCCACCCAGCCCTCGATATTCCGCTGCTGACCACGGGCCACGGCCAGCGAACCGGGCGGCACATCCTTGGTGATCACGGACCCGGCGGCGGTGTACGCACCGTCCCCGACCGTGACAGGCGCCACAAACATGTTGTCCGAACCCGTCTTGCAATGCGACCCGACGGTGGTGTGATGCTTGCTCTCACCGTCGTAATTCACGAACACGCTCGCCGCACCGATGTTCGTGTGATCACCGATCGTCGCGTCACCGACGTACGACAGATGCGGAACCTTCGTCCCCTCACCGATCGACGCGTTCTTCGTCTCCACGTACGTACCGATCTTCGCCTTCACACCGAGCCGCGTACCCGGACGCAGATACGCGAACGGCCCCACCGACGCCTCCGCGCCGATCCGCGAGCCCTCCGCCACGGTGTTGTCCACCCGGGCCCCCGCACCCACCCGGGTGTCGTGCAGCCGACTGTTGGGCCCCACCTCGGCACCCCGGCCCAGCTGGGTCGACCCCGACAGCTGCGTCCCCGGATGCACCACCACGTCCTGCTCGAAGGTCACGGTGACGTCCACCCACGTGCTCGCCGGGTCGACGACCGTCACACCGTCCAGCATCGCGCGGGTCAGCAGCCGGTCGTTCAGCGTGCGACGCGCCTCGGCGAGCTGCACACGGTTGTTGATACCGGCGATCTCCCGGTGGTCCACGGCCACCGAAGCACCCACCCGGTGCCCGGCCTCCCGCAGGATCCCGAGCACGTCGGTCAGATACTCCTCGCCCTGGCTGTTGTTCGTCCGCACCTTCTTGAGCGCGTCCGCCAGCAACTGCCCGTCGAACGCGAACACACCACTGTTGATCTCCCGGACCGCCCGCTGGGCCTCCGTGGCGTCCTTGTGCTCCACGATCGCCGTCACGGCGCCGGACGCCTCGTCCCGGACGATCCGGCCGTAACCGGTCGCGTCCGGCACCTCGGCGGTCAGCACGGTCACCGCGTTGCCGTCGGAGTGGTGCGTGGCGGCGAGCCGCGCGAGGGTCTCACCGGTGAGCAGGGGCGTGTCGCCGCAGACGACGACCACCGTCCCGTCCACCGCCCCGCCCAGCTCCTCCAGAGCCATCCGTACGGCGTGTCCGGTGCCCTTCTGCTTCTCCTGCACGGCGGTACGGACCTCGCGGTCGATCCCGGCCAGGTGCTCGGTCACCTGCTCGCGGGCGTGACCCACGACGACGACCAGATTCGCGGGGTCCAACTCGCGGGCGGACGCCAGTACATGACCGACCAGGGAGCGGCCGCAGATCTCGTGCAGGACCTTCGGTGTGGCCGACTTCATACGGGTGCCCTCACCCGCTGCGAGAACGACGACGGCTGCCGGGCGAATGGCGCTCACGGGGTTGCCCTTCGGCTCTGGATGGGTGGGGGTGACAGCCGCAGGATACCGGGGTGGGGGTGGGGGGATACGAGTGCGGGCCCTGACGGTGCAGTCACCGGTCAGGGCCCGAACCTGGGTCTTGTGTGCTGTGGCTCCCCCGCAAGGATTCGAACCTTGTCCTACTAGATCCAAAATCTAGTGTGCTGCCAGTTACACCACGGGGGACAGCGCTTCAGACCTTACCGGAGACGGGCTGCTGTGCCAGCAACTATCCCGCTCCACCAACCCTCGATGCGCTGGTACAGCTCGGCGCTCTGGCGCACCGTGACCACGAGACAACCGCGGTAGCCATCTCCCGTGTTCTTGCGCACGGTCTTCGGGTTGTGATGCTTCAAGGTCGTCTTGCCGAACGAGCTGAGGTCCGACCGGACCACGTCCGCCCAGTAGTGCTCTGCTGCCGTGACGTCGGCCGACTCGTGGATCATCACCCGGTAGCAGATGCGCTCACGCTCGACGCCGAGCAGCTCCAGCCATGCGAGGAACAAGCGGATCATTGTGGCGTCGCTGTTCACGAAGACCACTCGCTCACGTCGGGCGTGGGGCTTGTCCTTCGTCCCCTCGGACCAGTACAGCGCGACGCCGGCGATGAAGAGGTCACGGTCGGACGCGTGGCCGATCTCCCGGGCCGCAGACGCCTTGGTGCACTGCCGTCGTTCCTCTCGCACGGCCAGCTCGTGCTCCCATCGCTTCTGCGCGGCGAGCTTCGCCTGTTCCGCGGGATCGCGACGCTCCGGCTTCGGCAGATCCCGTACCCACAGCGAGATCGAGCTTTTCGAGCACCCGAGCGCCACCTGGATCTGGTCGTACGTCCGGCCCTGAAGCCGCAGCTCCCGGGCCTTCTCCCGCAGGTCGTCCTTCGCGTTCGGACGCTTCGTCCATTCCGGTGGTGGCTCCCCTTTCACCAGCTGGTTGAGGATGTCGTTGTTGAAGACCTTGAGCTCGTCCCGGATCTGCCGGAGGCTGCGGCCCTCGCGTCGCAGTGCGATCGCTCGCTCCCGCAATCCCTCGAAGTCCCCGTACCTGCCGTTCGTGCCTGCTGGATGTGCCATGGGCATACCGTCCGACCGGAATGACCTGTTCCGGCATCGAACGGGGATGGTTCAGCAGTTCGAGGGATATCCGCGGGTTTCGAGGCCTTCCCGCGGCGGTGTGTGGTGGGAGCGGGTAGGCGAAAGTCACCGGAAAAGCCCCCGTCTGCGCCCGTAGGCTGGAGGCATGACCACGACGGGGGAAGAGCATGCCCGGGCCCTGACCGGCCCGTGGTGGTGGGCGAGGTGGCGCAGTGCGGTGCTCGACGGGAGTCTCGCGCTGGTGTCGGCCGTGGAGTGCGGCGCGGAGGGGATTCCGTTCGCCCGGGACGCGGGTGTGCCGTTGTCGCTGGGGATCGTGTTCGGGCTGATCGCCGGTTCGGTGCTGTTGGTGCGGCGGAAGTGGCCGATCGCCGTGGTGCTGGTCGCGATCGCGATCACGCCGGCCCAGATGGGTTTCCTGATGGGCATCGTGGGCCTGTACACGCTGGCGGCGGCGGAGGTGCCGCGGCGGATCATCGTGGCGTTGGCGGGGATGTCGTTCCTGGGCACGATGATCGTGACGTTCGTGCGGGTGCGGCAGGACATGGCGCGGGGTGATCTGACCCTGGGGGACTGGTTCGTCCCGTTCGCTTCGATCGCGACGTCGTTGGGGCTGACGGCTCCGCCGTTGCTGCTGGGGTTGTACGTGGGTGCCCGGCGCCGGCTGATGGAGAGCCTGCGGGAGCGGGCGGACAGTCTGGAGCGGGAGCTTCAGCTGCTCGCGGAGCGGGCGGAGGAGCGGGCCGAGTGGGCGCGGGGCGAGGAGCGGACGCGGATCGCGCGGGAGATGCACGACGTGGTCGCGCATCGGGTGAGTCTGATGGTGGTGCACGCGGCGGCGTTGCAGGCGGTGGCTCGGAAGGACCCGGAGAAGGCGGTGCGGAACGCGGCGCTGGTGGGGGACATGGGGCGGCAGGCGCTGACCGAGTTGCGGCAGATGCTCGGGGTGCTGCGGGCGGAGGGCGGTGTGGGCCGGCCCGCGGGGCCGGGGCCGCTGGCCGCGGTGGGGGTGGCGGCGGCCGAGGCGGCGTCGCGGGCGGTCTCCGAGGCGGGGGCGTCGGGTGACGGGCCGTGTCTGTCGGAGCTGGAGGAGTTGATCGGCCAGTCCGCGGCGGCGGGGATGGTGGTGGACCTGTCGGTCGAGGGGGTGACGCGGTCGTACGCGGCGGTGGTCGAGCAGACGGCGTACCGGGTGGTGCAGGAGGCGTTGACGAACGTCCACAAGCACGCGGCGGGTGCGAAGACGTATGTGCGGCTGGCGCATCGGCGGGCGGAGATCGCGATGCAGGTGGAGAACGAGTCGCCGCCGGAGCCGGGGTCCGCGTCGGCGGCGGGGCTGCCGTCGGGGGGCAACGGTCTGCTGGGGATGCGGGAGCGGGTGCTGGCGCTGGGTGGGGTGTTCGTGTCGGGGCCGACGGATGCGGGGGGCTTTCGGGTGTCGGCGGTGATTCCGGCGGTGTAGGTGGCTTGGGTGGCTCGGGTGGCTTGGGCGGGTCGAGCTGCTCGGGTGGCTTGGGCTGCTCAGGTGCTCGGGCTGCGTGGGTGGCTCGGGTGGGTTGGGCTGCCCTGGTTGCCTGAGTGGTTGGGCTGCCCGGGTTGCTTCGCGTGGTTGGGCTGTTCGGGTGAGGTGCGTGGTGGGTCGGGCCGGTTGTCGTCAGCCCCCGGTGAGGCGGGTGGGTTGCAGGCCGGTGATGAGGGCGGCCAGGGCGTGGTCGATGTCGGGGCCGAGGTACCAGTCGCCGGTGTGGTCGAGGGCGTAGACGCGGCCTTCGGCGTCGATGGCGAGGAGGGTGCCGGTGTCGGTCTCCTCGCCGAGGGGGCTGACCTCGGTGGCGAGGGCGCGGCCGAGGTCGCCGAGGGTGCGGGCGAGGTGGAGGCCGTGCAGGGGGTCGAGGTGGAGGGTGGCGGCGGCGATCTGTCGGCCGCTGCCGTGCGGGTTGACGCGCAGGCCGCCGAATTCGGCCCAGGCCTCGACGGCGGCGGGGAAGACGGTGTGCCGGTGGCCCGCGGGTGAGGTGTGTTCGCGCAGTGCGTCGGCCCAGATCTCGGCCTGCTTTATGTCCCAGCGTCCGGGTTGCCAGCCGGCGGCGCGCAGGGTGGCGTCGACGGGGGTGGCGAAGCGGGTGGTCGCGGTGCGGTCGGGGTGCATCGGCCCTTCGATCGTCGTGCTTGCGGGGTGGTTCCGGGGGTGCGCCGGGCCGGGTGTCCGTCCGGTGCGGGGGTGGGTGCCGGACGGGTGCCGGACTGGTGCCGGGTGGGGTGTCAGGCGCCGGTTGTCGGCGGGCTGACGATGTAGATGCCGAAGTGGGCGCTGAGGGCGGTGCAGGCGCGGCAGGGGGTGGCGAAGCGGCCGTGGAGCGGGTCGCCGTCCTCGCGTATGCGGCGGGTGGTGAGTTTGGCCTGCTTGAGGACCCGGCGTGCCTCGCCGTTGGTCATCGGTTTGCGGGCGGCGCGTTTGCTGCGGGTGGCGTCGGCGGCGGCGATGTGCCGGGAGATGAGGATGGTCTCGGCGCACCGTCCGGTGAAGCGGTCGCGCTGGCCGCTGGTGAGGGTGTCGAGGAAGTCCTGCACGAGGGGGTGCAGAGGTGGGGGCTGGTCGCCGCGGGCGGCGGTGCCGGTGAGGGTGGCGCCGCGGACGGAGAGCGCGGCGGCGACGGTGGGCAGGATGCCGTCGCGGCGGTACAGAAGGGTGGGGGCGGACGGTGTTTCGGTGCCGCTCCAGCCGATGCGAGGGTCGCCGGCGCGCACGTCGGTCCCTCCGGTCTGCATCGTGTTCATGATCGTTCTTTCCTCCCCGGGCATCCCCCGAAGGACACAGAGTGCCAAATGCCGTGGCTGGTGCGGTAGCTGGGGCGGTGCGACACGCGGGGGCGGGGCTGGGGGTGACGGTGGGGTGACGGCTGGTCACGGAAGTGGCGGGGTGGGCCGTCGGCGGCCGGTGACCGGTGTGCGTGTACCGCATAGGCTGTCGGCACCGCGACGGGCGCGGTCAACGCGTCGGTGACGTTGGAGAGACAGTCGGATACGGGTCGTGGCGTGCCGTACAGGGTGCGGCGTCGGCTCGTACAGAGTGCCGCAGGGGGCAACCGCCATGACGACAGGTCGGCTCGGGCAGCAAGCCGCGCCGCCGAACGCGGCCTATGCCGGGCAGGTCGTGCACTTCCCGGATCCGGTGCGGGCGGCACGTCACCCGCGAGGGGTACGGGTGGACGAGCGCGGTTACCCCGATTTCGCGCCGTACGCGCGTGCGGCGGTGGAGATCGCCGAGCCGCCGGAGGGTTTCGGTGTCGACGAGTTGCGGCTGACGGACTACGTGTCGGCGAACGCGGCGCTCGCTGCGACGGGGCATGAGCTGTGGGACACGGTGCCGGCGGTGTCGACGCCGCACGGCTGGACGTGGCATCACGTGGTGGGTTCGCGGCGGCTGGAGTTGGTTCCGGTCGATGTGAAGGCGTTGCTGCGGCATCACGGTGGAGTGGCGACGACCGCGGTGGACCACGCCAAGCGTGGGACGCGGCCGTTGAACGAGACGCGTCCGGCGCACTTCGGGCTGCCGAAGTCGGGTGTGGCGGTGACGGAGTCGCAGGTGCAGGGTGTCGAGGAGGACCTCGGCTACCGGTTGCCGGGTGCCTATCGTTCGTTCCTGAAGGCGGCGGGCGGGTGCGCGCCGGTGGGTGCGGCGCTGGACGCCGAGCTGGGGCTGTTGCTGGACCAGCCGTTCTTCACGGTGCGGGACGAGGCGGCGGTCAATGACCTCGTCTATGTGAACAAGTGTCTGCGTGACCATCTGACGAAGGACTATCTGGGCGTCGGGTTCGTGCAGGGTGGTCTGCTCGCGGTGAAGGTGCGGGGCGAGCGGGCCGGTTCGGTGTGGTTCTGCGCGTACGACGATGTGCGGGACGTGGATCCGTCGTGGTCGCCCGCCGAGCGCGTGGAGCGGTTGCTGCTGCCGTGCGGTGATGACTTCGACGCGTTCCTGTCGCGGCTGGCCGGTGATCCGCCGGAGTTGGAGACGGTGGCGAACCTGATGGTGGACGGCGGGTTCGCGCGTGCCGTTCCGGTGTCCTCGGCGTCGGTGGGGGAGTGAGGTTCGGGCGATGGTGACGTTTGCGCAGGCGCAGGAGCGCGCCGAGGAGTGGATCAACGGGGACGTCCCGGCGTACCAGCACCGTGAGGTACGGGTGCGGGAGTTCGAGCTGGGCTTCGTGGTGTGGGGCGAGGACCGTGCCGAGGGGCCGCGTGCGGACGCGGGTGGCCAGCGGCTGGTGATCGCCCGGGACAGCGGGGAGGCCACGTTGTGGCCGGCGTTGCCGGTGGGTGAGGTGATCCGCCGGTACGAGGAGACGTACGGCCGCCGTGACGAGGTCGAGGACGCGATGCCGGCGCCGGCTGCGGCCCGGGTGGATCTGAACCAGACGTCGTTCCTGCTGAGTCCGCCGGAGTGGTTGCAGGAGGCGGCGGACAAGCTGGGGCTTCCGGACCGGCGGGGAGAGGGCGGCGCCGCCGCAACTCCGGGGGCGGGGCCGGTCGGTGCCGGTGCCGGTGTGGATTCCGGTGTCGGCGGCGGGGGTTCCTTCGGCGGCGGCGGGCTTGCCGAGACGCGAGGCGGGGGACCGGGAAGCACGGGGCCTGCGGGGCCTTCCGGGCCTTCTGTGCCCGGGCCTGCGGCGCCTTCCGCTCCTGCGGGAACTGACGGTGCGGGTGCGGCGGTCGGGGCCGCGGGCGGTACGTCGTGGCCGGCGGCGGGCGCGAGTGCGTCCGGCGCGCCCGAGGTGCCCGTGGGGGCCACTCCGTGGGCCGGTACGGACACGAACGCCGATGCGGGCGACGACCGTTCGGTGCCGCTTCCCGCGACGGTGTTCGCTCCGCCGCTGAGCGACGCGGACGAGGGCGCCGGCAGGCCGCCGGTGGCCGTACCGGACGCGAAGACGGCGCTGATGTCGGGGGGCAGTCAACTGCCGTCCACGGCGGTCGCACCGGCCGTCGACGCCGCCGGTATGCCGGGCGCCCAGGCCGGGACGGCGGCTTTCGCCGCTCCGGGTATGCCGGGTGTTCCGGGTGCGCCGCAGGGCAGCACGCCGCCGCCTCCGCCGGCTGGACCGGATCAGGCTTACCCGCAGACGCCGGGTGCGCCCGCCTACCCTGCCGCGCCCGGTGTTCCCGGTGTTCCCGGTGCTTCGCAGGGCAGCACGCCTCCGCCGCCCCCGGGCGCTCCGACGTACGGCTACCCGCCGGGCGTCCCGAGTGGTCCTCAAGGGGCTCCGGGTTACGGCTATCCGCAGGCTCCGGGTGGCACGCCGAGCGCGCCGCAGCCGTCTGTCGGCGGTCCGGCCGCGCAGGGGCGGCCGCTGCCGCCGAACGCCGGGGACATCGCCGATGCCGCGACGAGCAAGGCCGCGCCGCCGCCGCGCAAGGGGCGCGCCGGTCTGGGCGCGGCGCCTCATCCGCCGGGCGCGCCCGGCGCCCCCGGCGCGCGTCCGGGGAGCGTGCCGCCTCCGCCCGGAGCCCCGGGTACGCCGGGTACGCCGGGTGCGCCTGCGGGTGGTTACGTGCCGACCCAGCTGATGGCGCCCGCCGCCGGCCCGGAGGGTGCCGGCGCGGGGCAGGCGCCGGGAGCTCCCGGCATGCCGCCGGTCCCCGGCGCGCCTCAGCCTCCCGGTGCACCAGGCGCCCCGGGTGCTCCTGGCATGCCGCCCGTTCCCGGCGCACCCCAGCCTCCGGGTGCCCCGCGGGGCCCGCAGGCTCCCGGCTTCCCGGGTGCGCCTGGCGTGCCCGCTGGCCCGGGCGGCCCGCACGGTGCCGTGCACCATGCGGAGACGGTGCTGTCGGCGCCTCCCGTGGGTGGTCCGGGTGTGCCACTTCCGCCTCCTGCGGGCGGACCGGGCGTACCCCCTCCGCCCCCGCCCCCTGCGGGTGGTCCGGGCATGCCTCCCCCGCCCCCCATGGGTGGTCCGGGGATGCCCCCTCCGCCCCCCGCGGGCGGACCCGGCGTACCTCTTCCGCCTCCCGTGGGTGGTCCGGGGATGCCTCCTCCGCCCCCCGTCCCCGGCGCGCTCGGTGCTCCTGGGATGCCGCCCGGTGCTCCGCAGCCCATGCCCCCCGGGGCGATGCCGCCGCCCGGGGCGATGCCGCCCCCGGGCGCGATGCCGCCGCCCGGGGCGTCCATGCCGGGGCAGCCCGCGGCGTACGGGTTTCCGCAGCCGGGGCAGCCGACGGTCGGGCCGGGGTATCAGGCCGTGCTGCGCTACCGCGCGCAGGACGGTTCGGAGCAGCAGCTGATCCGGCGTTCGGCGCCGGGTACGCCGCACCCGGAGTGGCAGATCTTCCACGAGCTGCGGGGCATGAACGTGCCGCCGGATCAGGTGCTGGAGCTGCACACGGAGTTGGAGTCGTGTGAGCTGCCGGGCGCGTACTGCGCGCGGATGATCCGGGAGCAGTGGCCGCAGGCGCGGATCGCGAGCATCGCGCCGTACGGCACGGATCACGCGAGCCGGCAGCAGGGCATGCAGCAGTTGCTGGCGCACCAGGGCGAGCTGCACCAGGTGGCGGACGGTCCCGCGCGGCCGGCGCCGGTGCGGGCGCCGCTGACGCCGGTGCAGGCCGCGCCGCCGGTTGCGCCGGAGGGTATCGCGCAGGAGCTGGCGGCGGTGTTCGGGCCGGGGGTGTTCCGGTTCGAGCAGCAGGCGGTGTCCCGGCAGGGCGTGCCGCCGGTCGTGGCGCACACGCTGGTGGTGGCCGGACTGCCGGTGGATCTGGGCCCGTTCTTCTGGGCGCAGGCGCAGCCGGGCCGTCCGGTGCCGACGCTGGCGGAGCTGGCGGCCGAGCGCGGGGTGCTGCCGGCCTCGGATGCGGGGTCGTACCTCGTGATGGGTACGGACTTCGGCAAGGCGATCTGTGTGCAGTACGGGACGGCGAACATCGTCGCGGTGCCGGTGGAGGCGGGGCCGGGCGGCGCTCCGGTGCCGCCGCAGTTCGTGAACACCGGTCTGCCGGAGTTCGCGCGCTGTCTGGCGCTGCTGGGCCGGATGTGGCGGCTGCGGTTCGGTCTGAACCAGGAGCAGGCGGGCCGCTGGACGGTCGACTTCCAGGCGCAGCTGGCTTCGCTGGACCCGGCGGCGCTCGGGTCGCCGGACAGCTGGTGGTCGGTGCTGCTGGAGCAGATGTGGGACGGCCTGCTCTGATCTGACGTCCTGCCCGGCCGCACCGGCCGTACCAGCAAGCACGCACCGCGCCCAGCCTCCCCGTACGGAGGCTGGGCGCGGTGTTCGTGCGGTGGCTCCCGGTGGCTCGGCCGGGCAGCCGGTCCATCAGCCACCCGCACAGTTCCTCGGTGATCGCCGTGTGCGGTGTCGTCGTGGAGGAGCAGTGGAAGTCGGCCGGTTCGCTCTCCGCCGGGTCGACGTCGTCGATGCGGACGTACAGGCCCTTCTGCTGGTCCAGGTCGGGGACGGAGACCGCGAGCGGTGCCTCGCCCTGCCCCTCACCCGGATGGGCGCGGCGGAGCGGGGGAATCCGCGCGGGTGCCGCGCGGGCGGGTCCGGGGTGTCGCCGCGCCCGTCGCCGGACCTGGGAGGCCGTACGGCGGTGCGCCGACCGGGCGCGATCCGGGCGTTGGGCGGTCGCGTTCCCCGCCGCCCCGGCCGGTCCGCCCGTGACGTACGCGCGGAGTGTCGCGTTATGAACCCTTACGCCTGATCCATCAGGATATGCGCGAAATCATCCTGTCGTGTATGTCCACCGGAGAGGGGTGCCCTGGGTGAGCAGCGCATCGATGACGCCGCACGGTTTCGTGACCGTCCGGGGGCGCGGCTACCGCCCCGACCAGGCCGACGCGTACACGGAGGCGCTGTCGCTGGACCGGGACGCCGCGTGGGAGCGTGCCGCGCGGCTGACCGTGCTCGCCAAGGAGATGGAGGCGGAGGCGGCGCGGTTGCGGGAGGTCGTGGCGCGGCTCGCGCCGCAGGCGTACGAGACGCTCGGGGAGCGCGCGCAGCGGCTGTTCCAGATCGCGCGGGAAGAGGCGGCAGAGGTCCGCGAGCGCGCGCGGTGCGCGGCGCGGCAGCGGGTCGCGGACGCCGAGGCGGGCGCCGCCGACGCGCTGCGGGCCGCGCGGGAGGACGCCGCCGCCCTCCGCTCGGAGGCGGAAGGGCGCGCCGCGCGGCGGCTGCTTGCCGCGCGCGCCGAGGCGGACGACCTGCGCGTCGGCGCCCGGCGGGAGGTACGGGAACGGCGCGGGCAGGCCCTCGCCGGGCTGCGCGAGGCGCGGCGGCGCGCCACCGGCGTGCTCGCCGAGCGTTCCGGGGAGCGGGACGAGCGGTGGGCCGCGGCCGGGCGCGAGGAGGCCGCGCGCGTGGCCGGGTTCGAGGCCCGCCACGCCGAGCGGGTCCGCCGCGCGGAGGCCGCCCTGGCGGAGGCGGAGCGGGGGCTCGGCCAGGCCGGGGAGTCCGCGCGCCGCTGCCAGGAGGAGGCGCGCGCACGAGGCGCCGAGATCATCGCCGAGGCCCGGGTGCGCGAGGAGCGCCTCGCACGGGAGACGGAACGCGTCCTGCGCGAGCACGGCGAGAGGTGGGACGAGGTCCAGGCGCAGATGGACGACGTGCGCAACAGGCTGATGGCGCTGACGGGGAGAGCGGCGGCGCTGGAGTAGGCGGGCCGCCCCGCCACTTCCTCGCCTCGTCCCGCCGCCCGTGCTGCCGCTTCCTTGCCATGGCCCGCGTGCCGTCGCGTCCTTGCCATGGCCCGCGTGCCGCCGCGTGCCGTCGCGTCCGCGTCTCGTCCCGCGCCCTCCCGCCGTCTGCGCCCTCCCGCGTCCTCACCTCCCCCTGCGTACCGCCCCCGCCAGGATCCAGCCCTCCACCGCCTCGTACTGGCGCCGCTGTTCCTCCGCCTTGCGGCGGCCCGAGGCGACGGTGCCGAGCCAGCCGAAGAGGAAGCCGGCCGGGATGGAGACGATGCCGGTGGTGGTGAACGGGAACCAGTTGAAGTCGGCCTGCGGGAAGGCCGCGATGGGCGAGCCGGAGACGAGGTTGGTGCCCGGCATGAGCAGCAGCACGGTCAGCGAGCCGCCGAGGAGCGTGGCCATCAGCCCGCTGCGGGTGTAGCGGCGCCAGAAGAGGCCGTAGACCAGGGCGGGTGCGAGGGCGGAGGCGCCCACGCAGAAGGAGAAGGTCACCAGGGGCTGCAGGCTGTGGTGCTGGACGAGGGTGGCCAGCAGGATCGTCGGCGCGCCGACGGCGAGCGCCGACAGGCGGGCCAGGGCCATCTCACGACGGGCCGGCATCTCCCGGACGCGGGCGGCGAAGACGTCGTGGGCCAGGGAGTTGGCGCAGGCGAGGATCATGCCGGCGACCGACGCGAGCATGGTCAGGAAGATCGCCGTGGTGACCAGGGTGAACAGGAAGGTCTCCGCCGTGGACACGTCGGCGCCGAAGGCCGCGCGTGAGCCGAGCAGATAGGCGGTGTTGCCCTGCGGGTCGGCGGCCGCGACCGCCGGGCGGCCGAGCAGGGCCGTGGCACCGAACCCGATCACCGCGATGACCAGCACGAACAGGGCCACGATCGACACCGCCCAGGACATCGAGCGGCGTACCTGGCGGGCGCTGGAGGCGGTGTACATGCGCATGGTGACGTGGGGCAGGCAGGCGCCGCCGAGGACGACGGTCAGCTCCGAGGCGATCATGTCCAGGCGGGGGTACCGGCCGCCGCCGAACTGGAGCCCGGAGTGCAGGAAGGCCGGTCCGGCCCCGCTGTGCTGCGCCGCCGCGGTGAAGAGGGCGCCCGGGTCCCAGTCGAAGCGGTGCAGGATCAGAACGGCGATCACACCGCCCGAGCCGAAGAGCATCACGATCTTCAGGATCTGGATGAGCGCGGTGCCCTTCATGCCGCCGATCGCCGCGTAACTGATCATCAGCGCGCCGAGGCCCACGACGCAGCCGGTCTTCAGCGACTCGTTGGAGAAGCCGAGGACGAACGCCATCAGCTGCCCGGTGCCGGCGAGCTGGACCAGCATCAGCGGCAGCAGCGCGGCGATCGTCACCACGCAGGCCGCGATCCGTACGGCGCGGCCCGGGAGCCGGCGGGCCAGCGCGTCGCCCATGGTGAACCGGCCGGCGTTGCGCAGTGGTTCGGCGAGCAGGAACATCAGCAGCATCAGCGACAGGGTGGTGCTGAGGGCGAGGACGAGCCCGTCGTAGCCGCACAGGGCGACCACGCCGCCCGTGCCGAGGACGGTGGCCGCGGAGATGTAGTCGCCGGCGATGGCCAGGCCGTTGCGCAGCGGGGACAGGGAGCCGTATCCGGTGTAGAACTCGTCGAGGTCGTCGCGGTCGGGGCCGGTCATCACGCACAGCAGCAGGGTGAGCGTGGCGACGGTGGAGAAGGCGACCAGCGACATCGCCTGGGCCGAGCCACTGAACCCGCTGAAGCCGGTGAGACCGGCGGGGCCGGACGGGTCGGGGGAGCCCGGAGAGCCGGGGGCGCCCGGGGGAACGGCGCCCGGGACGGTGTCGCCGACGAGTGCCGCGAGCGTGGTGAGAGCGGTCATCGGCCCGCTCCTCGCCGTGCGTTCACTTCAGCCTCCTTGCGGATGCGGTCCGCGAGCGGGTCGACGTGGCGGCGCGCGGTGTGCTCGTACAGGGCGATCGCCAGCCAGGTGACGGGGAGTTGGATCAGGGCCAGCAGCAGGCCGGCGGGGATGTGGTCGGCGACCGTGACCGTCATGACGTGCGGGGCGAACGCGGACAGGACGAGGAACAGCGTGAAGTAGCCGAGCGCGGTGAGCGTGGCGGTGCGCCGCTGCCAGCGGTAGGCACGGCGCAGCACGCGCAGGTCGCTGTGGCGTCCGAGGGGTTCGCGGGGCGTCTGGGGCATGCCGCGGGGCGGCTGCCGGGGCGGTGGCTGCCAGGGGTAGGTGACCTGGGACGGCGGGAACAGTGGGGACTGCGGAGACAGGGGAGACCGCGGGGGCAGTGGGGACTGCGGGTGCGGCGGGTCGTAGGGGTCGTAGGACATCCCGGTGCTCCTTGCGCGGCTCGGGTCCATGGCGGTGGACCGCAGGGAGGTGGGGGGGTTGGTGGAGAGCGGAGTCACGCACGCTACTCGTGGGTTTTGTGTGGCGCGGCGTTTTCGCCGAAGTGAACAGCAGGTACGCGCTTACTGCGGCGAAACCCTCGTCTGCCGCGGAGTTGACCCTGACGCGGCGTGAGGGTGGACGCTCGGGGTGTCGGCGACCCTGAGACCTGGTCCACCCGGTGGTGGCGCACCCCTAGGGGTATCTCCGTGTCAGGGCTCGGGGAGGGTTCGTCCCCGCGGAGGACGAGAGGGGCCCGAGGGCGTCCTTAACCTGGCTTTACGCCGCTGAGGGGCGGCTGACCGAACCGGCGGTGGTGGGGTTTACCCCACCGAGGGACGGGGCCTCGCACCAGCGCGCGGCACCCCCCTCTCCCGCCAGACTCGTCGACGTACCCGGACGAACGGGCGCCGGGCCGCCGGACGTCTCGGCAGATCCGCCTCACGGCACACGCCACACACGCCACACGACGTACCGCGCACGCCACGCGCCGTACGGCGTACGACACATGCCATACGGCATACGACATAGGAGACATACCGTGACATCGGCTGTGACCATTCCCAGGCACGGGGGCACTGGAGGGCCTACGGCCGTTGCCGCGCGGGCGCGGCAGGTCGTGAAGGCCTACGGGGCCGGAGAGACCCGTGTCGTCGCCCTTGACCATGTCGACGTGGACATCCACCGCGGCCAGTTCACCGCGATCATGGGCCCCTCGGGGTCCGGCAAGTCCACCCTGATGCACTGTCTCGCCGGCCTCGACACGGTGACGAGCGGCCGGATCCACCTGGACGAGACCGAGATCACCGGCCTGAAGGACAAGAAGCTCACCCAACTGCGCCGGGACCGGATCGGCTTCATCTTCCAGGCGTTCAACCTGCTGCCGACGCTGAACGCGATCGAGAACATCACGCTGCCCATGGACATCGCCGGCCGCAAGCCGGACAAGGCGTGGCTGGACCAGGTCGTGGAGACCGTCGGGCTCGCCGGCCGGCTCAGGCACCGGCCCGCCCAGCTCTCCGGCGGTCAGCAGCAGCGCGTCGCGGTCGCCCGCGCGCTCGCCGCCCGCCCGGAGATCATCTTCGGTGACGAGCCGACCGGAAACCTCGACTCCCGCGCGGGCGCGGAGGTTCTAGGCTTCCTGCGCCGCTCGGTCGACGACCTGGGCCAGACCATCGTGATGGTCACCCACGACCCCGTCGCCGCCTCCTACGCCGACCGCGTGCTCTACCTCGCCGACGGCCGCATCGTGGACGAGATGCTCCGGCCGACCGCCGACCAGGTCCTCGACCGCATGAAGGCCTTTGATGCCCGGGGACGCACCTCATGACCGTCATGAAGACCTCGATGCGCAACTTCTTCGCGCACAAGGGCCGCATGGCGCTCTCGGCGGTCGCGGTCCTGCTGTCGGTGGCATTTGTCTGCGGCACTCTCGTTTTCACCGACACGATGAACACCACGTTCGACAAGCTCTTCGCGGTCACCGCGTCCGACGTGACCGTGCTGCCGAAGGCGGCGAAGAGCGACGACACCCCGCAGAACGGCAAGCCCGAGTCGGTGCCGGACTCCGTCCTCGCACAGGCCAAGCGGGTGGAAGGCGTCAAGTCCGCCGAAGGCGCGGTCAGTTCGATGAACGTGACCGTCGTGAACGGCGACAACGAGAACATGGGCTCCACGACGGGCGCCCCGACCATCGCCGGCAACTGGACGCACAACGACCTGCGTTCCATGGAGATCACCTCCGGCCACGCCCCGCGCGGGCCGGCCGAGGTGATGGTCGACGCCGACACCGTCGGCAAGCACCACCTGAAGATGGGCGACGAACTGCGCACCATCGCCGTCACGGGTGACTTCAAGGCCAGGATCGTCGGCATCGCCACCTTCAAGGTGACCAACCCCGGTGCCGCCGTCGTCTACTTCGACACCGCCACCGCCCAGCGCGAACTCCTCGGCGCCACCGACCGGTTCACGCAGCTCAACGTCACCGCCGCGCCCGGCGTCTCCGACGCGCGCCTCAAGCGGAACGTCTCCACCGCGCTCGACGGGTCCTACAAGATCCAGACGCGGAAGGAGAACGCCGACGAGAACCGCGAGGGCGTCGGCGAGTTCATGAACGTCATCAGGTACGCCATGCTCGGCTTCGCCGGGATCGCGTTCCTGGTCGGCATCTTCCTGATCATCAACACCTTCTCGATGCTGGTCGCCCAGCGCACCCGCGAGATCGGCCTGATGCGCGCCATCGGCTCCTCCCGCAAGCAGGTCAACCGCTCAGTACTGGTCGAGGCGCTGCTGCTCGGCGTCATCGGCTCGGTCCTCGGCGTCGCCGCGGGCGTCGGCCTCGCGGTCGGCATGATGAAGCTCATGGCGTCCATGGGCATGGACCTCTCCACCCGCGACCTGACCGTCAAGACGGCCACCCCGGTCATCGGCATGATCCTCGGCGTCGTCGTCACCGTCCTCGCCGCCTACCTGCCGGCCCGGCGCGCCGGCAAGGTCTCCCCGATGGCCGCGCTGCGCGACGCGGGCACCCCGGCCGACGGCCGGGCCGGACTCGTCCGCGCACTGATCGGCCTGGTGCTGACCGGCGCCGGAGCGTTCGCGCTCTACCTGGCGGGCAGCGCCGACAAGGCGAGCGACGGTTCGCCGGCACTCGGCGCGGGCGTCGTCCTCACCCTGATCGGCTTCGTGATCGTCGGCCCGCTGCTGGCCGGCGGTGTGGTCCGGGTGATCAGCGCGGTCCTGCTGCGGATGTTCGGCCCGGTCGGCCGGCTCGCCGAGCGCAACGCGCTGCGCAACCCGCGCCGCACCGGCGCCACCGGCGCGGCCCTGATGATCGGCCTGGCCCTGGTCGCCTGCCTCTCCGTGGTCGGCTCCTCCATGGTGGCCTCGGCGACCGACGAGCTGGACAGGTCGGTCGGCGCGGACTTCATCGTCCAGGGGCAGCAGCGGATCGTCCCGCAGGCCGAGAAGGCCATGGAGCAGACCCCGGGCCTCGACCACGTCACCCGCTACAAGGACCTCGCGGCGAAGATGACCTCGCCGGACGGCAAGGTCGACGCCTACGAGATCACCGCGGCCGACCCGACCTACGCCCAGGACCTGCGGCGCGAGACGACCGCCGGTGAGCTGTCGGCGGCGTACGGCAAGGACGCCATGTCGGTCGGCTCGGACTACGCCAAGAAGCACCACGTGCGGGTCGGCGACACCCTGAGCGTCGCCTTCGACGGCGGCTCCACGGCCAAGCTCAAGATCGCGGCCATCACGGACGACGACGTCGCCATCGACCAGGGCGCCCGCTACACCAGCATCGCGACGATGAAGAAGTACGTGCCCGCGAGCAAGGTCCCGCCGAACGAGATCATGTTCGCCAAGGCCAAGGAGGGTCAGGAGGAGCAGGCGTACGCGGCCCTGAAGAAGGCCATGGCGCCGTACCCGCAGTACCAGGTGCGCGACCAGACCGACTACAAGCAGGAGCTCAAGGACCAGGTCGGCCAGCTCCTGAACATGGTCTACGGCCTGCTCGGCCTCGCGATCGTGGTGGCGATCCTCGGCGTGGTGAACACTCTGGCGCTCTCGGTCGTCGAGCGGACCCGGGAGATCGGCCTCATGCGGGCCATCGGCCTCTCCCGCCGCCAGCTGCGCCGCATGATCCGCCTGGAGTCCGTGGTGATCGCCCTCTTCGGAGCCCTGCTCGGTCTCGGCCTCGGCATGGGCTGGGGTGCCACCGCCCAGAAGCTCCTCGCCCTGGAGGGCCTGAAGATCCTGGAGATCCCCTGGCCGACCATCATCGGTGTCTTCGTCGCCTCGGCCTTCGTGGGCCTCTTCGCCGCCCTGATCCCGGCCTTCCGGGCGGGCCGGATGAACGTCCTGAACGCGATCGCGACGGATTAGCGGGCGCGCGCCACGGGGAGGGGTGCGGTGCCGGAGAGCCTTGGGGACTCGCCGGCACCGGGCCCTTTCTTCTGCCGTGTCAGGCGGGCAGGACCCGGACGTCGTACTTCGGGATCCAGGTGTCGCGGGTGATGATCGTGAGGTCTTCGAGCTGGGCCTGGGCCACGAGGATGCGGTCGAAGGGGTCGCGGTGGTGCCAGGGCAGACGGCCGGTGCGCACACCGTGATCGGCGGTGATCGGGAGATGTCTGAACTGCAGGTCGCGCGCGCGTTCGGCCAGTTCCGGAGGGCCTGGCAGCTTGCCCAGTGACTGCTTGAGCGCGATCTCCCAGGGGGTCACCGCACTGACGTAGACCTCGGGCTCGGTGCGAAGCAGTTCCTTGAGCTCGCCGGACAACTCCGGCGACGCGTCCATCCACCAGAGCACGGCGTGGGTGTCGAGCAGATAGGCCATCGGGCCGTCACCGCATCCCGAACGCGTCTGCGACGTCGTCGGGCAGTTCGTCGAAGTCGTCCGGGACGTGGACCTGGCCCCGGAGTGCCCCGTAGTCCGTGCGGCTGACCTTGGCCCGCAGCGGCACCACCTTCGCCACCGGCTCACCCGCCCTGCTGATGATGACCTCTTCCCCTGTCTCCACCAGTTGCAGTATCCGGGAGAAGTGGGTCTTGGCCTCGTGGACGTTGTACCGCCGCTGGGTGTGCTGCGTGTCCATGAAGGTCTCCCGGCTGAGTGGACCAGGGGCCGGACTAGGCCCGCCTCCACGGTAGCCGCCGTCCCCCGCCCGGGCCAGCGCATTCACTCCACCAGGTGACGCGCTCCCCGGCGACGTACCCTGGAACCCCCGGCCCGCCACGCGTGTCGGGCGGTTCGCGTTGCCCACCCCGGACGGGAAGCCCTACATGAGCCTGCACGGTCTGCTCGATGCCGTCGTCGAGGACGCTGCTCTCGCGGAAGCGATCACGGCGGCCACGGACGGCAACCGCATGCATGTCGACCTGGTCGGACCCCCGGCGGCCCGCCCCCTGGCGATCGCCGCCCTGGCCCGCGACTCCGCCCGTACGGTCCTCGCGGTCACCGCGACGGGCCGCGAGGCCGAGGACCTCGCGGCGGCCCTGCGCTCGCTGCTGCCCTCCGAGGGTGTCGTGGAGTACCCCTCCTGGGAGACCCTCCCGCACGAACGCCTCAGCCCGCGCAGCGACACCGTCGGCCGCCGCCTCGCCGTCCTGCGCCGCCTGGCCCACCCCCGCCCCGACGACCCCGACACCGGCCCGGTCTCCGTGGTCGTGGCCCCCATCCGTTCCGTGCTCCAGCCCCAGGTCAAGGGCCTCGGCGACCTGGAACCGGTGTCCTTGAGGACCGGCCAGACCGCCGACCTGAACGAGATCGTGGAAGCCCTCGCGGCCGCCGCCTACGCGCGCGTGGAGCTGGTGGAGAAGCGCGGCGAGTTCGCCGTGCGCGGCGGCATCCTGGACGTGTTCCCGCCCACCGAGGAACACCCCCTGCGCATCGAGTTCTGGGGCGACGACGTCGAGGAGATCCGCTACTTCAAGGTCGCCGACCAGCGCTCCCTCGAAGTCGCCGAGCACGGCCTGTGGGCGGCGCCCTGCCGCGAACTGCTGCTCACCGACGACGTCCGCGAACGCGCGCGCGTCCTCGCCGAACAGCACCCCGAACTGGGCGAACTGCTCGGCAGGATCGCCGAGGGCATCGCCGTCGAGGGCATGGAGTCCCTGGCCCCGGTGCTGGTGGACGACATGGAACTGCTGCTGGACGTGCTGCCCAAGGGCGCCATGACCGTCGTGTGCGACCCCGAGCGGGTGCGCACGCGCGCGTCGGACCTCGTGGCCACCTCGCAGGAGTTCCTCCAGGCGTCCTGGGCGGCCACCGCGGGCGGCGGCGAAGCCCCCATCGACGTCGGCGCCGCCTCCCTGTGGTCCATCGCCGACGTCCGCGACCGCGCGCGCGAGCTGGACATGATGTGGTGGTCCGTCTCGCCGTTCGCCGCCGACGAGGAGCTCGACGCCGACACGCTGAAGCTCGGCATGCACGCCACCGAGATGTACCGGGGCGACACCGCCAGAGCCCTCGCCGACACCAAGGGCTGGCTCGCCGAGGGCTGGCGCACCGTCTACGTCACCGAGGGCCACGGCCCGGCGGCCCGCACCACCGAGGTCCTCGGCAGCGAGGGCATCGCGGCCCGCCTGGACGCCGACCTCGGCGAACTGAGCCCGTCGCTGGTGCACGTCTCCTGCGGCTCGATCGACTACGGCTTCATCGACCCCGGCCTCAAGCTCGCCGTCCTCACCGAGACCGACCTGTCCGGCCAGAAGGCCGCCGGCCGCGACGGCGCCCGCATGCCGGCCCGCCGCCGCAAGACCATCGACCCGCTCACCCTGGAACAGGGCGACTACATCGTCCACGAACAGCACGGCGTGGGCCGCTACATCGAGATGGTGCAGCGCACCGTCCAGGGCGCCACCCGCGAGTACCTGGTCGTGGAGTACGCCCCCGCCAAGCGCGGCCAGCCCGGCGACCGCCTGTACATCCCCACCGACCAGCTGGAGCAGATCACCAAGTACGTCGGCGGCGAGTCCCCCACCCTGCACCGCCTCGGCGGCGCGGACTGGACGAAGACCAAGGCGCGCGCGAAGAAGGCCGTCAAGGAGATCGCCGCCGACCTGATCAAGCTCTACAGCGCCCGTATGGCCGCTCCCGGCCACACCTTCGGCGCCGACACCCCCTGGCAGCGCGAGCTGGAGGACGCGTTCCCCTACGCGGAGACCCCCGACCAGCTCACCACCATCGCCGAGGTCAAGGAGGACATGGAGAAGTCCGTCCCCATGGACCGCCTGATCTGCGGCGACGTCGGCTACGGCAAGACCGAGATCGCGGTGCGCGCCGCCTTCAAGGCCGTACAGGACGGCAAGCAGGTCGCCGTCCTGGTGCCCACCACCCTGCTGGTGCAGCAGCACTTCGGCACGTTCTCCGAGCGGTACTCGCAGTTCCCGGTGAACGTGCGGGCCCTGTCCCGCTTCCAGACCGACACCGAGGCGAAGGCCGTCCTGGAGGGGCTGAAGGAGGGATCGGTGGACGTCGTCATCGGCACCCACCGCCTGTTCTCCTCCGAGACCAAGTTCAAGGACCTGGGCCTGGTCATCGTCGACGAGGAGCAGCGCTTCGGCGTGGAGCACAAGGAGCAGCTGAAGAAGCTCCGCGCCAACGTCGACGTGCTGACCATGTCGGCCACCCCGATCCCGCGCACCCTGGAGATGGCGGTCACCGGCATCCGCGAGATGTCCACGATCACCACCCCGCCGGAGGAGCGCCACCCGGTCCTGACCTTCGTCGGACCGTACGAGGAGAAGCAGATCGGCGCGGCCATCCGCCGCGAACTGCTGCGCGAGGGCCAGGTCTTCTACATCCACAACCGCGTCGAGTCCATCGACCGCGCGGCCGCCCGGCTGCGCGAGATCGTCCCCGAGGCGCGCATCGCCACCGCCCACGGCCAGATGTCGGAGCAGGCGCTCGAGCAGGTCGTCGTGGACTTCTGGGAGAACAAGTTCGACGTCCTGGTGTCGACGACGATCGTCGAGTCCGGCATCGACATCTCCAACGCCAACACGCTGATCGTCGAACGAGGCGACACCTTCGGCCTCTCCCAGCTGCACCAGCTGCGCGGACGCGTCGGCCGAAGCCGCGAGCGCGGCTACGCCTACTTCCTCTACCCGCCGGAGAAGCCGCTCACGGAGACCGCGCACGAGCGGCTCGCGACCATCGCCCAGCACACCGAGATGGGTGCGGGCATGTACGTCGCCATGAAGGACCTGGAGATCCGAGGCGCGGGCAACCTGCTCGGCGGCGAGCAGTCCGGCCACATCGCGGGTGTCGGCTTCGACCTGTACATCCGCATGGTCGGCGAGGCCGTCGCCGACTACCGGCGTCAGCTGGAGACCGGTGAGATCGAGGAGGAGGCGCCGCTCGAGGTCAAGATCGAGCTGCCCGTCGACGCGCACGTCCCGCACGACTACGCCCCCGGCGAGCGGCTGCGCCTGCAGGCCTACCGGTCCATCGCCTCCGCCAACTCCGAGGAGGACGTCAAGGCCGTCCGCGAGGAGCTCACCGACCGCTACGGCAAGCTGCCCGAGCCGGTGGAGAACCTGCTGCTGGTGGCCGGGCTGCGGATGCTCGCGCGCGCGTGCGGCGTCGGCGAGATCGTCCTCCAGGGCACCAACATCCGCTTCGCGCCGGTGGAGTTGCGCGAGTCCCAGGAGCTGCGCCTCAAGCGCCTCTACCCGGGCACGGTCATCAAGCCGGCCGCGCACCAGGTGCTGGTCCCGCGCCCGAAGACGGCCAAGATCGGCGGCAAGCCGCTGGTCGGACGGGAACTGCTGGGCTGGGTCGGGGAGTTCCTGGCATCGATCCTGGGGTCGTGAGGCCGTAGACCGCGGGTCGTACGGCACCGGGGAGCGGGGCGCACGAGGGCACCCGTTCCGCTCCCCCCCCGTACGGCGCCACATGCCCCCATGCGCCCACGGATTGCCCCCGTATGCCCCTTTAGGCACTGTCTGCTGGAAGCGGTACGGCCGTTACGGTGGAAGGCGGAACGATCCGCCCCGCATCTGCGGGTGGGCCAAGACGGACCAGGGCGGACCAGGGTGAGCGAGGGGGGACGCACGTGGCGCGTCTGAGGGGCGGGGCGGTCATCGCGCTGGCCGTACTGATGGCCGTGGCCGGCTGCAAGGCCGATGATCACGCCAAGGGGGCCTCCGGGCCCGGCGGGCAGGGGGGCGGGGGAGCCGCTCTGACCGCCGCCGACTCGCTGCCCGTCAAGGGGCGCGCCCCGAAGACGGGTTACTCCCGGACGAGGTTCGGCACCGCCTGGGCCGACACCGACTCCAACTCCTGCGACACCCGCGACGACATCCTCAAGCGCGACCTGAAGTCGGTGAAGTTCACCGGCGGCACCTGCAAGGTCACCTACGGGCTGCTGGATCCGGACCCCTACTCCGGCAAGGACGTCACCTACCGGCGTGGCCGCAGCCTGGTCGACATCGACCACGTCGTGGCCCTGTCCGACGCCTGGCAGAAGGGCGCCAAGTACTGGGACCCCAGCAAGCGCATAGCGCTGGCCAACGATCCCCTCAACCTGCTCGCGGTCGACGCGAGCACCAACCGCGGCAAGGGGGACGGCGACACGGCCACCTGGGTGCCGCCGAACAAGACCTATCGCTGCGACTACGTCGCCGCGCAGGTCGCCGTGAAGAAGAAGTACGGCCTGTGGGTCACCTCGGGGGAGAAGGCCGCGATGAAGAAGGTCCTCGCCGCCTGCCCGGGCCAGAAGCTGCCGTCCGGGGGCAACCCGACCGAGGCGCCGGCGCGTTTCCACGCGCGCTGAGCCGCGGGCGAGGAGAAGGCCGGCGGGAGGCCAGGAGGAGGCCAGGAGGAGGCCGGGCGAAGGCCGGGGAAGGCCGGGGAAGGCCGGGAGGAAGCCAGGAGGAGGCCTGAAGAAGGGGCCGACAGGTGGTCCACCCGTCGGCCCCGGTGATCAGGACTTGGCGGCCTTGGCCTTCAGCGCGTCCACGATGTGGGTGACCACCGTGCCGGCGGTGGCGGCACCGTCGTCGTTGCCGGCCGAGGACAGCACCGTGACGACCGAGTTGCCCACGCGGGCGGCCACCAGGGTGGAACCGTTCTCGAAGCGGGGGCTGGTGAGCCGAATGGTGTAGGCCTCGTCACCGAGTCCGGGCGCGGCGTGGCCGACGAGCTTGACCTCGGCGTGGGCGTCGGTGTCCGTGAACGTGGGGCACGCGGCGGCGGCTTCCCGTACGTACTTCATCACCGACTTCGCGGTCGTTCCCTGGAACGCGTCGATCTCCTCGGCGATCTCCTCGGTCTGGGCCTTGTTCACGTAGTCGCCCTGCGCGAACGAAACGCCGCCCTTGAAGCCGCTCACGCTCAGCCAGGCGTTGCTCTCGAAGTCGGAGCACTTCGGCTTCCCCGTGCTCCGGGCGGACGGGTCCATGAACTGGCTGCCGCTGTCGGGGGAACCGCCCGCGACGGGGGCGAGGTAGGACGGGACGACCGACGCCGGCGCCAGGGCCTTCTTCAGCTGGGTGCCCGTCAGCAGGCCGGCGTTGGGGTCCTTGGCCTTGGCCTTCGTGGTCGTGGCCGTGGCGTCCGTGCCGGTGGAGCAGGCGGCGAGGGCCAGGGGGAGCGCCGCGACGGCGAACACCTGGACGAGGCGGGACGAAAGACGCATGGGAATTCCTCGGTGGAGTTGATCAAAGATGAACTGTGGTGCTGCGAGAGCCGGTTCGTCCGGGTCCGAGGGGGCCTCGGGCGGTGGGCGGGGCCGGCGGGAGCGGCGCGGCGCGGGACGTTTCCAGGAGTCCCGCGCCGACGGTGCGGCGCGTGCGGGTGGAGCGGGTCACGCGGGGTGGTGCGGGGCGGTGCGGTTCGTGCGGGTGGTGCGGGACGGAGGCCTGGTCAGGCGGTCTTCTTCCAGTTCCCGCAGCCGGTCGTCTTGAAGTAGGCGTCCGTGGAGCGGATGGTGACGACGGCGTTCCCGGTCACGTTGTTGTTCGCGATGATCGAGTCGAGTCCGTGCTCGGCGTCCTTGGTGCGCTCCCAGTAGCAGGAGTCGTCGGCGTTCCCGGTCGACTTGTAGGTGCCCGGCGCGATGTCCGTGCCGACCTTGAACATGCCCCCGTTGCCGGCCATGGACGAGGCGGGCGTGCCCTTCGCCTTCGGGTCGACGGTTTCCCAGTCCTTGCAGCCGGTGGACTTGAAGAGCTTGTCGGTGGCCTTGATGGTCACGTAACTGGCGCCGCTGACATTGTCGTTGGCGAGCGTGGAGTCCATCTCGCCCGAGGCGTCCTTGTCGCGCTCCCAGTAACACATGTCGTCGGTGTTGCCGGTGGTGCGATAGGTACCGGGCTTGACGTCGGAGCCGACGGTGAATTCACCGTCCCCGTCGAAGGCGGCCTTCTTCTTCTCGGCGGCCTTGGCGCCCCCCGCGGACTTGCCGCCGCCGGACTTGCGGTCGGCGGTGGCCGAAGTGTCCTTGCCGCCACCGTCCTTGCCGTCGCTGCCGGCGTTCGCCGACACGACACCGATGACCACGAAGCCCGCGACAGCGCCCAGCGCGATCTTGCCCTTCATGCCCATGACGGGCTCCCTCCCGATGCGGCGACCGCCCCCTCGGCTGGCCGCTCGTTCGCTGGGTCAATAACAGCAGAGCTTGTGAACCGAGTCAACACGGTTCACGTAACTCGGTCTGTACACGCACGTGAATGCATGGATGCTGTGTACGTCGGTATGCTCGATGCACACACGGGACGAGGGGAGCGGGGCCGGTGCAGGACAACGCGACAGAGGTGACCGCCGCCGGTATCGCGCGGCTCGCCGGAGTGGGCCGGGCCGCCGTGAGCAACTGGCGCCGCAGGCACGCCGATTTCCCCAAGCCCGTCGGAGGGACGGAGACCAGCCCGTCCTTCGCCCTCGGCGAGGTCGAGGGCTGGCTGCGCAAGCAGGGCAAGCTCGCCGAGGTGCCGCTGCGCGAACGCGTCTGGCAGCAGCTCGCCGGCCATCCCGACGGTCCCGTCACCGCCCTGGTGCACGTCGGCTGCGTCCTGCTGCTCATCCACGAACGCCCCACCGTCTGGCTGGACATCAGCGCGGGCTCCGACGAGCGCCTGACCGCGGCGCTCCCCGGCGCGCTGGAGCAGGTGCTCGGCCCGCGCTTCGGCACGGTGTCCGACGCCCGGACGCCTGGCTCCCGTGCGCCTGACGCTCGTACGCCCGGCACCCGTACACCCGACGCCCAGACGCCCGACGCCGTGAACGCCCCGCCGTCCGCGCGCACCGGTTCCGTGGTGCACACCCCCACCGGCTCCCAACTCCTGCCCTCCGCACCGCTCCTGCGCGGCGCCGCCGAGCTGGCCGCCGAAACCGGGGCACGGCAGGCCTTCGAGTTCCTGCTGGGCCGGCACCTGGACGCCAACCCCCGCCAGTACACGCTCACCCCGGCGGAACTCGCCCGCCTCATGGCCGACCTCGCCGGACCCGCCCGCAGCGTCCTGGACCCGGCCTGCGGCACCGGCGCCCTGCTGCGCGCCGTGGAAAGCCGCCCAGGCCAGGAGCTGTACGCCCAGGACGGCGCCCCCGAACTCGCCGCGCTCACCGCGCTCAGGCTCGCCCTGCACGCCCGCGCGGCCGTGCGCGCCGCCGCCGGCGACACCCTGCGCGCCGACGCCTTCCCGGAGCTGCGCGCCGACGCCGTCCTGTGCCACCCGCCGTTCAACGAACGCAACTGGGGCCACGACGAACTCGCCTACGACCCCCGCTGGGAGTACGGCTTCCCTGCCCGCACCGAGTCCGAGCTGGCCTGGGTGCAGCACGCGCTCGCCCGGCTGGCCGACGGCGGCACCGCCGTGCTGCTCATGCCGCCGGCCGCCGCCTCACGCCGCTCCGGCCGCCGCATCCGCGCCGACCTGCTGCGCCGCGGCGCACTGCGCGCGGTGGTCGCGCTGCCGGTCGGGGCGGCACCGCCGTACAACATCCCGCTCCACCTGTGGGTGCTGCGCCGCCCGGACCGGACGCCTGTTGCGCCCGAGGTGCTGCTCCTGGACACCGGGCGGTTCGCCGGCGAGGCACGCGGCGGCCCGGACTGGCAGGCGGTACGGGACGCCGTCCTGGACGCCTGGCGCGCCTTCGCCCGGGACGGCCGGCTGACCGAGCGGCCGGGGGTGGCGCGTTCCGTGCCGGTCATCGAACTCCTCGACGACGACGTGGACCTGGCCCCCGCCCGCCATCTGCCACCCGCCGCCGAGGCCGACGGCGCCGAACAGCTCACGGCGGTGCGCGAGCGCCTGGGCACGACCCTGCGTCTGACCGCCGACCTCACCCCGCCCCCCGCCGCCCCGGCGCTGCCCGCGCGCTGGCCGCTCACCACCGTCGGTGAACTCGCGCGCGGCGGCGCGCTGGTGATGCGCACCGGCGGAAACGGCGGCCCCGCGCGCGTGCCCGTCCTGACCGACCACGACGTCCTCGCCGGAACAGCGCCCTCGGGGACGCTCCCGGAGAGCGACGAGGAGGCGGTGCTGACCGAGCCGGGCGACATCGTCGTACCGGTGCTCGGCGGCGGTTCGGTGGCGCGGGTGATCGACGCGGAGACGGCGGGTGCCGCCCTCGGGCGCAACCTCGTGCTCCTGCGCCCCGATCCCGCCGCGCTCGACCCCTGGTTCCTCACCGGGTTCCTGCGTGGCACCGCCAACAACCGGCAGGCCAGCAGCTACGCGTCCACCGCCACCCGGCTGGACGTGCGCCGCCTGCAACTGCCCCGGCTGCCGCTGGACGAACAGCGGCGCTACGGCGCCCGGTTCCGCGCCCTGGACGAGTTCGAGCGGGCGCTGCGCCACGCGAGCCGGCTCGGGGAGCAGCTCGTGCGCGGGATGTACGACGGGCTGACGGACGGGACCGTCGCGCCGGACTGACCACGACGCTCGGACAACGGTTCGGTACAACCCGGACCCGTTGTCCGCGCCGGGCCATATGCTCGGAGCGACCATCGTGCGACCGGTGGTGCCCGGTCCGGACACCACCGGGCGTACGAGTACGCCCATTTCAGGGATCAGGAGCAGCCATGCAAGGCCACGGCTACGCACAGCCGGTGAAGCAGCCGCCGCACACCGCGTGGCTGGTCATCCTGCGTGTGCTGCTCGTGGCGGTGAGCGTCGGCACCATCGGGACCCTGGCCGCGGTGACGCTCCTGCGGCTGGCGGCCGTCACGCGCAAGCCGCTCGACTGGTGCCTGTTCGCCATATCGCTGGTGGCCGGCATCGCAGGCTTCGTGCTGGTGGGCTCCGAACCCGGTGAGGACGAGCTCCACACCCCGGGCGGTTACCTGGGCGGCTCTCTGCTGCTGGGCAACCTGGCCTGCGCGTCCGTCTACTACCTGGTGGCGGAGATCAGCCACTTCCACATGCGGCGCCGGGCCTACCGGGCGCAGCACGGTGCCGGGGCGTACGGCTACCCGGGCCCCGTGACCCCGTTCACCGCGACGACCGTGCAGAGCGCGCCGGCCGGGCCCGCGGGCTTCGCCGCTCCGGTCGCCCCGCTCCTTCCGTCGCCTCCGCCGCCGGCGGTACCGAGCACGCCCCACACACCGCTGAGCACGCCCCACACACCGCCGCCCATGCCGCACACGCCACCGCCGCAGCGCCCCGCCCCCGCCCGGATCGACCAGGTACGCGCCGAACTCGACGAACTCAGCGACTACCTGCGCAAGCACGACGACCACGAGGGCGGTAGGTGACCGTGACGCAGGGACGTGTCGTCGCCGGCCGGTACGAACTGTCCACGCTCATCGGACAGGGCGGCATGGGTCAGGTGTGGACGGCCTACGACCAGCGGCTCGACCGGCGTGTGGCCGTGAAGCTGCTGCGCCCGGACAAGGTGGCCGGGCAGGAGGCGGACGAGCTGCGCCGCCGCTTCGTGCGTGAGTGCCGGGTGACCGCGCAGGTCGACCACCCCGGCCTGGTCACCGTGCACGACGCCGGCAGTGAGGGCGAGGAGCTGTTCCTCGTCATGCAGTACGTCGACGGCGCCGACCTCTCCGACCACCTCGCCGAGCACGACCCGTACCCGTGGCAGTGGGCGGTCGCGGTGGCCGCGCAGCTGTGCGCCGTGCTGAGCGCGGTGCACGCCGTGCCGATCGTGCACCGCGACCTCAAGCCGCGCAACGTGATGGTGAAGCAGGACGGCACGGTCACCGTCCTCGACCTGGGTGTCGCCTCGGTCATGGACACCGACACCACCCGCCTCACCCACACCGGCTCCCCCATCGGCTCGCCCGCCTACATGGCGCCCGAGCAGGCGATGGGCGGCGCGGTCGGCCCGTACACCGACCTGTACGCGCTCGGCGTGCTGATACACGAACTGCTCAGCGGTGACGTGCCGTTCGTCGGCTCCACCGCCCTCGGCGTGCTGCACCGGCACCTGTACGAACCCCCGCTGCCGGTGCGCCGGATCCGCCCCGAGGTGCCCGAGGCGCTGGAGACGCTGGTCCTGCGCCTGCTCGCCAAGGACCCGCAAGCCCGCCCCGCCTCCGCGCAGGAGGTGTACGAGCACCTGGCGCTGCTCCTGCCCCCGCGCGGCACGCCCACCGGAGCGCCGCTGGACCCCACTCGCCCCTTCCTGCGCCCGCACGCCCCGTGGCCGGACCGCGCGCGCACGCCCGCGCCCCAGCCCGCCCCGGCCGCCCCCACCCCTCCGGCGGCCGGGAAGCCGGACGTCGCCGCCGCCGTCGACGAGGTCAAGCGCCTGCTCGGGGAGGGCCGCATCACCCAGGCCGTGGACATCCTCGGCGCGATCCTGCCCGCCGCCGCCGAACAGCACGGCGAGCACTCCCCGGTCGTCCGCACCCTGCGCAAGCAGTACGCGGCCACCCTCATGGACGACGGCCAGTACCGGCGCGCCCTGCCCGAACTGCGCCGCCTCGCCGACGAACGCGCCACCGAGGGCGGCCAGTCCGACCCCCAGTCCCTGCGCTTCCGCTACGAGGCCGCCCAGTGCCTGGAGCAGCTCGGCGAACCGACCGCGGCGCTCGCCGAGTACCGCGCGCTGCTGCCGTACTACGAGAACCAGTACGTCTCCGGCGACCCCCAGCTCGCCCTCGACCTGCGCCGCCGCATCGGCCACCTGCTGCTCGCCCTCGGCGACCGCCCGGCCGCCCACGACACGCTCGTCCGGTTGCTGATGGACGTGGAACGCGTCCAGGGCCCCGGTGACCCGCTGGCGGTGGAGATCCGCCGGACCCTGCAGTGGCTGGGACAGGTGCGGGGCTGACACACCCGCCGCCCCTGCGGGCAGACCTCCGGCGCACACAAGACTCCCGGAGGACGGCGATGGTTGTACGGGATCGTTCCGGAAGATCCCGATGAACGGCGCTGTCACTGGTCTGGCCTAGTATCCGCCGCATGTCGTTCGCTTCCGGTTCCGCGCTGCCGCCACCCGACTTCGAGGTCGCCTCCGTCTTCCCCGAGGCCGCGTGGCTTCGGCAGGCCGCCGCCGCACGTGACTGGGCGTCGATCCGTCAGTACGTCGACGGCCTGCCGCGCGAGGTCAGTCGCAGCTTCGCCGTCGGGGTGCTGGACGCGGTGCCCGGCATCGAGGGGTGGATGCGCGAGATCCTCGCCGCCACACCCGACGACGTGCTCGCGCTCACCGTCCTCGGCGCCCGCGAAGTGGTCATCGGCTGGGAGATCCGGACCTCGGCGTCCGCGAAGGACGTCAGCCGCGAGCAGTTCGCCGGGCTCCACGCGCACCTGCGCCAGGCCGAGCAGCGGCTCATCCGGGCCACCGCGCTCGACCCGTCGTCCGACGCGGCCTGGGCCGAGCGGCTCACCACGGCGAAGGGGCTGGAGCTCGGGCAGAACGAGGCGCGGCGGCGCTACGACCGGCTGGCCGCGCATCACCCGCACCACTTCAACGGACAGGGACGGCTGTTGCAGCAGCTGTGCCCCAAGTGGGGCGGGAGCTGGGAAGCGGCCCACGGGTTCGCCCGGGAATGCCTGCTCAACTCCCCCGAGGGGGCGGTGAACGGCGCGATGGTGGCCGAGGTCCACATGGAACACCGGCTCGCCCTGCGCGGACAGGAACGCGACGCCTACCTGCGTCAGGCGCACGTGCACGCCGAACTCGCCGAGGCCGCCGAGAGGTCCGTGCTCCACCCGCACTTCCGGCGCGACTACGGCTGGGTCATCGCGCAGAGCGCCTTCGCGGCGATGTTCTCCCTCGTGGGCGACCTGGCCCGGGCCGCCGCCTGCTTCCGCGCGCTCGGCCCCTTCGCCTCCAAGTACCCGTGGAGCTACCTGGGCGACCCCGCCGCGGCGTTCGTCAAGCACCGCGACGCCGCCCTCGCGAAGGGGTGAGCGCCGACGCACCCGGCCGGCACGAGCCCGGCCGCGCGCCCGCACCGTACAAGTCCGTCCGCGCGCCCGCACGCTACGAGCCGGGCCGCCCACCCGAACCGCACCCGCAGAACGTCGAACCCGCCGAACAGAGGCCGGAGATGAACCCCCAGGCTGCCATCCACTCGACCCAGGTCGACGGCATACCCACCCTCTTCGCGTACGCCCCCGGACCGATGCGCGCCGGGCTCGTCTTCCGCGTCGGAGTCGCCGACGAGACGCTGTCCCGGGCCGGGATCACCCACCTCGTCGAGCACCTCGCCCTGCACCGCCAGGGCCTGGCCGACTACCACTTCAACGGCGAGACCAAGGCCGCGTTCACGCACTTCTACATGGAAGGCGCGGAACACGAGGTCGTCGCCTACCTCCAGGGTGTCTGCGCCTCCCTGTGCGACCTGCCCATGGAGCGCCTGGAGACCGAGAAGGAGATCCTGCGCACCGAGGAGGCCCGGCGCGGCTCGGCCCAGCTCCCGCTGTGGCGCTACGGCGCCCAGGGGTACGGCCTGGTCAGCTACCCGGAGTGGGGTGTGCGGAACCTGCGCCCCGAGGACGTGCGGCACTGGGCGCAGACCTGGTTCACGCAGGGCAACGCCGTGCTGTGGGTCGCGGGCGAGCGGATGCCGGCCGGACTGTCGCTGAAACTGCCCGCCGGCGGACGCCACCCCATGCCGGCCGTCACCTCCGCGCTCCCGGAGACCCCGGCCTGCTTCTCCGACGGCAAGGGCGGTGTCCTGCTCGACGCCGTCGTCGCCGACACCGCGGCCGCCCGGCTGTACGCGGGCGTCCTGGAGCGCGAACTGTCCCGCTCCCTGCGCCAGGAGGGCGGCTACTCCTACACGGCGGCCACCGACCACACCGCCCGCCGCGACGGCATGGCCGTCGTGACGGCGTTCGCCGACGCCCTCCCCGACAAGCAGGACGCGGTGCTCGGCGGCTTCGTCGACGTCCTCGCCGGGCTCCAGGCCGGCCGGATCGGGCAGCCGGACCTGGAGGCGGTGCGCAGCCGCCTCGACTCCGCCCTGGCCGCGCCCGACGCGGCCGCGAAGCGGCTGCCCGGGAGCGCGGAGGACCTCCTCGCCGGACGCCCGGTCAGCAGCCCGGACGAGCTGCGGGCCGAGCTGCGGACGGTGACCCCGGAGCAGGTGCACGCGGTGGCGCGGGAGGCCGCCGCGACGGCCCTGATGCAGGTGCCGGCCGGGCACAGCGCCGACTGGGCCGGATACGCCGCGGCCCCCACGGAGTCGTCGTACGTGGTGACCGGGCGCAAGTTCCGCTCGGCGCGCGAGCGCGGCGCGGCGCTGGTGGTCGGCGCCGACGGCGTCAGCGTGACGGCGCAGGAGCCGGACGGCACCGAGCACGCGGCGACCGTTGCCTACCGCGCCTGTGCCGCCATGCTGTGCTGGCCCGACGGCGGGCGGCGGCTCATCGGGACCGACGGCCTGATCGTCGAGGTCGAGCCGGGCCTGTACGACATCGACGCGCACACGCTGGCCACCATCGACGCCGCCGTGCCGCCGCACGCCCTGGTGTGGCTGCCGCCCCGGCAGCAGCCGCCGAAGAAGCCGGTGTCCTCGGCGGCCCCGGAGGCCGCCGGCGCCCGCACTCCCGCGCGGCGGACGGTCATGCAGTCCATCGGGCTGGTCGTGCTGAGCGTCCTCGCCGTCCTCTTCGGCCTCCCGGCACTCGCCGTCACGGTGTTCGAGGCCAAGGACCCGGAGCTCGGCGTGGCCGGGTGGGCCGTCCTCTCGCTCTTCCTGTGGGGCGTCACCGGGCTGCTGGTGTGGCCCGCCGTGCGCATCAGCCGCACCACACGGCGGAGGTGACGGTTCTCCCGTCCCCGTCCCCGTACCCGTCCCCGTCCCCGTACCCGTCCTGGTCCCCGTACCCGTCCCGGTCCCCGTCCAGGGGTGTCATCGGTTACGGTGCACAAGCCTCGGGCGGCCCAAGTCCCGCGCGCACGCGCACGTTTCACGAAGCGTGCCGCCGCGCCGGACCGGGCCGCCCGCACAGGCCTCGGGGATGTTCCGGGCGGACGCCGACGCGTCCGCCCCTTTTCTGCACAGGGGTGGGGATGGCCGGTCACCGGCAGTCGAAGAAGTTCAGATACATCGCGTGGACGGCGGCAGGCGCGGCCGTCGTGGCGGGAGCCGGTGTGGCGGCCACGGCATCCATGGCCGCCACCACATGGCCCGCGCAGAAGACCTTCACCGGGCGCGCGTTCGACACCTGCACGGCGCCGTCCCTGTCCGCGATGAAGGCCTGGCACACCGGCTTCTACGGTGCCGCCGCCGTCTACGTGGGCGGCAAGAACCGCGGCTGCGGCCAGCCCAACCTCACCGCCTCCTGGGTGAAGTCGGTCAGCTCGCTCGGCTGGAAGCTCATCCCGATCTACGTCGGCGCGCAGCCGCCCTGCCAGTCCGGAGCCAACCCGGAGAAGCTGACCGCCGCCACCGCGGCCTCCCTCGGCGCCGCGGACGCCGCCGACGCCGTGGCCAAGGCCTCCGCCCTCGGCATGAAGGCGGGCAGCCCCGTCTACCTCGACATGGAGGCGTACGACAGCACGAACAAGGCGTGCAACGACGCCGTGCTGACCTACGTGCGCGCCTTCGACAAGGCCCTGCACGCCAAGACGTACCGCGCCGGCTACTACGGCTTCACCAGCTCCAGCGCCAAGGCCGTAGCCACCGCGTCCGACAAGACCGACCTGCCGGGCAACCTCTGGTACGCGCTGTACGACAAGCAGAACACCACCACCGCCGACTGGCCGTGGGGAGCCACACAGTTCACCGGGCACAGCCGCGCCCACCAGTACATGGTGAACAGCAAGGAGACGCACGGCGGCGTCACGCTCACCGTCGACCGCGACGCCTGGGACGCGCCGGTGGCCGTCACCGGCTGAACCGGCTGAACCGGCTGAACCGGCTGAACCGGCTGAACCGGCTGAACCGGCTGAACCGGCTGAACCGGTTGAACCGGTTGAGCGCGGTCCACGGCCGAACACCGTCGCGGGGACGCGCGGCGGTGCCCGAAGCGCGCGTGAATCGTTGGTCGAATGGGTTGGCCTCAGGCGACCCACTGCCTAACATCGATCATCGCAAGACTTTGTGCATCGCCGCACAAACTCCTCGGGAGGTTTCCTTGCACCGCCGCCGTCGCACCGCGCTCCTCCTCACCGCCGCGATCGCCGCCGCGGCCCCCCTCCTCACCGCCTGCGGAAGCCAAGCGCACCCGGGCGCGGCGGCGCTCGTCGGAGGGCAGCGGATCACCGTCGCCCAGCTGGAGAACCGTGTCAACGAGGTACGCGCCGCACAGCGGGCCGCGGTACCGGACGACACCCAGTACCAGCAGGTCATCGCCGCGACCGGCGGTCTGACCCGCGACACCCTGCACAACATGGTCCTGGACCGGGTGCTGCACCGCGCCGCGCAGGACGCGGGCGTCACGGTCACCCGCAAGGAGGTCCAGCAGATGCGCGCCGGCCTGGAGCAGCAGGCCGGCGGCGCCCAGGGGCTCCAGACGGCCTGGCTGCAGAAGTACGGCATCGCGCCCGAGCGCCTGGACGACAACCTGCGCCTCCAGATCGAGGCGCAGAAGCTCGCCGCCAAGCTCGGCACCGACACCTCCCAGCCCGCCTTCTGGAAGGCGCTGTCCAAGGCGTCCGGGGAGCTCCACGTCGACCTCAACCCGCGCTACGGCGCCTGGGACGTCCAGAAGAGCAGCCGCGTGGACGCGCGGACGCCGTGGGTGCGGGAGGTCACGGCGGCGGCGGTACAGCAGCCGGCCTGACGGCGCTCACCAGGCGCTCACCAGGCGTTTCGCGGTGCCGCAACGGTACGGCGACGGGACCCGGTCATACGATCACAGGACTCCCCTGTCCCTGTGGACAACGGATCCCGTCCGTCCGCGCCGTGGGTTACGTTCGGATCGTGAACGCAACCACTGCCGAAGCCGCCACCGGCCGCATCGTCCTGCTGACCACGAGCCACCGCGTCGCCCCCGGTCTGCTGTCCTGGCCCGCCTGGCAGGCCCTGCGCACCGCCGACGCCGTGCTGTGCGCGGACGGCGCCCATCCGCAGCTGCCCTACCTGCGGGAAGCCGGGATAGTCGTGGAGCGGACGTCCCCCACCGCGCAGGAGGTGGTCGACGCCTGTGCCGGCGGGCGGACGGTGGTGGTCGTGGCCACGGGCGAGGGCGAGCCGGCCCTCACCGACGGACTCGCCCGGCTGGCCGGCTCGGGCCGGGTGCGGATGCCGGACCTGGAGCTGCTCCCGGCCTCCTACGACCTGCCCGGCGCCCGCCTCCTCGACCTCGTGCAGGTCATGGACCGCATCCGCGAGGAGTGCCCCTGGTCCTCCCGCCAGACCCACCAGGGCCTGGCCAAGTACGGCATCGAGGAGGCGTACGAACTCGTCGAGGCCATCGAGGCCGGCGACCGCGAGGAACTCCGGGAGGAACTGGGCGATGTCCTGCTCCAGGTCGTCTTCCACTCCCGTATCGCCGAGGAGGACCCGGACGCGCCGTTCTCCGTCGACGACGTGGCCGGCGGCATCGTCGCCAAGCTCATCCACCGCCACCCGCACGTCTTCGGCGAGGAGAAGGCCGAGACCCCCGAGGACGTCAAGGCGCACTGGCTGCGCACCAAGGCCGAGGAGAAGCGGCGCACCTCGGTGACGGACGGCGTCCCGCTCGGCCAGCCCGGACTCGCCCTCGCCGCCAAGCTCGCCTCCCGCACCCGCACGGGCGGCCTGGACGTACCCCTGCCCCGGGGCGAGGGCATCGGCTACGAACTGCTGGCGCTGGCCGTCCGCGCCGAGGCCGACGGGGTCGACCCGGAGGCGGCCCTGCGCGCGGCGTCACGGGCCTACCGGGACGCGATACGGGCGAGCGAGGGCGTGGAGCCGAAGAGGGAGCCCGAGTCCGAGGCCGAGTCGGCGGCCGAGCCGGACCCGGAATCGGAGTGGAACTAGGACGCGCCGCCGGGATCGTGTGCGGTGTGCGGTGTGCGGTGTGCGGTGTGCGGTGTGCGGTGCGCGGTGCGCCGGGCCGGTCCGGTCCGGCAGGAGGGCCCTGGGCGGGTTCTGACGGTCGAGGTCCGGTCACGAGTGCGGATACCGTCGAGGGGTGACCAACCAGCTCAACCCCGACGCCCCTGATGCCCCCGAGGGCACTGCCGTCACTGCCGGCACTGACGGCAGTGACGGAACCGCCCCGGAGCTCTTCACCTGGGAGTTCGCCGCCGACCCCTACCCCGCCTACGCCTGGCTCCGCGAGCACGCGCCCGTGCACCGGACCAAGCTGCCCAGCGGGGTGGAGGCCTGGCTGGTCACCCGGTACGCCGACGCCAAGCAGGCCCTGGCCGACCAGCGGCTGAGCAAGAACCCGGCGCACCATGACGAGCCCGCGCACGCCAAGGGCAAGACCGGCATCCCCGGCGAGCGCAAGGCCGAGCTGATGACGCACCTGCTGAACATCGACCCGCCGGACCACACCCGGCTGCGCCGGCTGGTCAGCAAGGCGTTCACGCCCCGCCGTGTCGCCGAGTTCGCGTCCCGGGTGCAGGAGCTGACCGACCACCTCATCGACGAGTTCGCCGCCCGCGGATCCGCCGACCTCATCCACGAGTTCGCCTTCCCGCTTCCCATCTACGCCATCTGCGACATGCTCGGCGTCCCGCGCGAGGACCAGGACGACTTCCGGGACTGGGCGGGCATGATGATCCGCCACGGCGGAGGGCCGCGGGGCGGGGTCGCGCGGTCCGTCAAGAAGATGCGCGGCTACCTGGCCGAACTCATCCACAAGAAGCGGCAGGCGCTGCCCGCCGAGCCCGCTGTGGGCGAGGACCTGATCTCCGCCCTCATCCGCGCCTCCGACCATGGCGAGCACCTCACCGAGAACGAGGCGGCGGCCATGGCCTTCATCCTGCTGTTCGCCGGATTCGAGACGACCGTCAACCTCATCGGCAACGGCACCTACGCCCTGCTCACCCACCCCGGGCAGCGCGACCGCCTCCAGCGGTCCCTCGCCGAGGGGGAGCGGGACCTCCTGGCGACCGGGGTGGAGGAACTCCTGCGCTTCGACGGCCCCGTGGAGCTGGCCACCTGGCGCTTCGCCACCCAGCCGCTCACCATCGGCGGGCAGGACATCGCCGCCGGCGACCCGGTGCTCGTCGTACTCGCCGCGGCCGACCGGGACCCGGAGCGGTTCGCCGACCCGGACGTCCTGGACCTGTCCCGTCGCGACAACCAGCATCTCGGCTACGGCCACGGCATCCACTACTGCGTCGGCGCCCCGCTCGCCCGGCTGGAGGGACAGACCGCGCTGGCCACCCTGTTGACCCGCCTGCCCGACCTGCGGCTCGCGGCCGATCCGGCGGACCTGCGCTGGCGCGGCGGGCTCATCATGCGGGGCCTGCGCACGCTCCCCGTGGAGTTCACGCCGGTCCGATGAGCCGTGCGCCGGAGGGCATCTGACGGAGCGTCAGCATTGTGATCTTCACGTGATCTGTGCGGCATGAACTTGTGACGGACGATCGTATGCCTATACGTTCACCCATCAGTGTGGCGACGCACCATCCGCCGCGCCGATCCTGCTGTCGCTCGAAAGGCCTCCGCATGCTCTCCGGGAACGGTCGTCACCGTCGCCCTCGCCAGGCTCCCGCTCTCCTCGTCGCGGCCGGTGTCACCGGCTCGGCCATCGCCATCCCGCTCCTCGGTGCCGCGAGTGCCCACGCGGCCGACGGCACCACGTGGGACAAGGTGGCCGAGTGCGAGAGCGGTGGCTCCTGGAGCGCCGATCCCGGCAACGGCTTCTACGGCGGCCTGCAGATCTCCCAGGCGGACTGGAGTGCGTACGGCGGTACCCAGTACGCCGAGACCGCCGACCAGGCCAGCCGTTCGCAGCAGATCTCGGTCGCCGAGAAGATCCTCGCCGACAAGGGGACCACCCCCTGGGCCACGTGCGCCCTGCTGTCCGGACTGACCTCCAACTCCGGCTCCGTGAACGTCGACACCGGCGTCGGTGGCTCGGCCACCCCCGGCACCGCGGACAGCGGGGACAACTCCGGGTCCGCCGGCAAGTCCGGTTCGGACAAGGCATCCGAATCGCCCGCCCTGCCGGATTCGTCGCCCTCGCCCGACTCCTCCTCGAAGGGCGCGGACAAGAAGGACGACCAGCCCGCGAGTGCGAGCGGCGACTCCAGTGACACTGGCAAGGGGGCGGACACCTCCGGGTCCGAGGAATCCGCGATGCCCAACTACGCCGGCGGCCGGGTGAGCGACGGCCCGGTCACCAGGGCCCCCGCGGTCAAGGAGACGGACAATTCGGCGCAGACCGGCGGCTCTTGGGCCCTGGTCGACACCGGCAGCCTCGACAGCGGCGGCCGCCACCGCGGCGGAAGTGCGGCCGAGGACGCGAAGGGCGGCCAGAAGGCGGACTCTTCCGGCCGGCATGCCTTGCGCGACGCGGGCACCTACACGGTCCACGAGGGCGACACGCTCGGCTCCATCGCCGACTCCCTCGACCTCGACGGCGGATGGCGCGCCCTCTACTCCCTGAACAAGAAGGACATCGGCACCGACGCGAACAACATCGCCCCCGGTCAGACCCTGAAAGTAGGGGACGAAAAGGGCGCGTAACAGCGGCAGTTGACGCCCCACTTCACCGCTAATGTCCGTTTTGGTGAAAGTGTGGGATGAGTCTCAGAAGCCCTGATCGTCTTTGGTTTTCCGTCGGCCGCCTGTCTACGGTCAGGACCGCTCGTCACCACGAGCCCCGGCCGCCGCAACGCCGAATCCTGCCAGTGGCCACCCGGGAACAGTCGACGCGTCACGCGCCGCAGGCAGGAGCGGGGGACCCAAGGTAAGTGCCGGACCCGGCGGTTGAAGCCGCGTCCGGCTGGGGGTGAAGCCACGCCTTCCCGTTCGGGGAAGGGGTGGCCGGGCAACTCAACCGGCCCGAACCCGACAGCTCACCTCGCAGGCGTCGGTGAGGGGATCGATCCATGCTGTTTGCCAGCAAGAACAAGCATCGTCGTTCGTCCAAGGCCGTCCGCGCCCTCGCGTTCGCCGGTGTCGCCGGCGCCGCCGTCGCCGGCCCGCTGATGGCGGCCGGCAACGCCTCCGCCGCCACCGCCTCCGAGTGGGACGCGGTCGCCCAGTGCGAGGCCGGCGGCAACTGGTCCATCAACACCGGCAACGGCTACTACGGCGGCCTGCAGTTCTCCGCCTCCACCTGGGCCGCCTACGGTGGCACGCAGTACGCCGCCACGGCCGACAAGGCGACCAAGACGCAGCAGATCACCATCGCCGAGAAGGTCCTCGCCGCCCAGGGCAAGGGCGCCTGGCCGACCTGCGGCACGGGCCTGTCCAGCACCCCCTTCAGCGCCCCGGCCGCCCCCGCGACCCCGGCTGCCCCCGCGGCCCCTGCCGCCCCGAGCAGCACCAGCACCGCCCGCTCCACCGACACCCAGGCCGCCTCCCGCTCCGCGGCCCGCCCCGCCGCGACCGTCACCACCCCGAGCGGTGCGAAGGTCAAGAAGGGTGACGGCGAGTACAAGGTCGTCAAGGGTGACACCCTCGGCTCCATCGCCCAGAAGCACGGCGTCAAGGGCGGCTGGAAGAAGCTGTTCGAGCTGAACAAGGACATCGTCGCGAACGCCGACCTCATCTACCCGGGTCAGCAGCTCCACCTGAAGTGACCCCCGGCCCCGGTCGCGGCCCCGGCCGCGGCCGCCACCCCCTCGCGGTGCCGGCATCCCGGCCCACCAGGGTCCCGTGAGGGTCTCGTCCCCATGACTCCCCGCCCCGGCGCGTGTTCCCCCGCACGCACCGGGGCGGGGTTCTTCGTCCCCCCGCTCCACGCCTCCGCGGCCGGTCGCGGCCGGTCGCGCGCGGTCCCGCTCCGTTCCGCCCGGTGCGTTTCCCGTTCTTCGGCCACATCTCATCCACGCACCCCTTTGTTCCGCGAGTGAACAATGGATACGGTCTCCCTGTCCACGGGGCAGTCGGTCAGCGGCCGACGACCCCGGGACGGTTAGGCTCTAGGCGCAAGGCACACCAGCCCCGCACTTTCAGCGTCACATCCCAAGAAGGAGATGCTCGTGCCGTCCATCGACGTCGTCGTAGCCCGGGAAATCCTGGACTCCCGAGGCAACCCCACGGTCGAGGTCGAGGTCGGCCTCGACGACGGCAGCACGGGTCGTGCCGCCGTTCCGTCCGGCGCCTCCACCGGTGCGTTCGAGGCCGTCGAGCTGCGCGACGGTGACCCGAACCGCTACCAGGGCAAGGGTGTCGAGAAGGCCGTCCTCGCCGTCATCGAGCAGATCGGCCCGGAGCTCGTCGGCTACGACGCCACCGAGCAGCGCCTGATCGACCAGGCCATGTCCGACCTGGACGCCACCGAGAACAAGGGCTCGCTCGGCGCCAACGCCATCCTCGGCGTCTCCCTCGCCGTCGCCCACGCCGCCTCCGAGGCCAGCGACCTGCCGCTGTTCCGCTACCTCGGCGGCCCGAACGCCCACCTGCTGCCCGTTCCGATGATGAACATCCTGAACGGCGGCTCGCACGCCGACTCCAACGTGGACATCCAGGAGTTCATGATCGCCCCGATCGGCGCGGAGTCCTTCTCCGAGGCCCTGCGCTGGGGTGCCGAGGTCTACCACACCCTCAAGAAGGTGCTGAAGACCAAGGGCCTGTCCACCGGCCTGGGCGACGAGGGCGGCTTCGCCCCGAACCTCGGCTCGAACCGCGAGGCCCTCGACCTCATCCTCGAGGCCATCAAGCAGGCCGGGTACATCCCCGGTGAGCAGATCGCGCTCGCGCTCGACGTCGCCGCGTCCGAGTTCTACAAGGACGGCAAGTACGAGTTCGAGGGCAAGTCCCGCTCGGCCGCCGAGATGACCGAGTACTACGAGGAGCTCGTCTCCGCGTACCCGCTGGTCTCCATCGAGGACCCGCTGTACGAGGACGACTGGGCCGGCTGGAAGGTCATCACCGACAAGCTGGGCGACAAGGTCCAGATCGTCGGCGACGACCTCTTCGTCACCAACCCGGAGCGCCTGGCCCGTGGCATCGAGGAGGGCTCCGCCAACGCCCTGCTCGTCAAGGTCAACCAGATCGGTTCGCTGACCGAGACCCTGGACGCCGTCGAGATGGCCCAGCGCAACGGCTTCAAGTGCATGATGTCCCACCGCTCCGGTGAGACCGAGGACGTCACCATCGCCGACCTCGCCGTCGCCGTGAACTGCGGCCAGATCAAGACCGGCGCCCCGGCCCGCTCGGACCGCGTCGCCAAGTACAACCAGCTGCTGCGCATCGAGGAGATCCTCGACGACGCCGCGGTCTACGCCGGCCGCAGCGCGTTCCCGCGGTTTCGCTCTGCGAACCGATAGACGCAGCAAGGGCTGAGCGACACCGCCATCGGCCGGGCCGCGATGAGTCGCGGCTTGGCCAGTCGTCCGTACGTCCCCGTACCCGGTCCCGTACCGTGTCCGGGGACGTACGCACGTGTGAGGCACAGGCAAGGGGAGGCGGCGAGCCAGATGGCCGTGAAGGACCGGGACCGGGACCGTTTCTCCACCGCGACCAGGCTGCGGCTGTTCGGCGAACAGACGGCGGCCCGCGTCTACCGGTCCCAGACCAAGCGGCAGGCCCGCCGTTCCCGGCTCACCGGCCGCGCCGCCCTGCTCGCCCTGGTGCTGTGCTCGCTGATCGTCGCCCTCGCCTACCCGATGCGGCAGTACGTCTCCCAGCGCGCCGAGATCGCCGACCTCCAGCGGCAGCAGGAGCAGGCACGCGAGCGCGTCGAGCAGCTGCGCGACACCAAGGCGCGCTGGCAGGACGACGCCTACGCCGAGCAGCAGATCCGGCGCCGGCTGCACTATGTGATGCCCGGCGAGACCGGGTACGTCGTCATCGACACCGGCGCGGCCAAGCAGGCCCGCGCCGACCTCCAGGGCGCCCACCGGCCCTGGTACGCGAACGTCTGGGACGGGGTCGACAAGTCCGACGCCTCCGACCAGTGACCGGCCCCGGCCGGTAACCGACACAAAGCCACCCTGAAAGCAGTCCCATGGAAACGCCCCCGCCGACCACCCCGCGCACCGAGCCCACCGAAGCGGACGTAGAGGCCTTCAAGCAGCAGCTCGGCCGTCCGCCGCGGGGCCTTCGTGCCATCGCGCACCGCTGCCCCTGCGGCCAGCCGGACGTCGTCGAGACGGCGCCCCGGCTGCCCGACGGCACGCCCTTCCCGACGACGTACTACCTGACGTGCCCCCGCGCCAACTCGGCGATCGGCACGCTGGAGGCGAACGGCGTCATGAAGGAGATGACCGACCGGCTCCAGACCGACCCCGAGCTGGCCGCCGCCTACCGGGCAGCGCACGAGGACTACATCCGCCGCCGGGACGAGATCGAGGTCCTGACGGGCTTCCCGAGCGCGGGCGGCATGCCGGACCGCGTGAAGTGCCTGCACGTCCTGGTGGCCCACTCGCTGGCCGCGGGTCCGGGTGTGAACCCGCTCGGCGACGAGGCGATCGCGATGCTGCCGCAGTGGTGGGCGAAGGGTGCTTGCGTGTCGCCGTGCGCCGCACCGGGCGCCGCCGAGGAGTGACCGCCGGGCCGGTTCCGTCCCAGGGGGCTTCGCCCCCTGGCCCCCGGCCTCGCCCACCCTCCGCCGACGCTGTCGGCCGGACACGTTGAACCTTGAACGTCGAAGAGAAGGATCCGCCCATGACCCGCGTCGCCGCCATCGACTGCGGTACGAACTCCATCCGCCTGCTCGTCGCGGACGCGAACCCGGAAACGGGTGAACTGACCGACCTGGAACGCCGGATGACGATCGTGCGGCTCGGCCAGGGCGTCGACCGCACCGGCCGGCTCGCCCCCGAGGCGCTGGAGCGCACCTTCGCCGCGTGCCGCGAGTACGCCGAGGTCATCAAGGCGTACGGCGCGGAGAAGCTCCGTTTCGTCGCCACCTCCGCCTCGCGCGACGCCGAGAACCGCGACGACTTCGTGCGCGGTGTCGTCGACATCCTCGGCGTCGAGCCCGAGGTCATCACCGGCGACCAGGAGGCCGAGTTCTCGTTCACCGGTGCGACCGGGGAACTGGCCGGCCGGGACCATCTCGCCAAGCCGTACCTGGTGGTGGACATCGGCGGGGGCTCCACCGAGTTCGTCGTCGGCGACGACCACGTGCGGGCCGCGCGGTCCGTGGACGTCGGCTGCGTGCGCATGACGGAACGGCACCTGGTCCACGAGGGCGCGGTGAGCGACCCGCCCACCGAGGAGCAGATCGCCGCCATGCGGGCCGACATCGAGGCCGCCCTGGACCTCGCCGAGCAGACCGTCCCGCTGCGCGAGGCACGCACCCTGGTCGGCCTGGCCGGCTCGGTCACCACGGTGTCCGCGATCGCCCAGGAACTGCCCGAGTACGACTCCGGGCGCATCCACCACTCCCGCGTCTCCCACGACCGCGTCCGCGAGATCACCGAGTGGCTGCTGCGCTCCACGCACGCCGAGCGCGCGGCGGTCCCCTCCATGCACGAGGGGCGCGTCGACGTCATCGGCGCGGGCGCCCTCGTGCTGCTCGCGATCATGGAGCGGATCGGCGCCGAGGAGGTCGTCGTCAGCGAGCACGACATCCTCGACGGCATCGCCTGGTCGGTGGCTTAGGGCCTCTCTTCCGGATCTTGCCGGGGTCGCGGAAGAAAGGCCCTGGCCCCCGTCGCGGAGCGGCCGACACGCCGCTCCGCGGCACCCCGGCGGAAACCTTCGTGAACATCTTCACAAGGATTTCGGTCCGGGTGGGGGATCGGTTGACCCCAATTGGCCCATTCGGGGGCTCAACACGCCCTGGGAGCTGCTCAGGAGAGCGTTTCACGGGTGTTTCGGGAGGGTGTCCCGAGGGAGTCTCCGGATGCGTCGCGAAGGGTCGCGAAAACCGGATGTCCAGCTCACGTGGCCTTGACAACGGGTCAGAGGGACCCGCGGTTCCCATTCGGGAACATGATCTGCGTCACGCGGGCCGCGGAGTCTAACACAGGTGCTTCAGAAGCTTGTGAAGGGGCGCACGAGCGACCCCTCAGGGGCAGGTGGATACTCGATGCCATGAGCACCACGGAGCGTCCCAGGATCCTCGTAGTAGGCGGTGGGTACGTAGGCCTTTACGCGGCCCGGCGCATCCTCAAGAAGATGCGCTTCGGCGAGGCGACCGTCACGGTCGTCGACCCGCGGTCGTACATGACCTACCAGCCCTTCCTCCCCGAAGCCGCCGCCGGCAGCATCTCCCCTCGGCACGTCGTCGTCCCACTGCGACGCGTGCTGCCGAAGGCGGAGGTCCTCACCGGTCGGGTCACCACCATCGACCAGGAGCGCAAGGTCGCCACGATCGCCCCCATCGTGGGCGAGGCGTACGAGCTGCCGTTCGACTACCTGGTCATCGCGATGGGCGCGGTCTCCCGCACCTTCCCGATCCCCGGCCTCGCCGAGCAGGGCATCGGCATGAAGGGCATCGAGGAGTCCATCGGCCTGCGTAACCACGTCCTGGAGCAGCTGGACAAGGCCGACTCCACGACCGACGAGGAGATCCGCCGCAAGGCGCTCACCTTCGTCTTCGTCGGCGGTGGCTTCGCGGGCGCGGAGACCATCGGTGAGGTCGAGGACATGGCCCGTGACGCGGCCAAGTACTACAAGAACGTGTCCCGCGAGGACATGCGCTTCATCCTGGTCGACGCCGCCGACAAGATCCTTCCCGAGGTCGGCCCCAAGCTCGGCCAGTACGGCAAGGAGCACCTGGAGAGCCGCGGTGTGGAGATCTACCTCTCCACCTCGATGGACTCCTGCGTCGACGGCCACGTCGTGCTGAAGAACGGCCTCGAGGTCGACTCCAACACCATCGTGTGGACCGCGGGCGTCAAGCCCAACCCGGCCCTGTCCCGCTTCGGTCTGCCCCTCGGCCCGCGCGGTCACGTCGACTGCGCCCCGACCCTCCAGGTGCAGGGCACGGACTACATCTGGGCCGCCGGCGACAACGCGCAGGTTCCGGACCTCGTCGGCCGCAAGGCGGGCAACGAGAACGCCTGGTGCCCGCCGAACGCCCAGCACGCGCTGCGCCAGGCCAAGGTGCTCGGCGACAACGTGGTCTCCGGCATGCGGGGCTTCCCGCAGAAGGAGTACGAGCACGCCAACAAGGGTGCGGTCGCCGGTCTCGGCCTGCACAAGGGCGTGGCGATGATCGTCATGGGCAAGATGAAGATCAAGCTCAAGGGCCGCCTCGCCTGGTACATGCACCGTGGCTACCACGGTCTGGCGATGCCGACCTGGAACCGCAAGATCCGCATCTTCGCCGACTGGACCCTCGGCATGTTCCTCAAGCGTGAGGTCGTGTCCCTGGGCGCCATGGAGAACCCGCGCGTGGAGTTCTACGAGGCCGCCAAGCCGGCCCCGGTAGCCGCTCCGAAGGCCGAGGAGAAGGCCAAGGCCTCCTGACCCGCGGTCACCGACCCCTCCGAAGGACCTCCTGCCATCCGTGGTGTGGGAGGTCCTTCGGCGTTGTGGCGGCCCTTCGGCTCGGCGGCGGCCGGAAAATTTCCTCGGCTGTAACGCCAACGGGGGAGTGCGGTGCGGCCTCGCAGGTGTTTACGTGGTGAACGGACATCCGGGATCGCCGTCTTGGAGGTGTGCGCCATGTCCGACGCCGCGTCGCGGCTGGTGAGTGTTGCCGAGCAGCTGCTGGGAGCGCCGCTCCCGGTGGGAATCCGCGCCTGGGACGGCTCCCGGGCCGGCCCGCCGGGCGCGCCCGTGCTCGTCGTACGCAACCGGCGCGCCCTGCGCCACATGCTGTTCAAACCGGGCGAGCTCGGCCTGGCCCGCGCCTGGGTGGCCGGTGACCTGGACGTCGAGGGCGATCTGTACACCGCCCTGGGCGCCGTGGCCGGGATGCTCTGGGAGCGCGGGGAAGGGGGCCGCACCCTCGTCCAGGCGCTGCGCGACCCGGACGTGCGCGTCGGCGCCCGCGAGCTGCTCAGGCTCGCCGGGCCGCCCCTGCCGCCCACCCCGCCGCGCGAGGAGGTGCGCCGCGCCCGCCACCTGCACACGCGGCGCAGCGACAGGCGGGCCATCAGCCATCACTACGACGTCGGCAACGACTTCTACGAGATCGTCCTCGGCCCGTCGATGGTCTATTCGTGCGCGTACTGGGAGGACGGCGGCACGCTGGAGACCGCCCAGCGCGACAAGCTCGAACTCGTCTGCGTCAAGCTCGGCCTGAAGCCGGGGCAGCGGCTGCTGGACGTGGGCTGCGGCTGGGGGTCCATGGCGATCCACGCGGCCCGCGAGCACGGCGTCGGCGTCGTCGGGGTCACGCTCTCGCAGGAGCAGGCCGCGTACGCCCGCAAGCGCGTCGCCGACGAGGGACTGACCGACCGGGTGGAGATCCGCGTCCAGGACTACCGGGACGTCCCCGACGGCCCCTACGACGCGATCTCCTCCATCGGCATGGCCGAGCACGTCGGCGCCGAACGCTACCTGGACTACGCGCGCGACCTGTACGCCCTGCTGAGGCCCGGCGGGCGGCTGCTCAACCACCAGATCGCCCGGCGCCCGCAGCACGACGAATCGGCGTACAACGTCGACGCGTTCATCGACGCCTACGTCTTCCCCGACGGGGAGCTCGCCCCCATCGGCACCACCGTCACCCAGCTGGAGCGCGCCGGGTTCGAGGTGCGGGACGTGGAGTCGATCCGGGAGCACTACGCCCGCACCCTGCGCGAGTGGGTGGCCGGCCTGGAGGCGGACTGGGAGCACGCGGTCCGCCTCACCAGCCCCGGTCGCGCCCGCGTCTGGCGGCTGTACATGGCCGCCTGCGCGCTCGCCTTCGAGCGCAACCGCATCGGCGTCAACCAGGTCCTGGCGATCCGCACCCCGGAAACGGGCGCCTCCGGCCTGCCGCTGCGCACCCGCACCTGGAACTCCTGACAGCACCTGGGCCCCGCTCCGCGCACGCGCGCGGAACGGGGCCCAGGGGTCGTACGACCGCCGTACGGCTACTCGGCCTTGATCGCCGCCAGCATGTTCAGGCGGGACGCGCGCCGGGCCGGCCACAGAGCGGCCAGGATGCCGACGACAGCCGCCAGCAGCAGGAAGACCGTCATCCGGCCCCAGGGCAGCACCAGTTGGTACGTCGGCAGCTTCGTGCCCAGCAGCTCACCGGCCGCCCAGCCGAAGAACACGCCCAGACCGATGCCGAGCACACCGCCGAACAGGGAGATCACCAGGGACTCCAGGCGGACCATCCGCTTGATCGCCCTGCGGTCCAGGCCGATCGCGCGGAGCATGCCGATCTCCTGGGAGCGCTCGAAGACCGACATGGCCAGGGTGTTGATGACACCGAGGACCGCGACGATCACCGCCATGCCGAGCAGGCCGTAGACCATGTTCAGGATCAGCGTGAACATCTGCGCTATGTCGTTGGAGATGTCCTGCTTGTCCTCGACCTTGACCGCCGGGTTGGAGCCGAGGGCCTTCTCCAGCCGGTCCTTGGCCGCGCCGGAGGCACCGCCGGACATCTTGACCATGACCTGCATGTCGGCGGGGTGGGCCAGGTGCGGGGTGAGGGTCCTGTTGTCGAGCATGATCCCGTTGATCATGTCGTTGCCCTCGTAGACCCCGGCGACCGTCAGCTTCCGCGCCTTGCCGTCCTCGAAGTGGGCGGTGAAGTCCGAACCGGCCTTCCAGCCGTTCTTCTCGGCCCGGTCCTTGTCGACGACGACCCGGTCGCCGCCGATCGTGAAGGAACCGTCGTCCACCTTCAGGTCCGTCAGCTTGCCGATGGCCGCGCCGTCGACGCCGGTCAGGTACTCGGTCCTGCCGTCGATGCGGGAGGCGCCGTTGCGCAGCGGGCTGCTGGCGCTGACGCCGTCCGCGGCGGCGATCCTGTGGGCCACGTCGGGGGAGAGCGGGCCGCGGTTGGCCATCGCCACGACGTAGTCGGCGCGCAGCGCCGAGCTCGCCATCTTGTCGATCGCCGTCTGCAGGCTGCCCGCCATCACGGTCATGCCGGTGATCAGGGTCAGGCCGATCATCAGCGCGGACGCCGTGGCCGCCGTGCGGCGCGGGTTGCGCACCGAGTTCTGGCGGGCCAGCCGGCCCGAGACACCGAAGAGGCGCAGCACGGGAGCGGCGGCCGCGATCAGCGGGCGGGACAGCAGCGGGGTCAGGATGAACACGCCGATGATCAGCAGGACGGCGCCGAGACCCATCGGGAGCTGCGCGGAGTCGGTGTCCATCGTCGTGGCCGCGAGGACCGTGGTGACGCCGGCCGCCGAGAACAGCGCGCCGAGCGTGTTGCGCAGGACCAGCGACTTGGTGGTGGCCGTGGCGTGGACGCTGCTCATCGCGGCGACCGGCGGGATCTTCGCGGCGCGGCGGCCCGGCAGCCAGGCGGCGATCACGGTGATGACGACGCCGACCGCGAGGGCGGCCACCACGGTGCCGGGCGTGACCACCAGCGGCCCGTCGGGCAGGCTCGCGCCGAAGGAGCCCAGCAGGGAGCGCAGGCCCGCGCCGATGCCGATGCCGGCGACCAGACCGGTGACACCGGCGACGGCGCCCACCACGAAGGCCTCGATCAGCACCGAGCGGGTGACCTGCCGGCGGGAGGCGCCGACCGCCCGCAGCAGGGCCAGTTCCTTGGTGCGCTGGGCGACCAGCATGGTGAAGGTGTTGGCGATGATGAACGTGCCCACGAACAGGGCGATGCCGGCGAACACCAGCAGGACCCGCTTCAGACCGCTCATGCCGTCGGCGATGTCCTTGGCCTGGTCGGCGGCGAGCTTCTCGGCGGTGGTGGTCTCCACCAGGCGGGACGGCAGGGCCTTGTCCAGACCGGCCTTCAGGGCGCTCTGGCCGGTTCCGGCCGCGGCCTTGACGTCGATCTCGTCGTACGTGCCCTTCTTGCCGAACAGCGCCTGCGCGGTCGGGGTGTCGAACAGGGCGAGGCTGCCGCCGGCGGTCACGTTGCCGTCGTCGGTGGTGAAGATGCCGCTGATACGCGGGGTGAGGACCGGGCCGTCGACCGACAGGCGCAGGGTGTCGCCGACCTTGTAGCCGGCGCGCTCGGCGGTCTTCGAGTCGATCAGCACCTCGCCCCTGCCGTGCGGCGCGTGGCCGGCGGCGAGCGGGTAGCGGGCGTCGTCGGTGCCCCAGTAGTTGCCGCCGGCGGACTGCCAGCCGCTGCCGAGCAGCTTGCCGTCCTTGTCCGCGAGCGCGGTGAAACCGGTGACGACACCTGTGGCGGAGGCGGCACCGGGGACCTTGGCGGCCTTGTCGAGCATCGCCTGCGTCAGCTCGGCGCTCTGGCCGACCTGGTTGCCCTTGGAGCCCTGGTACCGGGGCTGTACGGCGACGTCGACCTGGCCGTAGCCCTTGGCGGAGCTCTTCTGGAAGGCGTCGGAGATGGTGTTGGTGAAGACCAGCGTCCCGGACACGAACGCCACGCCGAGCATGACGGCGAGCACGGTCATCAGGAGCCGGGCCTTGTGCGCGAGGACGTTGCGCAGGGCTGTGCGGAACATCAGCTGGTACGGCCCTTCGCGTCGAACTGCTTCATGAGGTCGAGTACGGAGTCGGCCGTGGGGGCGTGGATCTCGTCCACGATCCGTCCGTCGGCGAGGAAGACCACGCGGTCCGCGTACGCCGCCGCGACCGGGTCGTGGGTCACCATGACCACGGTCTGGCCCAGCTCGCGCACGGAGTTGCGCAGGAAGCCCAGCACCTCGGCGCCGGAGCGGGAGTCGAGGTTTCCGGTCGGCTCGTCGCCGAAGATGATCTCGGGCTTGGAGGCGAGGGCGCGGGCGACGGCGACGCGCTGCTGCTGGCCGCCGGAGAGCTGCGAGGGCCGGTGGGTCAGGCGCCCGGACAGGCCGACCATCTCGATGACCTGGTCCAGCCACGCCTTGTCGGGCTTGCGGCCCGCGATGTCCATGGGGAGGGTGATGTTCTCCAGAGCGGTCAGCGTGGGCAGCAGGTTGAACGCCTGGAAGATGAAGCCGATCTTGTCGCGGCGCAACTTGGTGAGCTGCTTGTCCTTCAGCGAGCCCAGCTCGGTCTCGCCGATCCGCACGGACCCCGAGGAGAAGGTGTCCAGTCCGGCCACGCAGTGCATCAGCGTGGACTTGCCGGAACCGGACGGCCCCATGATCGCGGTGAACTCCGCCTGCCGGAAGTCGACGGAGACCTGGTCCAGGGCGACCACCCGGGTCTCGCCCTGCCCGTAGATCTTCGACAGCTCGGTGGCGCGTGCGGCCACGGCCGTGGTCCGGCCGGCGGTGGGTGTGGTGGTCACGGGAGGGTGCTCCTGTCGGGACGGTGTGTCGCGGGGACGGTGTGTCGGTGCGGGGACCCCTCCATCGTCCCGGCCGTCCTGGCCCGCGATGTCAGTCGCTGCTCCCGTTCCTGGGGGCGACTCCGGTCGGACGGAGCGGGTCCGTGTCATACCTGGGGAGGACGGGCCACCCGGACACCGCCGCCGGTGAGAACCGGTGGACCGCCCTCGTTCGGTAGGTGAAATTCCGTCATTCCGCGTACGTCCGCGACGGTGCCGCGTCAGGCTGTTGGCAAGTGCGGATGGCTCGTACCGTGGTCTGATGCACCCTCAGACATCAATAAAATAAGACAACATCGGATCGTCGTCTCCGCGGTGGTGGGAGGGGGTCCCGATAGGCTCGGCCCCTCGTAGCGGTGCCCATGGCCTGCCCGGATGGTGGAATGCAGACACGGCGAGCTTAAACCTCGCTGCCCCTTCGCGGGCGTGCCGGTTCAAGTCCGGCTCCGGGCACCACCTCCAGTGCGGCACCCGACGTCATGGAAGCCCGGAGGGCGCCGCCGGGGCGCGAAGGCGGGCAGGTTCCGGGGTGATGGCGTTCGAGCCGTCGCCTCTGGTGCGCCCCCAGCGCTCAGCCTCCAGTCCTCAGCCCTCGTACACCGTCAGCACGGCCCCGTCCACCTCGATGCTGCGGCCCGCGCGCATGCCGCCCCGGCGCAGGTCGCGCAGGCAGGCGCGGAACAGGATCAGCTCGTCCGCGTCCAGGATCACCGCGGCCAGGTCCAGGAGTTCGGCGACCGCCTCGTCGGTGAGTACCTCGGGCAGGTCGCCGGAGAGCAGGACGACCGATTCACCGGCGGGCCCCCTGACCACCGCGGTGGCCGGCCCGCCATGCACGAACAGCACGTTTCCCCCAAGGAGCCCGGGGTCTTTCGGTCTTCGCTCCTCGGGCAGGACGAGACGTTAGCCGGGGATCTTCGCTCTTTCGGACGTATTTACGTTCTTGTTCCGACTTGGCGAAAACCGGTCGGGTGCGGGCGCGGCTCACCCCGAAGGATCGTTCCGCCGCCGCCGTCGGCGGTCAGTTCTCCGGGGTGTCCTTCGCGGGGCGGCCCAGCAGCGACTCCACCAGGGCGGCGACATGCCGGCGGTCGTCGGCCGACAGCTGCTGCACGCTGGCGATGAGCAGGTCCACCTCGGGGTCGCCGGAGAGGGGGGCCGTCTTGTCGGCGCCCTCGGTGGACGGGGCGCCGTAGACGTGGATGCCGCAGGCCTCGGCCGCGGCGCGCCGGATGGCGTCGAGCGGCAGCTCAAGTCCCTTGGCCAGACCCTCCAGGGTGGCCGCCTGAGGCATCCGGACGACCCGTTCGGTGGTCGCCAGGTGATGGACGGTGGAGCGGGGTACGCCGCCGCGTCGTGCCACATCGCCGTACGACCAGCCCTTGCGGTCGAGACGCTCGCGGATCAACTGCTGCAGTGCGTTGGACACCGTGGGTCACTTCCTGCTCGTCCTGCTCGCCGCTCGGCCGTACCTCCTGTCGCAGGGGATTCTACGGGCGAGTAGGCGCACCGCCGGAAGAGTGATTCCCCGAATGGGTTGCGGAGGCGGGTCGCGAGGCCCTAGTGTCCAATCTCGTTGGACAGTGCGTCCGACCAAGTTGGACAGAGTCCGGGGGGAACCTGACTCCGTTCGACCGGAAATGCCTATTCCCGAGGGGGAATTGATCATGATGAACGCCCACGAGCTCGACGCCGAGTCCGCGGAGCTGCTGCCGGGCCGCGAGGCCCTCGGCAAGCTGAAGTTCAGCTTCGGCAAGACGGTCAACGTCACCAAGCACGTCGCGAACATCTCCGCGCACAACGAGTCCGCCGCCCTCAACGACCACTCCGCGTTCTCCGTGGCCGACTCCGGCGCCGCCCAGACCATCAGCGTCTCCCAGTAACGCCCGCGCACCACCTCGACCCACCCGCACATCCAAGGAAAGGACCTTCATCATGAGCATGGACATGCGCGAGCTGGACGGCGAGTCGGCGGAGCTGCTCCCGGGCCGTGAGGCCCTCGGCAAGCTGAAGTTCAGCTTCGGCAAGACCGTCAACGTCACCAAGCACGTGGCCAACATCTCCGCCGCGAACCAGTCGGCCGCGCTGAACGACCACTCGCTGTGGTCGGACGCCCAGTCGCAGGCCACGCAGTCGATCACCGTCAAGCAGTAGCGGCCTCGCCGCCGCACCGGCCGCGGGGACGGGCCGCACCCAAGTGCGCGGCGGTCCGTCCCCGCGTCCGTGCCGGCGCTACGCGGTGAGGACATGGGGGGAGAGCACACATGACGGTGCTGGGAGACGGCACCACCGCGCTGTACGGCACCGGCCCGCTGCCCGGGCCCGGTGGCTGGCCGGTGACGTACGAGCAGGCGGCGACCGGCAAACTGCCGGTCGCCGGGGTGCCGGCCCAGCCGGTCCCGCGGCTCAGCGCGGGGCTGCGGCTGCACGGCGAGTACCAGGGGTCGGGGTTCACCGAGCCCAAGTACATCGCCCGTCGGGGGGACGGGCAGGTCGTGCAGCTGTCACGGCTGCTGTACCTCGTGGCGTCGTCCGTCGACGGCGTCCGCGACATCGACACGATCGCCCACCGGGTGAGCGCGCGCTTCGGCCGCGAGGTCAGCGGGGAGAACATCCGCTACCTGGTCGAGAACAAGCTCGAACCGCTGGGCGTGACGGTGCCCGAGGGCCAGGAGGACGACGAGGTCGACGCCCCGCGCTCCGACCTCCTCCTCGCCCTCAAGGGCCACCGGGTGATCTTCGACGAACGTCGTACGGCGAGGATCGCCCGGGCCCTGGCCTGGCTGCACCGGCCGCCCGTGGTCGCCGCCGTGCTGCTGACGGCCGTCGCCATGGACGTCTGGCTGTTCGGCTTCTTCGGGGCGATCGAACCGGTCCTGGAGGTCCTGGACCAGCCGGTGCTGATCCTGATCGTCTTCGTCCTCACCGTGGCCTCGCTCGTCTTCCACGAGTTCGGCCACGCCTCCGCCTGCAGATACGGCGGCGCCCGGCCCGGGTGCATCGGCTGCGGCCTGTTCCTCATCTGGCCGTCGATGTACACAGACGTCACCGACGTCTACCGGATCAACCGCGCCGGACGCATCCGCACCGACCTCGGCGGGATCTACTTCAACGTCGTTTTCATGCTGGCCATGGCCGGGGCCTACTTCGCCACCGGGCAGCCGTTCTTCCTCGCGGCGGTCTACCTCGGCCACTTCGAGATCCTCGAACAGCTGATGCCGGCCGTCCGGCTGGACGGCTACTACATCCTGGGCGACCTCGCCGGCGTGCCGGACCTGTACGGCAAGATCAAGCCGATCCTGCTCTCCCTGGTCCCGGGCGCCAAGGGGCAGGCCGCCCGCGTGGAGGTCGCGGGGCTGAAGAGGTCGGCGCGCACCATCGTCGCCACCTGGACGCTGACCATGGTGCCGCTGATCATCGGCGAGCTGGGCTACGCGCTGTGGAACCTGCCGCGGATCCTCACCACGATGGTCCGCTCGCTGACCGAGCAACTCACCGGCACCGGTTCGGCGTTCGTGCACGGGGAGATCGTGCCCGGGCTCGTCGGGGTGATCGGCACCGTGATGCTGCTGTGCCCGATGGCGGGAGTCGTCTACCTCTCGGTGAAGATCGGCGGCCGGCTCTTCCGGGCCGCGAAACGCTCCACCGCGGGCCGACCCCGGCTGCGTGTCGCGGTGTGCGCGCTCGCCCTGGCCGGACTGACGGGCCTCAGCTACGCCTGGATGTCCGGGGTGACGCCGAAGCCCTTGCCGAAGAAGCCGCCGATCGCCCCGATCCTGCAACCCGGAGTGCCCATCACGGCACCTCCGGCGCTGGACGCGTCGACGCCCGGCGGGGTCCCGGGGGGCTCCCCGGGCGGTGCCGGCGCGGCGTCCGCGTCACCCTCGGCGGTCCCGGGAGCACCGGTCACCGGGGCGTCCGGCAGTGCCTCGGCCGAGGCGTCGGACAGCGCGTCCGCCTCCGCCCCGGCGTCCACGGCCGGGTCGCCCGAGCCCGGGAAGCCGACCGCGAGCACCACCCCTCCGCCCGCCACCACCAGCGGCGGCGAACCGGGGGCGGGTCCCGGACCGGCCACGTCCGGCCCGCCGTCGGAACCCTCGCCGACCCCGTCGGAGAGCGCGACGACGTCGCCCACGGAGACCCACACGGAATCACCGCCCACCGAGACCGCGGCGCCGGTGTCGTCCTGACCTCCCGGACCGCCGCCGACGGCAACCCGTAAGGGGATTCCTGGACCCGCTATCCGGGAGCTTCCGGAGCCTCTGCGGCCTCTGCGGCCTCTGGGGGGGCTTCCCTGATTCGGCGTCCGGACCGCTGCCCGGGAAGCACTCCGGACCCCGGACCCCAGGCCCCGGGTCCCGGAAGGGCTCCGGACCCGCCCCGGCGCTCCCGGAGCCCGTGCCGCTCCCACCCGCGCCGTCCCGACCCCCGCCGGGCCGTTCACCGCGTCCCGGCACCGCCGTCGCCCCGACCGCCCCCCCGGTGCGGCCGCGCACTCCACCACAACCACGTCGTTCCTCTTTCAGGAGACCCCATGAGCAGTCACCGAAAGGCACGCTCCAGCACCGGCCGTCCCTTCAGCGGGCGCGCCCTGCGCACCGTGCTCCTCGCGGCCGGTGCCGCCGGAGTGGCCACGGCCGTCCCGGCGCAGGCCGCCACCGGTTCGGGGCATGCCGCGTTCGCCTCGGACCACGTCTTCAGCCACGCCGACCGGGCCCACCACACGCAGGCCCGCGACTCCTTCACCATCCGCCAGTTCGGCACCGTGAACGCCGCCTCCGCCCGCAACCAGGCCAACGCGGTCTCCGCGGGCTGCTCGGCGGACGACCACTGCCGGTCGGTCGCGCTGTCCTTCCAGATCGTCACGTTCGCCGGCCAGCGCACGCACCTGAACGCCGTGAACCTCAGCGACGCCGCCAACAAGTCGTGCACCGGCTGCCAGACGCTCGCCGGTGCCTACCAGTTCGTCGTCTCCACCCCGACGCCGTTCACCTTCGACGCCGCGCACAAGCGCCGACTGAACGACATCCACCGCAGGCTGGACACGCTCAGCCGCTCCACGCTGCCCGCCGCCGAGCTGAAGACACGCGTCGACGCCCTGGCCGGTGAGGTCACCAAGGTCCTGGACGACGCCGTGGCGCACGCCCCTAAGGGGCACGTGAAGCCGGACGTCACCCTGCACCGCCACCTGGACGGCTGGCCGGGCCACTGACCCCGCGCTGACCGTCCCTCCCCGGCCGGCCGTCGGCTCCGCGAGCGCCTCCCGCGGACCCGGCGGCCGGCCAACCCCTTTCCGCCGGAATCCCACTGGAAGTTCCTCCGGCAGCCCCTCCGCCGGGCCGGCTGACAGCCCCTCTGCCGGCCTCTCCGACAGGCCCGTCGGCAGTCCCATTGACACCGGATGGCACCCGGCACAGACTCACGCCCTCCAAGACAGGAGGGACAGCTTGATGCGCACCACTGTCGGAATCATCGGCGCCGGCCCCGCCGGACTGCTCCTCGCCCGGCTGCTGCACCGCGCCGGCATCGACTCGGTCGTCCTGGAGAGCCGCGACCGCGCCCACGTCGAACAGCGCCAGCGCGCGGGGGTCCTGGAGCAGGGCACGGTGGACGCGCTGCGGGCGGCCGGTGCCGGAGAGCGGATGGACCGCGAGGGGCTGCGGCACGACGGGATCGAACTCCGTTTCGACGGGCGCCGCCACCGCGTCGACTTCCCCGGCCGCACCGGCGGACGCTCCGTGACGGTGTACGCCCAGACCGAGGTGTGCAAGGACCTCATCGCCCTCCAGCTGGCCGAGGGCGGTCCGTTGCTGTTCGAGGCGGAGGCCCTGGGCGTCGAGGGAGCGGAGAGCGACCGGCCGCGCGTGCGCTTTCGGCGCCAGGGCACGGAGGACGAGCTGGAGTGCCGGTACGTCGTCGGGTGCGACGGCTTCTGGGGCGTGGCCAGGAAGGCCTTCCCGGCCTCCGTCACCCGGGTGTTCGAGCGGTCGTACCCCTATGCCTGGCTCGGCATCCTCGCCGATGTCGCCCCCTCGCACGACGAGCTGGTCTACGCCCGCCACGACCGCGGCTTCGCCCTGTTGTCCCTGCGCTCCCCTTCCGTCTCACGGCTCTACCTCCAGGTGCCCGCCGCAACCAGGGCCGAGGAGTGGACCGACGACAGGACATGGACGGAACTGGAAAGCCGCTTCGAGACCCGCGACGGCTGGACGCTGCGGCGTGGTCCGGTCACCCAGAAGTCGGTCACGCCCATGCGTTCCTTCGTCCACGAGCCCATGCGCCACGGCCGGCTCTTCCTCGCGGGCGACGCCGCCCACATCGTGCCGCCGACCGGGGCGAAGGGCCTGAACCTCGCCGTGGGCGACGCGATCACCCTCGCGCGGGCGCTGGCGTACGAGAAGGAGACGGACTCCGCGGCACTCCTCGACGCGTACTCCGCCACCTGCCTGCGCCGCGTCTGGCAGGCCGAGCGGTTCTCCTACGACCTGACGACCCTGCTGCACCGCGCCCCGGGCGCCACCGCGTTCGACGCCCGGCTCCAGTTGGCCCGGCTGGAACGCATCGCCTCCTCCCGCGCGGCCGAGACCGACCTTGCCGAGGCCTACACGGGCCTGTGGGCGTAAGGCCTGCGTGAGCTCCGCGTAAGTCGTCCACGAGCGGGAACAAGTGTTCTGCGCGGCGTGTTGCGCCGGACAGCCGGGGAAAGATCCTCCTCAAGCATCACGATCTGTCCTTTGCCAATCCATTACCCTTGAGCCCAAGGCTGCGCAGGGCGGCCATGGAGGAGTGAAATGAGGAGCAGCAACCCGGTCCTCTCGCGACGGGGGTTCGGCCGCGACAGCGGCTACGCCGGCTTCAACACCGCGCCGCAGGCCGGGTGCGCGCAGGGTGACCCGCACACGCAGAACCCGTACGCCCAGAACCAGTACGCACAAAACCCGTACGCCCAGAACCCGTACGCCCAGCAGGCCCCGGCCGTCACCGACCGCATGACGATGGACGACGTCATCACGCGCTCGGCGCTCACGCTCGGCACCGTCGTCGTCGGCGCGGTCCTCGCCTGGGTGCTGCTGCCGGTCTCGGCGACCAGCTACGGTCTGGCGATCGGCTCCGGGCTCATCGCGATGGTGCTGGGGCTCGTGCAGAACTTCAAGCGCACCCCGTCGCCCGCGCTGATCCTCGGCTACGCCGCCTTCGAGGGCATCCTGCTCGGCGTCATCAGCGAGATGTACAACGCCCGCTGGAGCGGGGCCCCCTTCCAGGCGGTGCTCGGCACCATGGCGGTCTCCGCCGCGACCCTGGTCGTCTACAAGGCCGGCTGGATCCGTGTCACGGCGCGCTACGCCCGCATCGGCATGGCCATCGCCCTCGCCTTCATGCTGGCCATGGCGGTCAACCTGCTGCTGGTCGTGTTCGGCGTCGCCGAGAACGGCGGCCTGCGCGGCTTCGGGCCGCTCGGCGCGATCGTCGGCGTCATCGCCATCGTGCTCGGCGCGTTCTTCCTGACCCTCGACTTCAAGCAGATCGAGGACGGCATCGCCTACGGCGCCCCGCGCGACGAGTCCTGGTTCGCCGCGTTCGGCCTCACGGTGGCCCTGGTGTGGATCTACACGGAGATGCTGCGTCTGGTCGCCATCTTCAACAACAACGACTGACGCACGCCGCCCGACGCGCGAAGGGCCCCCGGGACGCGCTCCCGGGGGCCCTTCGTCGTCCGCGTGACGGTCCGTGCGACGTCCGAGGGACGTCCGAGGGACAGTTCGCGGGACGGTTCGCGGCGTCAGAGCAGCTTCCGCGCGGCCCGCCTCAGGTCGTACTCATGGACGATCGCCTTGGCGTGGCCGTACGCGAGGTCGTACTCGTGCCGGAGCCAGCTGACCTTCTCCTCGAAGCGGAAGAGGGCGGGGCCTTCCTCGACGGTGCGCAGCCAGTCGGAGACTTCACGACCGGTGCAGTGGGGGATGCGGGCGAGCAGGTTGCGGTGGGTCTCTTCGGAGAAGACATGGGACATCGGCGCCTCCGAACGCAAAGGGGATGTAGGCCGGTCCTTCACGTCACCGTGCCTGAGCGTTCGCCGCTTGGCAACAGTGCGGGGCGTTACGCTCGGCGCGTGGTTGATACGACACCCCTCACCCGAGCCGTGGAACATTTCGCCGACCGGCTGCGCGCGGCACCGCAGAGCCGGCTCCAACGCAGCGGTGCCGCCGAGGCGCTGGCCCTGGCCAGGCAGTTGGCTCTGTGGGCGCAGTCCGCCGAGGAGTCGGGTGCAGAGGCCCGGGAGATGCCGGACGCGGGGATGTTCGCGGTGGCCGACCAAATCACCGTGGCCGGGAACGACTTGGCGGTGGTGCTGGTGAGCGAGGAGCAGGTCGCCGAAGCGGTACGGCTGGTGGAGGAGGCGCGGAAGCGGGCGGGGCTTTAGCGGCGTTCGCAGGCGACGGCGAGGGCCGGCCGCCGGGCCCGCCGTCTCACAGCGAGGCGATGACCCTGTCGGCCAGGATGTAGACCGTCTCCTCGCCGCAGGCGAAGGTCAGGGAGTAGGAGCCGGAGAGGCCGGACCCGCCGAGCAGGTACGGGGCCTCGCCGGCGCGGACGGCCTGGGCCAGGCGCTCGGCCGTCTCGCGGTGGCCCGGGGTCATGCACAGGGTGGTGCCGTCGGCGAAGACGTAGACGTCGAGGGTGCCGAGCGGGCCGGGGCGGACGTCGGCGAGTACGACGTGCTCGGCGGCCAGCTGCTCCAGGGTGCTCACCGTGCGCTCGTGATCGTTCGCGGTCGGCGACTGCACCGGGACGAAGTCGGGGTGCGAGGGGTGGCGGCGGCGGGCCGCGGTCAGCTCGGGGGACTCCGAAGACGTACCGCCCTGGGCGAAGTCCTTGGCGGAGAACTCGTCGGACTCCGCGGCCGGCTCGGCCACCGGCTCCAGCGAGTCCAGGCCCGCGAAGTCGGCCTGCCGGGGCAGGAACGGGTCGGTGTCGGTCAGGCCGAGCAGCGAGGGGGCGTCCGAGGCGTCCCGGACTTCCTGCGCGGCCCAGAACGCGCGGGCCTCGGCCAGCTCCCGCTCCCGCTCCTCCGCGAGCGCCTCGGCCACGGCCGCGCGTATCTCCTCCGCGTCGGCGGCGGTGCGGGCGGCCGGAAGCAGCGCGCGTATGGCGGCCGCCTGGTTCTCGGCGAGCTGGGTGTGCAGCTCGGCGATCTGGCGGCGCAGCTTCAGGCAGGTGCGCAGGACGGCGATGCCCACGGCGCCCGTGGCGGCCGTGGTGAGCAGCAGGGCGAAGGGCATGGCGCTCACGGACGTACTCCCAGGTTCAAAGTCGACCCCCGACTTCCTACATCAGCTTGAAGGGCGGACTGACCATCTGTCAGTGCGTAACGTCACGAAACAGACAGGAATGTGGTCGGGGGGATTTCCGGATCACGGTACTGACCTGCACAGATGCCTCCCATGAGGGAGATAGGTCACATCCTGAGGGAGATTGGATCACAAAAAGGCCCGGAACCCGGGAGTTTTCCGGGTTCCGGGCCCTGGGCCGACGGTCTGTGCTCCGCCGGTCACCGAGGGTGGGTCAGCTCAGGCGCTCGATGACCATCGCCATGCCCTGGCCGCCGCCGACGCACATGGTCTCCAGGCCGAACTGCTTGTCGTGGAACTGGAGCGAGTTGATCAGCGTGCCGGTGATGCGGGCGCCGGTCATGCCGAAGGGGTGGCCGACGGCGATGGCGCCGCCGTTGACGTTCAGCTTGTCCAGGTCGATGCCGAGGTCCTGGTAGGAGGGGATCACCTGGGCGGCGAAGGCCTCGTTGATCTCGACCAGGTCGATGTCGCCGACGCTCAGGCCGGCGCGGCGCAGGGCCTGCTTGCTGGCCTCGACCGGGCCGAGGCCCATGATCTCGGGGGAGAGGCCGGAGACGCCGGTGGACACGATGCGGGCGAGCGGGGTCAGGCCCAGCTCGCGGGCCTTGGTGTCGCTCATGATGACGAGCGCGGCGGCGCCGTCGTTGAGGGGGCAGCAGTTGGCGGCGGTGACCAGGCCGTCCGGGCGGAAGACCGGCTTCAGGCCCTCGACGCCCTCCAGGGAGACGCCGGCGCGCGGGCCGTCGTCCTTGCTGACCACCGTGCCGTCGGGGAGGGTCACCGGGGTGATCTCGCGCTCCCAGAAGCCGTTCTTGATGGCCTCTTCGGCGAGGTTCTGCGAGCGGACGCCGAACTCGTCCATCTCCCGGCGGCTGATGCCCTTGACGCGCGCCAGGTTCTCCGCGGTCTGGCCCATCGCGATGTAGGCGTCGGGGACGAGGCCGTCCTCGCGCGGGTCGTGCCAGGTGGTGCCCTCCTGCTGGGCGACCTCGGCGGTGCGGGCCTCGGCCTCGGCGAAGAACGGGTTGCGCGTGTCCGGGAGGCTGTCGGAGTTGCCCTTGGCGAACCGGGAGACCATCTCGACACCGGCCGAGATGAAGACGTCGCCCTCGCCGGCCTTGATGGCGTGCAGGGCCATGCGGGAGGTCTGCAGCGAGGAGGAGCAGTAGCGGGTGATCGTGCAGCCCGGCAGGTGGTCCATGCCCATCTGTACGGCGACGATCCGGCCGAGGTTGTTGCCCTGCTCGCCGCCGGGCAGGCCGCAGCCGAGCATCAGGTCGTCGATGTCCCTCGGGTCCAGCTCGGGAACCTTGGCGAGCGCCGCCTGGATGATCGTGGCGGTGAGGTCGTCCGGGCGCAGGTCCTTCAGGGAGCCCTTGAAGGCGCGGCCGATGGGGGAGCGGGCGGTCGACACGATGACGGCTTCGGGCATCACGGCTCCAGTGACATGAGGAATTCGGCAGGTCCGCCTCGGAAGTTACCCGCCTGTATGGCCCAGGTCACCGGTGTGGCGATGTGACCCTGGCCGCAATTGTCTAAGCGCTTGCTTTTCTCTTCGGGGGCGCGGTTCGCCGTTGTGGCGGGGGGAGGCGTGCGGCTGCGGGTTCGTGGGGGCTGGTCGCGCGGTTCCTCGCGCCCCTGAGGGGTTGGTGGGGCTGGGGTTGTGGGGGTGCTGTTTCCGGGGGTGGCCGGTGGGCGGCTGCGGGTTCGTGGGGGCTGGTCGCGCAGTTCCCCGCGCCCCTGAGGGGGTTGCCCGTCGGGGTGGGTCATACCGACGGGGTTGCCGGTTCGGCTTCCGGGACTCGGCGGCGGCGCCTGCGCTTGAGCAGGGCCCATGGACCGCGAGGTCCGGTCGGCATGGCCGCGGTGACCTCTGTGCCCGCTTCCGACGCCGCCTCGGCCGCCGCGCGCGCGACCGGCAGGAAGCCCTCGCGGCGGGACGCGTCCGGCCGTTCCTCCTCCGCGGGCCACAGCCCCAGCACCGCGCACACCGTCGGCAGCACCGCCATCGCCGCGGTGGCGTACCCCTCCGCCGAGGGGTGGTAGTTGTCCGGCCCGAACAGTTCCCGCGGATTCGCCTCGAACTCGGGCCCCAGCAGATCGCCGAGCGACACCGTGCGGCCCCCCTGCTCCACCGCCCCGATCGTCTGCGCCGCCGCCAGCTGCCGTGAGGCCCGCCGGGCCAGCCACCGCAGCGGCTGCTGCACGGGCTCGATGGTGCCGAGGTCGGGGCACGTGCCGACCACGACCTCCGCGCCGGCCGTCCGCAGCCGGCGTACCGCCGACGACAGGTGGCGTACCGAGCGCGTCGCGGGCATCCGGTGGGTGACGTCGTTCGCGCCGATCATGATCACGCAGACGTCGGGGACCGGAAAGGGAGCGGACAGCACCAGGGACACCTGTCGGTCCAGGTCGTCCGACTGCGCCCCCGGCTGCGCGACGTTCCGCAGCGCGACCGGGCGCTCCGCCACCGCCGCCAGCCCCGACGCCAGCAGCGCGCCCGGTGTCTGGCCCGCCCGGTGCACCCCCTGCCCCGCGGCCGTGGAGTCCCCGAGCACGGTCAGCCGGAGGGGCGGTTCGCCGGGGACGCCGTAGGAGTCGCCGTACACACCGTCGGCCACGGGCACCCGGCCGCCGCTGTTGCCGTTGTTCACGGCGCGCCGCGCCATCTGCATCTCCGCCACCAGCAGTCCGATCGCGGCCGCGCCGACCAGCCCGGCCCCGCCGCCGCCGTACGCCGCTCCGGCCGCGATGCGCCGGGCCACCCTCGCCCTCGACATGCTGCTCATGCGTCGCCGCCACCTCCTCGTAGCCGTACAACCACTCCTTGCCCCGTACCGCCCGTCCGCCAATCTCAACGGGCCGTGATCGCCCCTCGGAGGTCACCCGGGGGCCTTACGCTGGCTGCACCACTACGACCTGTTTTTTGCAAGCAACCGGAGACAACGGTGCAATTCCACGACTCGATGATCAGCCTCGTCGGCAACACCCCGCTGGTGAAGCTGAACCACGTGACCAAGGGCATCCAGGCCACCGTCCTGGCCAAGGTGGAGTACTTCAACCCGGGCGGCTCCGTGAAGGACCGCATCGCCCTGCGCATGATCGAGGCCGCAGAGGAGAGCGGTGCGCTGAAGCCGGGTGGCACCATCGTCGAGCCGACCAGCGGCAACACCGGCGTGGGCCTCGCGATCGTGGCCCAGCAGAAGGGCTACAAGTGCATCTTCGTCTGCCCTGACAAGGTGAGCACCGACAAGATCAACGTGCTGCGCGCGTACGGCGCCGAGGTCGTCGTCTGCCCGACCGCCGTGGACCCCGAGCACCCGGACTCGTACTACAACGTCTCCGACCGCCTCGTCCGCGAGACCCCGGGCGCCTGGAAGCCGGACCAGTACTCCAACCCGAACAACCCGCTCTCGCACTACTACTCCACCGGCCCCGAGCTGTGGGAGCAGACCGAGGGCGGCCTCACGCACTTCGTGGCGGGCGTCGGCACCGGCGGCACCATCTCCGGCACCGGCCGCTACCTGAAGGAAGCCAGCAAGGGCCAGGTCAAGGTCATCGGCGCCGACCCGGAGGGCTCCGTGTACTCCGGCGGCTCCGGCCGCCCGTACCTCGTCGAGGGCGTCGGTGAGGACTTCTGGCCGACCGCGTACGACGGGAGCCTCGTCGACGAGATCATCGCCGTGTCCGACAAGGACGCCTTCCAGATGACCCGCCGCCTCGCCAAGGAGGAGGGCCTCCTCGTCGGCGGCTCCTGCGGCATGGCCGTCGTGGCCGCGCTGCGCGCCGCCGAGCGGCTCGGCCCGGACGACGTCGTCGTCGTCCTCCTGCCGGACAGCGGCCGCGGCTACCTCACCAAGATCTTCAACGACGAGTGGATGCGGGACTACGGCTTCCTGGACGACGAGGGCCCCAGCGCCCGGGTCGGCGACGTCCTCGCCGACAAGGAGGACGGCTCCATCCCGTCCCTGGTCCACATGCACCCGGAGGAGACCGTCGGCGAGGCCATCGAGGTGCTGCGCGAGTACGGCGTCTCGCAGATGCCGGTCGTGAAGCCGGGCGCCGGCCACCCGGACGTGATGGCCGCCGAGGTCATCGGCTCGGTGGTCGAGCGCGAGCTGCTCGACGCCCTGTTCCACAAGGCGGCCTCGCTGGACGACCCGCTGGAGAAGCACATGGGCGCCCCGCTGCCGCAGGTCGGCTCCGGCGAGGCGGTCGAGGACCTGATGTCCGTGCTGGGTGCGGCGGACGCGGCGATCGTCCTGGTCGAGGGCAAGCCGAAGGGCGTCGTCAGCCGTCAGGACCTGCTGGCGTTCCTCGCCAAGGGCGGCAAGCAGTAGCAGGCGGGCGGTGACCCGGCCGGCGGCGAACGCGCGGTGACCGCGGCCGATCCGGCCGGCCCGGAAGTGGCACGAGCGTGTCACGTGCACGCAGCACCCGCTTAACACGGGTCCGGCACAGTGAAGGTGTCGGCGGGAGGCGGTGGGAGTACCACCCGGGCGTCAAGCCCTGGGAAGGCTCCCCGCCCCGGCCGGCACCGAACGGCGCCAAGGACCTCCGGAGCGGCTCCCGGACTCCATGGACGCCCAGGACGCGCAGGCCCGGCCTGACCCGGCTCGCGTCCCTCGCGGGGACCGCCGTCGTCCCGCCCCCCGGAAACGGGGGTGCGGCGGTTCCCGCGAAAGCTTTACCGCCCGGCGGCATCCGTCCGCCGTTCCCGTTCCTGTCCCCGTTCCCGGCGCCCGGCGAAGATCTCCGGGTTGACGCGCGCGGTCTGGGCCACGTTGACGCCGACGACGCCGATCCACGCGGCGAGGACCCCGGACATGCCCCCGAAGGCGCCGCCGATCGCGGACAGGGGGATCGCCACGATCAGCGAGACCAGGGCGAAGCCGTGGCGCTCGAACCAGGTGTCGGCCGCGTTCGGGGCGCGGACCCCGCGCGCGGTCGTCACCCGCTGCTCCGCCAGATGCCGGCGCACCCGGCGGTCCACCGCGTCGTCGATCCGCTGCTCGACCTTCTCCAGGAAGGAGTCGACCAGTGCGGAGTCGTAGTCGTCGCCCAGTTCCCTGCGTGCCCGCACGGTGGCGTCGAGGTCCTTCTTCAGCTCCGCGTGCTGCGGGTCCGTGGTGTTCATGGCGCTCACCCTAGGGAGCCGTCACACGCTCCGCACTGGGGACAACCCCCGTGTTCCGCACGGTCCGTCGCGCGACAACCACCGCGAGGGCGCCCAGGCCGCTCGGCTACTTCACCAGCCCGTGCCGGCGCGCGTACGTGTTCGCCACGTCCTCCGGATCCTTCTTGTCCTTGTCCACCTGCCGGTTCAGCTCGGTGAGCTGAGCGGTGGTCAGGACGTTGCCGAGCCGGGCGAGGGCCTTGCGGACGGTGTCGTCGGCCTTGCGGTCGGCGATGAGGGGGACGATGTGCTGGCTGGGTATCAGGTGCTCGGGGTCGGCCAGCACCACCCAGTCCTCGGCCTTGATGTCGGTGTCGGTGGTGAAGAGGTTCGCCACGTCCACGTCGCCCTTCTTCAGGGCGCCCTTGACCAGCGGGCCGTCGGAGTCCAGCGACTTGAACTCCTTGAACTCCACGCCGTACACCTTCTTCAGGCCCACCACGCCCACCGGGCGCTTCTTCAGCTCGGGGGCGGCACCGAGGACGAGCTTGCCGTTGTGCTTGCTCAGGTCGGCGAGCGAGGCCAGGCCGTGGCGCCGGGCGGTCTCGCGGGTGACGACGAAGGCGTCCGAGTCCTCCGCCATGCCGTACGGCAGCACCTGGAGGCCGGCCGGGAGGGCGACGGTGAGGGCGTTCTGCATCGCGCCCGACTCGGTGGGCGTGGCCTTCGGGTCGAGGTAGTCGAGCAGGGCGCCCTGGTACTCGGGCAGCAGGTCGATGTCACCGCCCTGGAGGGCCGGGATGACGATCTCGCGCGTGCCGAGGTTGGGGCGGACGGTCACCTTGACACCCGCTCCTCGCAGGGCGGCGGCGTAGAGGTAGCCGAGTACCTGGTTCTCGGTGAAGTTGGCCGTGCCGATGGTGACTCCGCCCTTGCTGGAGCCGGCACCCCCGCCGGCGGCGCCCCCGCCCTTGAGGGAGGTGACTCCGCCCGCGCAGGCGGAGAGGGCGGGAACGGAAGCGACCGCGAACAGGCCGCCGAGGACAGTACGACGATTCATCGGGGGGTTCCTAGGCAGTGCGGGTGCGGTTGCGGAAGAGGAGGCGCTGGAGGGCGGCGAGGCCCGTGTCCAGGACGATGGCGACCACGGCGACCAGCACCGCGCCGCCGAGCACCTGGACCAGGTCGCGCTGGGCGAGGCCGTCGAAGACGTAGCGGCCCAGGCCGCCGAAGGAGACGTACGCGGCGACGGTCGCCGTGGCCACGACCTGGATCAGGGCCAGGCGCAGGCCGGTCATGATCAGCGGGAGCGCGAGCGGCAGCTCCACCTGGAACAGGACCTGGTGGCCACGCATGCCCTGGCCGCGCGCCGCGTCCCTGACGTCCGGGTCGACGGCGTTCATGCCGGCGTAGGTGTTGGTGACGATCGCCGGGACCGCGAGGGCGACCAGCGCGACGTACACCGGCAGCATCGACAGACCGCCGGCCAGGAAGACCAGCACGACCAGGCCGACGGTCGGCAGGGCCCGGCCGAAGGAGGCGAGGTTGATCGCCAGGAACGCGCCCTTGCCGGTGTGCCCGATGAGGAGGCCGATCGGGAGGCCGATGGCGGCGGCGACGAGCGTGGCCAGCAGGGAGTACTGGAGGTGTTCGGCGAGGCGGTGGGCGATCCCGTCCGGACCGGCCCACTGGGCGCCGCTGACCAGCCAGACACCGAGGTTCTTGAAGAGTTCGTACATCTCAGGCTCGCCGCCTCTTCCACGGGGTGAGGACGTACTGCAGGGCGACCAGGGCCGTGTCCGCGACGACGGCGAGGAGGAGGGTGAGGGCCACTCCGGCGATCACCGGGGTCGGGAAGTCGCGCTGGAAGCCGTCGGTGAACAGCTGGCCGAGGCCGCCGTCGCCGATGTAGGTCGCGACGGAGACGAGGGAGATCGACATGACCGTGGCGATGCGGACGCCCGCCATGATCACCGGCAGGGCGAGCGGGAGCTCGACGGTGAGCAGGGTGCGCAGGGGGCGCGTGCCCATCGCCTTCGCCGCCTCCTTCACCTTCACGGGGACCGAGTCGAGGCCCTCGACGGTGTTCCGCAGCAGGACGACCAGGGTGTAGACGGTCAGGCCGGTCACGGTGGTGGTGCGGGTCAGGCCGCTGACCGGGAGCAGGAGCACGAAGACCGCGATGGACGGGATCGTGAAAAGGATGTTCGAGGCGCCGAGCAGGAAGCCGCGCAGGGGGCGGACCCGGTGGGCGACCACGGCCAGCGGGAGCGAGATCAGCAGGCCGAGGAGGACGGCCGTCAGCGCGGCCTGGAGGTGGGAGAGGGTGAGGGTGGTGAGGTCGTCGGTGTGGGCGGAGATCCAGGACCAGTCGATCGTCACGCGGCCACACCCACTTCGGTATGGGCGCGGCCGGCGTGCTCGTGGACGTCGTCGCGGGACGAGACGCCGGTGAGGACGCCGTCCGCGTCGACCCGGGCTATCAGGCCGGTGGGAGAGGCGAGCGACTCGTTGAGGGCCGACAGCAGGGAGTCGTCGTCCTTCAGCGCCCGTACGGGCAGCTCGGTGTCCTCGGAGGCCCAGCGCAGGGGTCTGTTCGCCTCGTCCAGGACGAGGGTCCAGGCGCCGCCCTCGGGCGCCGGGCCCTGCGGCAGGCCGGCGAGGGTCTTCAGCGACAGCAGCTTCAGCCCGCGCTCGGCGCCCAGGAAGCCGGCCACGAAGTCGTCCGCGGGGCGGGCCAGCAGCTCGGCGGGCTCAGCGCACTGGACCAGGTGGCCGCCGGTGCGGAAGACCGCGATCCGGTCGCCGAGCCGGACGGCCTCGTCGATGTCGTGTGTGACGAAGACGATGGTCTTGCTCAGCTCCTGCTGAAGTCGCAGCAGCTCGTCCTGGAGCTGGGTGCGCACCACCGGGTCGACCGCGCCGAAGGGCTCGTCCATGAGCAGGACCGGCGGGTCGGCCGCGAGCGCGCGGGCGACGCCGACGCGCTGCTGCTGGCCGCCGGAGAGCTGGTGCGGGTAGCGCTTGCCGGCGTCGGCGGCGAGGCCGACGGTCTCCAGGAGTTCGGCGGCGCGGGCCCGGGCCCTTCTGCGGGTCCAGCCGAGCAGCAGCGGGACGGTGGCGATGTTGTCCAGCACCGTGCGGTGCGGGAAGAGGCCGGCCTGCTGGATGACGTAGCCGATGGACCGCCGCAGCTCGGCGGCGTCCTGCCGGGTGACGTCCTTGCCGCCGACTCTGATCGTGCCGGACGTCGGCTCGGTCATCCGGTTGATCATCCGCAGGGTGGTCGTCTTGCCGCAGCCGGAGGATCCGACCAGGACTGTGATGCCGCCCTCCGGCATCTCCAGGGAGAGGTCGTGGACTGCTGTCGTGCCGTTGGGGAAGCGCTTGTGGACCGCGTCGAACTGGATCATGAGATGTCCCTTGCCCGGCTGAATGGCGTCATGCAGAGTTCGTGGTGCGTGATTCTGAATGACGCCATGCAGAGTTCTTGGTGCTTGAATAGGTTGTCAATGCTCCGGTGTTAATCCGAGGTACCCGATGACCGCAGAGCAAGATTGAATGTCCGGGTTGAGGGGAGTTTGGGCTTGATGCCGTCTCGCATCGTGGACGCGCCTGATTCCGTACGCTTCGCGACGATCGTCCTGGATGGAGCCGGGCTCGGTGTCGAGGGTGTCATACGCCTTGCCGACGGGGCCGCGCGTCCGATTCCCGGGGCCGACGCGCTGCGGTGCGCGGAGGAGTCCTGGAACGCCGCCCGGCAGATCGCGGCCACCGGACGCGTCTACGGCCGCTCCACCGGCGTGGGCGCGAACCGGACCGAGGACGTGCCCACCGAGGCCGCCGCCGGACACGGCCTGCGCCTGCTGCGCAGCCACGCCGGCGCCATCGGCGAGGAACTCCCCGCCCGGCAGGTGCGCGCGATGCTCGCCGTCCGCGCCAACCAGATCCTGGCCGGCGGCGCCGGACTGCGGCCCAGCGTGGTCACCGCCCTGTGCGAGGCGCTGGAGAGCGGCGCGTACCCGGTGGTCAACGAGTTCGGGTCGGTCGGCACCGGCGACATCGCGGCACTCGCCCAGATGGGACTGGCGCTCGCCGGCGAGCACCCGTGGCGGGGCACCGGCGCCCCCGAGCCGCAGCCCCTCGACAACAACGACGCCCTCGCCCTGATCAGCAGCAACGCGCTCACCCTCGGCCAGGCCGCGCTCGCCCTGCACGAACTGCGCGGACTGATCGGCGCCACCCAGGTCGTCGCGGCGCTGTCCCTGCTCGCCGTCGACGGCTCGCACGAGCCCTACGCCGCGCCCGTGCACGCCGCGCGCCCGCACCGCGGGAGCGTCGAGGTGGCCCGGCGGATGCGGCAGCTGATCGGAGCCGCGGACCGGCCCCTGCCGCCGCTGGGCCGGATCCAGGACCCCTACGGCCTGCGCTGCCTGCCCCAGATCCACGGCCCCGCGCACGACGCGGCCGACGCCCTGGAGCAGGTGCTGGCCGTGGAGATCAACGCGGCCGCCGAGAACCCGCTCATCGCCCCCGGCGATCAGGCCGCCTACCACCACGGCGGCTTCTACCAGGCCCAGCTCGCCCTCGCCCTGGACCACTTCAGGCTGGCGGTGACCCAGGTGGCCCGCCTGTCGACGTCCCGCCTGTCCACCCTCAACGAGCCCGCCTACACCCGCCTGCGCCCCTTCCTCGCCGACCACGAGGCGGCCTCCTCCGGCGTGATGATCCTGGAGTACGCGGCCGGAGCGGCCCTCGGCGACCTGCGGGCCTTCTCGGCCCCCGCCTCGCTCGGCCACGCTGTACTCTCCCGGGGCGTCGAGGAACAGGCGAGTTTCGCCTCGCTCGCCGCGCGCCAGACCCTGCGCGCGTGCGGTGCGTACCGTCTGGTGGTCGGCTGCGAGCTCGTCGCCGCCGTCCGGGCGCTGCGCCAGCGCGACCTGAGGCCCGACCCCGGGCTCCCGGCGGGCCGGGCGCTGGCGCTCGCCGAGTCGGTCCTCGACGCCGACCCGGCCGACCGCCCGCTCACACACGACGTGACGGCGGCGGCCGCACTGCTCGACCGGTTCACGGACATCTGGAGGGGGAGCACGTCATGAGCGCCGACAGGAGTGCGGCCAGCGCGAGTGCGGCCGACGCCAGCGCGACGGACGCGGGCGCGACGGACGCGGGCGCGACCGGCAGGAGTGCGGGTACGGGTACGGGTACGAACGACAGTCCTGCGGGGCGGCTGCAGGCGCTCTTCGAGGGGCACCGGCTCACGCCTACCCAGCGCCGCATCGCGCACAGCATGGTGCGCCGGGCCGCCGACGTGCCCTTCCTGTCCAGCGTGGAACTGGCCGAGCTGGCCGGGGTCAGCCAGCCGTCGGTGACCCGGTTCGCGGTCGCCCTCGGCTTCGACGGCTACCCGGCGCTGCGCAGGCACCTGCGCGAGGTCGTCCCCGCCGAACCGGCCGCCGAGCCGGGCTCGTACAACGAGTACCAGCAGGCCGTCGAGGCCGAGATCGAGAACCTCAGGAACCTCGCGGAGCTGCTCGCCGACCCGCGCCCGGTGCAGAGGGCGGGGCGGATCCTCGCCGCCTCCCGGCCGCTTCCGGTGCTCGGCCTGCGCGCGGCCGCCCCGCAGGCGTTCGGGTTCACCTACTTCGCCGCCAAGGTCCACCCCGACGTCCGGCTGCTCAACGAGGGCGGCACGATGCTCCACGACCGCATCGACGCCGCCGTGCGCGCCGGTGCCTCGGCGCTGCTGTGCTTCGCCCTGCCCCGGCACCCGCGCGAGGTCCTCGACGCCCTCGGCTACGCCAAGGAGGCGGGCCTGACCGTCGTCACGGTCGCCGACTCCGCCTTCGCCCCGGTCGCCAAGCACTCCGACCTGCTGCTTCCGGCCGCCGTCGGCACCGGACTCGCCTTCGACACCGCCTGCGGCCCGATGCTGCTCGGCCGCGTCCTGCTGGAGGCGCTCTGCGACGATCTGCCGGACGCCCAGGCCCGGTTGGAGGAGTTCGACGCGAAGGCGGCGACGCGGGGGCTGTTCGTGGAGTGAGCCCGGCGCGCTCCCGAATGTGCGGCGCGCTCCTGTACGCACGGCGTGCTGCGCGGACCGGTGCGTGAACCGGTGCGTGAACCGGTGCGTGAACCGGTCCGTGGACCGGTGCGTGGGGCGGCGGGCGGCGCGGAGTGCTCCTGGCGCGCTCTCAGACGCGTCTCACCTTCCGCCACTAACCTGCCGCGGAACACAGGGGTTTCGGGAACTTCGGGACCGTGACACGGGAGGCGGACGTGACGCGTGGCGGACAGGTACTGGCCCGGGTGGCCGTCGTCGTACGGGCGGGTGCCGCCCCGTTGTGGTGGCTCGGGGCGTCGGCCGCGGGGATCGGCGCCCTGCCGTCCGGGCTCACCGGGCGCCGGATCGGGGTGACGGCCGGGGCCGCGCTCTTCCTCGTGGCCGCCGCCGGGGTGGCACTGGCCCGCCGGGGACGGTACGCCGCCCTCGCCGGCGGGGCCGCCCGCGCGGGCAGGTACGACATCCTGCAGGACCGGGCGGTGACCCTGCGCGTCTGGCGCCGGGGGCACCGCTGGTGGCTGCTGGCGGCCTTCGCCGCCGCGCTCGGCAGCTCCTTCGCGGTCCCCGCGGCCGGCGGCCTGCTGCTCGCCGGGGCGGGCGCCGGACTCGCCCTGAAGGCCGCCTGGATCGGGCGGCGGGAGCGGGCCGAGGACACCCTGCTGTGGGTCCGTACCGACTGGCTGGACCGGCGCGGCGGGCGTCCGGCGGGCAACGCCGTGCGGGGGCTGCGCGGTACGGGTGTCGCGGCCGGCGACGCGGCCCCGGGCGGGGCCCGCCGCCGTACCGGCGCACTCGTGTGACCCTCAGACCTCCAGCTCCTCCTCGATCCTCTTCAGCTGGTGCCGGGCCATCGCGAGGTTGGCCCGGCCAGCGTCCAGGACCAGGTAGAGGAACAGGCCGTTGCCGCCGCGGCTCTTGAGCAGGCGGATCATGTGGTACTGGTCCGACAGCGTGATCAGGATGTCCTCGATACCGCCCTTGAGGCCGAGGAGTTCCATCGTGCGCATCTTGGCCCGGATCACGTCCGTGTTGCCGGCGGCGGCCACGTTCAGGTCGAAGGTCTTGCTGCCGCCCATCGTGCCCAGCGCCATGCCGCTGGTGTAGTCGACGAGCGCGACGCCGGTCGCGCCCTCGATGGAGGTCAGCGCCTCTTTCAGTGCCGTTTCGGTGTTGGCCATGGTGTGCCTGGTTCCTTTCGCCGGTGTCAGCTGTCGGTTGCGGTACGGGCTTCGGGGCCCGTGGTGGTGGTGCGTGTCGTGCGGGTGGTCCGGGTGCGTGCCGGGACGGTCCTCGCGGGCCGTTCGGCACGGGCCGCGCGTGCGGTCGACTCGGCGGCGTCGAGCAGTTCCCCGACGCGGGCGCCGGCCCGGCGGCCCTCCAGGTGCAGCCGGCCGACGTTGACCCGGTCCTGCGCGAGCAGGGTCAGTACGGCGGTCCGGCCGGCCGCGTAGGTGGCGATGTAGCCGTGGTCGCCGCGCACCAGCAGCTCCCGGAAGCCGCCGTTGCCGGTCGCGTCGGCGACCCGTACGGCGACGCCGAGCGAGGCGGCGGTCAGGGCCGCCAGGCCCTCCGGGTCGACGCCGGGGGTGTCGTGGGCGACGACGAGACCGTCGACGCCCGCCGCGAGGGCCCCGGTGAGCTGCGGGACGCGGGTGCGCAGCCGGCGCAGCTCGTCCAGGACGGCCTCCAGGTCCTGTTCGGGCACCATCAGGTCTCTCCTTTCGGCGGGGCGGTGCCTTTCAAAGCGCCTCCAGCGCATCCCTGAGCCTCTTCAGCAGCGCGATGTCGGGGTCGGTGACCGTGAGCGGGGAAACCGGGGTGACCGCGACGGACGGGACAGAGGAGGCAGGAGAGGCGGCGGGCGGGGCCGGCGAGACGGTGCGGGGGACCGTGGTGCCTGTGCCTGTGCCTGTGCCTGTGCCTGTGCCTGTGCCTGTGCTTGAGCCTGTGTCCAGGGCGTCCGTGCCCGTCGTGCCCGGGGCGGCCGGGGCGAACCGGTGCGGTGGTGGGTCGGGTGCGGTGGGGACCGGCGCGAGGAGTCCGGCCGACGCGAGCCGCCGTACGTCCACCAGCGTGTGGAACGCCTGCCGGCCCAGGTCACGGGCGATCTCCGTTGCCGTACGGACGCCGTCCACCCGGTCCAGGACCGCCCGGCGGCGCGGGGCGACCGGTACCGCGACGACCGGGTCGGCCCGTATCAGCGGGGCGCTGTCGGTCGCCGGGTCCGGCCACAGGCGGTGCAGCAACAGGCGGCGCCGCAGCGTCTCGCGTTCCAGCGCCACGACCGGCACCGAGGGCAGCGGGCCGAGGCTCGGTCCGCCGTCGTACCGGAAGCGGCCCGGGGTGCTGCTGGGGGCCAGCGCGAAGAACCCGGCGTCGTACAGCGCGTCCAGGTGGCACAGCTCCAGCGCGCCCTCGGGCAGCAGCCCGGCGTCAAGCAGCAGGCGCGCGGCGTCCGCCGGGCCGGAGGTCCGCTCGGCCGCCTGCTGCCATGCGGTGGCGGCGAGCGTGCCGTGCGCCGTGAGGAGCACACCCAGGCCCGGGGCGAGCGGGCTCTCGGCGTGCACGACCCTGCCCCGGGCGAGGTGGAGGGTGCCGTGTTCGCGCTCCAGCACCCCGGTGGCCTGCTCCTCGGCGAGCCGCCGCAGCATCGGTGACAGCGCACCCGCGGCCCGTTCGAGCGCGGTCGTCCTGTCCCGTACGGGCAGCGGCGGAGGGGTGTCGACCATGATCATCCCAGCACCAGCCGGGCGGCCATCTCGCCGAGCCGTATCCGGGCGAGCGCGAGGTTGCCTTCCTCCCGGCCGAGCCACAGGTGCAGGAAGACGCTGCTGTCGAAGGACGTGTCCACGAACCGCAGCAGGTGATAGCTGTCGCGGTTGCTGATGATCACGTCCTCGACCGGTGGCCGCCCGTCCTCGTCCTCGCCCGCGGTGAAGGCGCCGTGCTCGGCGGCCATCCGGGCCAGTTCGGCGGCCTCGGCCGCCGTGGTCTCGTGGTCACCGCCGGGGGCTTCCCCGACGGCCCCGAGGGCCAGTCCGCTCGTCCAGTCCACCAACGCGGCTCCCCGGGCACCGGGCAGCCGCATCGCTTCCAGTAAGCACTCGTCGATTCCGGGCACCGTGGCTCCCCTCCCGCCTGTGACTCCGGCTGAGTGACGCCGACACTACGCATCGTGTGCGTGGCGGGTGAGGGGTTTGGCATTTTCCGGTGGAACGTGCGCCCGGCGTACTAGTGTGGGCCGACTGCCGCATGTTTCGCGGGAGTTGATCCATTTGTCCGCGAGGTGGCCGGAGCTCGTCAACGGCTCCCGGGGGCATTGAGGGTGGTGAGCGCGTCCACGTGCGCCCCGCCGGATTCCGCCACGATCTCGGGCACCGTCTGCGGCCGCCGTACGGTCGCGAAGGCCACGCCCCCCGCCGGGTCCGGCGCGAAGCCGTAGATCCCCGGCCGCGCCAGCGAGTTGTAGCCGTAGTGGTGTGCGAAGTAGTACGCCCCGGTGTCCAGCGCCGCCGCGAAGTCGCCCTGCTCCAGCGGGGGCAGTGCCCGCCCCTCGGCGAGCAGGTCGCCCGAGAAGCAGGCCGGCCCCGCCACGTCCTGCACCACCTCGGGTCCCGCCTTCGGCCGTCCCTCGGCGTCGTACGCGGCGATCCGCAGCGGCCACGCCGCCGGCGCGTACACCGTCCGCGTGGCCACCTGCACGCCCGCGTGGGTCACCGCGATCCGCCGTCCGCCGGCGCTCTTGGCGTACTCCACCCGGGCCACCACCGTGCCGTGTTTGGCCAGCAGCGACCGCCCGAACTCGGTCACCAGCCCGTACCGCCCGTCGAACAGCCCCGGCACCTCCCGGGCCAGCAGTCGCGCGTACTCGGCGTACGTCGGTGCCTCCGCCTCGCCGGTGAAGTCGACCGGCAGCCCGCCGCCGATGTCGATCGTGTCGATCTGCGGCCGTCCGATCCGCGCGTTGATCTCCTCGGCGAGCGCGTACGTCTCCGCCACGCCCCGTGCCATCAGCGGCAGCGGGATGCCCTGCGAGCCGGTGTGCGCGTGCAGCCGGGTCAGCCACGGCCGGTCCAGGTACGCCCGCACCACCCACTCCCGCGCCCCCTCGTCGCGCAGCGCCACCCCGAACTTGGAGGTCCGCGTCGCCGTCGAGGTCGCCCCGATGCTGCCGCCGCCGATCTGAGGGTTGACCCGGATGCCGAGCGGGGACCGGGGGAGCGCGGACGAGGCGGAGGCGGAGTCGGAGTCGGAGGCGGTCCAGGTGGAGGCGGCGCCTGGGGGAGTGGGCCGGGTGGGGGCCGACCGCACCAGGTCGTCGAGGCGGTCCAGCTCCTGCGGGTTGTCCGCGTTGAGGGCGATGCCCAGCTCCAGCGCCTCGCGCAGCTCGGCCGTCGTCTTGGCGGGCGAGTCGAGGACCGTCAGTTCCGGCGGCAGTCCGGCCGCCCGCGCCAGCGCCAGCTCGCCCGGGCCGGCCACCTCGGCGCCGATGCCCTCGGCGTGCAGCAGGCGCAGGACCGGCACCAGCGGGGTCGCCTTCACCGCGAAGGCGTGCAGTACCGGGGTCCCCGGCGGCACGACCGCCTCGAACGCCGCGCGCAGGGCCGCCGCCGACTCCCGGATGCCGGTGACGTCCAGCAGCCCCACCACCGGCGCGCCGGGCCCCAGCAGCCCCTGTGCCACGGCCGCGCGCACCGCCTCGTCCCGCCGGGCGACGCGCTCCCGGGCCGCCCTGTCCACCCCGTCCTGCTCGTCCGCCCTGTCCCGCTCCACGTGCTCCACGCGCCTGTCCCGCTCCACGTGCTCCGTCTGTTCCACGGTTCTCCCCCGGGTCCTGTCGGGTTCCGCGTACTTTCTCTCGTGTTTCCAGCCAAACACCCGCGGCGCGTGGAAGCGGCCCTCCCGAAGTGTTGACTAGCTCTATTCAGACGGACAGGATGTGAATAGAGATAGCAACAGGAGGCAGACGATGTCGGGACCCCGCCCCGTACGAGCACCGCGCGGCACGGAACTGAGCACCCTGGGATGGCAGCAGGAAGCCGCCCTGCGGATGCTGCAGAACAACCTCGACCCCGAGGTCGCCGAGCATCCCGACAAGCTCGTCGTCTACGGCGGCACCGGCAAGGCCGCCCGCGACTGGCGCTCCTTCGACGCCATGGTCCGCACGCTGCAGACCCTCAAGCAGGACGAGACCATGCTGGTCCAGTCCGGTCGCCCGGTCGGCGTGATGCAGACCCACGAGTGGGCCCCGCGCGTCCTCATCGCCAACTCCAACCTCGTCGGCGACTGGGCCAACTGGGAGGAGTTCCGTCGCCTGGAGGCCCTCGGCCTGACCATGTACGGCCAGATGACCGCCGGCTCCTGGATCTACATCGGCACCCAGGGCATCCTCCAGGGCACCTACGAGACCTTCTCCGCCGTCGCCGCGAAGAAGTTCGGCGGCACCCTCGCCGGGACCATCACCCTCACCGCCGGCCTCGGCGGCATGGGCGGCGCCCAGCCCCTCGCCGTGACCATGAACGACGGCGTCGCCATCTGCATCGACTGCGACCCGCGCGCCATCGAGCGCCGCATCGAGCACCGCTTCCTGGACGTGCGGGCCGACAACCTCGACCACGCGCTCCAGCTGGCCACCGAGGCCCGCGACGCCCGCCGCCCGCTGTCCATCGGCGTCCTCGGCAACGCGGCCGAACTGGTCCCGCAGCTGCTCGCGATGGACGCGCCGATCGACATCGTCACCGACCAGACCTCCGCCCACGACCCGCTGGCCTACCTGCCCGTCGGCATCGCCTTCGAGGACATGGCCGACGCCGCCGCCAAGGACCCGGCCGGCTTCACCACCCGCGCCCGTGAGTCGATGGCCCAGCACGTCGAGGCCATGGTCGGCTTCATGGACGCCGGAGCCGAGGTCTTCGACTACGGCAACTCCATCCGCGGCGAGGCCCAGCTGGCCGGATACGACCGCGCCTTCGCCTTCCCCGGCTTCGTCCCCGCCTACATCCGCCCCCTGTTCTGCGAGGGCAAGGGCCCCTTCCGCTGGGCGGCCCTGTCGGGCGAGGCCTCGGACATCGCCAAGACCGACAAGGCGATCCTCGACCTCTTCCCCGAGAACGAGTCCCTGCACCGCTGGATCAAGATGGCCGGCGAACGCGTCCACTTCCAGGGCCTGCCCGCGCGCATCTGCTGGCTCGGCTACGGCGAGCGCGACAAGGCCGGTGAGCGCTTCAACGACATGGTGGCCTCCGGCGAACTGGCCGCCCCGCTGGCCATCGGCCGCGACCACCTCGACTGCGGCTCCGTCGCCTCCCCCTACCGGGAGACCGAGGCCATGCTCGACGGCTCCGACGCGATCGCCGACTGGCCGCTGCTGAACGCCATGGTGAACGTGGCCTCGGGCGCCTCCTGGGTCTCCCTCCACCACGGCGGCGGCGTCGGCATGGGCCGCTCCATCCACGCCGGCCAGGTCACCGTGGCCGACGGCACGAAGCTGGCCGGCGAGAAGATCCGCCGGGTCCTCACCAACGACCCCGGCATGGGCGTCATCCGGCACGTGGACGCGGGGTACGACATCGCCGAGTCCGTCGCCGGGGAGCGCGGTGTGCGGGTGCCGATGCGCGAGGGTGACGAGGCGTGAGCCAGGGCTCGGGCGGGCACGGCGGCTCTCCGGCGGATGCCGGGGCCTCGTCGCCGGCCGCCGGTTCGGCCGTGCCCGCGTCTTCCGATCCGCGAAACGACGGCCCGCGGCCGGTCACCGGTGCCTCCTTCCACGAGATGTGGCGCGAGCTGCTCCCCATCGGCCGCCACCCCGCCTCCGGCGGCTACCGGCGCCACGCCTGGACCGGTGCCGACGCCGAGTGCCGGGAGTGGTTCAGGGCGCAGGCGCGGTCGCGCGGGCTGACCTACGAGGTCGACCGCAACGGCAACCAGTGGGCGTGGCTCGGGGATCCGGGCGCGGGCGACGCCGTCGTCACGGGGTCGCACCTGGACTCCGTGCCGGACGGCGGTGCCTTCGACGGGCCCCTCGGGGTCGTGTCCTCCTTCGCCGCCCTCGACGAACTGCGCGGGAGGGGAGCGCGGTTCACCAGGCCCCTGGGAATCGTCAACTTCGGTGACGAGGAGGGGGCCCGGTTCGGGCTGGCCTGTGCCGGCTCCCGGCTCACCGCCGGGCAGCTGACCGCCGAACAGGCCCACCGGCTCACCGACAGCGAGGGGATCAGCCTCCCGCAGGCCATGGAGGCCGCCGGGTACGACCCCGAGGCCATCGGCGCGGACCCCGAACGGCTGGCCCGGATCGGCGCCTTCGTGGAACTGCACGTCGAACAGGGCCGCGCGCTGGACCTCTCCGGCGACCGGGTCGGCGTCGCCTCCGCCATCTGGCCGCACGGCCGCTGGCGCTTCGACTTCCGCGGCGAGGCCAACCACGCCGGCACCACCCGGCTGGTGGACCGCCGCGACCCGATGCTGCCGTACGCCGAGACCGTCCTCGCCGCCCGCCGCGAGGCCGAACTCGCCGGCGCCGTCGCGACCTTCGGCAAGATCTCGGTCGAGCCGAACGGCGTCAACGCCATCCCCTCCCTGGTGCGGGGCTGGCTCGACTCCCGCGGCCCCGACCAGGACAGCCTGGACACGGTCGTCGGCGGCATCGAGAAGGCCGCGCGGGAGTACGCCGACGCCCACGGCATCGACCTCGACGTCGTCCGGGAGTCCTTCACCCCGGTCATCGAGTTCGACCACGCCCTGCGTGACGAACTCGCCCGCGTTCTGGAGACGGCGAACGGCCGCCCGGAGGTGCCCGTCCTCGGCACCGGCGCCGGACACGACGCCGGGATCCTGTCGGGGAGCGTCCCGACCGCCATGCTGTTCGTGCGCAACCCCACCGGAGTCTCGCACTCCCCGGCCGAGTTCGCGGCCGAGGACGACTGCGTGGCCGGCGTGGGCGCACTCGCCGCCGTACTGGAAGGACTGGCCTGCCGGTGACCCGAGGAACCTACTGGCTGGAGCACGCCTGGCTGGGCGACCGGGTCGAACCGGGCGTGGTGGTCGAGGTGGCGGACGGCCGCATCACGGCCGTCCGCGAGGAGACGCCCGCTCCGCCGCCGGGGGCCGAGGTGCTGCGCGGCCTTACCCTGCCGGGCCTGTCCAACGCCCACAGCCACGCCTTCCACCGCGCCCTGCGCGGCACCGTCCAGGTCGGCAGCGGCACCTTCTGGACCTGGCGCGAGGTGATGTACTCCGTCGCCGACCGCCTGACCCCGGAGACCTACCACGCCCTCGCCCGCGCGGTGTACGCCGAGATGGCCCTCGCCGGTATCACCTGCGTCGGCGAGTTCCACTACGTGCACCACGCCCCCGGCGGCACCCCCTACGCCGACCCCAACGCGATGGGCGAGGCACTGATCGCGGCCGCCGCCGAGGCCGGTATCCGCATCACCCTCCTGGACACCGCCTACCTCTCCTCCGCCATCCTGAACAAGCACAGCGGTGAGCCGCCCAACGCCCACCAGCTGCGCTTCTCCGACGGCAACGCGGAGGCCTGGGCCGAACGCTGTTCAGTTCTCAAGGAACGGGATCACGCGCGGATCGGGGCGGCGATCCACTCCGTACGGGCCGTGCCCGCCGACCAGTTGCCGACCGTGGCGCGGTGGGCGCAGGAGCGGCGGGCCCCGCTGCACGTGCACCTGTCGGAGCAGACCGCCGAGAACGACGCCTGCCTCGCCGCGCACGGCTGCACGCCCACCCGGCTGCTCGCCGACCACGGCGTCCTCGGGCCGCGCACCACCGGGGTGCACAACACCCATCTCACCGACGAGGACATCGCGCTGCTCGGCGGCTCCGGCACCGGCACCTGCATGTGCCCGACCACCGAACGCGACCTCGCCGACGGCATCGGACCGGCCGTGGCCCTCCAGCGCGCGGGCTCCCCGCTCTCTCTCGGCTCCGACAGCCACGCCGTCATCGACCTGCTCGAAGAGGCCCGCGCGATGGAGCTGAACGAGCGGCTGCGCACCCGCACCCGAGGTCACTGGACGGCCGCGGCGCTCCTGCGGGCGGCCTCGGCCGACGGCCACGCGGCCCTCGGCTGGGACGAGGCGGGCACCCTGGAGGCCGGTGCGCTCGCCGACTTCACGACGATCGCGCTCGACTCGGTCAGGACGGCAGGGCCGCTTCCGCGGCTCGGGGCCGAGACGGCCGTATTCGCCGCGTCGGCAGCAGACGTGTCGCATACGGTCGTGGGAGGCCGGCACGTCGTACGGGACGGGGTCCACACCCTCGTACCGGATGTGCCGAAAGCCCTCGCGGACGCCGTCGAAGCCCTGCGCGGATGACACCGGGCCGCCCACCCGCGCGGCCCGCCCCCGCCTCAGACCTCGTACCCGACCCCAGCGCCGAGCAGGCCACCAAGGACGCCATGAGCAACGCGACGACCGTCAGCCCCGCCCACTCCGCGAGCACCGCGAGCACGCTCATCACCAACATCACCACCCTGGTCACCAACGACCCCTCCTCCGGATGGGGGTCCCCCCGCTCGAGCAAACTCGAGAGTGGGGGAGGATCCCCGCTCGGTCTGATCCAGGACGCGGCCGTCGTCATCGAAGGCGACCGCATCGCGTGGACCGGTGAATCCAGCAAAGCACCCGCCACTGACAACCGGGTCGACGCGGGCGGCCGGGCGGTGCTGCCGGGCTTCGTGGACTCCCACTCCCACCTGGTCTTCGCGGGCGACCGCACCCAGGAGTTCAACGCCCGCATGTCCGGGCGCTCCTACACCGCGGGCGGCATCCGCACCACGGTCGCGGCCACCCGCGCCGCGACCGACGCGGAGCTGGAGGAGAACCTCACCCGCTACCTGGCCGAGGCCCTCCGCCAGGGCACCACCACCTTCGAGACGAAGTCGGGCTACGGCCTCACCGTCGAGGACGAGTCCCGCGCCCTGCGCATCGCGGCCCGCCACACCGACGAGGTGACGTACCTCGGCGCCCACATCGTCTCCCCCGACTACGCGGACGACCCGGCCGCCTATGTCGCCCTGGTCACCGGCGAGATGCTGGACGCCTGCGCGCCGCACGCCCGCTGGATCGACGTCTTCTGCGAGAAGGGCGCCTTCGACGGCGACCAGGCCCGCGCGATCCTCACCGCCGGCAAGGCCAAGGGCCTGCACCCCCGTATCCACGCCAACCAGCTCTCGTACGGCCCCGGCGTCCAGCTGGCCGTGGAACTGGACGCGGCCAGCGCCGACCACTGCACCCACCTCACCGACGCGGACGTGGACGCCCTCGCGAACAGCGCCACGGTCGCCACGCTCCTGCCCGGCGCCGAATTCTCCACCCGCGCCCAGTGGCCGGACGCCCGCCGCCTCCTCGACGCGGGCGTCACCGTCGCCCTGTCCACGGACTGCAACCCGGGGTCGTCCTTCACGTCCTCCGTCCCCTTCTGCATCGCCCTGGCCGTACGGGACATGCGCATGACCCCCGACGAGGCGGTCTGGTCCGCGACGGCCGGCGGCGCCGCGGCCCTGCGCCGGGACGACATCGGCCGCCTCACCCCCGGCGCCTACGCCGACCTGACCCTCCTCGACGCCCCCAGCCACGTCCACCTGGCCTACCGCCCGGGCGTCCCCCTGGTCAGCGGGGTGTGGCGCCGGGGCGTACGGGTGGCGTGACCGGCCCAGAACCCGGTTCGAGGGGCGGCGCGGGCCAAGTGGCCGAGGCGGGCGGCGGGTTCAGCGTGACCCCGCTCGCCACCGCTGGGCCGCCCCGTCGTTCAGCGGACGCAGTTCCACCCCGTCCCCGCCGTCCGGTGTCACCGCCGTCTCGATGGCGATCTCCGGGCGGATGGTGCCGTCGGGGTCGACGGTGAAGCGGAGGTTCTGGGCGTGGCTGCCGTAGATCGAGTCGCATTCCCAGATGCCCACCCCCCGGTCGGCCGCGCCCCGGCTGTCCAGGCAGTAGTCGGAGTCGGCGGCCGAACGCAGGACCTCCAGACCGGCGTCGAAGCTCCAGCGCTGGGTGTCGGAGGAGGAGCAGGGGGCGGTGACGACGTCGTTGCCCTCGTCGAAGTCACCGTCGCGGACGTCCAGGCAGCGGCCCGTCGCCACGTTCACCACCTGGGCGTAGGTACGGCCCGGGGGCACGGGGGCGGGCGGGGGCTTGGGGGACGGGGGCGGCGCCGGACGGTGTGAAGTCGCGCTGGGGGAAGGCGGCTTGGACGTGTGCGTGGGCTTCGGGGTCGGGGAAGGCGTGGGAGAGGGAGAGAGGGACGGGGACGGGGAGACCGTCGCCGGGACCGTCGTCGCGGGCAGCGAGGGAGTCGCCGCCACCGGCTGCCGGTCGCCGTCGTCCTGGGAGTGCAGCAGGAACACCAGCAGCGGGACGAGGGCGACGCCCAGGGCCGCCGAGGCCAGAAGGTAGCGGCGCCGCGGCGGCGAACCCGCCGCGGAGACGGGGGACATGAGCGCCGTCGGCACACCGTCTTCCCGGGTGTACGACGTCCCCCGCCACGGCAGCAGGCCCTCCGCCAGAGCCTGCCCCGGGGTGTTCCGCAGGGCGGTCAGGTCCTCGAACGCGGCCGCGCAGTAAGGGCAGTGTGCCCGATGCGAGTCCAGGTCGACGCTGGGACGCGGGGCGTCCCGCAGCACCGCCTCCTCGATCAGGCGGCGAAAGTCGCCGCAGCGCGGGTCGTCGGAGGCGGCCAGCCGGAGTCTCACGCAGGCCTGCGCCAGCGACTTGAGGGCCTGCGGGGTGCCGTAGGCCACGTCGGCGGGGCCGATCCCGAGGTACGCGGCGGTCCGCTCGGCGGATTCCCGTTCGACGACGCCGTACCAGATCAGGCCCTGGAGGCGGGACGGGAGCGACTGGAACGCCGGGAGCAGGGACGGGGTCGGGCCCTCGGGCAGGGCGGCGGAGTTCAGCACCAGCAGCAGGCCCGGGTCCAGGCCCGCCGCGCGCTCGTCGCGGGCCCAGCCGGCCGCCGAACGGGCGGCCAGCAGCAGGAGGTGGTGCCGCAGGGGGACGTTCGGCTCGATGCCGCGTGCGATGTCGCGGGCCGCCGTGGTGAGCGCCTCCGCGGTCAGCCGGCGGGCGGTCGCGTCGCCGGAGGTGCACAGGCGGGCATAGGCGAGCACGGACGGCTGGTGCCGGCGGCGCAGCTCCTGCAGAGCCGGGTACGCCGTCACGGTGGGTGTGCGCAGCAGCTCGGTGAGCCGCGCGTCCGGCGTGTTTTCGATGCCCCCGCCTTCGCCCTCGCTCGAATCGGCCCGGTCGCCCTGAGCCATGCGCACCCTCCGTCCCTCAGGGTTTCTGACGTACCAGCCAGTTTGGTGGCCCATCGTGGTGGAGGAGAGCGGTTCGGGGAAGAGGTTTCCCGGACTATTCGGGGAAGGGGTTTCGGGGGCTGCGCGGGAGGGGGCTGCCCGGAAGGGCCCGGTGCCGTGTCCTGATACGCCGAGGCGGCCCGGCCGGGGACCGGGCCGCCTCGCGCGCGTGGCAGCGCTGAAGGGCAGGGCGGGGCGGGGCTGTGCCGAGGGCAGGAGACGCCCCCGGCCGCCCGCGTCCGTCACTCCTCCGTGGTCAGCCCCCTGCGCAGGCGCACCAGCGTGCGGGACAGCAGGCGGGAGACGTGCATCTGGGAGATGCCGAGTTCGTCGCCGATCTCCGACTGGGTCATGCCCGCGACGAAGCGCAGGGACAGGATCTTCCGGTCGCGGGGCGGCAGTTCGGCGATCAGCGGCTTCAGCGACTCGACGTACTCGATGCCTTCGAGTCCGTGGTCCTCGTACCCGATGCGGTCCGCGAGGGCGCTTTCGGAGTCGTCCTCCTCCGGCTGGGCGTCCAGGGAGGAGGCGGTGTAGGCGTTCGAGGCGGCCATGCCCTCGACGACCTCCTCGCTGGGGATGCCGAGCCGCTCGGCGAGTTCCGCGACGGTGGGGGCGCGGTCCAGCCGCTGGGCCAGCTCGTCCCCGGCCCTGGCCAGGTCCAGGCGGAGCTCCTGCAGACGCCGCGGTACGCGTACGGACCACGAGGTGTCACGGAAGAAGCGCTTGATCTCGCCGATGATGGTCGGCATCGCGAAGGTGGGGAACTCCACGCCGCGGGAGAGCTCGAAGCGGTCGATCGCCTTGATCAGTCCGATCGTGCCGACCTGGACGATGTCCTCCATCGGCTCGCTGCGGGAGCGGAAGCGGGAGGCGGCGAACCTGACGAGCGCGAGGTTCAGTTCGACGAGCGTGTTGCGTACGTACGCGTGCTCGTGCGTGCCTTCCTCCAGCGACTCCAGGCGCGCGAAGAGGGTCTTGGACAGGGCCCGCGCGTCCACCGGGCCCACCTCGTCGAAGGGGGGGATCTCCGGGAGTCCCTCGAGCGGGTCGAGGGCGGCGATGGGCTGATCCAGCTGTTCCGGTGGGGGTGTCGACGACGCGATCCGGGTAGGTGATCCGAGCCGGGTATGCGCTGCGTCGAGCCGGGGTGACATGGGTGTCCTCCATCGTTCTCGGCATATGGCTGCCGAAGCCAGGTGCGTGCACTGCGGAGTGCGGCGCCTCCAAAGCCGGCGTGTAGGGGCAGGTGTCCCTACTAGGCCTATCGGCTCCGGTGAGTCGATCGCAAGTGCCTTACGTGGTGATATGACCGACTTAGAGAGGTTGTTCGGCTGTCGGATGCCTCATGGAAGGCGTAGTGTTCGAGGGCATCAGCAGCCACGACCTCGGGAGAGAGACGGCATGGACCACGGGATGGTCGGCAGCGCACAGTCGGGCCGGCTTCTGGTGGAGGTGCGGGAAGAGGGCTCCAGCGCCGTAGTGACACCGGCGGGTGAGCTCGATCACCACACCGCCGATCTGCTGCGCGAGCCACTCGACGCCCTCCTGGCGAAAGGCTTCTCGCGACTTGTCGTGGACTGCTCGCGGCTTCAGTTCTGTGACTCCACGGGCCTGAACGTGCTGCTCGGAGCCCGCTTGAAGGCGGACGCCGCCGGAGGCGGGGTCCATCTCGCGGGAATGCTCCCCGTGGTCGCGCGCGTGTTCGAGATCACCGGGGCCGAGGCGGTCTTCACCGTCCATGCCTCCGTCGAGGCGGCACTGTCCGGCGAGACCGGCTGATCCCGCTTCCCCACGCCGCTCCCACAGGCCGGGGTGAACAGGGGGGTGTCCCGCCGGAACGGCCGGGCAGGAGTCATCCTGATGAACCCCTTCGCCACGTGTCGCCGGAATACTCCGGAAGCCGGTCTCCCGGCCTGGACGCGGCGCGTGCGGCACGTTCGATACGTTCGGTACGTGTGTACCGCACGTGCGGTACGTGTGCGGCACGTGCGCGGCGCGAGGGGACGAGCGACGACCGACGTACGGCCGGTACCGAACGGAGCCGGACTTTTGAATCGTGAACTGGTGAATCGGTGAGGTGAGGCGCTGATGAGCACCACCCGGCCCTGCTCGCCGGGCGACCGCGGCCATGAGCCGAGCGGCGCTTCGGGGGTGTCCGAGGGGAGTGTGCCGGTGACCGGCACGTCCATGAAGGCAGCCGCGCCGCCCACGTCGGCCGAGGGCGCGCGGGGGATCCCCGGACGGCAGGTCCGCAGGCTGCGCCTGCACGGCGAGAGCGGGGTCGTACCGCTCGCCCGCGACTACACCCGCCAGGCGCTGTACGCCTGGGGCTGGCTGCCCGCCGCCGGCGCCGACCAGCGGGCCGCCGCCGAGGACGTCCTGCTGGTCGTCTCCGAGCTGGTGACCAACGCCTGCCTGCACGCCGAGGGCCCCGACGAGCTGTTCCTCGCCTGCGACGGCAAGGTGATCCGGCTGGAGGTCTCCGACCGCGGCAGCGGCCAGCCGGCCCCCCGTACCCCGCACCGCGCCGGCCGCCCCGGCGGCCATGGCATGTTCATCGTCCAGCGGCTGTGCCTGGACTGGGGCGTCGTACGCACCCAGGGCCGCCCCGGCAAGACGGTCTGGGCGGAACTGGGCGCCCCGGCCTGAGCGGCGCGCTCCGCCGCGCCCCGCGGCATCCGTAGCACCGCGGGGCGAAGGCGTACCGGCGACGCCTGTCGGCACACCTGCCGCGACCCCGGCCGCCGGTCACACGGGCGTCCTTCCTGCCGCGAGCTGCCTCGCCTTGCCCCGAGCTGCCGGGGCCCCCGAAGCGGTCACCCCGCAGCCCCCGGCAGCCCCTGGCAGCCCCCTTCAGTGCCCGGAAAGCCGAAAGGGCCACCGTGTCCCCCCGAGGGAGTCGGTGGCCCTTTCGGCCGTGGTCAGCGGTGGGCCGCTAGTTGACGCTGCCCATCAGAGCCTTGACCTTGCTGCGGTACATCCAGACCGCGACACCGGCGATCACGGCGAGCACGGCCTCCAGGGCGACGAAGCCCATCTTGTCGAGGTTGACCCCGCCGACGGCCGGGTTCGACAGCAGCGCGGTGACCGAGTCGCCCGCGGTGACCGCGAGGAACCAGACGCCCATCATCTGCGAGGCGTACTTCTTCGGCGCCATCTTCGTGGTCACGGACAGACCCACCGGCGACAGCGTCAGCTCGCCGACCGTCTGGATGAAGTAGATCGCGACCAGCCACATCGCCGCGGCCTTGTGACCGCCCTCGGCGATCGACAGCGGGGCGAGGAAGAGGAAGAAGGACGCGCCGACCAGCACCAGACCGGAAGCGAACTTCACGATCGTGCTCGGCTCCTGGCCGCGCTTGTTCAGCCACAGCCACAGCCAGGCGAAGACCGGGGCCAGCGCCATGATCATGACCGGGTTGACCGACTGGTACCAGGAGACCGGGAAGCCCCAGCCGGCGATCGTGTTCTTGGCCGACTCGTCGGCGAAGATCGACATCGTCGAACCGCCCTGGTCGTAGATCATCCAGAAGACGGCGGCGGCCACGAAGAACCAGACGTACGCGGACACCTTCGAGCGCTCGGCGTCGTCGAGGTCCTTGTCCCGGCGGATGCGGGCGATGACCAGGATCGGGACGATCAGACCGATGATCGTGAGCGGGATCAGCGCCCAGTTCAGGGTGAAGTGGCCGGTGCCGCCGACGAGGCCGTAGAAGACCGCGGCGATGGCCAGCCAGATCAGGCCCTTGCGCAGCGTGGAGGCCTTCTCCTCGGCGGTCAGCGGGGTCGGGACCTCGCTGCTCTTCTCGCTCAGGTGGTGGCCACCGAGCAGGAACTGTCCCAGACCCAGCGCCATGCCGACCGCGGCCAGCGCGAAGCCGAGGTGCCAGTTGACGTTCTCGCCGACGGTGCCGATGACCAGCGGGGCGGCGAAGGCGCCCACGTTGATGCCGACGTAGAAGAGGGTGAAGCCACCGTCACGGCGCGGGTCGTCCGCGCCCTTGTAGAGGTGGCCGACCATCGTCGAGATGTTGGCCTTCAGCAGACCCGAGCCGATGGCGACAAGGACCAGGCCGACGTAGAAGGCGGCGGAGAAGGGCACGGCCAGGCAGAGGTGGCCGATCATGATGATCGCACCGGCGACGGCCACCGTCTTGCGGGGACCGAGGAAGCGGTCCGCGATCCAGCCGCCGGGCATGGCGAGCAGGTAGACGAGGGACACGTACACCGAGTAGATCGCGGTGGCCGTGCCCGCATTCAGGTGCAGGCCACCGGGGGCGACCAGGTACAGCGGGAGCAGAGCCCTCATGCCGTAGTAGGAGAAGCGCTCCCACATCTCGGTCAAGAAGAGAGTGGCCAGGCCGCGGGGGTGGCCGAAGAAGGTCTTCTCGGAACCGGGGGTGCCCGGTCGGACCGAAGCCTTAGTCAGGCTGGACGCCATGGTCGTTCCTTGCTGGTCTGGACGCGCGTTGGAGCGCTGCACGCCCGGTGGGGGCCGGCACCGGCAGGGTCGGCCGTCCACCCCCACGCCCAGGGGGAGCCCGCACCGGTTTGTCGGAGCGGAGGACAGCGACCACCGGGATCCACGCCCTGGACGCGTCGCTGCGTCCTGAGCCCGGCCAGAGGTCATTCCTTTCAAGGCTGATCGATGTCAGCCCACACAACAGAGAAAGACCCTCAGCGTCACTGCCAGCCGAAGGTCCCCGGTGTGCTACAGGCGTTCAGATCACCATACGGCAGTACACCGCCGGATATGGAAGGACTTGAGACGCGGATCACAGGTGTTCGGGGAACCGCGGGCCCTGTTTCGGAGGTCTCTCCTACGATCGCATCCCACAGGCAATGGTTCGTACCAGCGGGGCGTGAAGGTAAGAATCCCCGGAACCGGTCACACCCCGGCACCACGCGCGGGCGGTCTACCATCAGCTCATGACTCGTGTACTGCTCGCCGAGGACGACGCGTCCATCTCGGAACCCCTGGCTCGCGCACTGCGCCGGGAGGGTTACGAGGTCGAGGTGCGCGAGGACGGACCCGCCGCGCTCGACGCCGGTATGCAGGGCGGTGTCGACCTGGTCGTGCTGGACCTCGGCCTGCCCGGTATGGACGGCCTGGAGGTCGCCCGCCGGCTGCGTGCCGACGGTCACGCCGTGCCGATCCTCATCCTGACCGCGAGGGCCGACGAGGTGGACACCGTCGTCGGGCTGGACGCGGGTGCCGACGACTACGTCACCAAGCCCTTCCGGCTCGCCGAACTGCTCGCCCGGGTGCGGGCCCTGCTGCGCCGCGGTGCCGCGGAGCCTCAGCAGCCGCCGGCCACGCACGGTGTGCGTATCGACGTCGAGTCGCACCGGGCCTGGATGGGGGACGAGGAACTCCAGCTCACCGCGAAGGAGTTCGACCTGCTGCGCGTGCTCGTGCGGGACGCCGGCCGCGTGGTGACCCGGGACCAGCTGATGCGGGAGGTCTGGGACACGACCTGGTGGTCGTCGACCAAGACGCTCGACATGCACATCTCATGGCTGCGCAAGAAGCTCGGCGACGACGCGGCCAACCCCCGGTACATCGCCACCGTGCGCGGCGTGGGTTTCCGCTTCGAGAAGAGCTAGCGGCTTCGAGGGAGGCCGGCGGCGTCGAGGAGAGCCGGCCGCCACCGGGCTGCCGTGGGCGGTACGGGCCTCACGCGCCGCACGGGCTTCACGCGTCGCTCGCCCGCGTGGCACAGGCGCCTCACGCGGTACGCGCCCACGCGGCGTGGTCGCAAGCCGGCCGGGGCCCGCACCCCCGAGGGGTTGCCACACTGGTGTCGTAAAGCCACCCCCGGAGGGCCCCCGTGCGTCGTCGTCTCATCCAGTCCACCCTTGCCGTCGTCCTCGTGGTGATCGCCGTCTTCGGCGTGTCGCTGGTGATCGTCGAGACGCGGACGATCAGCAACAGCGCCCAGGAGCGGGTGGAGTCCGAGGCGATCCGGCTCGCCAGCATCGTGGACAGCCGGATCCTCGCGGCGGAGAACGTCAACGCCGACGTGCTGCGCAATCCGGTCAGCAAGGAGCAGTACGCGGTGATCCGCGTCCCCGGCCGGCCGCCGATCGAGATCGGCACCAAGCCCGAAGGGGACGTGATCCACTCCACGCAGCACGGCGAGGAGGGCGAGACGGTCACCGTGCAGGAGCCGCGCTCCGCCGTGACCCGCGAGGTCGGCCGCACGCTGCTGATCATCGGCCTGGTCGCGCTGCTCGCCGTGATCGCCGCCGTGCTGCTCGCCGTACGCCAGGCCAACCGGCTCGCCTCCCCGCTGACCGACCTCGCCGAGACCGCGGAGCGCCTCGGCTCGGGCGACCCGCGCCCGCGGCACAAGCGCTACGGCGTCCCCGAGCTGGACCGGGTCGCCGACGTGCTGGACTCCTCCGCCGAGCGCATCGGCCGGATGCTGACGGCCGAGCGGCGCCTCGCGGCCGACGCCTCCCACCAGCTCCGCACCCCGCTGACCGCGCTGTCCATGCGGCTGGAGGAGATCACCCTCACCGACGACCCGGAGACGGTGAAGGAGGAGGCGACCATCGCGCTGACGCAGGTGGAGCGCCTGACGGACGTGGTGGAGCGGCTGCTGACGAACTCGCGCGACCCGCGCACCGGCTCCGCCGTCACCTTCGACCTCGACGAGGTCATCCAGCAGCAGCTCGCCGAATGGCGGCCCGCCTACCGCGGCGTCGGCCGGGCCATCGTCAGCTCCGGCAAGCGGCACCTGCGGGCGGTCGGCACTCCCGGGGCGGTCGCGCAGGTGCTCGCCGCGCTGATCGAGAACTCGCTCATGCACGGGGGCGGCACCGTCGCGCTGCGTACCCGCGTCACCGGCAACCAGGCCGTCATCGAGGTCACCGACGAGGGGCCCGGGGTTCCGGCCGACCTGGGCGCGCGGATCTTCGAGCGGACGATCAGCGGGCGGAACTCCACGGGGATCGGCCTCGCCGTGGCCCGCGACCTCGCCGAGGCCGACGGCGGACGCCTGGAGCTGCTCCAGACGCAGCCGGCGGTGTTCGGGCTGTTCCTGTCGCGCACGCCGCCCTCCCGCAAATCGGACGACAACCAACCGACGGTCCGCTGACGGGTCCGGGACGAGCTCACGCGGCCTGAAGATCTCGGAAGTCCCCGGGACGGCCCGCGCGGCCCGAAGCTCCCAGGAGGGGCTCTCGCGGCCCCGCACCCCCGGGGCGGCCTCCCGCGGCCCGAAGCCTCCGGGAGGGACTCACAGGCCCCAAAGCTCCCGGGGCAGCCCCCTAGGGGGGCCTGGAGGCAGCAGGCCTACGGAACCAGGGAAGACCTGGGGTCAGGGCCTACGGAACCCAGGGGCGACCTGGGGGCCACGCCCTACGGGACCTAGGCGGCCAAGGGGGCCTACGGGACCCGCTGGCGGGGCTTGGGGCGCCTGTGCTGCCGTGCGACGGACTGCCGCCGGGCCGCCGTCCCCTGCTCGACGACCACTTCCCCGCCGGCGACGGCATCCCGCGCGGGCGTCGTCCGGAACACCCAGCTGCGGTACGACCAGAAGCGGAACAGCGTCGCGACGCCGATGCCGACGAACTTGAAGACGTTGCTCTGCAGCGGCGTGTCCCAGCCGAGGCCGTAGGTCGCGAGGAACAGCACGCCGTTCTCGATGACCAGGCCGATCGCGCTGAACACCAGGAACAGCACGAGCTCCCGGGTGCGGCCGCTCTTCTCACGGTCCCGGTACGTCCAGTAACGGAAGCCGATGTAGTTGAAGACGATCGCGACGACGGTCGCGATGATGCTGGCGCGCACGACCGGCAGGTCGGAGAGATGCCGGACCAGGTTGAACACGCCGAGATTGACGAGGACGCCGGCACCGCCGACAGCGCCGAACTTGGCCAACTCGCGTACGAGCCGTTGCAGCCCCGAGGAACGCCGTTCCATGGCTGTGCAGCTCCTGTCCGTAGGTTTCGTCAGCCAAGCCATGTTAGCCAGGTGATCCCGCCGCCGCCTGTGGACCTGACCACTTCCCGGAAACTGATCGGAAAGAGCCGGGAAAGCGCCGGGTAAGAGGATGCGAGCGGGACGGGCTCCGGAGGAGGTCGGCGCGGCCGATACGCTAGGGGGGTGACGTTCCCGGTAGTCGGCATGGTCGGCGGGGGGCAGCTCGCGCGTATGACGCACGAGGCGGGCATCCCGTTGGGCATCAGGTTCAAGCTCCTCAGTGACACTCCCCAGGATTCCGCGGCGCAGGTCGTGAGCGAAGTCGTCATCGGCGACTATCGCGACCTCGACACGCTGCGCGAGTTCGCGCGCGGTTGTGACGTGATCACCTTCGATCACGAACACGTACCCACCGAGCACCTACGGGCCCTGGAGGCGGACGGCATTCCCGTGCGCCCGGGGCCCGACGCGTTGGTGCACGCCCAGGACAAGGGCGTCATGCGCGCGAGACTCACCGAGATCGGGGTGCCCTGCCCGCGCCACCGCATCGTGGCCGATCCGCAGGACGTCGTCCGCTTCGCGGCGGAGGGGGACGGCTTCCCCGTCGTCCTCAAGACGGTCCGCGGCGGGTACGACGGCAAGGGCGTGTGGGTCGTGGAGTCCGCAGAGGAGGCCGCCGACCCGTTCCGCGCCGGCGTTCCGGTCCTCGCCGAGGAGAAGGTCGACTACGTCCGCGAGCTGGCCGCCAACGTCGTACGCTCCCCGCACGGACAGGCCGTCGCCTACCCGGTCGTCGAGTCGCGGCAGGTGAACGGCGTCTGCGACACCGTGATCGCGCCCGCGCCCGGCCTCGACGAGGAGCTGGCGCTCAAGGCCGAGGAGATGGCCCTGACCATCGCCAAGGAACTCGGCGTCGTCGGCCACCTCGCCGTCGAGCTGTTCCAGACCCGCGACGGTCGCATCCTCGTCAACGAGCTGGCCATGCGCCCGCACAACTCGGGCCACTGGACCCAGGACGGCGCGATCACCTCGCAGTTCGCCAACCACGTCCGCGCCGTCCTCGACCTGCCGCTCGGCGACCCGCGCCCGCGCGCCCGCTGGACGGTCATGGCCAACGTCCTCGGCGGCGACTACCCGGACATGTACTCCGCGTACTTGCACTGCATGGCCCGCGACCCCAAGCTCAAGATCCACATGTACGGCAAGGACGTGAAGCCGGGTCGCAAGGTCGGGCACGTCAACACTTACGGCGACGACCTGGACGACGTGCTGGAGCGCGCCCGTCACGCAGCCGGCTACCTGAGAGGCACGATCACAGAATGACCCCCGTTGTTGGCATCGTCATGGGGTCGGATTCCGACTGGCCCGTCATGGAGGCCGCCGCCAAGGCCCTCGACGAGTTCGAGATCGCCTACGAGGTCGACGTCGTCTCCGCGCACCGCATGCCGCGCGAGATGATCACGTACGGCGAGCAGGCCGCCGAGCGCGGTCTGAAGGTGATCATCGCCGGGGCCGGCGGCGCCGCCCACCTGCCCGGCATGCTGGCCTCCGTCACCCCGCTGCCCGTCATCGGCGTGCCCGTCCCGCTGAAGTACCTGGACGGCATGGACTCCCTGCTGTCGATCGTGCAGATGCCGGCCGGTGTGCCCGTCGCCACGGTGTCCGTCGCCGGTGCCCGCAACGCCGGTCTGCTCGCGGCCCGCATGCTCGCCGCGCACGACGAGGAGCTGCTGCAGAAGATGCGCGAGTTCCAGCAGGACCTGAACGACCAGGCCACCGAGAAGGGCAAGCGCCTGCGGTCCAAGGTCGAGGGTGCAAGCGGCTTCGGGTTCGGGAAGTGACACGGATGACCTCTCTCGAAGAAGCCCGCGCCCTGCTGCGTGAGTTCCCCGTCGTCGACGGCCACAACGACCTGCCGTGGGCCCTGCGCGAGCAGGTCGCCTACGACCTCGACGCCCGCTCCATCGACACCGACCAGAGCGCCTACCTGCACACCGACCTGGCCCGGCTGCGCGCCGGCGGCGTGGGTGCCCAGTACTGGTCGGTGTACGTCCCCTCCGACCAGCCGGGGGCCGCGACCGCGACGCTCGAACAGATCGACTGCGTACGGCAGCTGATCGACCGGTACCCGGCCGAGCTGCGCTCCGCGCTGACGGCCGCCGACATGGAGGCCGCGCGGGCCGAGGGCCGTATCGCCTCGCTCATGGGCGCCGAGGGCGGCCACTCCATCGACGACTCCCTCGCCGTCCTCAGGTCCCTGTACGCCCTGGGCGTGCGCTACATGACGCTCACCCACAACGACAACAACGCGTGGGCGGACTCGGCGACCGACGAGCCGAACGTCGGCGGCCTGTCGGCCTTCGGCCGTGAGGTCGTCCGGGAGATGAACCGCGAGGGCATGCTCGTCGACCTCTCCCACGTGGCCGCGACCACCATGCGCGACGCGCTGGACACCACCGCCGCGCCGGTGATCTTCTCCCACTCCTCCGCGCGCGCCGTCTGCGACCACCCGCGCAACATCCCCGACGACGTGCTGGAGCGGCTGCCCGCCAACGGGGGAGTGGCGATGGTGACGTTCGTGCCGAAGTTCATCCTCCAGGCGGCGGTCGACTGGACGGCGGCGGCCGGCGCCAACCTGCGCGCCCACGGCCTCCACCCCCTGGACACCACGCCCGAGGCGATGAAGCTCCACCACGCCTTCGAGGAGACCAACCCCCGTCCGATCGCCACCGTGTCGACGGTCGCCGACCACCTCGACCACATGCGCGAGGTCGCCGGCATCGACCACCTCGGCATCGGCGGCGACTACGACGGCACCGCGTTCACGCCCGACGGCCTGAACGACGTCTCCGGCTATCCGAACCTGATCGCCGAACTCCTGGACCGCGGCTGGTCCAGGGCCGACCTGGCCAAGCTGACCTGGCAGAACTCGGTCCGCGTGCTGGGCGCGGCGGAGGACGTGGCCCGCGACCTTCAGAGCACGCGCGGCCCGTCGAACGCCACGCTCGGCTCGCTCGACGGCTGACCGGCGAGGGCGGGGTAGTCGGTGTAGCCGGCCGCCCCGCCCACGTACATCAGATACCGGTCCCGGACCGGGTTGAGCGGGGCGCCCAGACGCAGCCGCGCGACCAGGTCCGGGTTGGCGAGGAACGGCCGGCCGAGAGCGACCAGGTCGGACCCGGCGGCGAGCATCTCCCGGGCGGCCCGGGACACGTCCTCGGTGGTGAGACCGGCCAGGACCGGGTTGCCGATCAGGACGCCGGGCCAGTCGGCGCGGATACGGCGGTAGACGCCGGTGTCCGGGTCGGCGCGCACGAGATGCAGGTAGGCCAGGTCCAGGCCCCTCAGCCGCGCCACCAGTACGCGGTAGAGGACGTCGGTGTCGTCCTCCAGGACGCCGTTGACCGTGCTCCCGGGAGAGATCCGCAGCCCCACCCGGTCGGCGCCGATCGCGTCGGCCACCGCGTCATCCGGATCCAGGAGCTGTACGCGGCCGGACTGCACAGCGAGAGGATCCGCCGGCTGCTGCCGTGCATGCGCGACCAGGACGGCGGGCCCTCCGCGATCGCGACCCCCAGGCTCGTCGCCGACCTCGCCGCCGAGCGCGACCGCATCGACCGCATGATCGCCGACCTGGCGCGCTCCCGAGACACCCTGGACGAGGTCATCAAGGCGGCCGGACAGCCCTGACGGACGGGCCGGGCAGCCCTGACGCGTGTACCCCCGAACGCCCCACTCGCCAGGAAGGATCCGTACGCTCCGTGCGACCGTGGCCCTACGCCCGCCCCGAGCACGGCGTAGCTCACGACGACGTACGGAGCCCGCGCATGGCCGACCTCCAGAACGACCTGCCCACCACGACCGAGGTCGGTGAGCTGCCGGACGACCCCTTCCCGGCCGAGCCCCACGACCGAGGCGCCGGGGACGAGGACCTGGAGCGTGCCCGCGCCCTGCTCGCGGAACATCCCGTCGCCGACGGCTACAGCGGGCTGCCGTGGGCACTGCGGCACCTGAACCAGTACGACCTGGAAGCGGGCGAGACTGCCGTCGACACCGACGTGCCCCGGCTGCGCGAGGGCCATGTGGGCGCCCTGTTCTGGTCGCTGCACCAGCCCGAGAGCCCGTCCGGCGGCGCGCTGACCGCAGCCCTGGACCAGCTCGACCTGGCGCGCGCGGTCATCGACACCCACCCCGAGGGCCTGCGCCTGGGCACCACCGCCGGGCAGATCATCGACGCCCGCAACTGCGGCCGGGTCGCCGTCGTCCTCGGCCCCGCCCAGGCCGCCGCGCTCGACGACTCCCTGGGCGTCCTGCGCTGCCTGCGCACCCTCGGCCTGCGCGTCCTCACCCTGACCGGCACCGCCTGGGCGGGCGCGGCGGGGCTCAGCCGGTTCGGCGAGGAGGTCGTACGGGAGATGAACCGGCTCGGTGTCGTCCCCGACCTCTCCGGCGCCTCGGAGGCCACCGTCCGGCGGACCCTCGCGGTCTCCAGGACCCCCGTGCTCTGCACCCGCTCCGCCGCCGCCGCGCTGCGCCCGCACCCCGCCAACCTGCCCGACACCCTGCTCGCCGAGCTGGGCGAGGCCAAGGGGCTGTGCATGGTGCCGCTGACCGCCGAGCAGACCGGCCCGACCGTCCGGGACGTCGCCGACCACCTCGACCACGTCCGCTCGGTCGCCGGCCCCGAGTGCGTCGGCCTGTCCGGCACCTACGACTCCGGCGCCACCCACCCCCACGACCTCGCCGACGCCTCCCGCTACCCCCACCTCGTCGCCGAACTCCTCCGCCGCGGCTGGTCCGAACCCGAACTGTCCCTGCTGACCTGGGGAAACGCCCAGCGAGTCCTCCGCAGCGCCGACTTCGCCGCCAAGGCCGCACAGCACCGCCGGGATCCGTCGACGGTACGGATGACGGAGTTGGACGGCAGGATCTAGGGGGTGTCTCCCCCGATCTTCGCGGGTCCGCGACGCCCGGCACGGCACCTCGCCGCACGGCCGAATCGCCCACGTACGCCCAGTACGAGGGCGATCCGGCCGCACGCCGAGGCACCGCACCGGACGCCGCGGCCTGATCCACGAAGATCGAAGAGACACCCCCTAGAACCCCGGCAAGATCCCGAGGACAGGCCCCTGGCGACCGCACCCCGCAGGCGTGTGCGGGCGGCCGGCCGCCAGAGCCTCAGGGGCGCTCGATCCGGCACAGGCAGAACGGATGCCCCGCCGGGTCCGCGTACACCTGGAAGTCCTTCGCCTCCCGGTCCGCCAGGTCCAGGGGACGGGCGCCCAGCGCCACCACCCTCGCGTGGGCGGCGTCGACCTCCTGCCAGGTCGCGCCCGCGTCGAGGTCGAGGTGGAGCTGCTGGGCGTTGCCGCCCTCCCGCGGCCAGGCGGGCGGCCGGTGGCCCGGTTCCCGGTTGAAGGCCAGCCGTGGGCCGCCCGGGACCTGGAGCACGACCCAGTCCGCGTCCTCGGCCCAGGGCGCGCCTCCCACGACCGCCGCGTAGAAGCCGGCGAGCGCGAGCGGGTCGGGGCAGTCGAGCACGACGGAACGGAAACGGGCCACGGGCGCCGTGGAGGCGTCCACGCTCAGCCCGCGCACAGGCAGAACGGGTGTCCCGCCGGGTCGGCGAAGACCCGCCAGGTGCGCGCCCTGTCCGCCGTGTCCAGCGACCGCGCGCCCAGCTCCAGCACCGCCTTCTCCGCGACGTCCAGATCCGCCACCGTCAGGTCCAGATGGAACTGCTGCGAACCGTCCGGCGCCGGCCACCGCGGCGGGACGAAGTCCGGCGCCTGCTGGAAGGCCAGCGTCCGGCCGTCGGGCAGCTTCAGGTCCACCCAGTCCTTCTCGACCTGCACCGTGCCGCCCAGCAGCCCGGCGTAGAAGCCGGCCAGTGCCTGCGGGTCGGGACAGTCCAGGACGACGGCGCCGAGCTCGGCGAGAGCCATGAGTTCCTCCTCGGGGTCCGGAACCTTCCGCAACCGGCCTACCCAGGGAGGCGGATGATCAATACCGGGCCAAGGAGAGTTAAGGCGCCGGGAGTTCGGCGGCCGGCACCCGGTCCCGTGGTGCAGAATGCGGGAAGACGCCGGTTCGGCCGACTGAGCCTCGGCCGAACCGGCGTCCCCGGTGAAGTGACAACCGCGCCGACCGCGGTGGGTGCGCCGAACCGCTACGCGGCCGGGCGGCCCATCGCCCGGTACGTCCAGCCGGCCCGCCGCCACAGCTCCGGGTCGAGGGCGTTGCGCCCGTCCAGGATCACCCGGGCCGTCACGACCTCGCCCAGCGCCGCCGGGTCCAGCTCGCGGAACTCCTGCCACTCGGTCAGGTGCAGCACGACGTCGGCGCCCCGGACCGCCTCCAGCGCCGAGGCGGCGTAACCGAGCGTGGGGAAGAGCCGACGGGCGTTGTCCATGCCCTTCGGGTCGTAGACGGTCACCTGGCCGCCCTGGAGGTGTATCTGGCCCGCCACGTTCAGCGCGGGCGAGTCACGCACGTCGTCCGAGTCGGGCTTGAACGTGGCGCCCAGCACCGCGACCCGCTTGCCGAGGAACGAACCGCCGCCCAGCGCGTGCAGGGCCAGTTCCACCATCCGGCCGCGCTGGCGCATGTTGATGGAGTCGATCTCGCGCAGGAAGGTCAGCGCATGGTCGGCGCCCAGCTCGCCGGCGCGCGCCATGAACGCCCGGATGTCCTTGGGCAGGCAGCCGCCGCCGAAGCCGATGCCGGCGCGCAGGAACTTCTTGCCGATCCGGTCGTCGTACCCGATGGCCTCCGCGAGCTTCGCCACGTCACCGCCGCCGGCCTCGCACACCTCCGCCATCGCGTTGATGAAGGAGATCTTGGTGGCGAGGAAGGAGTTCGCCGAGGTCTTCACCAGCTCGGCGGTCGGGAAGTCGGTCACCACGAACGGCGTGCCCTCGCCGACCGGCGTCGCGTACACCTCCCGCAGCAGCTTCTCGGCGCGCTCACCGCGCACGCCGACCACGATCCGGTCCGGGTGCAGCGTGTCCTGGACGGCGAAGCCCTCGCGCAGGAACTCCGGGTTCCAGGCCAGCTCGGCGTCCGCCCCGGCCGGCGCGTGCTCGGCCAGGTAGGCGGCCAGCCGCTCGGCCGAGCCGACCGGCACGGTCGACTTGCCGACGACCAGCGCCGGGCCGTGCAGGTGCGGGGCGAGCGAGGCGATCGCGGACTCGACGTAACTCATGTCACAGGCGTACTCGCCGTGCTTCTGCGGGGTGTTCACGCAGACGAAGTGGACGTCGCCGAAGGCCGCGACCTCCGCGAAGTCGGTCGTGAAGCGCAGCCGCCCCGAGGAGCCCTCGATGCCCGCCACGTGCCGGCGCAGCAGTTCGTCGAGCCCCGGCTCGTACATCGGGGTCTCGCCGCGCTCCAGCAGCGCGATCTTCTCGGGCACGACGTCCAGGCCCAGAACCTCGAAACCGAGTTCGGCCATGGCCGCGGCGTGCGTGGCCCCGAGATAGCCGGTTCCGATCACGGTGATCTTCAGGCTCATGGATGCTCCAGCAGGTGGACGTCGGTGATGCGGTGCCCGAGCATAGTCGGGGTGGGAGCCGGGGAATTTCCCGCTGTCGCCTACCTCACGTAGGCGTGAGTCCGGCAGACCTCTAAAATTGAAGTTACTTAACGGTAATTAGCGTCAGTAGCACTGCGTCTTTGGAGCGTGAGAGACCGTGGCCGGATCGGCTGACTTCGACCTGTACCGCCTGTCCGAGGAGCACGACATGCTCCGTGACGCCGTCCGCTCGCTGGTCGAGGCGAAGATCGCGCCCTACGCCGCCGCGGTGGACGAGGAGGCCCGCTTCCCGCAGGAGGCCCTCGACGCCCTCGTCGCCGGCGACCTGCACGCGGTGCACGTCCCCGAGGAGTACGGCGGCGCCGGCGCCGACGCCCTCGCCACGGTCATCGTGATCGAGGAGGTGGCCCGCGCCTGCGTCTCCTCCTCCCTGATCCCCGCCGTGAACAAGCTGGGCTCCCTGCCGGTGATCCTGTCCGGCTCCGAGGACCTGAAGAAGAAGTACCTCGCCCCGCTCGCCAAGGGCGACGCGATGTTCTCCTACGCCCTCTCCGAGCCGGAGGCGGGCTCGGACGCGGCCGGCATGAAGACCAAGGCGGTCCGCGACGGCGACCACTGGATCCTCAACGGCGTGAAGCGCTGGATCACCAACGCCGGCGTCTCCGAGTACTACACGGTGATGGCCGTGACGGACCCCACCAAGCGCTCGAAGGGCATCTCCGCCTTCGTCGTCGAGAAGTCGGACGAGGGCGTCTCCTTCGGCGCCCCGGAGAAGAAGCTCGGCATCAAGGGCTCCCCGACCCGCGAGGTCTACTTCGACAACGTCCGCATCCCCGCCGACCGCATGATCGGCGAGGAGGGCACGGGCTTCGCGACCGCCATGAAGACCCTGGACCACACCCGCATCACCATCGCCGCCCAGGCCCTCGGTGTCGCCCAGGGCGCCTTCGACTACGCCAAGGGCTACGTCCAGGAGCGCAAGCAGTTCGGCAAGCCGATCGCCGACTTCCAGGGCATCCAGTTCATGCTCGCCGACATGGCCATGAAGATCGAGGCCGCCCGCGCCCTGACCTACCAGGCCGCGGCCAAGTCCGAGCGCGGCGACAGCGACCTCACCTTCCAGGGCGCCGCCGCCAAGTGCTTCGCCTCGGACGTCGCCATGGAGGTCACCACGGACGCCGTGCAGCTCCTCGGCGGCTACGGCTACACCCGTGACTACCCGGTCGAGCGCATGATGCGGGACGCGAAGATCACTCAGATTTACGAAGGCACGAACCAGGTCCAGCGGATCGTGATGGCAAGGAACCTTCCCTAGCAGGGCTTTTGCAGGTCAGAGCTACTTTGAGGCGCCGTGAAGGCCGTTCTCGGCGTGCTGCCCTTCCGGTCCGATCAAGGCCGCTCCTGGACGTCATGCTGGGGGAATCCTGGGTCGTTGACGGCCCGGGTAGGGCCGCTGACCAGCACAAACGCAACAGCCCCCGGCATCGCGCCGGGGGCTGTTGTCGTACGAGGATCAGGCGACGTCTGACGTCTCCGTGGGGTCGTCGGCGCCGGGCGTCAGCATGGTGGCGATGGCTGCTCGCCCGCGCTGCTCGGCCCCTTCGAAGATGTAGTGGTAGTGCTCCCTGAGCACGTTCGTACTGCCGTGGCCCATCCAGTCGGCCACGTCGTTCTCCGGGACTCCCGCGTACAGGAGCCAGGTCCAGCGGATCGTGATGGCCCGCAACCTGCCGTAGGTGGCGGGGCCGGACTCCCACGGGGGTCGGGGAAGGCGTCCTTCGGGGCGCCTTCCGTCGTTCGGGGGCGTCTTCGTCCGGGGTGGCTTGTGTCGTCCGGGGCGGGGCGCACCGGTCCGCACCGGTGAGACGGGGCGCGGGGCCCGGTCACCGGTGCGGGTGGTCACTGCCGCAGGGCTTCCAGTGGTTCGATGCGCGCGGCGCGCAGCGCCGGGTAGAGGCCGGCGAGCAGTCCGACGACGGAACCGACGAGCGGGGCAGGCAGGACCGTCACCGGGTCGACGATCGCGGTCCAGTGCTGGACCAGGGAGACCGCGACGACCGTGCAGACCCCGATCGCCGTACCGATCAGACCGCCGAGCGTCCCCAGGGTGGTGGACTCGGTGAGGAACTGGACCGCGATGTGCCGGGGGCGGGCGCCCAGCGAGCGGCGCAGGCCGATCTCGCCCGTGCGCTCCAGGATCGCCACCAGCGTGGTGTTCGCGATGCCGAGCGCGCCGATCACCAGGCAGATCGCCGCCAGCAGGAGGAACAGCCCGGACAGCGACGTGTTCACGGCGTCCCGCAGGGCGTGCGGGTCGGGCGGCGCGGCGGCGTGCAGCAGGCGGGGGTGGTCCGGCAGCAGCGCGAGGGGTGCCTGGCGGGCGATGAGGTGGGCCGCGCCGATCCGGGTGTGGACGATCATCTCGGCGGGCTCGTCGGTCGGTGCCCCGAACGCCTTGAGCGCTGTCGTGGTGGGCAGCATGGCGCCCATCAGCGCTTCGGGCTTGCGCTGCGTGTCGGAGATGATGCCCACGACGGTGTACGCGCTGTTGTTGATGAAGACGACGGGCTGGTTGTCCAGCCGGGAGATGCCGAGGACGCGTGCCGCGCCGCTGCCCAGCACGCAGACGGGTTCGCCGCGCCGCTGGTGGAACCCGTTGTAGAGGATGCCCGCCCGCAGCGTCGGCTGCATCGCGCGCAGGGCGCCGGGAGACGCGGCGAACACCGACACCCCGGTGCCGGGGTCGTCGCTCGGAGGCAGCGGCTGGGTGCCGATCTTCGGGTTGCGCAGGGGCGCGGACCACCACACGCCAGCCGCCACCACGCCGTTGAGCCGCTGGATTCGCTGGTCGGAGTCGTCCGGGAAGTGCACCTCGGGCGCGTCCCCGGACTTGGGGGCGACGTCGTCGACCGTCACGGTCGTGGCCCGCAGGACGTTGAAGGAGGCGCTGATCTGGCCGGCGGCGGTCGAGGTGAGGCCGAGCACGGCCACGAACGCGCCCACTCCGAGCACCGTGCCGAGCATGGTGAGCACCGAACGCCCCGGCCGCTGCACCAGGCCGGCCAGCGACTCGGTGAACATGTCCCGGATGAGCAGCCGTGAGGGCGGCACCAGGTCCGGGCGCCGGTTCCGCGCGAAGGGGCGCCTCAGGGTCCGGGCGAGTCGCCCGGTGGGTCGTACGGTCACGCGGCCGCCCGCCGATCGGTGTCGGAGAGGATGCGGCCGTCCCGGATGGTCAGGACGCGCCTGGCGCGTTCGGCCACCGCGTGGTCGTGCGTGATGACGACGACGGTGAGTCCGGCCGCGTGCAGTTCTTCGAGCAGGTTCATGACGTGCGCCGAGGTCGCGGAGTCCAGGTTGCCGGTGGGTTCGTCGCAGAGGACGAGTTCGGGGCGGTTGACCAGCGCGCGGGCGATGGCGACGCGCTGGCGTTCCCCGCCGGACATGGTGGGAGGCAGCGCGTCCAGCCGGTGGCCGAGTCCCACGGTCCGCAGCGCCCGTACCGCCTGGTCGTCGCGCGCCCCGCGGTCGGTGGTCACGTACAGCTGGGCCAGGGAGACGTTCTCCGTGGCCGTGCGGTGCGAGAGGAGGTGGAAGGACTGGAAGACGAACCCGACCTTCCGTCCGCGCAGTGCCGTGCGCTCCCGCTCCCGCAGGGCGGACACGTCCGTGCCGCTGAACTCGTAGCGGCCCGCCGAGGGCCGGTCCAGCATGCCGATCAGGTTGAGCAGCGTGGACTTCCCCGAACCCGACGGGCCGACCACGGCGACGAAGTCGCCGCGCTCCACGTCGAGGTCGGTGGGCTGCAGGGCGTGTACGGCGACGGCGCCCGGGTAGGTCTTGGCGACGCCGCGCAGCCGGATCACCGGAGCGGGCGTACTCGTCTGACTCACTGGCCGACCACCACACGGTCGCCCGCGCGCAGCCGTGCCGTGCCGTCCGGTGTGACCTGCACCCGCCCGTCGGCCGACACACCCACCGTGACGTGCACCTTGCGCTGGGATCCGTCGGACCCCACCACGGTGACACTGGTACGGGCGTTCGCGCCGGCGTTGATCGCCGCCTCGGGAACGGTGAGGACCGCGCCGGTGGTGGCCGCGGCGGTGAGGGTGATCCGCACGTTCTGGCCGTCGAGCCGGTTGTCCCAGCTGCCGGTCCGGGTGATCTGCATCGGCAGGTACGGGACCCCGCCGTTGGCGAGTCCTCCCGCGCCCTGGCCCGGTGCCGCGCCGTCGGAGGACTGGGCGCCCGACTTGTCGCCGGGGGTGACCAGCGCGCCCACCGAGGCCACGGTGCCGGAGGCGGTCAGGCCGAGGGACTCGGAGGTGATCCGCACCTTCATGCCGTCCTTGACCAGGCCGTGGAAGGAGGGGTCCAGATAGCCGGTGAGCTTCAGGCCGCCGGTGGCCAGGGTGACGGCCGGACCGTTCACCTTGTCGCCCACGGACGCCGGCAGCGAGATGACCCGCACCGGCACCGAGGAGACGAACGCCATCTCGGAGGCCGGTACGAAGGGGCCGCTCGTGCTGCCGCCCCCGCCGGCCGGCTCGCCGTTCTGCCCGCTCTCGCCGGCCTGGCCGCTCTGGCCGCCTTCCTGGCCTCCGGTGACCGGCACCGGGTAGCCCATCCGGTGGTACAGCGCGGTGACGGCCTTTCCGGTCGCCGGACCGAAGAAGCCGCGCTTGTCGCCGCCGTCGTACAGGCCGAGCCCGGCCAGCGCGCTCTGGAGCTGGGCGATGTCCTGGCCGGACTCGCCGGGGAGGATGTCGCGGTAGACGGGGATGCTGCCGGGCAGCACGTAGACCGGGCGCCCGGAGAACTCGACCAGGGGCCGGGCCGCCGCGACCGTGTCGCCGACGTGCGCCAGTTTCCGGGTGAGTACGGGTGCCATGCCGCCGGGATTGGTCCCGCCGCCCAGCGCACGGGTGTCCGCCACCGAGGTGGGCGTGATGGAGAGCGTCGCGCCGCTGGTCACGTCGCCGCGCAGGACCGCGGTGCGGGCCAGCCGCTCGGAGGCCACGGTCGCGGTGATGACGCTCGCCCGGGGTGCCCGGGTGTCGGCCGCCGCCTGGGCCGGTGACTTCACCAGCATCGCTCCGCCGAGGCCACCGACGGACAGCAGCGTGGCCGACGCCGCCACCGCGAGCACCGCGCGGCGCCGGCGGACGAGCGCGGACTTGCGGGCGCCGGGCGCCGCGGGTCCGGGTTCCGTCGCGGGCGGAGCGGGTTCCGGCGTGGGCGTGCCGGATTCCGTCGCGGGTGCGTCGGGTTCAGTCGCCGTCGCCGTCGCCGTCGCCGTCACAGCCGCAGTCGTCTCCGTCGCCGTAACCGACGTCGCCGTGGCCGGCTCGGTGGGCTCCGGGAGCGGGGCGGTGTCCTCGGGCCACGCGGGTGCGGGTTCCGGTTCGGTCCGCCGTGGTTCGGCGACCGCGCTCTTCGTCAGGTCTGCCATCAGCTCTCTTTCCCCACCCCGGTCAGGAACCGGACAGCTTGCCGCCGGCCAGCACGGTCGCGACCCGCTTCGCCTGGTTCCGCAGCCCCTCCCGGGCCTGCTGCAACTCCTCGGCGTGCGCCTCGATCTGGGTGTTCTGGTAGGCGCTCTCCACCGCGAACCAGGTACCCACGAGGTTGACGCGCTTGGCGCACTGCCAGTCCGCCACCGCCACGGTGATCTCCTGCGACGTCGCGGCCGGTGCGCTCCAACGGTCGTCGCCCGAGGCGTCGAACGTCTTCTTGTAGTTCGTGTAGCCCTGGGCGTCCATGCACTTCTTCCAAGCGGTCTGGGCCGCGATGACGCGCGGATCCAGCTGCGAGTACTCGAAGGAGTGCGCCCGGATCTCCTCGGCCAGCGGGGAGTGTCCGGCCCGCTGCGCCTCGTCGCCGCCCGAGATGGCCCGGTCCGCCTCGCTGACGCACCCGCCACTGGGCAGCTTCTGGCCGTGGTAGGTGCTGACGAGGCCCTGCGCGGAGGTGGCCGTCAGGACGGTACGCACTTCCTGCGAGGGGGGAGTCCCCAGGTGCTCGGGCAGGCTCCGGGGGTCGTTCTTCGTCATGTGGAAGCCGAAGCCGCGCGCGACGTCGAGGGACTCCGGAACGCCGTAACGGCGGGAGTTCTTGGTGAAGTTGGGCAGACGTGCCTCGGTGGGGACGTACCGGAGTCCGAAGCGGCTGACGCAGCGCTGCTCCAGCGTCGTCATGGCCTCGGTCGTCTGCAGCAGGTCGTGCCCCGTCGGCATGTAGGAGTCGACGGGCAGGTCCATGTGCGCGGTGTCGGTGAGCGTCGGGATCGTCGTGACGCCGGGGATCTTGGAAACGGTCGGCTTCGGACGCTCCCCGCCGTCGGACGAGGCGTTCTGCGAACAGCCCGTGAGGAGGCTGATGCCGGCGACCGCGCAGATCAGTGCGGTGCCCGCGCGACCAGAGGTGATCGTCATGTGTGTTCTCAGTCAAAAGGCCTCGCTGCCGGTCCGCGGACCGGCAGCGAGGGAGTGGTGATCTGGCAACCTCCGACGGTCGCGCAGGTCAGCCGACGCCGATCCCGACCTCGGTGGCGGCGTCGTTGTTCCAGGTGTAGTTGAGCGGGCCGCCCTTGCCGTCGTACGCCCAGTCGTAGTTGCCGTTGTAACCACTGTTGAACCAGACGGTGCCGCCGCGGTTCTCGTAGTACTCGGACTCCATGGCGGTGGCGTTGTTCTTCACGGCCTGCCCGGCACCCTGGCCCGAGCCGCTCTTGAAGGTGTAGCCGGACAGGTTGGAGACGCTGCCGTCCTGGCCCCAGATCGCGCCGGAACCGTCGTGGACGAAGAACAGGCACAGCGGCTGGTAGTTTCCGCCGCCCAGGACCGAGGCGCCGCAGCGCCCGGTGGCGTTGCCGGAAACCTGGCTGCTGGCCGCCTGCGCGGGCATGGCGAGACCGAGCACCGCGGCGCCGGCGACGGCGGCGGTGAAGAGCTTGGCCTGGATACGCACAAGGACTCCCTTGATGTCATGTCATATGAAGTGGCGGCAACCCGAGTTGACGTCGGCAGTCGATCACGGCGGCTGATCTCCCGTCAATCCTCTTCTGTTGACTGAATGTTGTGTTCCGCGTGAACGAAATTTGCGTTTGTCATGACTACGGACGCGGTCACGAAAGGCCGGGCCGGCCGAGTCATCAGGCGCTGACACAGGGGGAGTTCAGGACCATCACGGCGGAAGCGGGACAAGGTGGCGGCAAGGAGGATGCACCGGTTCCGTGCGGCAGCACGATGCCCGGGCCGTGGCTCATCGTGGAGCCACGGCCCGGGCATCGTGCGAGTGCCGCGCACCCCGTGTGGAGCGGGGGCCGGCGGCAGGCGTCAGTTGCCGGACACCGTCACCGGCTGGTCGTTCTTCAGCTCGCTCACCAGCGTCTTCATCTTCGCCTTGTCCCAGACGAGATTGCCGCCGACGGAGCCGGAGACCGGCATGTTCAGCGACTTGCCGTCGCCGCTGTTGACGCCCTTCATGGCCCAGAACATGGAGCCCAGGTCCCACAGGCCCATGTCCTTGTCGACGGTCAGCGAGTCCAGGCCCGCGCCCATGGTGGGGTAGAACGTGAACGGGTTCAGGACCGTCGACGGGGTCGCCACCTGGTGGGCCAGTGCCGCCAGGAACTTCTGCTGGTTCTTGGTGCGCTGCAGGTCCTGGGACGCGAACGCGTGCCGGGTGCGGACGAAGGCGAGCGCCTCCTCGCCGTTCAGCGTCTGCTTGCCCGACTTGAAGTCGGCGCCCGAGTCCTTGTCCTTGAAGCCCTTGTCGATGGTGATGTCGACGCCGCCGACCGCGTCCACGATCTTCGCGAAGCCGCCGAAGCCGATCTCGACGTAGTGGTCGATGTGCAGGCCGGTGTTGAACTCGATGGTGCGCACGAGGAGCGTCGGGCCGTCCTCCGCGTAGGCCGCGTTGAGCTTCGTGTGCCGGCCCGTCCCCGGGTAGACCTTCCCGGACCCCGACCCCTTGTACGACGGGATCTCCACGTCCGAGTCGCGCGGCAGGGATATCAGCGTGTCGCCGTTGTCGCCGACGTGCAGGATCATCATCGAGTCGGTGCGCTGGCCCACGGCGGAACCGGTGTGCAGCTTCCTCTTGTCCTCGGCCGTCATGCCCTTGCGGCTGTCGGAACCGACGATCAGGTAGTTGGTGCCCTCGCCGGCCTCGGGCCGGTCGATGACCTTGGACAGGTCGACGTCCCGGTGCAGCTTGGAATCGGCCCAGAAGTACGTGGCGACCGAGGTGACAATCAGCACACTCGCCAGCGTGATCGCGGTCCACTTGATCCGCTTGCGCCAGTTCGGGGCCGGCCGGGAGGCGCGGGCGTACGGCTCACCGGGACCACCGGGACCGCCCTGGCCGCCGCCGTAGACCTGGCCCGTGTTGTAGCCGCTGTCGTAACCGCCGCGCCCGGCGTCGTCGTACCCCCGGCCGTCGGTGTACGACGGCTGCTGCGGGACCCCGGCGCCGTACGGGGGCGCGGACGGGCCCTGGTTGCCGTACGCGGACTGGCCGGGCGGTGCCGTCGGACCACGCCGCACCTGGCGCATGGAGCGGGCGCCTTCCGGCTGCGCGCCGCCGCTCCCGCGTCCGTAGCGCGGGCCGCGGTTGTCGTCGGACCATCCCTCGGGCCAGTTATTCATGCGCCCCAGTGTGCAGGGACCGGCCGTGTTCCTTACAAGGCCTGGGGATAAATCACAGCAGCGCTGTTGCCGAGCTGTCACAAATTCCGCGAATGTCGCTTCGGCATAAGGTGGAGGCCATGACAGACCAGGCCCCGGACGTGGATCCGGACATCCCGGGTAAGCCGACGTCCGCTTCCCGCACCACCCTCAGCCACATCATGACCCACAACGACACCAACCTTCTGGGGACGGTGCACGGTGGAGTGATCATGAAGCTCGTCGACGACGCGGCGGGCGCGGTGGCGGGCCGGCACTCCGGCGGCCCCGCCGTCACCGCCTCCATGGACGAGATGGCCTTCCTGGAGCCGGTTCGCGTGGGTGACCTGGTCCATGTGAAGGCGCAGGTGAACTGGACCGGCCGGACCTCGATGGAGGTCGGCGTCCGCGTCCTGGCCGAGCGCTGGAACGAGTCGGCCCCGCCGACCCAGGTCGGCTCGGCGTACCTGGTCTTCACGGCCGTGGACGCCGACGGCAAGCCGCGTCTGGTGCCCCCGGTACTCCCGGAGACCGACCGCGACCGCCGCCGTCACCAGGAGGCCCAGATCCGCCGCACCCACCGCCTGGCCCGGCGCCGCGCCATCCGCGAGCTGCGCGAGCGGCACGCGGCCGAGGGTTTCGCGGACTGACGTCCGCCCCTGCGCGTGACCCGGGAACGTTGGCAACTCTCCTTTGTTTCAGACGAGTTGTACGAATGTGGGAAGTGTCACCGCGGTCACCCCGCGGCCGGGCCGTGTGGATAGTGTGGGCGATCCGGTGAGACGGGCCGCGAGGCCGCTCACCGTTTCACGGACCGGGAGATTTCCGGGGCGCTCGACGATGTGCCCCGACAGGGTGGGGACATGGACGCGGAAGGCCGTGGCCGGGGCGACGACATCGACCCTTCGGACCAGTGGGTGCTGAACCCGCGGACCGGTGAGTACGAGCTGCGGCTGGACCCGGTCCCGCGGCAGCGCCGTCCTGAGCCCACGGCTGCCGAGCCCCCGCCTCCGACGCCTCCCGTGGCCGCGTCTCCCATGGCCGCGTCCCCCGGACCCGTGTCCCCCGGGCGCGTGTCTCCCCGTCCCGCTCCCCGCTCCGCTCCCCGTCCCGCGTCCGGTGCTCCGGAGACGCCGTCGCGACGCCGTGGCCGTGGGGCCGAGGCGGCCCCCGCGGCATCCGGCCGGCGCCGTGGCCAGGGCCGTGGCCAGGGTCGTGCCCGGAAGAAGTCGTCGGGCGGGGCGGTCCCGCTGTGGACCATCGGCGCTCTGGTGTGTGTCATGGCCGTCGGCGTGACCGGTGGCTATCTGTATCTCCGGCCCGCGGCCGCCGAATCTGCCTGTCAGGCGCGCCCTGCCGCGGACGCCGGGACGCGCCTCGCCCTGACCGCGGGTGGCGTGGACAAGAAGGAGAAGGCTCGGGAGGACGCCCGGCTCCGGGGAGACCGGTCCACCGCCGCCGAGGTGCGGGTCGACATCTACAACGCCGGAGCGCCCGACGGCTCCGGCCAGGACGTGCTCACCTGGCTGCAGAACGAGAAGGGCGTGCTCAAGTCCAGCCAGCTCGGCAGCCGTGGCACGGCGCAGCCCCGGACGACCCTGGAGTACGCGCCGGACCAGGCCGACCAGGCGCGCGAGCTGGCCGACCTCATGCGGCTGCCGGCGTCGGCCCTCAAGCCCGGCAAGAGCGAGGCCAACGCGCAGGGACTGCCGGCGATCGTGCTGATTCTGGGCCAGGACTTCACCCGAGCGGGCAGCCCCCTCGCCACCCCGAAACCTCCCGCGCCGAAGCCCACGGCCGGCCACGGCAGGTGCGCCTCGTGATCGGGGCCGCGGCTCCGGGTCCGGGCCTGGCTCCGGCCTCGGGCCTGGCTCCGGCCTTGGGCCTGGCTCCGGCCTTGGGCCTGGCTCCGGCCTCGGGCCTGGCTCCGGCCCTGGCTGCGGGCCTGGTGATCTGGGCCGTGTGACCTCGGTCCCGGTCGGCGTGTGCCCGGCTCCGGTCCCGGTCCGTGCGGCCCGGCCCCCGGTCTCGGTCTGCGTGGTCCCGGTCCCGGACTTCGTGGCCTGGCCCCCGGTCTCGGTCTGCGTGGTCCCGGTCCCGGACTAGCGGCCCTTGTCCTGGCGCCGGGCTCTGCGGCTGGGGGCCCTGTCCCGGCCCAGGCTCTTCGGCTGCGGGGGATCGAGGGGCCTACCCCGGCCCCGGCCCCCCGCTACGCACCGCCGGCGCACACCACCTCATTGCCCCGCACCACACTCTGCTCCGGCGACGCAGGGTCCTCCGGCTTCACCTTGCGCACCCTGCCCGCGTCCTGGAAGTCGGTCCCCGCGGTGACCTTCAGCATCTGGCCCTGGCCCGGTACCGCCCGCAGTTCGCTGCCGGGCAGTGCCGTGGCGAGGGAGCGGGCGGAGCGATCCCAGCGCGGGTCGTAGGAGATCACCGTGCGCCGCACGTCGTGGGCGGTCGCGGTCACCGGCTGGTGGTTGGCGGCGAAGCCGGCCGCAGTGAGGGCGGCGTCCAGGCGCCTGGCCAGCCCGGCCGAGCCGGTGCCGTTCGCCACCTGGACCCGGATCCGCGACGGAGCGACCTCGACGTGCGCCGGGGCCGCTCCACGGCTCGGCCGGTCCACGGCGAGCGGCTTGTCGTCGCGCAGGGAGGTGAAGAGCCGGCCCGCCTTGGCAGGGTCCCACTTCAGCGTCGAGCCGATGCCCTTGACCAGGTAGTTCATCTCGCCGATGGGCACGGTGGTGAACTCGGAGGAGGACGGGGAGAAGTTCCGCATCGCGCGGCCGAGGTCGAGCAGCTCGTCGGTGCCGAACCCCTCGTCGGCCCGCACCGAGCCGAGCACCGCCCGGGTCACGTCCCGGAACCGCATCGGGTTGAGCAGCACCCCCGAGGAGGTGGCCCGCTCGATCAGCGCCGCCAGGAACCGCTGCTGCCGCTTCATCCGGCCCAGGTCGCTGGCCCCGTCCACATGCCGGGCCCGTACGTACTGCAGCGCCTGCCCGCCGGTCAGGGTGTGCGTGCCGGGTGCGAGGTCGAGACCGGTGTAGGAGTCCTTCAGCGGGGTCGCCGTGCAGATCCGGACGCCGCCGAGCACGTCCACGGTCTTCATGAAGCTGGTGAAGTCGACCTCCATGTAGTGATCGATCTTCACATGCGTCATGTCCTCGACCATTCGCACGGTCAGCTGGGGGCCGCCCTCGGCGTAGGCCGCGTTCAGCTTGATGGGGTGCGGTCCGTGCCGCTGCCCGGTGTTCTGGTCGACGTGCGCGGGCACCTCGGCGTAGGAGTCCCGGGGCAGGCTCACCACGCTGGCCCGCTCCCGGTCCTCCGAGATGTGCACGATCATGACCGTGTCGGTGCAGTGGCAGGGCGCGCCGCCCAGCCGGTACGCCCGCTTCTCCGCCTCGCTGATCTTGTCGCGGCCGTCGGTGCCGACCAGCAGGACGTTCATGCCGTGGCCCGCGCGGGGCCGGTTCTTCATGTCCTTGAATGCGTCGACCCGGGCGATGCCCGCATCCAGGCTGCTGACCACCGCGTGGCCGATCCCCGCGGCGGCGAGCACCACCACCGACAGCGTGGTCACCGCGCGCATGGCCCAGCGCGGGCGCCTGGGCCGTACGGGCCGTCCCGTCCGTCCGGCAGGCCCCGGCGTACGGCGGGACGGCCGCGGCCGGTGCTGAGGCTGCGGCCGGCGCCGCGGTCCGGGGGTACCTCCCGCGCCGTCGGCAGCGGGCGAAGGGGACCGGGGCGGACTGGGCAAGGGACACCTCCGGGCTGCGGCCGTATGTGGGATTTGTGAGAACCGTAGGCCGATAGGATCTCCAGCCCGCGTCGCAGCCCCCGCGGCGCGCACCCGTGTCCCCCGTTCGCGGTAACGTGAGGCTCCTATGAACGCCAAGTCCGACGTGCGGCTCCCCGCCGTTTCTGTGATCATGCCCGTCCTCAACGAGGAGCGGCATCTGCGCGGGGCCGTCCAGGCGATCCTCGCGCAGGAGTACGCCGGCGAGATGGAGGTCGTGATCGCCCTCGGTCCTTCCACGGACCGTACGGACGAGATCGCCGCCGAGCTGGTCGCCGACGACCCGCGCGTGCACACCGTCCCGAACCCGACCGGCCGCACCCCCGCCGCGCTGAACGCGGCGATCAAGGCGTCCCGGCACCCGGTCGTGGTCCGCGTCGACGGTCACGGCATGCTGTCGCCGAACTACATCGCGACGGCCGTGCGCCTCCTGGAGGAGACCGGCGCGCAGAACGTCGGCGGCATCATGCACGCCGAGGGCGAGAACGACTGGGAGCACGCGGTCGCCGCCGCGATGACCTCCAAGATCGGTGTCGGCAACGCGGCCTTCCACACCGGCGGCCAGGCGGCCCCCGCCGAGACGGTCTACCTCGGCGTCTTCCGCCGCGAGGCGCTGGAGCAGCAGGGCGGTTACAACGAGGAGTTCATCCGCGCCCAGGACTGGGAGCTGAACTTCCGCATCCGCGAGGCGGGCGGCCTGATCTGGTTCTCGCCGGAGCTGAAGGTGTCGTACCGGCCGCGCCCGAGCGTGAAGGCGCTCGCCAAGCAGTACAAGGACTACGGCCGCTGGCGGCACGTCGTCGCCCGCTACCACGAGGGCTCCATCAACCTGCGCTATCTCGCCCCGCCGACGGCGGTGTGCGCGATCGCGGCGGGTGTGGTCGTGGGCGCGCTGGTGACCCCGGTGGGCTTCGTGATCCCCGGCGGTTATCTTGCGGCGATCGCCCTCGGCTCCGTCCCCGCGGGCAAGGGTCTGCCGCTGAAGGCCCGGCTCCAGATCCCCGTCGCCCTCGCCACCATGCACATGTCGTGGGGCTGGGGCTTCCTGACCAGCCCGAAGGCACTGGCGAGGAAGGTCATCGCGTCACGGCGTCCGGCCGTGCGGGCCGACCACACCGTGTGACACCGGACCGGTGGCGGCCCACTGCGGCGGGCCGCACCTCAACGGCGGTCGTCGTGCGCCGTCTCCCTTGCCGCCGGGGTCCGTCTCGCTGACCGCCGGGGGTCCGTCCAGCTGACCTCCGCGACCCGTCTCCCTGAGCGCTGCGGCCTTCCTGCCGCACCCGCGGTTCACGGCCGGCATATGTGGCCGGCGGCCAACGAGCCATGAATGGCTTGTTCTGGCGTTGCGCAATTCCCCCTCAACACCCGCTTGCCTCAAAGCGGTTGACCGAGTGGTGTGCCCATGATCAGATGTGGCGCTCTCATCGTTTCTTCACGGACGCCTGCGGCGGACCTTCGCCGAAGGCGTCGTTTCGCGTGTCCACAAGGGGGACTGCATGCGTTCCAAGATGCGTAACTTCGCTCGTGCCGGTGTTGTGGCCGGCGGCCTCGGCCTCGCGATGGTCGCGGCCACGGGTGTCTCCAGCGCCTACACCTACGACGGCAGCGACCCGTCGGCCAGCGGCTGCGCGAGCGGCGCCAGCACGGTGGAGTCGGCGACCGTCAAGAACTCCAACGTCACCTTCGGCACCATCGAGCTGCGCTACAGCCTCGCGTGTCACACCGCGTGGGCCAGGCTGACCCTCAACTACACCCAGGGCGCGTGCGGCAACGCGGCCGCGGGCTACGACTGCCAGCACGCCTACGTCGTGCGCAACAACGACGGCCGCTCCTACGGCTGCACGATCTTCCAGGGGCAGACGCAGTGCTACACCCCGATGGTCTACGACAAGGGCATGACCTCGTTCGCCCAGGCGCAGATCGACTCGGCGGCCGGTTCGGCCGACACCCGGACCGCGGCCTACTGATCCCGGCAGGCCCGGCAGGCCGGGTAACTGACTGATCAACACCGCCCGGCCCCCACCGCGACACCGGTGGGGGGCCGGGCGGCGTCGCGCGTCGGCGTCCCCAAAGGGCTCTCTCCGATAGGGGAATTGGCGTCGCGATTCGGGAACGGACGTGACAACCACACCTGGTCAAAAGGTGGTTGACGGTAGGTCACGCGCATGATCGGATGCGCTCGCTCCGGATTTAACCGTCCGGCTTTCGCGCTGCTTCCGAACTTCCCCTCCGTATACCTCACTTCTGAACAAGGACGACGCCATGGACTTCCGCAGAAAGATCGCCGCCGCCGCTGTGACCCTCCCCGTCGCGCTGGGTTCCCTCCTCGCCGCGACCGCGCCGGCCTCGGCGTACGCCTCCGACAACTGCCTGGACAGCTCGCTGTGCGTGGTCTTCGACTACAACAGCGACCTGGAGGGGGCGTCGGCCCACTTCGAGCGTGACAACGTGTCCAACCTGGCCGGCTACACCTTCGACGAGTACTCCGGGGACGCCGGTTACGGCCAGCCCGTGAAGAACAACGCGGCGTCGCTCGACAACGTGTCGCCCAACTCGTACGTCAGCATCTACTTCAACAGCGGCTACGGCGGTTCCTGCGACTCGGCCCCTCCGAGCGCGCTCGTCTTCCGCCTGCACAACACGTACAACGAGAACGCCTCCTTCAAGTTCGCGCACGACACCAGCTGCTACCAGTTCTGACAACACCGGACGTGCGGTCCGGCGACCCCTGCCGGACCGCACGTCACCGTGGAGGCTCCCCGGTGCTCAACTCTCTTCCCGCGCCGTTGCGCGGCGCTGCCGTCGCGGCCCTCGCCGGAGCGGCGCTGACGGCCTGCGGTGGTCCGTCCTCCCCGCCCGCCGGGCACGACACCGCCGCGCCCCTCGTCTCGTCGGCGCCGGCGGCTCATGACGTGCCCGTGCTGTCCGGCGACTACAGCGGGAAACTGCCGATCGCCGTCTACAGCCTGACGGCCGCCCAGGGCGACCTCATCCAGTCGGCGGAGGCCAAGCTCGAGCAGGAGTGCCTGAAGCACTACGGGATCTCCTACTCCTTCGCCCGGCAGCCCGTGACGCGCAACGCGGACCGGCGCTACGGCCTGTCGAGCCCCGAGGAGGCGAAGGCGTACGGGTACCACCTCCCGCCGAGCCCGGAAGTCTCGGCGCCGCCGGTCCCGCCGGGACTGCAGACGGTTCTCCGGGGGGAGACCAGGGGGCGCGGCACCGACGGGCGGGTCACCTATCACGGCAAGACCGTCCCGAAGGGCGGATGCCGGGCCGGGGCGGTCGAGCGCGTCGAAGGAAAGTACGCCCAGCCGAGGATCTCGGCCGCGGCCGCCGCGATCGCCGACGGCAGTTACGCGCAGTCGATGCGTCACCCCGACGTCGTGGCCGCCTTCCGCAGCTGGTCCCGGTGCATGGCGGCGAGCGGCGACTATCACTACTCCGGTCCCATGGACCCCCTGAACGTGCCGGCGTTCGCCGAGCGTCACCCGGCGGCATGGGAGATCCCCACCGCTGTGGCGGACGTGGCGTGCAAGCGGAGGACTAGGCTTCTGCCCGTCTGGTTCGGCGTCGAATCGCGTATCCAGGCGGCGGCGATCAGCAAGCAGGCCGGAGCGCTGGCGGAACTGAAGCGCATCCACGGTGCCGAGGTGGCCGAGGCGAAGGCCGTCATCGAGGAGCGGGCCGACAAGTGACGTAGGCGACGGGCCCCGTGGGGCCGACGGGGCCGCCGACACGGCCGAGGGGCCCCACCGCCGCAGCGGTGGGGCCCCTCGGTCCGTTACGTCCCCGGGGTCGTCAGCCGACTACCACCGGTAGGGCTTGTACACGGGCATGCACTGGCTCTCGTCCGCGCCGTTGATGGCGTCGGAGTTGCTGGGCACGTCGCCGGCCTTCGGCTTGGTCTGCTTCGGGTAGCTCGAGCCCGTGCGCCAGTCGGAGCCCACGGTGACGGTGACACCGGACACGCCGGTGGACTTCTTCACCGAACTCGCCGGAATTCCGAGCGCCTTGGCGACGGCCTGCGCGTCACCCTGGAGGTCGGCACTGGGGTACCGCACCACGGTCTGGTCCTCGGACAGTCCCGTGGAAGAGGTGTCGGGCTCCGCCCTGCTGTAGCCCTGCTGCGCGAGCACGTCGGCGACCGCCTTCGCCCGCAGGGGCACCGGGGCGTTCGTGGAGTCGCCGGTGGCGTTCTGCACGAGCACGCCCAGCTGCCCGGCCGGCTGCGAGGGGGTCTTGGCCGCCGGTGCCTTCTTCTCCTTCTCCGGCTTGCCGTTCTTGTCGAACGGCACGTCGTCGCGGAGCATCTCCCAGACCTTCTCGGCGTTGACGGGGTCCGGCAGGAGGTGCGAGTTCGGGGCCTGCGGGTCCGCGATGCGGGGCATCGTCATCGAGGTGATGCGGTTCGGCGGAACCGCCTTGAGCTGCATGCCCAGGTCGTACAGCTTCTTGACCGAACCGAGCTCCTCGGAGACCTGGAGCGACTTGGTGGCCGCCTCGGCCAGGTCCATGAACCGGCCGCTGTCGGTGAAGACGTTCTGCTTCTTCAACGTGCGGATCATCGAGTTCAGGTACATGTGCTGAGCCTTGGCCCGCATCGGGTCACTGCCCCAGGCATCCCGGGTGCGCAGCCACTGGAGAGCCTGCTGGTGCTGGAGGTTGTTCTTGCCGGCCTTCAGCTTCAGGCCGGATCCGCCGGGGATGCCGCCCGGCAGCCGGTGGTCCCAGACGTTGTCCTGCACGCAGACGTCGACGCCGCCGATGGCGTCCGCCATGTTCACCACACCGGAGAAGTCGATCATCATCCAGTGGTCGATGTAGACCTTGGTGAGGTTCCGCCAGGTGGCCACCGTGCAGCCGGGGCCGCCACGGGCGAGCGACGAGTTGATGAGGGCGTTGGTCGCCGGGTACACCTGCCCGGTCTTGGGATCCGTGCACTGGGGTATGTCGACGCGGGTGTCACGCGGAACGCTGACGAACGCGGCGCTCTTGCGGTCCGCGGCGACGTGGATGAGCATCTGCACGTCGGCACGCGGCGGGTCGCCCTTGTTCTGCCTGGCGCCGCCGAGCTTGATGTCCTCGTCGGAGTTACGGCTGTCGGAGCCGAGCAGCAGGATGTTGATCGGCGTCTGGCCGTCCGCGTTCGGCTTGGGCTTCTCCACCCCGCTGTCGCCGCTGACGAGCTGACCCTTGCGGATGTTGCCGTTGAGATGCTGGATGTACAGGTATCCGGCGCCGGCCGTGCCGAGTATCACCACTCCGAGCACCGTCGCGGACCAGCGCAGCATGCGCCGTTTGCGTTGCCGCCGCTCGGCCTTGGCGGCGCCTCTGCGGCGACCCCCGCCGACGCCGTGGCGTCCGGATTTCTCCGCCGTGTGCGAGGCGCGCCGCCTGCGCGGCACCGTTTCCTCGCCCGAAGGAGCCTTGCCTCGCAGCTCGCTCTGCGCCAACTCCCTGCCCTCCCCACCCTGTGCAGCGTGCAACGGGTCCGTCCCGCGTTCAGTCAGACGCATGACAGACCCATTGGGTTACCGAGGGAACGCACTGCACCTTGTCTTCTGTGATACATCCGGGCGTGGAGCGTTTGTCCGGCCGTCGGCTCGCACGACCCCGGATGTCGTGCGAGTCATTATCCAGTCGGCGAGTAAGAGTCTCCTGTGAGGCGAACTCGGCGACGGGTAACAGGCTTGGCCGCAACGGATGTTCTGGCACGCGCTCAGGTGGGAGTCCGTGCCACCGCCGGTGTGGTTCGGTCCGCCGTGGCTGCCGAACCGGCTGCCGGGGGCGGGTGCCGCCGCGGGCCGGCGGAGCCCGCGGTGTTCGTGTTCAGGCTCCCTGTGAAGAGCGCGACCGCTGAGGCGGCCGTCGCGAACGGGGCGTCCAACGTGTGCCTTCTTGTCGTATCTGCCCTGTTTCTTCAATGAGTTGACGAACAATCAACTAACTTGCCTCCATCCCGACGCCTTGCGCAACGGGGCGGGGGCGTGATCTTGAGCACGGCGCGGCGGGTACCGCTCAGCTGGCGCACTGGACCTTGTCCGCCGTGGACTTGTCGACCGACGGCGGCTTCTTCGGGCCGGAGAAGGAGGCTCCCGCGCCCTTGAAGTCCTTGCCCAGGGTCAGCGTCATCGCGGGCAGCCCCTGGGAGTTGGTCACGCTCTCGCCCGCCTTGAGCGCGGATCCGGGAAGGCCCATGAGAGCGGCCAGCTCCCGCGCCTGGGGCGCCTGGTCGGGTGCGAACTCCAGCGTGGTCTTGGCCAGTTCCGCCGGCGCGTTGCCCGCGTTCTCCGACTTGAGCACGCCCTTCTCGTTCTGCAGCCACTGCAGGGTGTCCTGTGCGCTGCCACCCACGGCGCCGCCGTTGAAGATCCGCACCCGTACGTCGGAGGCCGCGGACCTGCTGCCCTTGAGCCGGGCGGCCTGGGCGTCCTTGACCGCCTTCTCCTTCTCCTTCACCTCGGTGAAGGAGACGTCGTTCTTGATGGCGTCGAAGACGTCCGGGGCGGCGTTCGGATTGACGATCACGGTCTTGTGGTGGATGCCGTCGGCCGGGTTGTCGAGCACGGGAACCGTCACGAAGGAGATGTTCTTCGGCGGCACCTTCTTCAGCTCCAGCGCGACGTCCTTGAGCGTGTTCACGGAGCCGATGCCCTTGTCGACGGTCAGCGCCTTGGTGGCCGCCTCCGCCAGTTTGACCAGCTTGGTCGGGCTGGTGAGGGTGTCGCCCGAGGACATCTTGCGCATCAGCGAGGCCATGAACTGCTGCTGCACCTTGATGCGGTCAAGGTCGCCCTCGTTGCCCCAGCTGTGCCGGGTGCGGACGAACGCCAGCGCCTGTTCGCCCTGGACCTTGGACGGGCCCGCGGGCAGGTTCAGGTGCGAGTCCTCGTCGTTCACGGCGTGCTTGAGGCACACGTCGACGCCGTCGACCGCCGTCGTCAGCGTCTTCACCGCGTTGAAGTCCACCATCATGAAGTGGTCGACCGAGGCTCCGGTGAGTTCGTCGACCGTCCGCATGGTGCAGCCCGGATCGCGCCCCAGCTGGCCGAGGCTGATGTTGAAGCGGACGTTGTCGGAGGCGGGGATCACCTTCTCGCTGCCGTCCTCCTGCCTCGTCGGGCAGTCCGGCACGTTCACGATCAGGTCGCGCGGAATGCTCAGCGCGGTCGCGTTCGTCCGGTCCTTGGAGACGTGCAGCAGGATGTTGGTGTCGGCGTGACCGATGCTGTTCGGGTCGCCGTACCCCTCGTTGCCCTTGCCGGTGCGCTTGTCGGTGCCGATGATCAGGATGTTGAAGGCCTCGGCCTTGCTGAAGCCGTTCTTGCCCGCGCTGCCGATGTCCGTCGTGGTGACGTTGCCCTCGAGGTGCCTGAGGTAGAGGTAGCCGGCCGTGCCGCCGGCGACCAGCACGAAGGCCGTGCCTCCGGCGGTCCACGCCAGCGCCTTCTTGGCGCCCGACTTCTTCTTCGCCGGCCGGCGGCCGCGTCGCCCCTGGGGCCCCTGCGACTGCTCGGGCTCGCCGCCGCCACCGCCACCACCGCGACGGCGGCGCGGCGCGGGCGACCCGGCGTCGCGGTTCTGCCGCGTCTCACGCGACCCGCGAACGCCGTGCGCATCGCGGACGTCGTGCGCATCGCGAACGTCGTGCGGCTCATGTGCGTCCCGCGCGGGTGACGCGTCACCACGGCCGCGCGGTGCGGTCCCGCCGCCACGATCGGGTCTGCGGGGGCCGGGTACCGAAGACTGCGGTGCGGAACTGCCCAGTCGCAGTTCGTATTCACCGGTGTTCGGATTGATCACCCACTGGTCGGCGGGGTCGATGTTGTCCGCCCGCCCACGGCTTTGCGCGTCCACGGTTGTCCGAATCCTCCGTCGGGGCCACGCGGCGCCTTCCCCCTCAAGGCGCTCGGGTCTCGCTGAAACGGTGCACGACGCAAGGACGGACCTCGCGGCCGGGTGCACCGGGTCGCTCACACTATCCGTCCAGTTCAGCGCGGAGTGACGCTCGTGACGAATTCCACCTGCCCGCAACCGGGCAATCCCTCTCATACTTCTGGACGCGAGTTCGCCGAGCTGGTGTGCCCGTCACTCGCACGTGCGCTCGGCGGCGGTGTTCCCCTCGAACGTCGGCCCGGGGGAGGCGCCGTTCTCCGGGGTCCCCGGCGGGGCTGTCGAGGCGTTCCCCGTCGGTGCATCCGGAACATCAGGGACATCCTTCGCCACCGCCACCGGCCGATCCGCCCGCAGCAGGGCGAACAGCTTCGCCGCCTCCGGCTCCACGAGCTGGTCGCGATTGGCGTTGTAGACGTACGACTCCCTCGGCACTGTCAGGAACTGCACATGTTCGGTGGGGATGTCGCGCAGCCCCCGGACCAACTGGTACAAGCCGCGCAGACTGGCCAGCTCCGGGTCCGTGGTGAGCGACGAGGTCGCCGCGTCCAGCACCGGATACAGCTTCGCCGGATTCAGCAGGACGTCGTTGCTCTGCATCTTGTCGACCAGCGCGCCGAGAAAGCGCTGCTGCCGCTCCATCCGCTCGGTGTCGCTGCCGTTTCCGAGCGACTTGCGTGCCCGCACGTACCCCAGCGCCTGCTCCCCGTCGAGCGTCACCCGGCCCGCGGACAGCTTCAGCCTGGCGGCCTCGTCGTCTATGGGCTCCTTCAGACACACCTGCACCCCGTCGACGGCGTCCACCATGTCCTTGAACCCACTGAAGTCGATCACCACGTGGTGGTCGACCCGGACGCCCGTCAGCTTCTCGACGGTCCGGATCGTGCACGCCGAGCCGCCGACCTGGAAGGCCTGGTTGAACATCGCGAAGACCGGCACGCTGCGGCCGCCGTCCGCCCGCAGGCAGCCGGGTATGTCCACCATCAGGTCCCGGGGCAGCGAGACGGCGGTGGCGCTGCGCCGGTCGGCCGCCAGGTGCAGCAGGATCGTCGTGTCGGACCGCTCGCTGCCGAGGTCCCGCCCGTACTGCGAGTTGCCGCTCCCGGCCCGGGTGTCGGAGCCGATCAGCAGGATGTTCTGCGCGTCCCGCACCAGCGCGGTGGGCCGCTCCCGCTCGTAACGGGCGAGTTCCCGGGCGGCCGCCTCGTCGGGGGTGATGTTGCCGCTGAGCTTGGCGTACACGGCCCAGCCGCTGCCGGCGCCCGCCACGATCAGCAGGGCCAGCCCGAGCGCGGCCCGCTCGGCCCACCGCCGCCGGTGCCGGCGCGCCAGGCCGTCCCCGGTCGCGGAGGACCCGAGACCGGGGCCGAGGGGTCTGCGGCCGCCTGTGTCGGTCACGTGCGGCCCCCCTCACGGTCGTACGAGCGTCAAGCCTCTGCTCCTACGACCATGCCGGGGAGGGAGAGCCGAGGCGCCCTGTACTACTCCAAGTGGGGGACGGCGGCCATGCTGCCACGGGGGTCGGGCGGCACCCCTCCGCGGCTCCGCCACAGGGTCCCGACCTGCGAAAACGTCCTCGCGGCTCCGGCTCCTCCGGCTGCCCCGACGGCTTCTCCGGCTCCCGCGACTCCCGGGGCTTCGGCGTCCGCCGCTCGGCGGTACCGCCGTACCGCCGTACCGCCGTACCGCCGTACCGCCGTACCGCCGTCCTGGCGTCCCGTCCGTCCTCAGCGGCACCCCGTCCGCCCTCAGCGGCGTACCGCGGTGACCCGCTCGTCCTCGATCCGCCTGGCGAGCGCCTCCTCGTCGAGCCGGTCCGAGTTCCGGCACAGCACCACGGACCCGCCGACCGCCAGCGGCGCGTAGAGCCCCGCGCCGAGCCCCTCCCAGGTGTCGTACGACAGCCCCGACAGCAGTCGGGACCCGGGTCCCGTCAGGTCCAGCGACGGCGCGTCGGTCAGGGCGCGCTCGACCACCTCGGCAGCGCTGAACTCCGCCCCGGCCACGATCAGCGCCGGCTCCTCCGGGTCGACCGGCGCGAACGGCGCGAAGCGGTCTCCCTGGCCCGGCACCTCCACGGCGTAGTCGGCGAAGCCCGGCGGGGTCTGCGGGAACCTCCCGCCCAGCGGGCGGAGCGCCAGGGCCACCCGCTCGCCGGTGCACGCCCGTGCGGCGTCCAGCGAGTCCGGCCCGCTGACGACCACGTCCGCCGCCTTCGGGTCCCCGCCGACGTCCGCCACCGCGCCCACCGACGCGCACGCCAGCAGCCACACCGCCGTCTGCCAGTGCGCGGGCAGCAGCAGCGCGACCCGGTCGCCGGGGCCGACCGACAGGTCGCCCTGGAGGAGGTTGGCGGTCTTGGCCACCCAATTGGCGAAGGTGGCCACGGACAGTTCGACGCGTTCCCCCGTGGAGTCGTCGTAGAAGGTCACCAGGGGGCGGCCGGGATCCGCGGCGAGCGCGGAACGCAGCAGGTCGGCAGGGGTGCGATCGGTGGCATTCACCCGCGCAAGGGTACGCCGGGGCGACGGCGCGCACCGTGCGGCCGGGCCACCGGTTCGGCGGATGGGCTTCCGACAGCCCGTCAGTTCCGGGATGGACAGATTTATATGACTCTGTCCAAGATCGGGGACATGCGTGTATTCCTCTCCTCCCCGACCGGTGCCTCCTCGATCGGTGTCGTGTGCGCGGCCGTACTCGCCCTCCCGGCGGCGGTACCGGCGTCCGCCGCGGCCGCGCGAACGGAACGGCCGGCTGCCGCGGGCCGGGGTGGTGCGGTCGCGGGCAGTACCCAGTCGCTGCCCCTCGCCCCCCGCTCCCGCGACCGTGCGCTCGGCGGGGCCCCGGAGCAGGGCCTGTACCGGGCGCACGTACGGAACTTCGCGCTGGTCGGCGTCGTATGGGACGACCCGGACATCGAGCTGCGCGGCCGGGTCCAGGTCCGTACCCGGTCCGTCGCCACCGGGCGCTGGTCCGCCTGGCAGGCCGTCGAGACCCGCGAGGAGGAGCACGGTGCCGACCCCGGTACGGCCGAGCGCGCCTCGGGCCGGGTGCGCGGAGCCACGGCTCCGCTGTGGGTGGGGAAGTCCGACGGCGTGGACGTACGGGTCACGGCGGGAGCCGCCGGCGCCGGTAAGACGGGTACGGCCGGCAAGGCCGGCGGTCGCGACACGGGGCCGTACTGGCCGCTGCCCGCCGGACTGCGCCTCGAACTCGTCGACCCCGGTGACGAGACACCGCCTTGGGGCCGGCCCGCCGACGTGCCCCGCACCGGCCCCGGGACGGACACCACGGACGCCACGGATGCCACGGACACGACGGACACGACGGGCGTCGCGGATGCCACGAACGCCCTGGACGTCACGAGCGCCACGGACGCCACCGTCGCCGCCTACGCGGCCAACACCGACCTCGCGCCCTTCGGCGCCACCGAGATCCCCGAGCTGGACCGGGGGGCCACCGAGCAGGAACTGATCCGCCTCACCGGCGAGGTGCCGAGCGGCAAGCCGTACATCGGGCCGCGCCCGCGGATCGTGACGCGGCGAGGCTGGGGCGCGGACGAGTCGCTGCGCGAACGCGGGTTCGTCTACACGAAGAAGGTCAAGGCGGCGTTCGTGCACCACACGGCGTCGGGCAACAAGTACACCTGCGCGCAGGCACCTTCCGTCATCCGCGGTATCTACCGCTACCACGTCAAGAGCATGGGCTGGCGGGACATCGGCTACAACTTCCTCGTCGACAAGTGCGGAACCATCTACGAGGGCCGCGCCGGGGGAGCCGCGAAGGCGGTGCTCGGCGCCCACACGCTCGGGTTCAACACCAACAGCATGGGCATCGCCGTGATCGGCGCCTACGGCTCGACGAAGCCCTCCGGCGCCGCCGTGACGGCCATCGCCCGGCTCACCGCCTGGAAACTCGGACTCTCCGGGGCCGATCCGCGCGCGAAGACATATCTGACGTCGGGCGGTGGCAACCTCTACCCAAAGGGGAAGAGCGTACGACTGAACGTGATCTCCGGCCATCGGGACGGGTACGCCACCGACTGCCCCGGCAAGCGGCTCTACACCAGGCTCGGCACCGCCCGTTCCAGCGCGGCCAAGTACCAGGGGCGTTGAGGAGCGGCGGTACCGAGGGCAGGGGCCGCGGAGCGGCCGAGGGACCGGGGCCGCCGGGCGACCGGGACTGCGGCACCGCGTGGCCATCGAGGGCACCGTCGCACGGTCTGCATAGACTGGCCGGCCGGAATGAGTAGTTCGGCCGGTCCCGGCAGGAAGCAGAGACGACAGGTGACAGAAGCGATCCTCCTGGTCGGTGGCAAGGGAACCCGGCTGCGGCCGCTCACGGTGCACACGCCCAAGCCCATGGTCCGTGCGGCGGGCGTGCCGTTCCTCACCCACCAGCTGGCGCGAGCGCGCGCCGCGGGCGTGGAGCACATCGTCCTCGCCACGAGCTATCTCGCCGAGGTCTTCGAACCGCACTTCGGCGACGGCGCCTCGCTGGGCCTGCACATCGAGTACGTCACCGAGGAGGAGCCCCTCGGCACGGGCGGCGCGATCCGCAACGTGGCCTCACGCCTGCACTCCGGCCCCGACGACCCGGTCCTGATCTTCAACGGCGACATCCTGACCGGCCTGGACATCAGGGCCCTGGTCGCCACCCACGAGTCGACGGGCGCGGACGTCTCCCTGCACCTGACGCAGGTGACGGACCCGAGGGCGTACGGCCTCGTCCCCACCGACGGGACCGGCCGCGTCCTGGCCTTCCTGGAGAAGCCGCAGACGCCGGAGGAGATCGTCACCGACCAGATCAACGCGGGGGCGTACGTCTTCCGCCGCTCGGTCATCGACACGATCCCGGCGGGCCGGCCGGTCTCCGTGGAACGCGAGACGTTCCCGGACCTGCTGGCGGCCGGTGCCCACCTTCAGGGCATGGTCGACTCCACGTACTGGCTGGACCTCGGCACCCCCGCGGCCTTCGTCCGCGGCTCGGCCGACCTGGTCCTCGGCCGGGCCCCGTCCCCGGCGGTCCCCGGCCGCTGCGGCGACCGCCTGATCCTGCCGACGGCCACGGTGGCGCCGGACGCGAAGCTGGCGGGCGGGACCGTGGTGGGCGAGGGGGCCACCGTCGCCGAGGGCGCCCGGATCTACGGCTCCACCATCCTCCCCGGCGCCGTCATCGAACCCGGCGCCGTCATCACCGACTCCCTCATCGGCACCCGGGCCCGCGTAGGCAGCCGCTCCGTCCTCACCGGCACGGTGATCGGCGACGGCGCGGTCATCGGCGCCGACAACGAGCTGTGCGAGGGCGCGCGGGTATGGTGCGACGCGCGTATCCCGGCGGGGGCGGTGCGGTTCTCGTCCGACCGCTGAGTGAGTAAGGCCAGCCAGGAGGCACCCGCGCCCCCAGGGGGCGCGGGCAACTACGCGACCAGCCCCAACGCTCCCGCAGACGACCACCGCCCGGACCCCCTCAGGGGCGCGGGGAACTGCGCGACCGACCACGCCGCTCTCGCAGACGACCACCGCCCGGACCCCCTCAGGGGCGCGGGGAACTGCGCGACCGACCACGCCGCTCCCGCAGACGACCAGCGCCCGTACCCCTCAGGGGCGCGGGGAACTGCGCGACCGACCACGCCGCTCTCGCAGACGACCACCGCCCGGACCCCCTCAGGGGCGCGGGGAACTGCGCGACCAGCCACGCCGCTCTCGCAGACGACCACCGCCCGGACCCCCTCAGGGGCGCGGGGAACTGCGCGACCGACCACGCCGCTCTCGCAGACGACCACCGCCCGGACCCCCTCAGGGGCGCGGGGAACTGCGCGACCAGCCACGACGCTCCCGCAGACGACCAGCGTCCGTACCCGACCGGACCCGGCCGGGGCCAGGGGGCACGCGTTCCGCCCTGTCAGCCGCAGACGCGGGCCTCAGAGCAGCCCGATGTCCACGCGAGGCATCTTCGGCGCCCGCCGAGCCGGCGCGTTCCCGCTCAGCAGGATCAGCCGCGCCGCACGGTGCCGCTGCCCCGCATACGGTTCCAGCAGCCGCAGCATCTCCGCGTCGTCGGCGTGACGGTCGCCCGCCAGCACCCATCCCACGATCCCCGGCAGATGCAGATCCCCGACGGTGACCGCGTCCGCAGCCCCGTGGCTGCGCTGCACCACCTCCGCCGACGTCCACGGCCCGATCCCCGGCACGACCTCCAGCCGCGCCCGAGCCTCGTCCGGAGACATCTCCACCGCCTGCTCGAGCCGCGCGGCAACCCGCACGGCGCGCAGAATCGTCGACGCCCGCTTGTCGTCGACCCCGGCCCGGTGCCACTCCCAGGAGGGGATCAGCGCCCAGGTCCGTGCCGAGGGCATCACCCACATCGGCCGCTCGCCCGCCCCCGCGGGGCCCGGCGCCGGCTCCCCGAACCGCCGTACCAGCCGTCGCCACGCCCGGTACGCCTCGTCGGTCGTGACCTTCTGCTCCAGCACCGAAGGGATCAACGACTCCAGCACCAGCCCGGTCCGCGTCAGGCGCAGCCCCGGCCGCCGGTGCCGGGCCAGTGCCACCACCCGGTGCCGGGGCACGAACGCGTCCGGGTCGTCGGCCCCGCCCAGCAGCTGCGGCAACCGCTCCAGCAGCCACTCGGCCCCGGGCCCCCACGCCTCGCCGGCCACCTCACCGTCGTACCGCCGCACCCGCAGGGTCCCGGGCCCGGCGGGCGTTTGGGCGGTCCGCCACACGGAGCCGTCCGGAGTCGCCCGGAACGTCGGATCGCCGGGCCCGCGGCGCAGCGGCCCGAGCACCAGCCCGACGTCCAGCGGCCCGTCCGGCACCCACCTGCGCACCCGCGCCGGTCCCGCCGCCTGCCGGGGCAGCCCGGAGTGCGGGGCGTGTCCGGCGGACGCGGCGGGGGCGGTGGGTACGGCGACCTCCCCGCCGCGCACGGTCGTGCGCGTGGGCCGCGGAGCGAAACGTCCTGCCACGAGTGAGGTCCCAGGGGTGCTGGTGGGCTGTCCTACGAGACTAGGCGAGACCGCGCGGTTCCCAGGGACATTCACCGCACCTCGACGAACGCCCCCGCGTCCCGCGCCGCCCGCGCGCTCGGCTCCTGAGCCGGATGCCCGACCGCCACCGCGCCCATCGGATCCCAGCCGGCGGGCAGCCCCAGCACCTCGCGCACCACGTCCCGGCAGAACATCGTCGACGACACCCAGGCCGACCCCAGCCGCTCACCGGCCAGCGCGACCAGGAAGTTCTGCACGCCCGCGCCCATCGCGACGACGAACATCTCCCGTTCCGCGCCGTCCCGCCGCGCGTCGCCGTAGGTGTGCGAGCCGTCCATGACGAGGCACGGCACGACCAGATACGGCGCGTTGCGCAGGACGTCCCCGCGGCGCACCCGCTTGGCGATCGACTCCTCGCTCTTGCCGTCCCGGCGCAGGTCGGCGATCCAGGCGTCGCGCATCGCGTCGAGCAGCCCGGTCCGGGACTTTGCCGACTCCAGCAGCACGAACCGCCACGGCGTGGTGTGGTGCGGCGCGGGCGCCGTCACGGCGGCGGCCACCGCGCGGCGCACCGCGCCGGGGTCGACGGGTTCGCCGGTGAAGGCCCGTACCGTGCGCCGCTGCGTCACCGCCTCCCGGACGGCCTCGGAGGTGCCGAGCCGGAACATGTCGTCCCGCGCGGAGCGCACCAGCGCCCGCGCCCCCTCGTCTCCTGCGTGCCCCTCGGTCCCGTCGTTCTCCTCGGGGGACCCGCCGGTCACCGCGTGGGACAGCCCGCGCACCACGGCCACCGGCCGTCCCGCCGCCTTGCCCTTGACCAGGTCACCCGCGGCGGCCAGTTCGTCCGCGGTGGCGACGACGGTGGCGCTGAGCGGGTTGCCGTACGCGTCCGTGCCACCGCGCAGATCGTCCAGCACGCGCACTCCGGCGGCGCCGATCGCCACGTCCGTGAGCCCCGCGCGCCAGGGCCGCCCGAACGTGTCCGTGACGACGACCCCCACGGTGACGCCGAGGGCGTCCCGCAGCCCGTCGCGGATCGCGCGCGCGGACGCGTCCGGATCCTCGGGCAGCAACAGGACCGTGCCGGCGGGGGTGTTGGAGGCGTCCACGCCGGCGGCGGCCATGACCAGGCCCTGCCGGTTCTCGACGATGCGCAGGGGGCCGCGCCGGGCCACGACCCGGACCGTCTCGGCGTCGATCGCCGCCTCCCGGTCGGTGGCCTCGACGATCCGGCCCTCGGCCTTGGACACGATCTTGGAGGTGACGAGCAGCACGTCCCCGTCGGCCAGCGCGGGCTCGGCGGTGGCGATCAGCTTGGCCAGGTCGTCGCCCTGCCGCACCTCGGGGATCCCGGGCAGCGCCCACACCCGGTACGCGGCGTCCGCAGCGTGCGAGGCGTCCGCGGCGCGCTCGGCGTCCTCGTCAGGGAATGCCTGCTCGCTCAAGCCCCCCGCACCTCCTCGGCCAGCGCCAGCGCCTCTCGCGCCATCCGCGCGGTCGCGTCCACGTCGGTCATCATCAGCGGTACGGCCCTGCAGCGGATGCCGGCCTCCTCGACGCGCCCGACCACGTCCGCGTCGACGGTGTCGACCAGCCAGCCGTCCAGCAGACCGGAGCCGTAGTGCGCGGCCACCGCCGCGGCCGTGGACTCCACGCCGACCGCGGCCAGCACCTTGTCGGCCATCCCGCGCACGGGCGCGTCCCCGACGATGGGGGACAGGCCCACCACCGGCACGCCGGCGTCGGCGATGGCCTCCCGGATGCCGGGCACGGCGAGGATCGTGCCGATGGACACGACCGGGTTGGACGGCGGGAAGAGGATGACGTCGGCCTCGGCGATGGCCTCCAGGACACCTGGCGCGGGCTTGGACTGCTCGGCGCCCACCGGCACGATCGCCTCCGCCGGGACCGCAGCGCGCAGCCGCACCCAGTACTCCTGGAAGTGCACGACCCGACGCTCGCCGTCGCCGTCGGCCGGTGCGACGGCCACATGGGTCTCCACGCGGTCGTCGGTCATCGGGATCAGCCGCACGCCCGGCTTCCAGCGGTCGCACAGCGCCTCGGTGACCGCGCTGAGCGGGTAGCCGGCGTCGAGCATCTGCGTCCGCACGATGTGCGTGGCGAAGTCCCGGTCGCCCAGCCCGAACCACTCCGGGCCGGCGCCGTAGGCCGCCAGCTCCTCCTTGACGCGGAAGGTCTCGTCCTCCCGTCCCCAGCCCTGCTCCTCGTTGATGCCGCCGCCGAGCGTGTACATCACCGTGTCGAGGTCCGGACAGACCTTCAGCCCGAAGAGATGGATGTCGTCGCCGGTGTTGCCGATGACCGTGATGTCCGCGTCCGGCGCGGCCCGCTTCAGACCACGAAGGAAACGGGCACCGCCGATGCCGCCTGCCAGAACCACAATGCGCATGGGACAAGTCTGGCAGGCGGGTACGACAACGCGTCAGGCGGTCAACATGGCGAACCGTCAGCTCACCTGTTGGTGAGGCCGTAAGAAGCCGTCACCGCGTGCGGCTCGGTGCGCGCCTCGCAGTGGGGCGACGTGTGCATCGGCATCTCGGTCAGGCCCGGGTAGTAGATGTGCAGGCTCACCGCGGGCTCCAGCGCGTCGTTGACCACCTCGTGCACGTACCCCGGAGCGAACACGCGCTGCGCGCCCGCCGTCAGTGCGCGCGTGCCGCGCTCGGTGCGCTCGGTCAGGCTGCCCTCCAGGACCGTGAGGATGCCGGAGGAGCGGCCGTGGCCGTGCAGCCCGCTGCCCTGCCCGGGGACCCAGGACAGCAGCCAGACCTCGTAGCCGGCCGGGGTCTGTCCCGCGCGGGCGGAGCCGGGAGCCTGGGGAACGGTGCGCAGCCGGTGGTACCAGCGGGTGGTGGTGTCGTAGCGGACCAGGTCAGCCCACCGGGAGCGGTCGGCGGCGATGGCGCGGGCGAGGCCCGCGAACTCGGCGACGGTGGCCGGATGCTCGCGCGGGGGCTGGAGCAGGTGCGGGACTTCGAGGATGTCGCCGGCGATCTGGAGATCGTTGTCGCTGTTCATCGGGATGCGGGGTCCTCGGCGGAAGAGGGGGCTGGGTGTCGCTTGGCGTGCGCCCCGGGTCGCGGGGCGTGCGGGTGTCCTGGTGAGGGGTTCAGGACCGGGGAGACGCGGCCGGGCCGAGATGGGCCCGGGAACAGCCGGAGCGCGATGGGCTCAACAGCTGGAACAGCAACAACAGCTACAGCGCGCGCGGGCGGCACCGAGGGACCCGGCGGTGCGGGTCGAGGTGGGCGCCAAGTTCGCGAGCATGCCCACTAGGACAACGGTTCACACTCGTGATGTCAACTCGGGACCCGGTATGTGGGACATGGTTCACCCCATCCGGTTCATCTGTCAGGTGAAAGGTTTGTTCACCCGGCCGCCGGGACACATCGCGCACATCCGAGTGCTCGAGCCTCGCGGAACGCGATCGAACACGGGGGCGTCTTCCTTCGTACAGACCCTTGTGCGAGGCCCGCGCGAAGAACGACGCCCCTCGGCGCCTCGCCTGCGTGTCAAGGTTTATGCCGATTTGAACACTTTCCGCACGGCCTTGGTTCCGCAGAGTGAATAACGGGCCCAATAGCAGATCTCGGCTTGACTCGCCCGGAGCAGCACACTTGTAATTTCACTCGTGTCGTTCAGCCGGTGACGGCTACGCACGGGGACGCGAAAGACAGACGAGGGGCGCACATGACCGAGCTGGTGCAGCAACTGCTGGTCGACGACGCGGACGAGGAACTCGGCTGGCAGGAGCGCGCGCTGTGCGCCCAGACCGACCCCGAGTCCTTCTTCCCCGAGAAGGGCGGCTCGACCAGAGAGGCGAAGAAGGTCTGCCTCGCCTGTGAGGTCCGCTCGGAGTGCCTCGAATACGCCCTCGCCAACGACGAACGCTTCGGCATCTGGGGCGGCCTGTCCGAGCGTGAGCGCCGCCGACTGAAGAAGGCCGCCGTCTGACCGGGTTCTGATCGCGCTCCGGCCGCCGTCTGACCGAACGGCGGGAAAAGCGCCGTACAAATGTTGCGAACGGCCCGTCACGGGTGGGTTATCCACAGGCGGCGGGCCGTCGTCATGACCAGCAGATAGTGTGGGCGATCGTCCGAGACGCCGCGCTCCCCGTCGGAGGCGTCGGCGTCCACCGCAGTCCAGCGAACCGGGGCCCGTACCTCGATGTCCGTGCACAGTCATTCGGCAGCCCAACACGAAGCCGCCAGTGCGGCGTTCGACCAGGCCCGCCCACCGGAGTTCCCGCGCCACGTGGTGACGGCCGTCCTCGTTTCCCATGACGGCGCCCGCTGGCTGCCCGACGCACTCGCCGGGCTGCTCGGCCAGGAGCGCCCGGTGCAGCACGCGGTGGCGGCCGACACCGGCAGCGGGGACCAGTCGGCCGAGCTGGTCGCCGAGATGCTCGGGGACGCCAACGTCCTGCACCTCGCCCGGCGCACCGGCTTCGGCCAGGCCGTCGAGGAGGCCAGCCGCAACGCGCCCTGGCTCACCCCGGACGACCTGCCGTACCTGAAGCGCCCCAGTGGCTGGGACCCCGTCACCCGCAGCTGGCGCGACGACGCCTACGACCTGCCCGACCTGCCGCACGGCGAACCCGTCCAGTGGCTCTGGCTGCTGCACGACGACTGTGCCCCCGAGCCCGACGCCCTCGCCGAGCTGCTCCGGGTCGTCGACAACGAACTCGAACTCGGCCGCGACGACGTGGCGATCGTCGGCCCCAAGCTCCGCGGCTGGTACGACCGCCGGCAACTGCTGGAGGTCGGCGTCTCCATCGCCAACTCCGGCCGCCGCTGGACCGGCCTGGACCGCCGCGAGCAGGACCAGGGCCAGCACGACCACGTCCGCACCGTGCTGTCCGTCTCCACCGCGGGCATGCTCGTCCGCCGCGACGTCTTTGAACAGCTCGGCGGATTCGACCGCCGGCTGCCCCTCATGCGCGACGACGTCGACCTGTGCTGGCGCGCCCACGCCGCCGGCCACCGCGTCCTCGTCGCCCCCGAGGCGGTCGTACGGCACGCCGAGGCCGCCTCGCGCGAGCGCCGCACCGTCGACTGCGCGGGCCGCACCACCGCCTCGCCGCACAAGGTCGACAAGGCGGGTGCCATCTACACCCTGCTCGTCAACACCCGTGCGGCGGCGCTGCCCTGGGTGCTGCTGCGGCTCGTCCTCGGCACCCTCCTGCGCACCCTCGCCTACCTCGTCGGCAAGGTCCCCGGCCAGGCCGTCGACGAGATCCGCGGCCTGCTGGGCACCCTGCTGCGCCCCGAGCGGATCCTGGCCGGCCGGCGCAGCCGCGGACCCTCGCAGATCGACAAGGGCGAACTGCGCCAGCTCTTCCCGCCGCCCGGGGCGACCATCCGCGCCACCGTGGAACAGGTCGCGGGCAACTTCGCCGGCCGGTCCGACAGCGACACCTCCTCGGCCGGCCGGCACGGCGGCGCCGTCGAGTCCGGGCCGGGCGACGACACCGACTTCCTGGAGATCGAGCAGTACGCCCGGCTCAAGCGCATCGCCCGCAACCCCGGCCCGGTGCTCTTCCTGACCCTGCTGCTGATCTCCCTCGCCGCCTGCCGCGCCCTGCTCGGCGGGGGCGCGCTCGCGGGCGGCGCCCTGCTGCCCGTACCGCCCGGCGCCGGCGACCTCTGGTCCCGCTACTTCGACGCCTGGCACGCGGTGGGCGCGGGCGGCACCCCCTCGGCGCCGCCCTACCTCGCCGTCGTCGCGACCTTCGCGTCGCTGCTCTTCGGCTCCACCGGCCTCGCCGTCACCGTCCTGCTGGTCGGCTCGGTGCCCCTGGCCGGCTTCGCCGCCTACTTCGCCGCCCGCCCCCTGGTCGACTCACGTCTGCTGCGCGCCTGGGCGGCCATCGCCTACGCCTTCCTGCCCGCCGTCACCGGCTCCCTGGCCGGCGGCCGCATCGGCACCGCCGTACTCGCCGTGCTGCTGCCGCTCATGGCCCGCGCCGGCATCGCAGCGAGCGGTCTCGCCAACCGCTCCGGCTCGCGCGGAAGCTGGCGCGCGACCTGGGCGTACGCGCTGCTGCTGACCCTCACCACCGCGTTCACGCCGATCGTCTGGCCCATCGCGCTGATCCTCGGCCTCGGCGTCCTCGCCGTGCGCCGCTCCGACCTCGTCGCCCACGGCCTGCGCTACCTCGCCCAGCTCGGCACCCCGCTGCTGGTCCTCGCGCCCTGGTCGCTGACCCTGCTCCCGTTCGGCTTCTTCAAGGAAGCCGGCCTGGAGTACGGCCCCTCGGCCGCCTCCGCGCTCGACCTGCTCGGCGCCCGCCCCGGCGGACCCGGCACCGTGGACGGCCTGATGCTCATCGGCATCGTCCTGGCCGCCCTGGCCGCGCTCCTGCGCTCCGAGCGGCAGTTCGGCATCCGGACCGCCTGGGCGGCCGCCCTGGTGGCCCTCGTCTTCGCCGTCCTGTCCAACCGCTCCACCTGGGCCGGACCGGCCACCCTCGTCTACGGCATCGCCCTGCTGGCGGCCGCGGCGCTCGGCGCCGACGGCGCACGCGCGCGCGTGGCCGAGCAGAGCTTCGGCTGGCGCCAGCCCGTCGCCGCCCTGATCGCCTTCGCCTCGGCCGCGGGCCCGCTGCTCCTCGCCGCCGGCTGGATGATCCGCGGCGCCGACGGCCCGCTGGAACGCCGCGACCCGACCCAGGTGCCCGCGTTCGTCGCCGAGGACGCCGGCACGCGCGACCAGGCCCGCACCCTGGTCCTCGACAGCGACTCCACCGCCCGCGTGCGCTACACGCTCGTGCGCGGCTCCGGCGCCCGCATGGGCGACGCCGAACTCGCCTCCTCCGACGGCGAGAACACCCGCCTCGACAAGGTCGTCGCCAACCTCGTGGCCGGATCCGGCGCCGACCAGTCCGGCCAGCTCGGCGGCTTCGCAGTCCGCTACGTCCTCGTCCACAAGGGCGCGCCCCGCGAGGTCGCCCGCGTCCTGGACGCCACGCCGGGCCTGAGCCGGCTCAGCGAGCAGAACGGCAGCGCCCTGTGGCGCGTCGACGAGCAGGTCTCCCGCGCCACCATCGTGCCCGCCGGCGGCTCCGGCACCGCCCGGGCCGTCGCCGCCGGACCGGTGGAGATCCACACCACCGTCCCGGCGGGCTCCGGCAGCCGCGTGCTGCGCCTGGCCGACGCCGCCGCCGACGGCTGGACGGCCACCCTGGACGGCAAGCCCCTCACCCGCACCACCCTCGACGGCTGGGCCCAGGGCTTCGAACTCCCCGCCGGCGGCGGCAGGCTGGACGTCACCTACGACGACCCGATCGGCCACACCGCCTGGCTGTGGACCCAGGGAGCCCTCGCGCTCGTCCTCGTCGTCCTCGCCCTGCCCGGCCGCCGCCGCGACATCGACGACGACCTCCCCGAGGAGCAGCCGCTGCCCGCCGAGGCCGCCGCCGGCGAGGGCCGCCGTGCCCGCCGGCTGCGCGCCCAGGCCGAGGAACAGGCCGGCCCCGACGAGGCCGGTCACCCGGCCCCCGACGGCATGCCGCCGTCCGCCGAGGAGACCCCGGCCGCCGCCGTCCCGCACCAACAGCAGTACGACGAGTGGGACCCCGCCTCCTACGAGGGCGCCGAGTACCCGGGCTACGGCACCGGCCAGTACCAGGACCCGTACCAGGCGGCCGGCTACGACCAGCAGGCGTACCACCCCGACCCCTACCAGGCCGGCCAGTACGACCCCTACGCCTACGGAGGCACGGGCGAACAGCCGCCGTACGACCCTGCGGCGTACCCGCAGGGCTACGACCCGGCCCAGCACCCCTACGGCACCGGCAGTGAGCGCCCCGACGGGAGCCAGCAGTGAACCGCACCACCCTGTCCCTGATCGCCGGCACGGCCGCGCTGGCCGCCGTCACCGCGTTCGCCGCGTCCGACCCGCCCGCGGCGTCCGGCGCGAGCTCCGCCAAGACCGCGGCCGAGCTGCCCGTGGAGCGCACCAGCCTGCTGTGCCCGGCGCCGAGCGACTCCGAGATCGCCGACACGGCGTACACGTCGTACACGCCCGTCACCCAGGGCACGGACAGCGGCGGCAAGGCCGAACTCCAGGCCGCCGCCGAGCAGTCCGCCACCGACGGCACGGGCGGCGCCGCGAAGGGCAAGAGCGGCAAGAAGGGCGCGGACAAGCCGGTCCTGACGCCGAAGGCACCCGGCACCCCCGCCACCGGCGACACCTCGGGCTCCGACACGCCCGCCCTCATCGGCACCGCCGACGGGAAGTTCGCGCCCGGCTGGACCGTCCAGGAGACCACCGAGGTCGCCGCGGGCACGGGGCGCGGCCTGCTCGGCGTCAACTGCGCGCCCGCCGACACCGAGTTCTGGTTCCCGGGCGCGAGCACGTCCGTCGACCGCACCGACTACGTGCACCTCACCAACCCCGACGACTCCGCCGCGGTCGTCGACGTCGGGCTGTACGGCAAGGACGGCGCGATCAAGTCCACGGTGCCGGACGGCTTCACGGTCCCGCCGCACGCGAGCAAGCCGATCCTGCTCTCCACGCTCACCGACCAGCACCAGACCGACCTGACCGTGCACGTCAGCGTGCGCAGCGGGCGGGTCGGCGCGGCCGTGCAGGCCCTGGACGCCAAGGCGGGCGGCGACTGGCTGGCCGCGTCCACCGACCCGGCCGGCAGCCTGGTGCTGCCCGGCATCCCCAAGGACGCCACCGACGTCCGCCTGATCGCCTTCACGCCGGGCGACGCCGACGCCGACCTCAAGGTCCGGCTGGCCTCGGCCGGCGGCGCGATCACCCCGGCCGGAAACGAGACGTTGCACGTCAAGTCCGGTATGACCACCGTGACCGACCTCGGTGACGTCACCCGGGGCGAGGCGGGTTCCCTCGTCCTCACCCCCACCGACCAGCAGGTCCCCGTGGTGGCGGCGCTGCGCGTCGTACGCGGCAAGGGGTCCGCCCAGGAGACGGCGTACATCCCCGCCACAGCGCCCGTCGGCCGCCGGGCGACCGCCGCCGACAACAGCGGCAAGGGCACGACGCTGTCCCTGACCGCGCCCTCGGCCACCGCCCAGGTCAAGGTCACCGCGTCGGCGGGCAGTGAGGGGGGCGGCGCCACGACGAAGACCTACACGATCAAGGCCGGCACCACCCAGGACATCCCCGCCGCCGCGGGCGTCCAGGGCACCTACGCCCTCACGGTCGAGACCGTCTCGGGCGGCCCCGTCTACGCCGCCCGCACCCTCAGCGCCACCGAGTCCGGCGTCCCCGGTTTCACCATCCAGACCCTCCCGAACGACCGAGGCCTGGTGGCGGTCCCGGAGGCGGACGAGGACCTGTCGGTGCTGCAGAAGTAGCGGTTCGCGGAAGTAGCGGTTCGCGCCGCACGGCGCCACCCGCCGGTGCCCGGCGCCACCCCTCGGCGGGTGGCGCCCGGCACCCGCTAGGCCGTGTCCGCAAAGTCCCTCCCCCACTGCCTCAAGGGCGCGGGAGGGGCCCCCAGCCTCGCGGCGCCTGGCACGCACTCCCCCAAGCTCTGCGAGCAGGGGGCGCCCCCAGCCGCGTTGTCGGGCCGCCCGCGTACGCCCAGTACGCGGGCGGCCCTCCGCCTTGCGATCGCACGCACCAGACACCGCGAGCCCTGCCCTCCGGGCAGACGCCGCTACTTTGCGGACACGACCTAGCTTGATCTTTAACGTGCCGCGTCGAATGGCGCGTCGAACTTGATCACTCGGTCCGGTAATCGCCGTACGTCAAAGCGGCCTTCGTCTGAACATGTGCTCCGACCAAGGAACACACACGTCCAGCACGAAGGCCGTGAAGATGAGTCTGCTGCATCGTGGTGCCCGACAAGAACCGCTGACGCAACTGTCATGCTTCCGGGGCGAGTTCTACTCCTGCCTGACCGCTCGTTCGGATGCGCTGTTCGAGCTGGCCGACGCTGTTCTGTGCGGTGACGGACCGGTGAGGTCGCTGGCCGAGCTGTCACTGGTGGGCGAACACCGCCGCGGACACGGAGGGCTCTATGCAGCAGTTTCCCGGGGAGGCATCGATGCCGACCGGCTGCGGCAGGCGCTGGCCGCGGTGCCGCTGCCGCGTGCTGCCGACGGCCGGCTCGTCCTGGCTGTCGATGTCACCTGCTGGCTGCGGCCCGATGCCCACACCTCACCGCAGCGGATCCTGTGTCACACCTATGGCCGGGGCAAGGACCAGCACATCCCGATCCCCGGCTGGCCGTACTCGATCATCTGCGCGCTCGAGCCCGGCCGCAGCTCATGGACTGCACCCCTGGACGCGTTGCGACTGGCACCCGGCGACGACACCGCCACCGTCACCGCCCGACAACTGCGTGACCTGGTCCAGCGACTGATCACAGCCGGGCAGTGGCACGCGGGCTCGCCGGACATCCTCATCGTCGCGGACGCCGGATACGACGCGCCCCGCCTGGCCTTCCTGCTGAGAGACCTGCCGGTCCAGGTGCTGGCCCGGATGCGCTCGGACCGGGTTCTGCGCCGGGCCGTCCCGCAGCGCCAGCCTCACATCCTGGGCCGCCCGCCCCGACACGGCAGCGAGTTCGTCTTCGGCCAGCCCGACACCTGGGGCACCCCGGACACCAAAACCGTCACCGACACACGCCTCTACGGCCAGGCCACCGCCCGCTCCTGGGACCGACTGCACCCCAAGCTGACTCACCGTTCCTCCTGGGCCGCAGCCGACGGCACGCTCCCCATCGTCGAGGGCAGCGTGATCCGCCTGGACATCGACCAACTGCCCAGCGGCGCAACTCCCAAGCCGGTCTGGCTCTGGTGGTCAGGCACCGACGCCACCCCGGCGGACACCGACCGTCTCTGGCAGACCTACCTGCGGCGATTCGATATCGAGCACACGTTCCGCCTGTTCAAGCAGACTCTCGGCTGGACCTGTCCGAAGATCCGCACCCCCGAGGCGGCGGACCGATGGACCTGGTTGATCCTCGCCGCCTACGCGCAACTCCGTCTCGCTCGCCCGCTCGCAGCCGACCTGCGTCGTCCCTGGGAGAAACCCAGTTCTCCAGACCGACTCACACCCGCCCGCGTCCGCCGCGACTTCCGGCACATCCGCCCACAAGCCGCCTGCCCAGCCCAAGCACCGAAATCCTCCCGACCCGGTCCCGGACGACCACCGGGCCGAAAGAACACCCGGCCCACACCCCGCCACGACGTGCACACACCCCGCAAAACACAGCCAGCGAAACGGCAAACGAAGAAGTTAACCACCCCACGACCACGCCGCACAGGTTAAAGATCAAGCTAGGCCCTACTCCTCTTCCCCGTACCGGGGATCCACGGTCTCCGGAGTGAGCCCCAGCAGCTCGGCCACCTGCTCGACCACCACCTCGTGCACCAGCGCGGCCCGTTCGTCGCGCCCCTTGGTCCGGATCTCCACCGGCCGCCGGTACACCACGACCCGCGCCCGCCGTCCCTCCCGCGCGGGAACGACCCCGCCCAGCGGTACGGCCTCGTCGCTCCAGGTGTCTGTCTCCCGCCCCTCCAGCCGCGGCACCTCCAGCACGAGGAACTCGATCTCCGCCAGCTGCGGCCACCGCCGCTCCAGACGCTCCACGGAGTCCTGCACCAGGTCCGCGAACAGCTCGGCCCTGCTGGCCGCCAGCGGCACCTGCGGCGGCGCGATCGGCCCCCGCATGCCCCGTCCGTGCCGATCGCGGCGTCGGGGCCCGGGGCCGGTGGCACGGGGCGGTACACGGTTGTCCATCACCGGTGCAGCGTATTCCCCGCACCCTCCGGCCGCCCGGCTCCACGCGGTAACCGGGGCACGCGCCCCGGAACCGGTCCGCGTCATCCCATGTCGTCGGATGACCGTTCCGGCCAAGGTCGGGCTCATTTCCGTAACCTTCCAAGACCAGTGATCTCAAGGCAATTGACGTTGTTTGTACCGACTCATGACTGGACGAAACCCCGCCGGACTCCCCGCGCGGAGTCGTCCGCGCAGGTCAGCGAGGCGTGTCCGGAAGGGGGTGCAGGGCGTCTCACAGCACGACACGGTGGGGTGACCTGGGGGAGAGTCGTCGCGGCCCGCTCAAGAGTGCGGTACCGTCCAACGTCGTGAGCCTTGTACGTCGCTGTTCGCGCACCGCCTGCGGCCGACCCGCCGTCGCGACGCTGACGTACGTCTACGCCGACTCGACCGCGGTCCTCGGCCCCCTCGCCACCTACGCCGAGCCCCACTGCTACGACCTGTGTGCCGAGCACTCCGAGCGCCTCACCGCCCCCCGTGGCTGGGAGGTTGTCCGTCTCCTCGACGCCTCCGCTCCCGCGCGGCCCAGCGGGGACGACCTGGAGGCGCTCGCCAACGCGGTGCGCGAGGCGGCCCGCCCCCAGGAGCGGGCGGCCGATTTGGGCGGCGGTCGCGGCGCGGACCCCATGGAGGTCGCCCGCCGCGGGCACCTGCGGGTTCTGCGCTCCCCGGACAACTGACCCGCGCCCGACGGCCAACCGACCCGCGCCCGACGGTCAACCGACGTGATTTCGCGGGCAACTGGGCCGCGACGCCGCAGTCGCGCCGGGGCGGACACTCACGCCGGCCAAGGGGCCGCTGACGGTCCACCCGGTGTCCGCACACCCGCCCTTTACCCCCGGCGGGTAGTTTGTGGGGACCCAAAGGACATTCGGTAAGACTTTCAGGAGGGGTGGCCGTGGCTGCTGATCTGTCGCAGATCGTGAAGGCGTACGACGTGCGCGGAGTGGTCCCGGACCAGTGGGACGTGTCACTGGCCGAACTCTTCGGTGCCGCCTTCGCCGAGGTGACGGACGCCGCGGCGATCGTCGTCGGCCACGACATGCGCCCCTCGTCCCCCGGCCTGTCCCGCGCCTTCGCGCGCGGCGCGGCGGACCGCGGCGTGGACGTCACCGAGATCGGCCTGTGCTCCACGGACCAGCTGTACTACGCCTCCGGCGCGATGAACGTCCCGGGCGCTATGTTCACGGCCTCCCACAACCCGGCGCAGTACAACGGCATCAAGATGTGCCGCGCGGGCGCCGCCCCGGTCGGCCAGGACACCGGCCTCACGCAGGTCCGTGAACTGGTCGAGAAGTGGCTCGAGTCGGGCGCCCCCGAGCCGGCCGCCGAGCCGGGAACCCTCACCACGAGCGACACGTTGGAGGGATACGCGGCGCACCTCCGCTCCCTCGTCGACCTGACCTCGGTCCGCCCCCTGAAGGTCGTCGTCGACGCGGGCAACGGCATGGGCGGCCACACGGTCCCCACGGTCTTCGCCGGTCTGCCCCTGACCGTCGTGCCGATGTACTTCGAGCTGGACGGCACGTTCCCCAACCACGAGGCCAACCCGCTCGACCCGGCCAACATCGTCGACCTGCAGAAGCGGGTCCCCGCCGAGGGCGCCGACCTCGGCATCGCCTTCGACGGCGACGCCGACCGCTGCTTCGTCGTCGACGAGAAGGGCGACCCGGTCTCCCCGTCGGCGATCACCGCCCTCGTCGCCGCGCGCGAACTGGCCCGCAACGGCGGCCACGGCACCGTCATCCACAACCTGATCACGTCCCGCACCGTCGCCGAGGTGGTGAAGGAGAACGGCGGCACCCCGGTCCGCACCCGCGTCGGCCACTCCTTCATCAAGGCCGAGATGGCCCGCGCCGGCGCGATCTTCGGTGGCGAGCACTCCGCCCACTACTACTTCAAGGACTTCTGGAACGCCGACACGGGCATGCTGGCCGCCCTGCACGTCCTCGCGGCCCTCGGCGGCCAGAGCGGCCCGCTGTCCGCTCTCGTCGCCCAGTACGACCGCTACGCCGGCTCCGGCGAGATCAACTCCACGGTCGCCGACCAGAACGCCCGCCTCGCCGCGATCCGCGCCGCCTACGAGGGCCGCGCCGACATCACCCTCGACGAGCTCGACGGCCTCACGGTCTCCGCCGCCGACTGGTGGTTCAACGTCCGCCCGTCCAACACCGAACCCCTTCTGCGCCTCAACGCGGAAGCGAAGGACGAGCCCACCATGGCCAGGATCCGCGACGAGGCCCTGGCGATCATCCGCGCCTGACCCGCCCCGCGGCCCCACCGCCCCGCGGCCGCCATCGCTCCACGGTTGCCTCCGCCCCGAGGCCTCCACCGCGCCGACCCGTGCGCCGCGCGGGCCGGGGTGGTGGGGCCGGGAGCCGGCCGGTCGGAAGGCGGTCGGTCGGGCGGAAACCCGGTCTGTCGTGCGGGGAAAACCCGGGCGGACGTGCAGGGAAAGCCGGGCGGAGAGGCCGGCAGACCACGGCCCTCCGTACGCATGCCCACCGAGCCCCCGCGCCAAGCCGCCGCAGCGGTACGCTGACCAGCACATCCGTAAACGTCGTATCCCCGCACGAAGGGACAGCCCATGCCGCTCGAAGCCGGCCTCCTGGAGATCCTCGCCTGCCCGGCCTGCCACGCCCCCCTCAAGGAGCAGGACAGCGAGCTGATCTGCACCGGTCAGGGCTGCGGCCTGGTCTACCCGGTCCGCGACGGCATCCCGGTCCTGCTCGTCGACGAGGCCCGCCGCCCGGAGTAGGGCCACCCCGCGGAACAGGGGCTGCCGCAACGACGACGCGCACCCCGGCCCCACACCCGACAGGACTCCCGGCGACCGGAGGCTGGTGCCCATGCTCGACGAATCACTCCTCGACACCGCGGAGGGCCTCGCCGAGGCCGACCGCCGAGGTCTTCTCCGCGGCGCCGCGGAGGCCGGTGCCCGAGTCCGTACGGCGGCCCGGCACGCCATCGAGGCCGGCGTCGGCGACCTCAAGCCCGACGGCCGCCCCCGCGCCGTCCTCATCGCCGGCCCCGGAACCGCCGCCACCCACACCGCCGACCTCCTCGGCAGCCTGGCCGGCCCCGGCAGCCCCGTCATCCGCCTCGCCCCCACCGGCGTCGCCCCGGCAGCCGGCGCCCTGCGCTGGGAGCTGCCCGGCTGGGCCGGCTCCGTGGACCTGCTGCTGATCGCCACCCCCGACGGCACCGAACCCAGCCTCTCCCTGCTCGCCGAGCAGGCCTACCGGCGCGGCTGCACGGTGGCGGCGGTGGCCCCGGCCGGCACCCCGCTCGCCGAGGCCGTGGCGGGCGCGCACGGCCTCTTCGTACCGATGGCGACGGCACCGTACGACCAGGACGAACCCGTCGCCGCGTCCTCCCCGGGCGTCTTCTGGGCCCTGCTCACCCCGCTGCTCGCCCTGCTCGACCGCATCGGCCTGGTCAACGCCGGGCCCGACGCCCTGGAGAAGGTCGCCGACCGCCTGGACGGTGTCGCCGAGCGCTGCGGCCCCGCCCTCGCGACCTACAGCAACCCGGCCAAGACCCTCGCCGCCGAACTCGCCGACGCGCTCCCCGTCGTATGGACGGAAGGCGCCTCGGCCGGCCCCGCGGGCCGCCGCTTCGCCGACGCCCTCGCCGAACTGGCCGGCCGCCCCGCCCTGGTCGCCGAACTCCCCGAGGCACTCGCGGCGCACCGGGCCCTCCTCGCCGGCCGCCTGGCCGCCAACGCCGACCCCGACGACTTCTTCCGCGACCGCGTGGAGGAGACACCCGCGCTGCACGCGCGCGTAGTGCTGCTCCGCGACCGCCCGATCGGCGGCCTCACCGCCGCGACCGCCGCGCGTGACCTCGCCCTCAGCCGTGACACGCCGATCAGCGAACTCGAACCGGAGGAGGGCGGCGAACTGGAGACCCTCGCGGAACTGATCGCCGTCACGGATTTCGCCGCCGTTTACCTGGCGCTCACCTCGACGGCCTGATCTTTCCCTTGGCCGTCGCGCCCCGGGGCGTCCCGGGCCGGCCGGCCGAGCCCACCGCCGGCCCCGAACCGGCACCGCGCCGGGCCGGGCGACGCGACAACCGCACGGGCCGCGCGGTGCGTACACGGAGACCGGGCCGCGCGGTGCGTACACGGAGACTGAGAAGACACATGGACCCCCTCGACAACACCGTCCGTCCCTACGCGTGGGGTTCTCCCACCGCCATACCGCACCTCCTCGGTGTCGAACCGACCGGCGAACCCCAGGCGGAGATGTGGATGGGCGCGCACCCGGGTGCGCCCTCGCGCACCGCGCGCGGCACGCTCGTCGAGGTCATCGGCGCCGACCCGGAGCGTGAGCTGGGTGCCGGCGTGGTGGCGAAGTTCGGCCCGCGCCTGCCGTTCCTGCTCAAGATCCTTGCCGCCGGCGCCCCCCTCTCCCTCCAGGTCCACCCCGACCTGGAGCAGGCCGGGCGGGGCTACGCCGACGAGGAGCGCCGCGGCATCCCGCTGGACGCCGCACACCGCAACTACAAGGACCCCAACCACAAGCCCGAGCTGATCTGCGCGCTCACCGAGTTCGACGGCCTGTGCGGGTTCCGCGACCCGGTCCAGGCGGCCGACCTGCTCGCCGGGCTGGGCGTCGACTCCCTGAAGCCGTACGTCGACCTGCTGCACGCCCACCCCGAGGAAGCGGCCCTGCGCGAGGTCCTCACCGCGATCCTCACCGCCGATCCCGAGGAGATGGCCCGCACGGTCGCCGAGGCCACCGCCGCCTGCACCCGCCTCGGCGGCGACTACGCCCCCTACGCCGGCCTCGCCCACCACTACCCCGGCGACCCCGGCGTCATCGCGGCCATGCTGCTCAACCACGTCCGTCTGCAGCCCGGCGAGGCCCTGTTCCTCGGCGCCGGCATCCCGCACGCCTACCTCGACGGCCTCGGCGTCGAGATCATGGCCAACTCCGACAACGTCCTGCGCTGCGGCCTGACCCCCAAGCACGTCGACGTCCCCGAACTCCTGCGAGTCGTCCGCTTCGAGGCCGGGGACCCGGGCGTGCTGCGCCCCGAGGCGGCCCCGGACGGCGAGGAGGTCTACGAGACCCCGATCGACGAGTTCCGGCTCTCCCGGTACGTCCTGGCCGAGGGCGGCAGCGCCCGCGACCTCACCCGGGACACCCCGCAGATCCTGCTCTGCACCGCCGGCACCGTCCGGACGGGTGACCACGAGCTCGCCCCCGGCCGGTCGGTCTTCGTCCCGGCGGGCGAGAAGGTTGAGGTGTCCGGCACGGGCACGATCTTCCGTGCCACTGTGATCGTATGACCGGGGCTGTGGACAGCTGACGCGCCGCAGCCCGGCCGGGCTGCAACAATGGCGCACCGGCAAAGCACGGGCAAAGCCGGTCGGACGCCTGGACGGCGTGGACATACGAGGGTGAAGGGACAACGCGGACAGATGAGCGCGTCAGGCGGTACCAAGGCGATTGTGGCGGCACTGGGCGCCAATCTCGCGATCGCGGCATCGAAGTTCGTGGCGTTCGCGTTCAGCGGCTCCTCGTCGATGCTCGCCGAGGGCGTCCACTCGGTCGCCGACTCCGGCAACCAGTTCCTGTTGCTGATCGGCGGCAAGCGCGCCCAGCGCGAGGCCACCCCGCAACACCCCTTCGGCTACGGCCGCGAGCGCTACATCTACGCCTTCCTCGTCTCGATCATCCTCTTCTCCGTCGGTGGCATGTTCGCCATCTACGAGGGCTACGAGAAGATCAGCCACCCGCACCCGGTGGAGCACTGGTACTGGCCGATCGGCGTCCTGATCTTCGCGATCATCGCCGAGGGCTTCTCCTTCCGCACGGCCATCAAGGAGTCCAACGAGCTGCGCGGGACGCTGTCCTGGGCGCAGTTCATCCGCCGTGCCAAGGCGCCCGAGTTGCCGGTCGTCCTGCTGGAGGACTTCGGCGCGCTCATCGGTCTGGTCCTCGCCCTCGCCGGCGTCGGCATCGCCCTGCTCACCGGCGACGGCACCTGGGACGGCGTCGGCACCGTCTGCATCGGTGTCCTGCTCGTCCTGATCGCCCTCGTCCTGGCCGCCGAGACCAAGTCGCTGCTGCTCGGCGAGTCCGCGGGCGCCGAGGACGTGAAGAAGATCGAGGCCGCGATCGTCGACGGCGACACGGTCACCGGCGTCATCCACATGCGCACCCTGCACCTCGGCCCCGAGGAGCTGCTCGTCGCCGCCAAGATCGCCGTCGAGCACGACGACACGGCCGCCGAGGTCGCCAAGGCCATCGACGCCGCCGAGGCCCGCATCCGCGCCGCCGTCCCGATCGCCCGCGTCATCTACCTGGAACCGGACATCTACAGCGAGGCCGAGGCCGCCAAGGGCCCCGACCCGGCGGCCACCCCCGGTGGCCCGACCCCGGACACCGCGGGGCACTGAGCTCCGTCACCACCCAGTTCCGTCACGACCACGGGGCCCGCCGGACATTCCGGCGGGCCCCGTGGTCTGTCAATCCCGGCCTCAGACCGGCCGCACCGGCCACGGCGGGGGCGGCGGCACCAGTGCCCGTGCCCGCCGCCGCACCGCCCAGGCCCCGATCCCCAGGCCGACGCCGGTCACTAGGAGCACGGCCCCGAGGGCCAGCCCTGAAACGATCAGTGCGGGGCCGGCCGGGCTGTCCGTCACGCGGCCCCGCACGGCGTCCACCGGGACGGTCCCGTCGTGGTCCGAGGCGAAGAAACGCGAGTCCCGGGCGTTCCCCCGACGGTCCCCCAGCAGGAACAGACGCCCCTCGGGGACCTCCACGTCGTAGGACCGGCGCAGCCCGTCGGCATCGCCCCGCCACACGTACGGCTCCGCGACCGGCTCGCCGTTCACGGTGATCCGCCGCCGCGACCCCACCGCCGCGCAGCACGCCACGTGATCCCCGCCCACCCCGATGACCCGCTGCATGACGACACCGGGCCCGTAGCGCCCCGGCTCCGAGAACATGACCACGTCACCGCGGCGCACCTCGCTCCCGTCGACGCGTTCCCACACGATCCGGTCACCGGGTTCGTACGTCGGCGCCATGCTCCCGGCCGACACGGTGCCGCTCCCATACGTCTCCTTGCCACAGGCGAAGGCACCGCTCCCCAGTGCCGCCCCCAGCAGCCCCACCATGAGAGCGGAAACCCCCCAACCCCCGTCCTGCGCCCACTGCTGTACCTCTCCCTCGGTTGCACCGGCCTCCTGATCTGGCGTACCGGCGGCTGCGCGGACGATACCCGGACGCCGCGCCCGCTCCGCCCGGCACGGCCCGCCCCCGGACGCCGCGCGTGTCCCCCGATCGGACGCCGCGCGTTCGCAGGCGGACTGGGGGTGACCGGGTCCCCCGGTGTAGCTTGGGACGGAGCCAGACGTCGCTGCTGATGGCGGTCGGGCGGTCCGGACGGACCGGCCGAGGGAGAGAGGGCCTCCGACGGACTGCGCTGCGCGTACGTGGGCATACCTGTGTCCTCTGTTCGGACACCCCGTGTCCGCCGCCGCGCAGACCAGCCCTACCCACCTCGCCCCGATTCCGAGGAGCAGCTCGCATGACGACTGTCGACAACCGACAGGACTTCAAGGTCGCCGACCTCTCCCTGGCCGAGTTCGGCCGCAAGGAGATCACCCTCGCCGAGCACGAGATGCCCGGCCTGATGTCGATCCGCAAGGAGTACGCCGAGGCCCAGCCCCTCGCCGGCGCCCGCGTCACCGGCTCGCTGCACATGACCGTGCAGACCGCCGTCCTCATCGAGACCCTGGTCGCCCTCGGCGCCCAGGTCCGCTGGGCCTCCTGCAACATCTTCTCCACCCAGGACCACGCGGCCGCCGCCATCGCCGTCGGCCCGAACGGCACGCCGGACAACCCCCAGGGCGTCCCGGTCTTCGCCTGGAAGGGCGAGACCCTGGACGAGTACTGGTGGTGCACCGAGCAGGCCCTGACCTGGCCGGACAGCCCCACCGGCGGCCCGAACATGATCCTGGACGACGGCGGCGACGCGACCCTCCTCGTCCACAAGGGCGTCGAGTACGAGAAGGACGGCAAGGTCCCCGGTCTGGAGACCGCCGAGTCCGACGAGCACCGCGTCATCCTCGAGCTGCTCCACCGCACCATCTCCGAGGGCTCCCAGAAGTGGACCCAGCTGGCCTCGGAGATCCGCGGCGTCACCGAGGAGACCACCACCGGCGTCCACCGCCTGTACGAGATGCAGCGCGACGGCGTCCTCCTCTTCCCGGCGATCAACGTCAACGACGCCGTCACCAAGTCGAAGTTCGACAACAAGTACGGCTGCCGCCACTCCCTGATCGACGGCATCAACCGCGCCACCGACGTCCTCATCGGCGGCAAGACCGCCGTCGTCTGCGGCTACGGCGACGTGGGCAAGGGCTGCGCGGAGTCCCTGCGCGGTCAGGGCGCCCGCGTGATCGTCACCGAGGTCGACCCGATCTGCGCGCTTCAGGCGGCGATGGACGGCTACCAGGTCACGACCCTCGACGAGGTCGTCGACAAGGCCGACATCTTCGTCACCACGACGGGCAACAAGGACATCATCATGGCCTCGGACATGGCCAAGATGAAGCACCAGGCCATCGTCGGCAACATCGGCCACTTCGACAACGAGATCGACATGGCCGGCCTGGCCAAGATCCCCGGCATCGTCAAGGACGAGGTCAAGCCCCAGGTGCACACCTGGAAGTTCCCCGACGGCAAGGTCATCATCGTGCTGTCCGAGGGCCGCCTGCTGAACCTGGGCAACGCCACCGGCCACCCGTCGTTCGTGATGTCCAACTCCTTCGCGGACCAGACCCTGGCCCAGATCGAGCTGTTCACCAAGCCCGACGAGTACCCGACCGACGTCTACGTGCTGCCCAAGCACCTCGACGAGAAGGTCGCCCGCCTCCACCTGGACTCGCTCGGCGTCAAGCTCACCAAGCTGCGCCCCGAGCAGGCCTCGTACATCGGCGTCGAGGTCGACGGCCCGTTCAAGTCGGACCACTACCGCTACTGAGCCGCTGACGCCGTAGCCCCGCCACCGGGCGAGCGCGCAGACGCACCACGCGCTCCCCGGCGGCAGGTCCGCCGAACCTCCGAGGCAGGCCCCCGCACCCCCGTGCCGGGGGCCTGCCTCTTTGGCCGGACCAGCAGGCCCGGGCCACACCGTCAGCCCGTCAGAACCCAGGACCCCCATGCCCCGCGGCCGTTATTCGCTCTACGATCCGCACGATCACACCCCTCTCGCGGAAGAGCACTTCCAGTGCGCCCCCGGCCCGTCCGGCTGGCGCTACGTCTCCCGGCTGACCACTCCCGCCGGCACCGACCAGGGCTCGGTCGACCTCGCCCTGGACGAGCTCGGCCGCCCCATCCGGCTCGAACTCCACGCCGGCGGCTGGCAGGTGCGCGGTGCCGCCCTCGACGGCGTCACCTGGGTCCGCACCGACCCCACGGGCGCTCAGGCCACCGAAGGCAATGTGCGCGCCCACGCCTTCACCGGGACATCCCCCGCGTTCCTCGTCGCCACCGCCCGCCTCCTGCGCCTCACCCCCTCCACCGACGCGACCCGCGTACGCCTCGTGGCCTTCACGGACCCGGTGCTCGCGCCGCGCACCGTGGACCAGTCCTGGGCTCTGCTGAACAGCGAAGCACACGCCACTGACAACGGCCCCCTGATCGTGGACGAGTACCAGGTCACCGCCCTGGACACGGGCGAACGGCACACCGTGCACATCGCCGGCGACGTGGTCCTGGAGGCACCCGGCATCGAACTGGAGGACCTTCAGTCACCGCCGTCGAGGCTCGCCTGAACAGCACGACAGCACCCCGCACCCCGGCCTACGCCGGCGGCGCGAAACCCGTGGTGCCGGTGCCGGTGCCCTGGCCGTGGTCAGTGGGGTCGGAGCTGGAGTTCGAGCGGGAGCCGTCGCCGGAATCGGTGCCGGAGCCGGTGGCCGCACGGTCCGACGGCGTCTCGTACGGCAGCGGTGACGCGGGCCGGACGGCGGGAGCCTGAGGCGTCGGCGGAACTGCCACCGGACCAGCGCCCCCGAACGCCTGCCGCGCGTCGCGCGCCTGCCGCTCATGGACCACGGCGGCCAGGAACCCGGCCGGATGCACACCCTCCGGAACGGTGGTTCCCGTACGCGCCGCGAGGTCGGCGGCGAGCCGCTGTGCCATGTCGAGGGCAACCTGGGGATCGAGCTGATGCATCCGCGTCAGGCACTGCCGCACGGCAAGCCAGAGCCCGTCCGGAACCGCCGACAGATCAAGCTCGGCGTACCGCCCCACGAGCCACGGCGGCGGAGCCGGAGCGAAAGCGGCACGCCCCAGGGGAATCCGTTCACGCACGACCAGCGTGCCCGCGAACACGTCCCCGAGCCGCCGCCCGCGCGCCGACACCAGGGACGCGATGCAGGCGACCACCCCGAACGTCATGAGGATCTCGACCACCCCCATCGCGCCGCGCACCAGCGCGTGCCGGAAGCGGATCGGCCCGCCGTCGTCCCGGACCACGCGCAGCCCGAACGCCATCTTTCCGAGCGAGCGCCCATGGCTGAGCGTCTCGACCGCGATGGGTACGCCGACCAGCACCAGCACGAAGGTGGCGATCGACAGCGCGACCTGCGCGGCCTCGTCCAGGGACGACGTCGCCGCGATCAGCACGAAGGTGACGCCGATGTACACGAGGACGACCACCGCCAGATCCAGCAACACGGCCAACGCCCTGCTCGGCAGCTTGGCGGGCCGCAACTCGAGCGCCACCGCCTCGCCGGTCACCAGCTCACTCACGTCAGCCGTCCTTCCCCTGATCTGCCCGGTGAAGCGCAAGTCTGCCAAGCTGAGAGCTGCATCGCGCCGCAATACGACAAGCTGACAGCAGCAAGAGCAGTCACGACGTCAGTCGTCGACCCGCCGAGGAGCAGGCAGACCCGATGGATCTGGACGTCTTCGTCTCCGCACACCGAGCCGAATGGGACCGCCTGGACGCC